>JBHOQX010000087.1:0-96256 GCA_042408595.1 Roseiflexaceae bacterium | reverse complement strand
GCAGCACGGCCTCCGATGGGTCGTGGGGGGTGGACGGGGTCTTGTGGCGCCAGTAGCGCCCGCTCTCCTCGTGGAACAGCATCAGGTCGGTAAAGGTGCCGCCGACGTCGACTCCTACGCGATAGGCCATACGTCCTCCTTGTTGGCAAGTTCACATGCAGCGTCTACCGTGCCGGGTTTTGCTTCCTCTGCAGATCGCCCTCCACACCTCCTCATTTCAGACAGCTTCCGAGGGCTCGGTATGGCGCACCGGGAACACCGGCTCGGCCCGCCCGACCAGCGCCGGGAGCGGCCGGCACATCTGCTCGCCGAGCCAGCGGGCGGCGTCGAGCAGCGCGCCGAGCCGCACGCCCGATGCGATGCCCATGCCGTTGAGCATGTGCACGAAGTCCTCGGTGGCGATATTGCCCACCGCGCGCGGCGCGAATGGGCAGCCGCCGATCCCGCCGAGCGAGGCGTCGAAGTGCGCGACGCCGGCCCGGAGCGCGGCGTAGGCGTTGGCGTAACCGGTATTGCGTGTGTTGTGGAAGTGGACGCCGAGGATGGGACGGTGGGCAAACCCCGGCCTGCCCCCGATGGGGGACCGCCGGGCTTCGTCCCGAGGCTGTCCGTCCTGCTCACCGCGGCCTGCCCCCGACGGGGAACCGTCGGGACGACGGCGGCGGGGCTCCGCCCGAGGGGGCGAAGGCGGCAAAGAACGAACGCGCGCCTGGACGCGATCACGGTCGTCCCACGCTGGATGACCTGCATGCGTCGTCCGTCCTTTGTCCTCCGTTCCTGGTCGTGGGTCGGTGGTCGGCGGTCGGTCGCCTTGGAGCGCCGCGAGCGCGGCGCGGCACAGCGCCTCGACCTGCGTCGGCACCGCCATGCCGGTGGTGTCGGCCAGCACGACCTCATCCGCGCCGAGGGCGGCGAGCTCTCGGGCGATCGCCAGGACGCGTTCCGGCGGTACACGGCCCTCGAACGGGCAGCCGAACGCCGCCCCGATCGCCACCCCGAAGCCCACGCCGTCGGCCTGCGCCCGGGCCGCGATGGCGGCGAACTCTGCCAGTGACTCGGCTACTGGGCGGCGGAAATTGGCCTGGTTCAGCGCCTCGCTGGCGGCGAGCACCAGGCGCACATGCCGCAGCCCCGCCTCGACCGCCAGTTCGTAGCCGCGCATGTTCGGCACGAGCGCCGTCAGCACCGCGAGCCGGGCGCCGGGAACCTGTGTCTCGCCAGGCTCATCCCCCGCCCGATTCTCGGCGCCTGGCGCCCGGCTCCCGGTCGCCGCCTCCTGGTGCTTCAGCAGTTCCCGCACCACCTCGCCGGCGCCGGCCATCTGCGGCACCTGCTTCGGGTTGACGAACGAACCGACTTCGACACGCGGGACGCCGGCGGCCAGTAGCAGCTCGACCAGCGCGATGCGCGCGTCGACCGGCAGGATCTCCGGCTCGTTCTGCAGGCCGTCGCGCGGGGCGACATCGGTGATGATGACCTGATCTGGCAGCATGGTCGTCCTGCTGTGATCTGTCACGAAGCAAGGATGCGGAGCACGTTCGCTCGCGTTGCGCTTGTTGCGCCCTTCCTGGTCAAATGATCTTCCGCTCCCGCAGCGCGGCGATCTCGTCGGCGTGCATGCCGAGCAGGCCGCCGTAGACCGCGTCGTTATGCTCGCCCAGCTCCGGCCCGATCCAATCCACTCCGCCGGGTGTCTCGCTCAGGCGCGGGAAGACGTTTTGCATCTTGATCTCGCCGAAGCGCGTGTCGGCCACGCCGATGATCGACTGGCGCGCGGCGAAGTGCGGGTCGGCGAGCATCTCTTTGGCGGTGTAGATCCGCCCGGCCGGCACGCCGTACGCGTCCATCAGCGCCTGCAGCTCATCGGCGGTGTAGCCGACGCTCCAGGCGGCGATCAGGTCGTCCAGCTCGCCCTGGTGCTGGCCGCGGGCGGTGTGGTCGGCGAAGCGCGGATCGTCGGCCAGGGTGGGCTGGCCCATCGCCTCGGCCAGCCGGCGGAAGACATTATCGGCGTTGCCGGCGATGGCCAACCAGCCGCCGTCGCGGGTCGGATAGATGTTCGATGGCGCGACGTTCGGCAGGATATTGCCGGTGCGCTCGCGGATATGCCCGGCAAGCTGGTATTCGGGGATCATGCTCTCCATCAGCGCCAGCACGCCCTCGTAGATGCCGATGTCAACTTCCTGGCCGCGCCCGGTGCGCTGGCGGCTGTGCAGCGCGGTCAGCGCCCCGATCGTGGCGAATGTCGCCGCCAGGCTATCGCCGATGCTGATGCCGATCCGCGTCGGCGGGCGGTCGGGAAAGCCGGTGATCGCACGAATACCGCCCATCGCCTCGCCGATCGAGCCGAAGCCGGCCTTGTCGCGGTACGGTCCGGTCTGGCCGTAGCCGCTGACACGCACCATGATCAGGCCGGGGTTCAGTGCGCGCAGTGCCTCGTAGCCGAGCCCCCATCCCTCCAGCGTGCCGGGGCGGAAGTTCTCCAGCAGGATGTCGCAGCGCGGCACGAGCCGCCGGATGATCGCCTGCCCTTCGGGCGTGCGGAGGTCGAGCGTGACCGATTTCTTGTTGCGCGCCAGGATGGGCCACCAGAGGGTACGGCCGTTGGCGCGGTAGCGGCCCCATTCGCGCATCGGGTCGCCTTTGCCCGGCGGCTCGACCTTGATCACCTCCGCGCCGAAGTCAGCCAGCAACTGGCCGCAGAACGGCCCGGCGAGAAAGGCCCCCAGTTCTAGCACGCGGATGTCGTCCAGCGGGCGGGGCGGGCGTGAGGGTGGGGTGGTCATGGTGTTCCTAGAAGTCAGACGGATGGAAGCCAGACGAGCAGCAGGCAGAAGCCAGACTGTCAGATCTCAGAGGGTCGGGCAAGCTGCACTCTGCAATCACAAACGGTCAGACGGTCATACCGGCGAATGGCCATTCCTCATTTTTCATTCATCATTTGATAGCCCCCGCTCGCCCTCCGCCCGGTGCCCTTCCCCGGCTTCCTCCAGGCTTTTGAGCAGGAAATCGCGCCCGTGGAAGATATGCTCCGTCATCATGGCCCGCGCCCGCTCCGGCTCGCGCCGGTGCAGGGCGTTGGCGATGCTGCGGTGGAAGAAATTCGAGATACGGCGCTCCTCTGGGCTGTACCAGTAGAACGAGCGAAACTGGAGCGGCACGTCTACCACCTGGGGCAGGATATCGGCCAGGCGCTGGTTGCCGCTGGCGCCGATGATTGTGCTGTGGAAGCGCTGATTCTGCTCGACCAGGAAATGCACCTCGGCCTGTCGGCTGTCGAACCGCCGCGCCAGCGAGTCCTCGAGCGCCTGGATGGCCTCCTCCAGCCTGGCGAGCTGCGTAGTGGTGATGCGCGCGGCGGCGCTGGCGGCGGCGTGCCCCTCCAGCACCGCCCGCAGTTCGAACGCCTGGACCAGATCTTCGCGGCTGAACGTGCGGACGACCGCGCCGCGATTCGGGTAGATGCGCACCAGACCCTCAGCCGCGACGCGGGCCAGCGCCTGGCGCACTGGCGTCCGGCTCACGCCCAGGTCCTGGGCGATGCGCTCTTCCACCAGCCGCGCCCCGGGCGCGTAGCGCCCTTCGATGATCAGACGGCGCAACGCAAGGTATACCGGGTCGGGCGACACGGGCTCGAGGGCGTGTGTGGTCTCAGGCATGGATTGTATACAAATATTCGGCCAGGCCGCCGTTCTGCGCAGACCCGGATATTGGCTGGACTATTCTAATCTAAAGCCAGATTGAGGAGCGCAAACCGCCTACGGCACGTGTGATCAAACGCGGTGGTTGTCAGGTGATTGTATACAATTGTAGCAGACAGACGAGAGAATGTCAACTGGGGGCGTCGCGTGACAGGGCGCGTGCGTGCTCCGCGGCCGAGGGCTTCTCAGGCACAGTCCGCCGGGCACGCCTCACACGTGCGGGCGCCGCGCGGCCGCGCGGGTGGTCGTCTGCTAGCGGCGCGGCCCGCTAGCGAGCCGGATGGCCGCGGCTCTCCTCCCTGTCCTGCGCTGCCAAGGTGAGAAAGGGGGCATACCAGACGCGTGGCAAGGAGCGACGGGTGGGGTCGTGCCGATGACCGGTACGCGTTCGATACCCCACTCTGCCGGAGCAGGGGGCGGGGGCGGCGGGCGCGCCGTGCCTGCCGCCCCCTCCCCAACTAGCGAATCACCACCGGCAGATACAGCCGCGCCCCACCACCATACCAGAACCCGCCGCTGAGTGCATAGCTGCCGCCGCTCAGCAGACCAGCGTCCGGCTGGCCGGCCGTGCCGCCCAGCTCATACCCGCCCCCCGTGCTGGCGGTGGCGCCGCCGCCGTCCACCGTCCACCAGCTCAGGTCGTAGCCGCTCTGCGCCAGCGCCGACAGCCCAGAAACCAGCAGCACAGCCAGCAGCGCCGCGGTCAGGGCGATGCGTCGTGTTTTGGTCACGGTTCTCCTCCGTGGTTCGCGCATGGCGATCACCGTGGTTTGGCGTTGCGGCGGGCGGCCCAGGCTACCCCACCGAGCCCGGCCAGCGCCAGCCCTACCCCAGGCCAGCCCAATGCGCCCAGTGGCGCATCCGCGGCCCTCGCGCCCCCGCGCTCCAGCGCTGCCAGGCGCGCCTCCAGTGTGTCCAGCCGCGACCGTAGCGCTGCGTTTTCCTGCTGTAACTCCTGGTTCTGCTGGTACAGCCCCTGAATAGCCGCCAGCGCCACCCCGTCGGCGTCGACGGTGCTGATGTGCCGGTCGTCCTCGCCGACCCCGAACGCCGCGTAGAAGTCCTGCGCCATCGGCCCGATGTGGCGGATGGATGGATCCTGTGTGGTGTAGTTCCAGGTCTGGATCGGCAGCCGCGCCACCTGCTCCAGAATCGCCCGCCTGTCCACCGGGGCGAGGTTGGCCTTGGCCGCCCGGTCGCTGAGCGACGACCAGGAGCCGCCGCCGGACGCGACTTCCACCCCAGCGGTTGGGTTGCCAGAGCCATCGATACCGGTGACGAATTGCACCCCGCCCGTGGCGCGCACGCGGAACTGGTTGGCGGCGGTGGAGGAGAAGTTGCTAGCGCTCGAACTGTCGGCAAAGAGGAAGACGCCGTTGTGGTTGGCGTTTGAGTTTTTCGCGTATCGTCCGGCGACGAAACTGCCGCCTCCAGCGGTTTCATTGAACGCGCCTCCGGCCACGGTGGCATCGGTGCCGCTGGCGGTGTTGCCAAAGCCCCCGGCCACGGTGGCAGATTGGCCGCTGGCGGTGTTGCCAGCGCCCCCGCCCACGGTGGCATATAGGCCGCTGGCGGTGTTGCCAGCGCCCCCGCCCACGGTGGACCTATCGCCGCTGGCGGTGTTGCCAACGCCCCCGCCCACGGTGGCATATAGACCGCTGGCGGTGTTGCCGTAGCACCCACCAACCGTGGCGTTGAAGTTGCTGGCCTTGTTCTGGTAGCCCCCGCCAACGAAGCCCGATTGCCCGTTCACTTCGTTGCCGCTGCCGCCCCCCACCGTGCCGTAGCTGGCCGTCACTTTGTTCACACACGGCCCACTGCAGCTCGGGTCGCTCGGGTCGCCCCCGCCGCCGATCGTCGCCGCCACCTTGCCGCTCGTCACCGTGTTGCCCGCCGAGCCGCCGATCACATTGGGCTTGTTGGCGCTGCTCGTCGTGTCCGGCTCCAGGCGCAGTGCGCGCTGGTTGTTCACCTTGAGTTCTAACGGCTGATTATCGGTCGTGCCCAGGAAGTTCGTCCCTGCCGCCGTGCCGGCGTTGCCGTTCAGCGCCCAGTTGTTGCGGGCGTGCAGTGCGTAGGGTGTCGCCGTGAGCGCCTGACGCGGGGTGAGGGTGGTGAACGCGCTGTCGCCGGCGCACTTGACCGCCACCTCCAGCCAGCGCGCGTCGCCGCTGAAGGCCCCCGCGCCGAAGTCGAGCTACACCGTGAACAACCCATTCATCACTGGCACCGCATTGGCGCTCACCGCACTCCCGACTTGCGTCCCGGCGCTGGCCGCGTCAAAGAGCTTGAACTGGAAGTCGCACGTGCCGCTGACCGACGCGCCGTTCTTCTTGAGCTGCCCCTGGTAGGTGAAGGCCGTGCCCAGCGGGGCGCCGGCCTGCGCCAAGCCGGCCGTCAGCGCCAGCAGTGTTCCGAGCGTTGCCACGAGACCGATCACGCGCCAGCCGAACCCGTGTCGGGATGGGGGGTGGGTGTGCATCGTAGACCTCCTCAGGCAATAGAGCTGCGGAATGCAGGAAGGGGCGCATTGATGTTGAGGTGGCGGCGCCGGGCGGTGGGCGCGTCGAACCGTGCGTCGCTGGCCGCACAGATGCGATCACACACACGTCTGGGCCGGGCAGGTCGTGGACTGCTCTGACCGGGAGTCGACGGCAGGGCCATCACATCGCTGGCCCCACACGGGGCACGATGTGCCCGGGCCGTGCGACCGGTGACCTGCACCAGTAGGCGATCTCTCCGCACATGGTAGCGCCGGACATCGTCCGGTGGTATCCGCTCCGAGGTGCCGGGAGCGCCACGCCGGACCTGCGGCCGAATGGGGTTATCCAGCCGCTACGGGGTGGTGGTCAGCGCGCGCACCCCTGACTTATGCATAGCAGGTTCAGGCGCTGCTGTCAAGTAAGAAGATAGGGTGCCCCGGGCATGCCCGCCGATTGAAGCCGCGGGTGAGCGCTGCCGGGCCCGTCCCGCACGTGTGGGCTCCGCGCTGCCGCCGGGTGCTTGAACGAGCGGGCTGCGCTCCCTGTCGGCATAGAGCCCTACACAATCCGAATCCTCCCGAAGGCGCATCAAGAGAGGGGCCTTCGGGAGGATTCTGCGTGCGCGGTCGCTCACACGATCCGGGTCACTGCCTCCGCACGATCGGGAGATTGGCGACCACCGGCTGGCCGAATTCGACACTGAACCCGCCGACCGACGCGCCATCGAACAGCACATTCACCTGCGCGCTGCTGCCGTCCCCGGTTCGCGGATCCGGGAGACTCTCCGTGACCGCGCCGCCCATGGCCCCTGGGCGCGGCGTGAGGCCGATCAGGATCTTGAGCGTCTGGCCTGGACCAATATCCTGCACGGCGGGCAGCAGCGCGCCCGTCTCGGTCTGAATGTCCAGCTTCCACGCTGGGTCAATGCCGAGCAGGGTGGTCTGCAATTGCAGCGTATGGGTGATGCCGTCGGGGTTCTGGATGATCGCCGGCACGCGCAGCGTTGTGAAGCCGCCCGGCAGCGGGCGCACCAGGGTGATGTTGTGCTGGCTACGATCATCCGAGTAGTTCGGCTGCTTGAGCGTGACCTGAATGCAGCGGTGCAGCGTGCCGCCGGGCGCCGGCGTCCATGGCACGCAGTAGGTGGCGATGCTGTTGGGCGGCAGCGTGAAGCTCTGCGTCGTCACCGGCGTGAACGGGATGCCCGCGCCGAAGTCGGCCACGGCGAACTCCAGCGTCACCGTGCGCGCCACGGGCAGCGGGTTCTGCAGCTCGACGCAGATCTGCGCCGGCTGGCCGACCACCGGCGGGTCGGGGCTGACCGTGATCTCCCGCTCCTCCCATGGGATGTCGGGGTGCGGCAGGCGGACGGGCGGCACGTCGAGCTTGCGGATGCCGCCGATCAGCTTGGGCAGGTTGGTCGTCGGGTCCACCAGCCAGCCCTGCACATCGATGTGGCAGCCGCTGCCGAAGGTGATCGGATTGGGCGGCGTGACGAGCAACTGTGCCGTGGTCGTGCCGCCGGGCGGCAGGTTTATCGATGCCGGATTGACCGTCGCCGTCCAGCCGGGGCAGGTGTTGATCACCACCAGGTTGATCGTGGCGGCGAACGACTCTGGGTTCTTCACCGTGAATGTGAGTGTGTCGGTCATGCCGGGCTTCAGATCCTCGGTCACATCCAGGTTGCGCTGGGTGAAGATCGACGTCACGCGCCCGGCGGCATCCGTCACATCCACACGAATCTGGATGCAGTAGTGCCCGGTCGCGGCGAACGTCGTCGTCGTCTTCACCACCACGGTGCTGTTGCCCGGAATGACAACCGTCTTGGCGGCGAAGTCGCTGAACGACAGGCCGATACCGAATTTGTCGGGGCTGGCCTGGAAGCGCACCACCGCCGTCACAGGGCTGCCGGTGTTGTTGTGCACCTTGACGCTGATCTCGGTCGGCTTACCGGCGATGATCGGGTACGGGTTGATCTGGACCTCGTCCTCGGCGTAGGGTGGCTTGTCGTTGGGGAAGCCGACCGGCCCGCACTGCACCTTGTGCGTGACGACGTTGCTGGTGACTGGCGCGAAGGGCGGCAGATACAGCGTGGCCTGGTTGGTGATCACGCCGCTGGGCGCGCCAGCGAGCGGCGTTGCGGGGCGGCAGGCCGTGTCGAGCACGATCACCTTGAACGTCTTGACGCCCGAGCCAGTGACGACCCACGTCAGCGAGCCGTCGGCTGCGGGTGAGATGCCGTCGCTGGCGCTGCCTGGAACGTAGACCGTATCCGGGGGAACCACATCCACCAGCCGGCCTTCCTGCGGACAGTTCGGCCCGCCGGCTGGATTGATCGAATAAGCGATCGAATATTGAATCACTGCGCCCGGTGCGACAGTCGTCCCATTGTTCGGGACGGCGCTCTTGACCAGCCGGAAGCAGGTGTTCGGCGGCGGCGGCGGCGGCTGCCGCGAGCATTGGAAGACGCGTGCATACTCGACGTAGTTCGCCAGCAGCGTCTGCCCGTCGCCGGTCATCTTGGCCGGCTCGTCGCTGAACCCCCACAAGAAATGGCAGCCTTGAACGATCAGGCTGGCGTGATCCTCGCTGGGCACCTCCAGCCCGATCGGGTTCACGTCGGCTGGGGCCGACGCCAGGTAGATGCCGACTGCGTTGCTGGGATTCGTGTACACCTTGATCGGGTCCGGCGGCAGCGAGGCGTAGATCGCCGCTGGCGCGCTTGCCGACCGTCTCACCAGCGTCTGCGGCCCGTGCCAACCCTGCGGCCAGCCGATGAAATCCGGCACCTGGCCGAAAAAGGCGTAGCCACCCTCGCCGAGGCCGAGGATGGGCTTATTGCCCGCCAAGATCTTCGCCACCTGCGCCGCCGTGTTGGGCGGGATGCCCCACGAGTTGAGGTCGCCGGTATCGTCGGCGATCACGGTCAGGTCAAACTTCGCGAAGTCGGTGCCCAGCACCGCGCCGAGCGGCACGAGCGTGACCGTGTACCCTTTGCCGACCAGGAAATCACGGTAGTTCAGGATGTTCGGCGTGTCGCGCCGGAAGACGTAGGCGATGGTCCCGGTCGCTGCGGGGCGGGTCGCCGCGCTGGCGGGGGGAGCGCCAGGCGCGCCGCCCGTGGCCGCCAGCGCCAGCAGGAGGACCGTGATCAGCTGGACGACGCGAGTTCGAATGCTTCGCATGCGAGTTTCCTTTCTTTCTTCACTGACCGCTCACCGTGCCAGGCTGCATCCGGTCGCGGCGATGGCCGGAGCGTTGCGCCTGCGCACATCGCTTCACCGCGGAACGCGCCTAACGCGTCACGCGCGGGAGATAGACCGTAGCCGGGACGCCGTAGCTAATGCTCACCGCCAGGTCGATCGGCTGGCTTCCGCCCGTGTCGTTGGCCGGGCTGACCCCCAGGTAATAGCGAGCGGTCTCTGGCGCGACACCGGCTGCTGGCGCAGCCGCCAGCGCCCGCGTCGCGCTCCCGCCGAGCGTGGCGAACGGCTTCGGCTGGAAGGTGAGCTGCTGGTTCGGTGCGCCCTCCACCCCCTTGTCGAGCATCATCCCCTCGCTATCGACCACCCGGGTGCGGAAGCCGGCGGGCAACTGCAGGTTGATCACCGCAGTCAGCCCGGCCGGCAGCGCCCCGTACGGGCAAGTCAGGCAGCCGCCGATCGGAATCTTGACCTTGGGCCCGACGGCCACCGTGTACTTGATCTTGATCAGCAGCGCGAGTTGTTCTGCCGGGTCGCAGGCGTAGCCGATGCCGTTCTTGTCCGAGTCGAACTGATCCGGGTTGGGCACTTCGCGGCAGTTGTCCCAGGGCGTGCCGTCGTCATGCACATCGGGCACGCCGTCGTTGTCGTCGTCGGGGTCGCAGGGCAGTTGTCCTCCACGCCGTCGCAGTCGGTGTCGCCCTCACCCAGGCCGACGGCGTTGTAGGCGTTGCGCACGCTACATACATCCGCCGAGGTAAAACCGACCAAAGTGTTCTGCGCCAGCCAGGAGGCCCACCAGACCGCGCTGTTGCGCGCGTCGATGAACTGCGCGCTGTTGGTCAGGCCCGCTAGCATGACAAGGTGGTCGTTTCGAACACGTCCACTTCCAGCCGTGCGGAATAGATCGTCGCGCCGGGCGGGATGGCTGTGAGATCGAAGGCCAGCAGCCCGTACGATTGCCCACCCGGCCCCTGGGCGACGTTGATCGGCCCGCTGCCGAAGTTGGCGTCCGGCTGTTGCGGCGTGATGTTGGCGTCGGCGATCGCCGGAAACACTCTGCCGCACACCCCCCCGGGCGTACCCGCCTGCGCGAGCGATAGCTGTGCCGGCAGGCGCGCGCTGGCGAGCGACACGAGCAGCAGGCTCAGAAGGAGAAGGGAGATCGAACGGCGTTTCATGGCAGCACCTCACTGGCGGACGGTGGACTGCGTTCGCCTGCGCCCTTCGCCGCATGCGGTCGGATCGTCTCACAGCACCGGCGGCTCGATCTTGATGCTTGGATCGTACTCGATGATAGTCGTCGCTGTAAGCAGCTGCCCATCCGACATCATCTTGTATATGCGCCCATCGCTCACGCCGACTGAGGTGCGATAAGTCACAGTCGTATCGTTGCTGCTGACTTTGACTTCGTACACGTTCGTGCGCACGCTGCCTACGGTTTCGGTCCCAACCAGCTTATACGGCTTGGCATTCGGGTTCGCCTGTTTCAATAAGTCGGCGAAACCGAGTTGCTGGAGCAATTGCGCCGGATTGCCGAGGAGGTAAATGTACGTCGCGTAGTTTGCCAGCGGGCTGCCGCTCGGCACCTTAAGCCACTGCCCTTCGGTCGCGCCCACCCGCGCCAGCACGTTGGCGGGCAAGCCGGTCGCTTTCATGTATAGCGTCGGCGTGATGAGAATGCTTTCAATCACGGCATTCGACGCAACCTCGGCGTGCGGGGTGACGGTGTGCACGCGCGAGCTAGACTGCACCTCGATCACCCCGCCTGTGATCGTTTCTTGGGTGGACTTGTTCACGACGCTTTGCCGCCAGCGCCATGGGTATGCAGCGAACGACGATTCGAAGATCGTCTTCATCTGATCAATGCTCAGATCGCCGCCGCTCACCGCTGCGGGTGGTTGGGTGGGCGCAGGTGTCGGCGAGGGCGCCAGGGTGGGTGCCTTTGTTGGTGATGGCGCAGCAATTGGCGGGTTGGTTGGTTGGCTCGTCGGCGCGCTCGTCGGCGCAGGGGTGGGCTGCGGCGTGGCGGAGGCCGCTGGCTGGCCACAGGCGGCCAGCGCCATGGCGGCGGTGACCAGCAGGGTCGTGAGCAGAGATCTGGATGTGTGGTTCATGGAAACGCTCCTCTCCGTCTAATTGCCCAGCGTTGGCGTGCCTGTCACCTCGAGGCGCAGGAAGAAGATGTTCGTCTCTTTGCTCTTGTCGTCCTGGGTCACGATGATGGCGAGCTGTGTCTGCGTGCCGCCCTGCTGCTTCGCGAAAGCGCACAGCAAGCCGACCTGCGGGATGCCCTGCACGCCCCCGCTGATACATGGGGACTCCTTCGTCCGATCCCAGCCGCTGGAAGCCATGCGGTCGGAGGTGTAGAAATCGGCGACATCGCTCACGGGCTTACTGCTGGTGAAAACGAGCCAGTCGATAGTGCCGGTCGTTCGATCCTGGCCTTCCTTGTTCAGCCGCCCCAGGTTGCCGATGATAGTGCGGGCCATCAGTTTGATCGGCAGGGGCATGTCCATCTGCGAGGGGGTCAGGCCATCCATCTGTGGCACGTCGCTCCAGAGCTGGCTGACGGTGCGCATGTCCTGGTCGCCGCCGGTAAGCGGGTTGAGCACGCCGCAGCCCACTACGAGGAGCGCCAGCGCGAGACAAAGGCCAGCCATCATTGTTCGGTTCATTGTTGCCTCCTGGTTGTCTTGCACCTGCGGAACGGACAGTCGTTCCTGCCTGGCTACATCCGTCCTGCGACCACCTGCGTCAGCGCCTCGAGCCACGCGTGCTCCGCCTGCGCCACCGTTGTCACGGCATCGGGATCGGGACTGTCTGCGCCGGCGGCCGCCCTGGGGTAGCCATAGCGGTCTTTCCCGCGCAGCAATACCCAACCCTCGGTAGGGTCGAGAGGCATCGTGATCCCACCGATAGCAGGTGTTGGCACCGGGCTGTTGGCGGCCGTCTGCCGTTGCTGCGCCTGGCCCGCGGTCAGATAGGTCGTCTGGAGTTGGACAGTCGCTTTAAGCGTGTCGCTGGTGGCCCGGAACCAGCAGCCGTTGCTGCCAAAGGCTGAGGGCCGCGTTTCGGGGCCGGTCACGGCGCCGTCGGTGATAACCTGCTTCACGTCGGCGAGCGTGAGCAGCGCGCAGGTCTGCGGGATGGGGCCGGTGACCGGCGCGCCACTGGCTTGCGTGGTGGGTGCGGCCGGCGGTGGCGCTCCCGGCGCGGGCGCCGCTGCTTCGTCCGTACTGCTGGGTGCGGCCGACCCGGAGGGGGCCGCGGGGCGGCACCCGGCCAGCTTGCGCGCCGTGCTGCACGTGAGCAGCGGAGTCCAGCTATGAAAACGATCGGTTATCATCGAACGTGCTGTTGGCCTGAATTCGGCTGCATCCGCCCGCCAAACCGTCGCGCGGCGGCCGGTGCGGCTATGCGTCGGCTGAATCGCCGGCCGCGGTTGGATCGGGCGCCGGCGCGTCGCCGGCCTGCTGCCACAAAAACGTGGCGAGCTGCTCCGGGCTGCTGAAACCGTGCCGTTCGTGCGTCTGCACATCTTCGAGCAGCAGGCGCCAGACCGGCGCCGCCGCGCTGCCGGCCCGGCGCATGCGCAGAATGTAGGCCCGGTAATATGCAGGCTCATAGACCATATCCACAGCGCCCTGGTTAGCCCACGGCCACCACGAGCGTAGTGACACAGAGCTAAAAGCGCGCTAAAATAGCGTTAACTGGAAGTGAGGAGCAAGGGCGCACAAGTCAGAAATCGTCGTCTTTCCTGCCCGTCTGGCCATCTCTCCATACGCTCTCCCTTTCGGCGCCATGGCACAGCTGCAACTACAACTGCTGGGAGGGATCCAGGTCGTCGTTGGCGGCCAGTCGGTGGCACACTTCGACTACGAGAAGGTGCCAGCGCTGCTGGCCTACCTGGCGATCGAAGCTCACCGGCCGCATACGCGCGAGGCGCTTGCCGCGCTGCTCTGGCCGGAGAGCGACGACGAGGCCGCCCGGCGGAGCCTGCGCGTCGCCCTGGCCAAGCTGCGGCGGGCGATCGGCGACCAGGCAGCACAGCCGCCGGTCCTGTTGATCGACCGCGGGAGCATCCGCTTCAACCCGGACGCCGATTACATCCTCGACGTGCGGCAGTTCGAGGTGTTGCTGGCGGGAGCCGAGCGCCATGGCGATCCGCCCGGCGCGCTCTGCCCGGCGTGCACCGCGCAGCTCGAGGCCGCCGTCGCACTCTACCGCGGCGATGCGCTAGCGCATATCCGTGTGCGCGACAGCCTGGCTTTCGAGGAGTGGGTAACGCTGCTGCGCGAGCGGCTGCACCAGCAGGCGGCGGATGCCTGCGCCCGCCTGATGGCGCACCACGAGCGCGCGGGCGACCATGGGGCGGCGGCGCGCTACGCCGCCCGGCTGCTGGAGTTGGAGCCATGGGACGAGGCGGCGCATCGCTGCCTGATGCGCATCTATGCCGCCAACGGGCAACGCGCCGCGGCCCTGGCGCAGTACGAACGCTGCTGCCGGGTACTCGCTGCCGAGTTCAATGCTGCCCCCGCGCCCGAGACGACGGCCCTCTACGAGGGCATCCGCGATGCCGGGCGCCTGCCGCTCGCCCCCGCGGTCGACCCCAAGGCATCGACGCCGATCGCGCCTCTTATCACCGCGCCGCCCGACCGCCCCGACGTTCCGCTATTTGCGCCTGCTCCACTACCCGCCGACCGCAACCGGCAGCGGCTGCTGGAGAAGGTGCGCGCCTTCTGGATCGACGGTGTGCTGGCCGAGTCGTTGTGCCACACCGCGCCGCTCCCGTTCGAGCTCGCCTGGCGGCCCGACGCGGTCGCACGCCCGTGGGACCTGATCGTCCAACCGCTCGGCGCGCCGCCCCGCCCCCTCCCGCCTGAGACGCCGATCAGCGCCGTATTCGACGAGCTGGGCGGCGAGCTGCTGATCCTCGGCGCGCCGGGGGCCGGCAAGACGACGCTGCTGCTGGAGTTGACCGCGGCCCTGCTGGACCGCGCGGCGCAGGACGGGGCGCTGCCGATGCCGGTGATCTTCAACCTGGCATCGTGGGGGGCGAAGCGCGCGCCCCTGGCCGCCTGGCTGGCAGACGAACTGGAGGAGCGCTACCAGGTGCCGCGTGGCCTGGCGGAGACATGGCTCGCCGCCGAGCAGGTGCTGCCGCTGCTCGATGGGTTGGACGAGGTCGCGCTGGAGCACCGGGCGGTGTGTGTGGCGGCGATCAACGCTTTTCGCGCCAGCCATTGGTTGCTCGATATCGTGGTGTGCAGCCGCAGCGCCGACTACGCATTGCTGGCGGAGAGGCTGCGGCTCCAGGGGGCGGTCGAAATCCAACCCCTGACTGACGCCCAGATCGAACGCTACCTGGCGCACGACGGCGCGCGGCTGGCTGCTATGCGCTCTGGTCTGCGCGAGGACACCGCGCTACGCGAATTGGCTGAGACGCCGCTCATGCTCAACATCATGGCGCTGGCCTACCGCTCGGACCGCGACGCGCATCTCCACGCCCGATTGAGCCTGGAGCAGCGCCGCGCCCACCTGTTCCAGACCTATATTCGCCAGATGTTGCGCTCCCACGGCTTCCACTCCAGGTATCCGCCGCAGCAGACCGTGCGCTGGCTCGCATGGCTGGCCCGTACGCTGATGCGGCAATCGCAGACGATGCTGCTGATCGAGCGCATCCAGCCAGCCTGGCTGCCGATGTCACGCGAGCGCTGGATCTATACCGCCAGCGTAGCGCTGGCAGTCGGGCTGATCTTCGGTGCCTGCTTCAGCCTGTGCGGCGGGTTGACCGCTGCGCTGCTGTACGACGCGGCGACCGGGCGCTCGTTTATGCTGCTCGCGGGCATCGTCGGCACGCTGGTGGCCGGGTTGGTCGTTGCCGCGACCATGGCCCCCGGCGCGCGGCGGCGCTGGTTCGGCGGCAGCATCGGCCGATCGGCGCGCAATGCGGCGCTGTTCGGCGTGGCGCTCGGCGGGCTGATCGGCGCGCTGGCCCGGGTGGCGGGCCGCCCCGACGGGCTGACCGTCGGACTGTACAGCGGGCTGCTGGTCGGGCTGATCGCCGGCGTGCTGGCGAGTAAAATCCCGCCCGGCGGCCAGATCGTGGCGATCGAGCAGTTGCGTTGGTCGTGGCCGGCGGCGCGGCGGGCGGCGCGGCGGCACCTGGCGTGCGGTGCAGCCTTCGGCCTGGTGTCAGGCGCGGCGCTCTGCCTGGCGCTGACCATGCGCTCGCCCTGGCCAGCCAGCCTGGCGAACGGCACCGGCTTCGGCGTCACCGTGACGCTGGCCACGGCGGTGGTGCTGACGATCAACAGCGGCCTGACACCGAGCGAGGTCGAGGTGACGCAGGCGCCGAATCAGGGCATTTGGCGCTCGGCGCAGCATATGGCGGCGATCGGCTTGGCGACCGGCCTGCTGATCGGCCTGATCGGCATGCTGGCGAATCTCATGTCGTTCTCGCTCGTTCTACCGGATGAGCCGCTCAGCCGCCCCCTGCTGCTCGGTCTGCTCGCTGGCCCGACGCTCGGGCTAGCCGCCGGGATGTTCTACGGCGGGCTGGCCTGCGTGCAGCACGCGCTGCTGCGGCTGCACCTCTGCCGGCTGGGCGCGATGCCGCTCAATTACGCGCGCTTCCTGGATGAAGCGACGCGGCAGGTGCTGCTGCGCAGGGTCGGCGGCGGCTATATGTTTATCCACCGCCTGCTGCTGGAGCACTTCGCCACACTCGACCCCGATACGCCGTTCGTCCTGCCGCCGGACGCGCCGGACGCGGCCCCCATGCTGCCCGACATCCCCAGCGCTGATCTGTCCCGTGCGCCGGGGCCGTCGCTGCGTTAGTTGGGGCGCCTGGTTGAGCGGCGTTGCGCTCGGCGCAGCCGCGCCGGAATGATGCGTCCCTCTCGCGCGTTCGACAAAGGGGGCGAGAGGGTGACGGCGGCGCGCGCCGCCCGGGGGTTACCCCGCCGCGCTGGCCCGCGCCAGCTCGCGCTGGATGGCCTGCACCACCAGGTCGTCAAGCCGATCCACGGTGTAGACCGCCGGATCGACGTGGTGGACGGTCGCGTCGCCCGGCGCGCCACTGTTGATACCGGGCTGGTAGGTCAGAAAGATGAACGTGCCGAGCGTCTGCTGGGCGAGCTGGCGGAAGACATACTCCGCCTGGTCATCGCTGTTGCTGGCGGCGATCGGGAAGATCTTCAGCCCCTTCGCCACCGCTGCGCGCGTTTCCTGTACGTAGTCGTAGTCCTGCGGGTAGTCCAAGTGGGGCGGCGCGTCCGCCACCAGGAAGATCAGCCGGATCGCATCGTCGCTCCAGGTGACGCCCTGCACCGCCTGGTGCAGCGCCTCGTTCAGCGACTCGGGAGTGTCGCCGCCGCCTTCGGCGCGCACCGCCAGCAGTGTCTCGCGGAAGGCCCCGAGGTCGCCGGTGAAGTCGCTCACCCGCGTGACGTACTCGTCGCCCCGGTCGCGGTAGGCCACCAGGCCATAGCGCACCCGCGGCTGCGGCTGGATCTGGCCGACCCGCCCGGCGATCTCGGCGATCGTGCGCTGGATCTGGCCGATCTCGTCGCCCATGCTGCCGGTTGCGTCGAGCAGGAAGAGGACATCGAGCTTCGGCTGCTCGGCCAGGCCGTTTGCGCCGGGGAGCACAATCGCCTGCCTGTCGCCCTGCCCGCGCGCGAGCCGGCCCTCGGCGGCGTGCCCGCCTTTGTCGACCAGCACGCGCAGTTCGTTCGCGCCGGCTGCGCCGAGGGCGCGCGGGAAGAGGATCGTCTGCCCGCCGCTGGTCGTGCGCCCGGTGAACATCTGCTGCTGGCCGTCGAAGACGCGCACGCGGGCATCGAGCACCGGCTGCTGCCGGTCGTTCACCACCGTGAGGATGATCCGCTCGCTGACATCGACAAAGCGGGCGGGCGGGCCGCTATAGGCGTTCAGGTACTGGAGGTAGCCGTCGAAATCGGCGTTGTCGTCCACTTCGCCGGCCCGCAGCGGGGCGGCCTGCTGCTGCGCGACCGGGATGGGCTGCGGCGGCCCGCCAGCGGGCTCGGCCGGCGGCGCGCCGGGGGCGGAGCTCGCGCTGCGGCCGGCGGGCTCGGCCGCGCCGAGGGCGGGTGCGGCGGTGGGCGCCGGGGCGGCGGTGAAGGCGTCGGCAACCGGCGGGGTGGATGGGGCGGTGGGCGCCAGCGCGGCGGTGGGCGCGCCGGATGCGCCGCATGCCGCCAGCAGCGGGAACAGCAACGCCAGCAGCGCGATAGGCGACGGGCGGCGGGAAAGCGGGTGAGCCATGGCGTCCTCCGTGCGGGAATCTGACCGTGCTACACCGAGGACGCCGGCGGGGGCGAAAGAGTTCCCTGGGATCACCCGGGGATCAACAGCGGTCAGCAGTCGGGATACCCCTGGCCATAGCCTGCACGATCCGCAATCAGACCGATGCACGGGGGGCCGCGCACTGGTAAGATGAGCGCCATGGCAGAGCAGCGCAGAGGGCCGGCGCGAGGAGCCATGCCGGTCATAGAGCGATCTCGCGTGAGTGGTCGTGCCGCCTTCAGGCGGCGTCCGCGTACCGCATGAAGGCGGCACGACATTGATCGTTACGAATCAGATAGGACGGCTATAACAGCGTCGTTCGATAGTGTCTGGCAGTCGGAAGTGTTGAGCGGGAGGAAGCATGGACGAAACGGCTATTGCCAAATATATCGCCGATACGTTCGAGGGCGTCGAAACTATCGATCATCTCGGCTATACGTTCTTCTTTTATGGATCTGATCGCATGTTGCCATTCGCGACCATTGCCCACACCGGCAACGAGTATGAGCGTGTCTCGGATCTAGACCGGCCAGGTGTTTTCCGCTTGAACGTTAGCGTCGGTAGACAGACGTTCCAGTCGTTGTTCGGTGCGGACAGAGTTGATGTCGGCGCTTGCGATTTTACGGCGCTGGATGTGCTGATACCGCATCCTGACTACGCGCCACAGCATTGGGTATGCGTGCTCAATCCGAGCAAAAGCACGGTCGATACCATGCGAGCTTTGCTTGCCGAGGCGTATGATCTGGCTGTTCGCCGGCACGCCAGGCGCACAAAGCCGTGATCAGCGTGAAAGCGTTTCGGAAAAGGCGGCTGGCGATGCGGTACCTCTACCTTGGCCTGCTGTGGCTGCTGCTCCTCGGTGCGACCAGCGCCCGGGCCGCAGCTTGCCCGCCTCAGCCGGCCAACCCGGACGGCACGACGATCACCAGCCCCGCGCCAGGGCAGGCGGTTACCGACCCGTTTACGGTCAAAGGGGTGTACAACGGCTCGTTCGAGGAGGTCGTGCCGATCCGGCTGCTGGACGCCGCCGGCACGCTGTTGCTCGAGACGCAGGCGCACAATGAGTGCTGCAAGCTGGCGCCATACGAGACGGCCATCAGCTATAAGGCGGGCGCGGCGACCGACGCCTGCCTGGTCGTCTACCGCGAGAGCGGGGCGGACGGTTCGCTGACGCCGCTGGCACAGGTGCCGATCAGGCTTGGGCCGGCAGGGCTGCCGGGCACGGGCGGCGCCAACCCGGTGCCGGCGCCGCTGCTCCTGGCCGCGTTGGCGCTGCTCGGGGCTGGGGCGCTGCTACGGCGGCGATGCTCCCACGCCTGAGCGATCAGCCGAAAGGTGCGCGGCTGTCGCTGCGTCGCGCCCTACGCATGCCTTCGCAGCGTCGTTCCGTCGAGCGACGCTATTGCCCCGCCATCGGCAGGTGCACCCAGATGACCCTTCCGGCGACGGTTGTCGCGCGGGCCGGGCCATACTCCGCCCAGTCGCCGCTGCTGCGCTCCACCAGCCAGTAGCTGTAGGTCGTCCCCGGCTGCACGCCATAGTCCACCCAGACGTAGCTCGCGCCGGCGCTGCCGCGCCCTGTCGCCGGGACGGCCTGCGGCGTCACCCGCACAGCGCTCGCCCGGGTGCCATCGCTGCTGCGCAGCAGGTCGAAGCTCCATGCATTGAGCTCAGCTCCGGTCGTCCAGCGTACCACCACCGCGCCGACACCGCGCTCCGCCGTGAAACTGACCAGCGAGATCGCCGTCGGGCTGGCGTAGACGCCGGCCCACCAGGTCGGATCGTTCTGGCCTGGCACCAGCATCGTCGGCACGGTGCGGCCGGTCGCCGGATCGACGTCGCTGTCCGAGGTGTCCGCACCGACATCGCGCAGAGTGAAGCTGTAGCCGGGCGGCAACCCGCTGAAGCCGATGCTATATGTACCGGGCGGCAGATTGGTGAAGGTATAGAAGCCCGCGCCATCTGTGGCGGTGGTCGCGAGCGCGTTGCCGCTCGCATCGTAGAGCGTCACCGTCACGTTCGGCACGCCTGCTTCGCCCTGGTCGCGCTGGCCGTTGTGGTTCGTATCGTCCCAGACGATGCTGCCGAGACTAGCTGGGCGAAACACGCCGAAATCAACAGTCAGATTGCTATCCGGGTCACTGTCGCCGTCGGTCGTCGGCTCGCTGCCAGAGATCAGTGTCACTGGCCCGCTGACGATCCGCCCGCCGCTCCCGCTGCCGTTGTCATCGTTGTCGGTATCATTGTTGGGCGCGGCCCCCGGCTCGTAGGGCCCGGTCGCGTAGGCCGCCCGCCCGGTGCTGGTGGCGAAGCCGGCCAGCGGCCCGCCCGCCGCGAAGTTGCTCCCCGGCAGGGAGACGACGTATGTGCCTGGATAGAGCGCGTCGAAGAGATAGTACCCACCGCCAGACGTAGTCGTGGTCGCCAGCGGCGTGGACGAATCCGGCACGCCGTTGGCATTCATGTCCAGGTAGAGTTCAACTGTCACGCCGTCGATGCCGGCCTCGCCGCCGTTGACGACGCCATTGTTGTCAACGTCGTTCCAGACCAGGTCGCCGAGGCTGACATAGCGGAACATGCCGAAATCCACCGTCAGGTTGCTGTTGGCGTCGCCGTCGCCGTCGCCTGTTGGCTCGCCACCAGGGGTGAGCGTCACCGGTCGGCTGATGATGCCGCCGACGTTGCTGCCGTTGTCATCATTGTCGATGTCTGTATTGCTGTCCTTCCCCGGCTCGTACGGGCCGGTGGCAGCCGGGGCGCCGGTGCTGCTGTCGTAGCCGCCGAGCACGCCGCTGTCGAAATTGCTGCCCGGCAGATAGACGACGTACGTGCCAGAAGCCAGATTATCGAAGCGGTACCGCCCACCGCCGGATGTCGTCGTGGTTGCGAGCGGTGTGGTGCCGTCGGGCGTGCCGTCGGCGTTCGCATCGGCGTAGAGTTCGACGATCACACCGTCGATCCCCGCCTCGCTGCCGTCGACCACACCGTTGTTGTTGGCGTCGTACCAGACGAGATCGCCGAGGCTCATCACCGCGGCGACAAACCCTGTCTGCGATCGCGCCTGCCAGGTACTGCCCCATGTGCTGCCCCTCTGGCTGCCGCTCATCTGCGGGCCACCCTTGACAGAGCAGGCGGTTAACCGTGTCGGCTGGTTATGGCAGGAGTGGGCTGGGTGCTGCAGCGCCAGGTCGGCGCCGGAGGCGACGTCATCGGGCACGAGCTGGGCGCTGGCGCCGGAGTGGCTGCCGTGCCCATCGGAGGGCAGCGGCACCGCGACCGCCACGGCTGGCGCGCCGAACAGTCGCGCGGCCGGCGGTCTGGCCGGGGCGGTACACCCAACCAGCAGAGGGAACAGCCCGAGCCAGAGCAAGACACGCTGCATCACCATTAGAACTGCTCCCTCTGGATACTGCAGGAACACGCGCTACGGGCGCTGCGTACGAGCAGCCTGAGTATCGCCTCACTTGGCGAGCAGATGGTGTACAACATGTTTGCGGCAGCATAGCAGTATCACTTCATAGGCGTATAGCAGAATGAGGGATCGCACAGGATCGATCACGTTTCCAGGGCGCGAAGACGTCATGCGTGCGATATACGCCTTACTGATTCTTGTGCGCCCGTCTGGTCGCCCGCCAACTGGCCCCGCGCCGCCACGTGCGCTAAGATACCGGCGCTGGACAAAGGAAGGAGCCTGTGATGACTCGAACCATCGATCTACGTAGCGATACCGTCACCCTGCCGACGCCGGCCATGCGCGCGGCGATCGCCGCCGCCGAGCTAGGCGATGATGTCTACGGCGAGGACCCGACCGTCAACCGGCTGGAGGCGCTGGCGGCCGAGCGGGTAGGCAAGGCCGCGGCCATGCTCGTGCCGAGCGGTACGATGGGCAATCTCTGCGCTCTGCTGGCGCACTGCGGCCGCGGTGACGAAGCGCTGCTCGGCGACGAATCGCACATCTTCCACTACGAGGCCGGCGGCGCGTCCGCGCTCGGCGGGGTCGTCATGCACCCGCTGGCGACGACCCCCGCTGGCGAGTTGCCCCTGGAGGCGCTGACCGCCGCCGTGCGCGATCCGAACGATGAGCACGAGGCGCTTACCCGCCTGATCTGTCTGGAGAACACCCACAACCGTTGCGGCGGGGTGGTGCTCACGCCGGCCTACATGCGCGCGGTGCGCAGCTTCGCCGCGGAGCGCGGGCTGGCGCTGCATCTGGACGGAGCGCGCGTCTTCAACGCGGCCGTCGCGCTCGGCGTGGATGTGCGCGAGATCACGGCGCACGTCGATTCGGTCATGTTCTGCCTGTCGAAGGGGCTGGCCGCGCCGGTCGGCTCGCTGCTCGCCGGCGACGAGGCGTTCATCCGGCGGGCGCGGCGAGTGCGCAAGCTGCTCGGCGGCGGGATGCGGCAGGCCGGCGTGATCGCGGCGGCCGGAATCGTCGCGCTAGAAGAGATGATCGGGCGGCTGGCCGAAGACCATGCCAACGCCCGGCTGCTGGCCGAGGGGCTGGCGACGCTCCCCGGCATCGCCATCGACCTGGCGACGGTCCAGACCGACATTGTGATCTTCCGCCTGGCCGACCCGGCCTGGTCGCCGGCGACGTTCACGCGGGCGCTGGCGGAGCGCGGCCTGCTGATCGGCGAGATCGGGCGGGGCTATCTGCGCGCCGTCACGCATTACGGCATCACATCCGGCGATATCGAAGACGCGCTGGAGATCGTGCAGGAGACGCTGGGAGGGTGAGGCGGGGGCGGACAGGTCAGACAGCCAGACGGGCAGACGGGCAGGCGGCCAGGCAATCACACAACGGTCAGAGGCCAGGAGCGTGGGCGACAGGGAACGCTCACTCATGCTCCATCACTCCATCCAGCCGTCACCTCCAGCCGCTCGGCCCACATCGCCGCGGCGGGCGGGCTGAAGCTTCGGGTCTCGGCCAGCATCTCCAGGCAGCGCAGGAGCTGGATGGCGCGGATGCGGCGCGCCGCCTTGCGGCCGCCATGCAGCCCGGCGGTGGTTAGCAGGTGTGGCCAGGCGACGCGCCAGCGGGGCTCGTGGTGGTAACGCACCACCCAGCCCCACCAGGCGGCGTCGAACAGCGGGTCGGCCAGCCG
The DNA here is from genome assembly GCA_042408595.1 of Roseiflexaceae bacterium. Classification (GTDB taxonomy): domain Bacteria; phylum Chloroflexota; class Chloroflexia; order Chloroflexales; family Roseiflexaceae; genus JBHOQX01. Next base: position 73,448 of record JBHOQX010000087.1, on the reverse strand, counting down.
GGCGAATTCCACGTCGAGCAGCGCCGCCACCGATGGCGGACGGCGGCTGGTACCACCCGCCGTCCGCCGCTCGTCCTCCAACAGCACATTCACCGGACAAAAATCACCGTGGGCGAAGCCCGCCGGCCGGCCGGCGAACAGCGCACCGAGCTCGCCGATCGCCGCTTCCGCCGCGGCGCGGGCCGAATCGGGCAGCAGCCCGGCGGTGGCGGCCAGCCAGATGCGGGCCCGCGCGGCGAGCCGTGCCGGGTCGGCCCAGGTGTCGTCCAACGCCAATCCCGCCGTGTCCACCGCTGCCAGCCGCGGCAGCAGCGCGCCCATCGCCCGGGCGATGGCCACGGCCCCGTCCGGCTCGCCCATCAGCGCGGCGCCGGGCAGGCCGGGGATGAACTCGCGCACGGCGTAGGGTGGGTCGGCGTTGGGGTCAGCGGCGAGCTGGCGGGGTAGGCGCAGCCCGGCGGCGGCGAAGCGGCCCGGCAGCTCGGCGGCCAGGCGCAGCTTCTCGGCGGCGCGCGCCCGGTGGCTCAGGCGCTGCACCGCCAGGCGGCGGCCATCGGCCAGCGTCACCAGGTCGGTGCGGTTCTCGAAGCCCCAGGCGGCCCGTTCCGCCGCGACCACCGGCGCGCCGACCAGGGCGCTCAGCGCCGCGAGATCGTCCCGTTGCGCCCCTGCGCTCATGTGCCACGCAGGAAGGCGGGTGCGAACCCGGCGACCCGCGCACGCACCCGGCGGACGGCGAACCAGATGGCGAAGGCGAACACGCCGAGCACCACTACCCGCGCGCCGAGCCAGAGCAGCAGACGCTGCCAGAACGGCCGGCGGCGCGCGGCGACCGGCGGCGGGAAGCAGCGGTTCAGCAGGTAACGGACGAGCGGGTAGAGGATGCCGACCGCCGCGCCGAGGATGAGCGCCTGCTGCGTGGTGAGCAGCACGCGTGCCTCCGGATCGACCGCCGCGCGCCCGGCCAGCAGCACCCCGACGCCACCTGCGCTGACGTGCGCCTCGCGCGCCACGGCGATCAGCGCGCCGCCGCCCTCCAGCCGCAGGTCGCGGCCGGCGGTCATCACCGCGCTGCCGCCGCCGTTCACCAGCATGTCGCCCCCGGCGCGCATCGTCAGCGCGCCGCTGAACGAGGCGTTGATATCATCGCCGGCGCGGATGTGGCGCGCCCGGCTGCGCAGCAGCGTCAGCTTGCGGGCGCTCACATCGTCAGCCGCCTGATTGCTCACCACAACGGCTGTTTCGGCCGGGCTGCCATCATCCGCAGGCGCGGCGCGTCGCCAGAGGGCCATAGCTGTTCTCCTGTTGCAGTGCTGCTGCTGGACACGATAGCACGTTTCGCGCCGTGGTGCTCCGGCGGGGTGGCGCCGGGCCGGTTCGTTCGAGCGCGCACGGTTCAGCCGTCGGCTGTCCGCTGTTCGAGCCTCACACTTTGCGAAAAATGAAGATGTATTCGTGTTTAAAGATGTAAAATCCGCCGGCGAGCGCGCGGTAGCGCCATAATTCCTTTTGGGCACGTTTCCCGGTGGTCGCCTCGAAGTTCTTGACGACCAGGCTCTTCAGCAGAAAGCCTCGGGCGGCGACCGTGTCCATCGCGCGGAACCCGAGCGGAATCCACTCACCGCGCGTATACCTGTCGCCGATCACCAGTGCCAGGTAGCGCCCGCGCTCCAGCGCCGCGGCGACACGCTCAACGACCGCGCCGAGCAGGCCCAGAAAGGCGTCCAAATCGGCGGCGTTCGACAGATCGCGCGGGTCGTCGCTGAAACGGATGATGTCGTGGTAAGGCGGGTGCAGGATGGCGAGCTGGGCCGACTCGCGGCCGTGCTCCCGCAGCAGGGCGCGGAAGTCGGTTGTGGTGCTATCCCCCGCGCGTATCTTGCAGACGACATGGTGCCGGTTCGGCTCGGATGCGACGCGGGCGCGCGCGGCGGCGGCGATCGGCGGCTGCAGCTCGACGCCGAGCGCGTTGCGGCCCAGGCGCTGCGCCTCGATCAGGGTGGTACCGGAGCCGGCGAACGGGTCGAGCACCCACTCGCCGGCGCGGGTATAGCGCCGCATCAGCTGGTACGGGATCTGCGGGATGAAATTGCCCCAGTACTCGGCGCTGTGCGCCCCGCTGCTGTCGCGCCGCTCGACGATCCACAGGCTGTCGGTGAGGATGTCGTCGTACGCCTTCCAGCGGTTGAGGTTCAGGTCGTTGATCGGGGCGCGGCGCTCTTCCGTCACCCCACGGATGATGCGTTCGATGTAATAGCGGGCGCGCTCCAGCGTCTGCGCCGCAACCGCCTGTGCGATCTCGGCTTGCAGGTACCCGTTGGTGAAGCAGACACGCGCGCCGTCGCCGGAGCGCAGCGGGCCGGCAGGGTCGTCCAGCTCCGCCAGCAGGCCGCCGGCCATGTCGCGTAGCGCGCCGCTGCTCTCGGCGGCGAGCATGCCCCGCAGCCGCGCCAGCAGCGCCTCGCGGTCGAGCAGCACGTCGTCGGGCGCGCCGGCGTCCTCGGTTGTGTCGGGCATAGGCGTTCGTGACGTGGACTGAGGCCAGGAGCCAGATGTCAGGGTTCAGGGTTCAGAGGCCGGAAGCCAGCGAACCAGGAGACGGTACTCAGTGCTCACAACGCAGAACTCACAACACCGCATTCACAACGCAGCCCTCAACACTCACACCTCCTCGACCACCACCGCATCCGGCCCGAGCACACCGCGCAGCGCGCCGAGCAGCGGCTCATCGCAGGCGACCGTGTGGCGCATCCGCAGCAGCACGGTGCCCTGCGTGCTCCCCATGTGAATGACGACCTGATCCTCGCCATGGGCGCCTTCCAGCGTGGCGTAGACCGACTGCATCAGCGCCACGCCGCTGTCGTAGTCGCGGGCGCGCGGCAGGTAGAGGCGCAGCCGCCGCCCGGCGCCATGACCGTTCGCCGCAGCGGGCGCCCCGCCGTAAGCGGGATGAACGGCCCCGCCGTTCGCCCCCGTACGGGGGGGGGTGTGGCCGTTGCCGTTCGTGCCAACCCGGGTGCGCGCACGGATGACCTGCACCGGCGCGCCAGCCGACTCGCCGCGCGTATCATCCGGCTGGCGTTCGTCCATCATCTGCTCCCCCTCCGCATGCACCCCCGTCCGGAGGTGCTCCCCGCGCGTGTCCGCCGGGTGGGGCGCGGCATCGTCCCATCCATCCGGCCCGCCGTCCAGTGGCTCGATATACTCCTCCAGGTCCAGTCCGAACGGGATCTCCGCTCCGCCGGCATGCCCCCTGGCGGCGGCCCCCTCGCTTCTGGCCCCCGCTTCCAGCGGCGCGGCCGTCTCGAGCAGCAGTTGCAGCGTCTCGTCGCGCTTACTCTGATCGACCCTGGCGGTGATTGTCAGCATGGCGTCGTCGCGGAACAGGTCGCGGTATCGCTCATAGCTTTTCGGGAAGGCGACCAGCTCGATCGCCGCGTCCAGGTCTTCCAGGGTCGCCACGGCCATGGTGTCGCCCTTCTTGGTCGTCACGCGGCGCACCCCGGACAGCATCCCGCGGAAGGTCAGCGTCTGCCCGGCCAGCTCGGCGCTGATGTCGCCGATCGAGGTGATGCCCGTGGTATCCAGGCCGTCGAGTGCGCGGGCGATCGGGTGGTCGGAGACATACATGCCGAGCAACTCTTTCTCCCAGGCAAGCTGCTCCTTGTACATCGCCGGCGTCTCGCTGATCGGCGGGAGCGGCAGCGCCTGCACTCCTGCCCCGGCCGCACCATCGCCGCCGAACAGGTCGAACATGCTGGCCTGCCCGGCTTCGCGCGCCTTTTGTGCCTCCACTCCGGCGGCCAGCGCCTGGTCGAGGACCGCCAGCTTCTGGCGGCGCGTACCGGGCAGCCCGTCCATCGCGCCGCTTTTGATCAGCGCCTCGACCACCCGCTTGTTCAGCGCGCCGCGCTCCACCCGGTCGCAGAACTCCTCCAGCGAGCGGAAGGGCCCGCCGGCGTCGCGCGCGGCGATCAGCGCCTCCATCGGCCCCGCGCCCACGTTCTTGATCGCCAAGAGGCCGAAGCGGATGCCGCGGCGGAAGCGCACGCCGTGTGGTAGCTGGCCGGGCGGCAATTCCTCCAGCGTGAAATCCAGCCGGCTCTGGTTGACATCCGGCGGCAGCACGGCCACACCCAGGCGCACCGCCTCGGCCACGCCCTTGGCGACATCCTCGGTCGCGCCGGCTGCCCCCTTCAGCACCGCCGCCATGTACTCGACCGGGTAGTTGTTCTTCAGCCAGGCCGTCTGGTAGCTCAGCAGGCCGTAGAGCGTCGAGTGCGGCCGGTTGAACGAATACCCGGCGAACGGCAGGATCAGCTCCCAGAGCTGATTGGCCTGCTCCGGCGTCAGCCCTTGGCTCAGGCATCCCTTCTTGAAGCGCACCTCGTTCTCGGCCATCAGCGTGCGGTCTTTCTTGCTGATCGCCTTGATAACGATGTACGCCTCGCCCAGGGTGTAGCCGGCGAGCGTCTGCAGCAGTTGCATGATCTGCTCCTGGTAGACGATCACGCCGTAGGTGTCTTCCAGGATCGGCTTGAGAATGGGGTGGATGTAGCTGATGGCGTGCGGATTGTTTTTGTTGTGAATGTAGACCGGGATCTGCTCGAGCGGGCCGGGGCGATAGAGCGCGACCATGGCGTACAGGTCCTCGACCCGTGTCGGCTTGAGCGCCATCAGGTAGCGCGTCATGCCCACCGACTCAAGCTGGAAGACATTTCTGGTCTCGCCCCGCCCGAGCGCCTCGAACGTCTTGCGGTCGTCCAGCGGAATATCGGCCAGCTCCATCCGCTTCCCGGTCGTCTGGGCGATGTATTCCAGCGCCTCGGCGACGACCGAGAGGTTGGTGAGGCCGAGCACGTCCATCTTCAGCAGGCCCATCTTCTGCAGCATCGGCCCCTCGAAGGCCGCCATCAGCGCCTGCTCGTCCTTGGTCGTGCGTTGGAGTGGCACGAGCTCGTCGAGCGGGTTGCGGCTCACCACGACGCCGCAGGCGTGCGTGCCGACGCTCTTCATGCGCCCTTCGACCTTCTGCGCCCAGTCGATCAGGGTGCGCAGCTCCGGGTTGGTGTCGTAGATCTCCTTCAGCCGCGGTTCCTTCTCCATGGCCTGCTGGATGGTGATACCGACCGGAAGGGAGGGGACGAGCTTGGCCACCTGATCGACCTCGCTGAGCGGGATGTCGAGCGCGCGGCCCACATCGCGCAGGGCGGCCTTTGCCCCAAGCGTGCCGTAGGTGATGATCTGAGCGGTGTTGGCGCGGCCGTACTTCCCGGCGATATACTCGAGCACCGCGCCGCGCCGGGTATCGGCGAAGTCGATATCGATATCCGGCATCTCCAGGCGCTCCGGCGAGAGGAAGCGCTCGAACAGCAGCTTGTTCTTGACCGGGTCGACATCGGTGATTCCCAGGCAGTACATCACCAGCGATGCGCCGGCCGAGCCGCGCGGCAGGCAGGGGATGCCGTTCGAGCGGGCGAATTTGACGTAGTCCCAGACGATCAGCATGTAGTCGGGGAAGCCGGTCTGGTTGATCACGTCCAGTTCGTAGTGCAGCCGGCGCACATACTCCTCCGGCGGGGCGCCGCCGAAGCGCCGCATCAGTCCTTCCTCGCAGACGAGGCGCAGGTACGACGCGGCGTCGTGCCCGGGCGGCAGGTCGAAAGCGGGGAGCTGAACACGGCCGAACTCCAGCGTGAGGTTGCACATCTCGGCGATCCGCCGGGTGTTCTCCAGCGGCGCGGTCCCATACCGCTTGAAACGCTGCCACATCTCCTCGCCGGACATGATGTGGTAGGTCTCATCCATCACGTACCCTTTGGCGCAGAACTCCTTGAGGGTCAGGTTCATCCCCATCGCCATGACCATCTTCTGCGCCTCCAGGTCTTCGCGGCGCACGAAATGCGTGTCATTGGTGACGACCATGGGGATGCCGAGCTCCCTGGAGATGCGCACCAGCTCCTCGTTGATGCCCTCCAGCTCCGGCGTATTGTCGTGGAGCTGGAGTTCGAGGTAGTAGCGCTCGGGACCGAACAGGTCGCGGTAGCGGGCGGCGGTCGCGCGGGCCTGGTCCTTCTGCTGCTGCGTCAGGTGCTGGATGACTTCGCCGGCGATACACGACGAGGTGACAATCAGCCCGTCGTGATGCGCCTGGAGCAGGTCCCAGTCGATCCGCGGGCGGGCGAAGATGCCGCGGCCCATGCCGTCCAGGTGGGCGCGGGTCGTCAGGCGCACCAGGTTGCGGTACCCGGTCTCGTTTTGCGCCAGCAGCAGCAGGTGGAAGTAGTTCTTGCCACCTTTGGTCATGGGCTCGGTCATCGAGCCGGGCGCCATATAGGCTTCCACGCCGATGATCGGCTTGACGCCGGCCTTTCTCGCGGCGGTATAGAAATCGAGCGCGCCGTACATCACCCCGTGATCGGTCAGCGCGATGCTGTCCATGCCGAGCTCGGCGGCGCGCTCGGCGATACCCTTTGTCGTTGCGTAGCCGTCGAGCAGGCTGTATTCCGAGTGGACATGGAGGTGGACGAAATCGTTCATGAACGGCTCCCGCAGGGCTGAGCGTTGCGGATGGCAGGCTGCAGATGAGTAGCTGGCAGGGCCTGGTGCAATCGCGGATCGCCGATTGTTGAGTGCAGATTGAAGGGACCGTATGCCGATGCGAGGCAATATTCAATCATGCACACAATGCTGTCTGCTTCAGTACGAGGGTGAGCTATAGAATGGCGCGATGCCATAGCGTCCTGGCGGCGGCCGCCCGATCGGCGGCGCGGGCCGGGAAAGCGGCGGCTGCCTGCCACGAATTGCTTTACACTTTTCCCTGGGCCTGCCCCGCTGTACGACTCAGCCATGTGCCGGAGCCGGGCCATGGCACTGGTCGTGTGTCAGCCAATAGCGCCGCACCGGTTCCAATCAACATAACACACGGCAGCGTATCTGCCCTCGTCTTCCGTCTCCGCATTATAGCACAGTCATGCGACTGATCCTAGTGGATAACCTGTGGATGGTGTAAGCAATTTTGTGGGTAAATGGGCACAACGGGACGTTTGCGAACAAACGTTCGATATGCTACAATGCACCGAGCGAGCAGCCGGCCGCAGAAGAATGCGCGAAGCTGTGGGCGCGCACCACGAGCGGAGAGGAAAGGACGCAAGACGATGTGCGGAGGCGTACGCTTCACGTATGATCCGGCGATGGTGCCGGCGCTGTCCGAGGTCTACACCGGCGCGCAGCTCGCGCAGGCGCGCGAGACGGGCGTCGTCACCTCGGTCTTCTGGCAGCCGCGGCCCATCCTGCCGGCCCTGATCGACGGCGAGGTGCGCATTTTCGACTGGGGCAACCGTGACGACGCGCTGAAGCTGCCGAAGACCGGCTGGCTGCGGGTGGAAAGCCTGGAAGCCGGGAAGTGGAACTATCTGCGGCCGAAGCCGGTCGTCATCCCCGCGCTTGCCGGGGTGGAGAAAAAAATCTGGTTCGGGATCGAGCACGGCATCCAGGGCTTCCTGGTGCAGCGCGACGGTGCAGAGCGCATCTACATGCTTACGCTGCCGCCCACGCCGGCGTACCAGGCGCTCACCGGGCATGACCGCATGCCGGCCCTGATCGACCAGGCGGCGATCGTGCCGCTCGAGGCGCGGGCCTGAGCACCGACCGGTCCGCGTACGAAGCTGTCGGTAACGGGGAGGTGTGGCGGACTGGGCCCGCCACGATTCCTGCTGTGCCGCCGCGCGGTCGGCGGCTGGGCTGCCGACCGCGCGGTGGGGGCGGAGGTCGTCTGGGGGCCGGCGGTCCCCAACCCCCCGCTGGGAGGGTGTCAGACAGCCTCTAAAGCAGGTAGGGAGGCCGGGAGGGGGTGGAGCATCGATCTCCCCCTCTGCTGGCCTCCCCCTTTTCCGGTCTGCTCGGCTATCGCCCTACCAATCGCCCCCACGCCCGTTCAACACGCGCAGCACCTGCCCTTCCAACGACGCGCCCTTCACCGCCAGCACGACCTTCGCGTTGTCCGGCCGGCGCGCCAGGATCGCGCCCAGCGCCATATTGATGTCGAATCCCGGCTGGCTGAAGAACTGCAACACCAGCGCCGACAGCTCGTCGTCATTTGCGATCATCGAGACCTTGGCGATCGGCGTGAAGGCCATCACCGTCTGGCCGCGCGTCAGTCCGTTGTCGGTCGCGACATCCACCAGGCCGGACTGCGCCGCCCCGATCTGTGGGCGAAGCGCATAGACCGCCGCGACCGCGTCCGGGATGGTCGTCCGGGTCGCGCCGGACTGCGTCTGCACGGCGAAGTAGTACCCCAGCGGCGCGGCCAGAAAGCGGGCCAGTGGGTCACCGCTCTGCGCCAGAGCCTGCGTGAAGGCCGCCGGATCGACCGTCACCGCGTTCCAGGCGTCCATGGTGACCAGTGTCACATCCGCGCCGCTCTCCAGCACCGCGTCCAGCGCCTGCGGGTCGAACCAGGCATTGAACTCGCTGACCGGCGTGCTGTTGCCCGGGCCGCGCGTCCCCGCCAGCGCCACGATATGCGCCGTCCGCATCTCGGCCGGGTAGCGGCGCAGCGCCTCGGCCACGTTCGTCAGCGGGCCGAGCGTTAGCAGCGTCATGCCGGGGTTGGCGCGGGCTGCCGCGGCGATCGCCGCCGGGGCATCCCGCGGGATGCGCGTCAGATCGTGCGGGCGCTGGGCGAACCATAGCCCGTCCGGGCCGTGGGCGAACATACCGGTCAGCGAGGGGCGGAAGACCAGCGGTGCCGCCGCGCCGATGGTGACCGGCGCCTGCCGCCCGGCGACATCCAGCACTGTCAGGACGTTGTTCGTGGCGTTCTCGACGCTGGCGTTGCCGGCGACCGTCGAGAAGCCGAGCACGGCGGCGTTCGGCGCCTTGAGCAACAGCGCGATGGCAACCGCGTCATCGACGCCGGCGTCGGTGTCCACCCAGATCTTTGTGACAGGCCGGCGCTCGGCGGCTGCGGCATACGGCCCGGCCGCGAAGGTGCCAGCCAGCAGCACGAGCAGTCCTATGAGCGAGTACAAACGTTTGATAAACATAACTTCTCCTTGCAGGGGCGTACGACCACTTACTATCATACACGAAAGGTTTGACGAATACATAACCAATCGGTCCCACCAGGATTAGTACATTGGCCCGTCGCAATGTACCAGTGTTGGACAGAACTAACGGGGGATTGCGCGGCCTACTACCTGCTCCTATACTCAGCGAATGAGCATCCAGGCTGTCATCTTCGACCGTGACAATACGCTCATCCGTTTCGATCCGGCGGCGATCGCCCGGCTGGAGGCGCGGATCGCTGTCGCTGCCCCTGGCCTGCCGCCCGGCGCCGCCCCGGCTCATTGGCAGGCATGGCCCGGCCCCTGGCCGGCGACGCTGGAAGAGGAGCCGGCCTTCTGGTGTGCATTCTGGAGCAGTCTAGCGGCACAGCACGGCCTGCCGCCCGCCGCCGCCGAGCGTCTGCTGGAGATCGGCGGCTTCTATCACACCTGTTTCACCGCGCTGCCCGGTGCGGCGGCGTGCCTCCGCGCACTGCGCCGGCGCGGGCTGCGCCTGGCGGTGCTGACCAACTTCGAGCTCCCCAGCGTAGATCGTACGCTGGCGCACGCCGGTCTCGACCCCGCCCTGTTCGATGTGCTGCTTTCCAGCACAGCGGTCGGCGCGCGCAAGCCTGCCCCGGCCGCCTACCTGGCCGCCGCCGATGCGCTCGGCGTGCCGCCAGCCGTCTGTGCCTTCATCGATGATCGGCCCGAGAACGTTCGCGGCGCCTGCGCCGTGGGCATGCGTGGCATCCTCGTTGGAGCGGATTCATCGCTGGATGGACTCGAAGTCGCAATCGATCTGACACAGATCGTCCCCTTGTTTTCCCCCCAACGGTAGCCGATACTCGAGATACAACGCCGTCACCTTTCGGGCGCCAAGGCGGCGCCTCTGGCCTGCTTGCTCCGATCTCACCATGCGCCGGAGGAGACTCGTGGATCGCATTGTCCATCGCCTTGTGTCCGAACTTCGCGGCCTAATCGCCACCCTGGGCGCCGACGGCGGCCTGATCGGCCCGTCGGTGTACGATACCGCCCAGGTGCTCCGTTTCGCGCCACCCGCCGATCCTGCCCCCGCGCTCGACTGGCTGCTCGACCAGCAGCAGGCCGATGGCGGCTGGGGCGACCCGGCGGTCCCGCTCGCCCGTGCCGTTCCGACATTGGCCGCGCTCCTGGCGCTGCACGCGCACCGACCGGACGCCGAGGCCCGCCAGAGTGCCGGCCTGGCCTTTCTGCGCGGCCAGGCGCCCCGCTGGGCCGGGCCGCCGCCGGAGGACATCCCGATCGCCGCCGAGCTTATCCTGCCGCGGCTGCTCGACGACGCCCGCGCCGCCGGGCTGGAGGTCGACGACCGCCCGTACAGCGAGTTGCGCGGGTTGGGGCAGCGCCGCCGCCGCATGATCGCCGCGCTGCCGCCGCGCGCCGGCATCACCGCGGCGCACTGCTGGGAGAGCTGGGGCGACACGCCGCACCCTGCGCTGCTCGACCCGGCCGGGAGCGTCGGGCACAGCCCCGCCGCGACCGCCGCTTGGCTCCACGCGGCGCGCGCCTGCCCGGAGCTGGCCGACCACTGCGCACTGGCGCAGCGCTGTCTCGACGGCGCCGCGGCGGCCACCGGGCTGGGGCTGCCGGGCGTCGCTCCGACGGTCTGGCCCTACCCGCGCAACGAGCAGATCGTCAGCCTGTACGCGCTGCTGCTGGCCGGCCTGTTCGACGATCCGGCGCTGCGCGATGCGATCCTGCCGCAGGTGGACGATCTGCGGCGAAGCCTGCGCCCGAACGGGCAGGGGATCAGCGACTGGTTCCAGCCGGACGGCGACAACACCGCCATGAGCTTGGCGGTGATCGCCGCCACGGGGCAGCCCGCCGACAAAGGCATGCTGGCGCACTACCTCCGCGACACCTTCTGCATCACCTACCCGCAGGAGTTGCAGCGCTCGCATTCGGCGACGGCACACGCAGCGCATGCGCTGGCCCTGCTCGGCGGCGAGCCCGCGCCGCTGCTGCGCAGCCTGGAAGCGCGGCGCGCCGTCGATGGTCGCTGGCACGGCGAAAAGTGGCACGGCTCCTGGCTCTATCTCACGAGCCACACAATCTGCGCACTGGTGGCCGCCGGGCGCCTGGCGAGCGCGCGATCCGCCGGCGAGGCCCTGCTGGCGCACCAATGGGAGAGCGGGAGCTGGGGCGACACCGCCGCCGCGGCCGAAGAGACCGGCTACGCTGTCACCGCGCTGCTGGCGCTGGAGCGGGCCGGGGCGTCGCCAGTGGGTGGCAGGGCGGCGCTTGACCAGGCCGGCTGGTGGCTGCTGCGCCATGTGGCGTTTAAGGCGGAGGATCACGGCGCATGCTGGATCGGCAAGGAGCTCTACCGGCCGCGGCGGATCGCCCGGATCATCGAACTGGGGGCGGCGCTGGCGTGGGTGCGCTGGAGCGAGACCGCGGCGTCGCACCGGCGTGCAGGTTCAGCGGCCGAGCGTGGATCCGACTATACCATACCGCTGTGACGCTACAGTAAGCACAAGGCAGTCAGCCGTGGTCGATGTTCCCACATTCGAGGAGTTCCGTTCCATGCCGGCGGCGGAGATCGCCCCCCACGCCCCGCGCACGGTCGTCTTCGCCGGGGGCGGTACGCGGCGCGCCGCCGTGCTCGCCGGCATCCCGGTCGACAGCTTCAGCGAGCGACTGGCCGAGTTCTCCATGCGCGCCTTCACCGAGACGGCCGGCCATTTCTTCGCGCTCGGGGTGCGCCACCTCTTCGGCGTTGCGTTCTTCTCCAAGCAATTCGCCGAGCGGGGGCCACACCGCGCCTACATGCTGGAAGGGACGCGCTACGCCCTCGGAGAGATCGCATTGCCGCTGTACCGGGCGCGCGGTTGGCGCGCGCGGCTCGTCGGGTACGAGCAGGTTCCGGAACTGGCCGGGCTCGCGGCCGAGTTCATCACGGGCACTCCGGCGGACGCGCCGCACACGATCTGGTGGACGGCCACATCCTCTGCCGAGGCGGTTTGGGAGCGGCTGATCGCCCTGGCTCAAGGCGCAACGACCCGCACCGAACTGACCCGCCGGTATTTCGGCGAGGAGGTGCCGCCCGCAGATCTGTTGCTGAGCTTCGGCAAGCCGTTCATCAGCCCGGAGCTCATCCCGCCGCTGCTGCTGGGCGGCGAGACCCACACCTACTATTATCAGCGGCCCGGCTACCGCCTGGACGAGGCGGAGATCCGCGCGCTGCTCTACGATTACCGCTACCTGCGCCGCACCTGGGTGGCAGACAAGAGCGGACGCTACCGCAACATCCAGGCCCAGCGCACGTTCTGGCAGCGTAACCCGGTGTTGGGCCTGGGGCGGCGCGTCGGGCCGTTCTGGTACCCCGCGCTCGACGCGGCGAGCACCACACCATCTACGGGAGCAGAGGTATGAAACTGACGCAGCGGAATGTCACCCTCAGCATGCTGAGCCTGCTGACGGCGACATCGGTCCTTTTATGTATCACTTACTTGATCTTAGGTGATCGGGTGCTGGTGCTGCTTGCCGGCGCAGGCATCCTGATCGAAGGGGCGCTCCTGGTCCTGTACTGGCGCGGCTGGGATGGGGCACGCTACGCCATCGTCGCCATCGTCACGCTGATGATCGCTCTGGGGCTGCCGGAGCCGTACCTCACGCAGCAGATAACGCTTGCAATCTGTATCGCGCCGGTGATCGCCCTGATCGTTGCCTCGCCGGCGTGGGTGGTGGGCAGCGCCCTGGTGCTGTACACGGTTCTGCTGCTGCGGGCCGGGGAGCAGGGGATCTACGCTAGCCCGCAGACGCTGATCGTATTCGCGCTGATCGTCGGCGGCATGATCCTGGCCCGGCTGGTCGCCGATACTGCGCTCCGTGCCGCCGATGAGAACGCGCGCCAGGCCGATGAGGCGCGCGCGCAGGCGGTGCAGAAGGCTGAAGAACTGGAAGAAGCCAACCACCTGATGAACATTCAGCTCGACCAGCAACAGCGACTCCTTGATCTAGTGGCGACGCTGGAGACGCCAGCGGTGTCCCTGGCAGAGGGTGTGCTGTTTGCGCCGATCGTCGGCCATGTCGACTCACGGCGCGCGCAGCAGATCACGGCGCGGCTGCTGGAGGCGGCGCATAGCCACCGCACCCGGCTGGTCATCCTGGACATCATGGGCGTGCCGGTGATGGACACGGTGGTGGCGCGGGCGCTGCTCGGCACGGCGCAGGCGCTCCGGCTGCTCGGCTGCCAGGTGACGATCAGCGGTATCTCGTCATCGGTGGCGATGACGCTCATCCATCTCGGCATCAGCCTGGAGGGGGTCGCGACGGCGCGGACGCCGCAGGAAGCGCTGGCGCAGTTGGTGCAGTCGCCAGCGGCCAGCGCGAATTGAGGGCGGGCGGTGGGCGGTAAGTAGACGACAAAGGACGAACACGAGCCAGGCGTGCGCTGAAATACGACGCGGATGGTTTGGCCGGCTTTCGTCGCCTTCGTCCCCTCGGGCTGAGCCTCGGGACGAAGCCCGGCGGTCCCCCGTCGGGGGCAGGCCGAGGCTCAGGCCGGGGTTCGTCGCCGTCATCGTTCGTCATCGGTCATCCGCCGCCCGCTCAGCCGCCGACGCGTGCGCCGCAGGCCGGGCAGAAGCGCGATGTGCCCGGCATCTGGAAGCCGCAGTTCGGGCAAGCCTTCGTCACAGGGGCGGGGGTGGGCCCCGCGGTGCTCGCCGGCGCGGGCGGTGGCGCGGCGGCAGGTGTGGCGGCAGGCGGCGGCTCGGCGCTGACTGGCACCGGCTGCGGGGCGTCCGCGGGGCGCGCCGGCTCGACATACGTCTCGGCCTGCACCTGCTTCAGCTCCTCCTCTTTCAGAGTCAGGCTGCGCTGCAGCGCCTCGATCGCCTGCAGAATCTCGCCCAGCGTCGCCGACTGGATCTGTCCGGCGCGGTACAGCTCGATCGCGCGGTCGCCGAACTCCAGCCGCCGGGCGTCGATCTGCTTGCGCAGGTCGCTCAGCTCGCCCTGGATGCGCGCCACGCGCTGGAATTTGTCGGCCTCGAACTTCACCCGATCCAGCTTCGTGCTGAGGTTGCGGCCAATATTATCGAGCAAACTCATACCTCCCTCCAGGGGTCAGGGTTGCGGGTTTAGGGCTCGGAAACGCTTCATGTTCGTTCGCCTGTCGTTGTGCCGCCACCGAGCCACTATACGTCCATCCGCGCGATCCAGCGCTGCGGGTCGCGAATCTCTTCCAGGGTCGGGAGGCTCTCCGGGCGTTCCCAGATGCGGTTGGCGAAGGCCAGCCCCCGCGCCCCGACCACGGCGTTGATGAATTGCTCGCCCTGCTGGTACTGCGCCAGCTTGAGGTTCAGCCCGGTGAGCCGGTTGAACAACTCCTCCAGCAGCGTTCTGCTCTGGCGGCGCTGCTCGATGCGCTGCTCGATCTGGGCGAAGCTCGGCAGCAGTTGCCCGCCGATCGCGTTCATCACGTGGTTCGAGTACCCCTCGACGATCGACATCAGCGCCTGCATCCGGTCGAAGATTCGCTGCTGCTCCGGCGTCAGCATCTGTTCGATCCAGGATTTGTCGCTCTGCTCGCCGCGCAGGATGCGGCCGAGCAGTTGCGCCAGCCCCGCGCCCAGTCCGCTGAGTTGATCGGTCAACTGGCCGAGGAACTGGCTGAGCAGATCGTTGAAATAGGCCCGCACCCACGGGAAGGCCTCGAACTGGAAGACGTGCGTGACTTCGTGCAGCGCGATCCAGAGGCGGAAGTCCTCGTCGCTCAGGCCGAGCTGCGTCTGGACGCGGGCGATGTTCGGCTCGACGAAATAGAGCGTGCCGCGCTGCTCCGGGTCGGGCGAGAGGAGGCTCAGGTCGTACTGGCCGAGCACGCGCCGCGCCAGGAAGCCCAGCAGCGCGCCCATCTGCGCGCCGAGCAGCCGGCTGTTGATGTCGGTCAGCAGCGTGTGCGTGCCGCCACGGCGCCGGCTGGCGCGCAGATAGGTCGCTTCGACCGGGGCGAACAGGCGCTCGAACGACTCGAAGTTCGCCAGCAGCCACTCGCGCCGGTCGGCGACCCGCAGGCGCGCCGCCGCCGACTCGGGCAGCGACACGCCCATGTAGCCGGCGATCAGCGGCTCGCTGCGGGCGACGAGCCGGGCGTACTGGGCCTCGCGCGCGGCCTGATCGTCCACCGGGGCCTGGTCGGTCTGGGAGATCGCCAGGGCGATGGCCTTCGCCTGCCGCCAGTCGATCAGGCGGAGCGGCGCGCGCGCGGCGTTGCGGTTCGCCAGTTCGAGCACATAGCGCGCGCCGAAGCCGACGACCGCGCCCACGGCCAGTATGGTTCCAAGGCGACGCAGGTCGCCGTTTGATTTGGTAGGCACTGGTTCGTCCTTTCGACGATACCGCCCGAACGGGGCGGCGCGGCGTGAGGCCGCATGTGGATAGAGACGGCGGATACGCGGCTGTTGTTGCGCGTACCATACCACGGCGACCGGGCCGTGCGCAAACCAGGCGCGGTCAATGCAACACCCGCCCCTCCCCTTGGCGCCGTGTGATTCGGCGCTCGTCCAGGTGCTCGAGCAGCGCCAGGGCGTACTTGCGGCTGGTGCCGAAACGGTCGCGAAGCTGCGCGACGGTGACGCTCCCGGCCGCCTCGATGGCCGCGCGCACCCACGCCACCAGTTCATCGTACACCGGCGGGAGAAACGCGACATCGGGGGCGACACGCACGATTTTTCCCTGCTCGACCAGCCAGCCGACCAGCTCGGGATCGAGGTCGGGGGCGGGCGGGGCGTAGGGCGCGGCGGCCATGGCGTCCAGCAGGCGCTGCGCGGCCTGGAGCTGCTCCGGCGGCGGCACGGGCCGGTGCTCCGGCAAGCGCGCCCCGCCGTCGGTCGCCGCGGCGATGCCCTCGGCGGCAGCGGTGGCGAGCACAGCGTCCAGCGCCGCGCCGGTCAGCTTCAGCCGGCTACGCAATTCCTCGCGTGGCATGCCCATCCGCAGCGGGTAGCGCCGGTGGTAGCCGCGCAGCGCGGCGATGAGCTTCTCGCGCAGGGCGGCCCAGCCGCTCGCTGTGACAAGATAACAGGTTGACAAGGTGATCGGCTGGAGGGGTGAAGCGGCAAAACGGTGTAGGAACGAGGCATCCTCACGCCCTCCCCCTGCCTCCATGTCTCGGTGCCTCCCGGTCTCCCCTGCCATGACCACAACCTCCCCCCCGTCCGCCAACTCCGCCAGCGCCTCGCGTGCCAGGTCGTCGCTCACGCCAGCGGCGCGCACGACCTCCGGCCAGGGGTGCGGCAGGCCGTCGGCCAGCGGGCAGCGCAGCAGGTCGGCCGGAGCGCCGCGGGCCAGCGCTGCGAGCGCGGCGGTGACATCTGCGCGGAAGCGGCGGTGGCGTGGCGGGTGAGCGTCCAGCACGCGCCCGCCGCCGATGGTGCACCCCGGCGAGGGCTGCCGCAGGATGTAACGGTCGCCGCGGGCTACTGCCACCGGCGTGTCGAGGCGGAGCTGAAGCCAGCCGTGCTCGCCAGGCAGCACCTCGTCGTGGTCGAGCAGCGTGGCGTGGCAGGGGACGACCGCCGCGCCGACGAACAGTTCGAGCGGGGCGTTCTGGCGCAGCGGGCGGGGTGCATCGGCCACGAGCCGCACCTGCACGTCGAGCATCGTCGTCGGGCGGAGCGTGCCGGGGCGGGCCAGCACGTCGCCGCGGGCGATCTCGTGATGCGAGACGCCGGCCAGGTTGACGGCGACGCGCGTGCCGGGGAGCGCCCGCTCTTGCCGTTCCTTGTGAGTCTGCAGGCCGCGGACGCGGGCGCGCAGGCCGCGCGGCAGAATTTCTACCTCCTCGCCGACCGCGAGCGGGCCGTCGGTGAGGGTGCCGGTCACGACCGTGCCGAAGCCGCCGATAGTGAACGCCCGGTCGATCGGCAGGCGCGGCGCGCCGTGGGCCGCGGCACGCGAGGGGGTGCGGTCGAGCGTGCGATCAAGCGCGGCGCGCAGCTCGTCCAGCCCCTGGCCGGTGCGGGCCGAGGCGGCGACCAGCTCGGCCGCGGCGAGCGAGGTGCCGGCGAGCCGTTCGCGCACCTCCTCACGCACCAGCAGCAACCAGTCGTCGTCCACCAGGTCGACCTTGGAGAGCACCACCAGGCCGTGTTCGATGCCGAGCAGATCGAGGATCGCCAGGTGCTCGGCGGTCTGCGGCATCACCGCCTCGTCTGCGGCGATCACCAGCAGCGCCGCGTCGATCCCACCGACGCCCGCCAGCATGTTTTTGATGAAGCGCTCGTGGCCGGGCACATCCACCAGACTGACGGTCCGGCCGCTTGGCAGCGTCAGCCAGGCGAAGCCGAGGTCGATCGTCATCTCGCGGCGGCGCTCCTCCGCCAGGCGGTCCGGGTCGATGCCGGTGAGCGCCTTGACGAGGGTAGATTTGCCGTGATCCACGTGGCCGGCGGTGCCAATGACGTACATGTGCGTGTTGCGTGGTGAGGCTGCGGGCTGCGCGAGATTGTAGCACGGCGGGTCGGGCGGCGGCAAGGCGCGAGGGGGTGCTCAGCTGGCTGGCATTGTGCTGCATGGAGCGGCAAGGGCGCATCTGGTATAATGCCCGCCGCGCCGTGGCGCCGGGCCGCGGCGCGCCGATCCGCGAAAGATGGCCCCTGGGCCTGAAGAGATGGCATGGCCGGCGTCGCGCATGAACAGAAGATCGGCGGCAGCGAGCGAGCCTGGGCGCTGGGCGCCGTGCAGGCGCGGCTCCGCCAGGAATGGCTGCCGCCGCTGCTGCTCGCGCTCCTCGCCGTGATCGCCATCGGGCTGGCCTACACCGCGCGCCCGTTCGTCGCTATCGACTTTGGCGACTACTACGACTCGGCCTTTCTCGCCAGCGGGCCGGCGGCCTTTCACGAGCGCGAAGCCGGCGCAGACGGTCGGGGGACGAGCACCCCGTGGCCGAAGGAAAGCCTCAGGCTCGAGTTGCCCGGCGGCCGCTCCGGCATCTGGCTCGCCACGGTCACGCTGGCGGATGGCCAACCGGACGATGCTCTTCAGCTCACCGCGCTGGCCGCCAACGGGCGGGCGCTCTCGATCGCCCGCCGCACTCCCCGCTCGTTCGTCGCGCTCATCCCGCCGGAGATCGCCGCCGCGCCGGCGCTGTCGCTTGAACTGATTCCGGCGCTGACGGATGGCGAGGTGGCCGCGCCGGGGACGGTCGCCGCAGTAGAGCTGACTCCGGCGCGAACGTACCGCTGGAGCAGCGGCGCGAGCGAGATCCGCCTGCCGGGGCTGGGCCGCGGCGATTGGCAGATCACCCTCGGCGCGATCGTGGCGCACCCGGATGGGAGGCCGGTCAACGCGACCCTCTCCGCCAATGGTGTCGCGCTGGCGCGCCTGCCGGAGCGTGGCGAGCCGCGCCGGCTCCGGCTCCTGGTCCCGGCGGCGCTCGTGCCCGCTGGCGACCTGACGCTGCGCATCAGCGCCGATACCTACAACGACCCGCGCCCGCTGGGGGTGTTGGTCGATAGCATGCGGGTCGCTCCGGCCGGGGCGACGCCGTGGCTCCCGCCGTGGTGGAGCGTCGCCTGCGCGCTGACCATCGCGCTCGGGCTGTATCTGGCGCTGCGCGTGATTACGGGGATGCGTTGGCCGTCCGCGGCGGCAGCGCTGGCCGTGGCGCTGGGCGTCGCGCTGGCGCTGGCCGTGGCGCGTTATCCGACGGCGATCATGCTGCCGCGCCTGGCGCTGCTCTCGCTCTGGAGCCTGGCGCTGCTGGCCGCGCTCGGGCCGCTCGTCGCTTGGGTCTTCCGGCGGGCGGGCGTGCCGCTCAGCGCGCGGGCGCTGGCCGCGCTGCTGCTGATCTTTTTCGCTGGCTACTGGCTGAAGAGCGGCGGCATGCTCTATCCATATTTTGTCGCCAGGGACGTGAGCTGGCATATGGCGCGGGTCGAGATGATCCTGAACGGCCAGCTACCGCTGCTCTACGGCACCAACAGCCCGCTGAACGAATCGACCATGCCGGTGGCCGAATGGGGCGCGAACCGGCCGGTCATCCCCTATTCGCCCTGGTTCCATATGTTCGCGGCCAGCTTTGCGCTGCTGCCGCTCCCGCTGGTGCTCGCCGCGAACCTTTTCAGCGCGCTGGTCGATTGCAGCCGCGTGTTTCTGATCGCCCTGCTCGGGCGCGGCGCCGGCATGGGCGAGCGGAGCGCCGTGTTGGCCGCGCTGGCCTACGCCATGACCCCGGCGACCTTTCTGCTGCACTCGTGGGGCAACATCCCGACGACCTTCGGCATGTGGTGGACGCTTGTCTGCACCGCGTACATCGTCGTGGCCTACCGCCGGTTGGACCGTCCGGGGCCGTGGCTGGCGCTCACGCTCCTGCTGGCGATCACGATGCTGATGTACACGGTGATGGGCGTGTTCATGGGGGTCTTCCTGCTCCTGCTCATCGGGCTGCTGCTGTTCGCCAGCCCGCGCGGCGAGCGCCGGCCGGTGTGGGCGCTGGCGCTGGCGGCGGCGGCCGCCACCGCGCTGGCGATCCTGGTCTACTATGGCCAGTATGTCCCGTTGTTCGTCGAACGGACGATCCCGTACTTCACACAGGCGGCTGCGCCCAGCGGCATCGCTGAAGTGAAGCGCGATCCATTCCCGATCTACCTGGCGAACTACCTGCCGCGGATGGCGTATTTCAACGACCGCGGCGGCGGGTACGGGTTGCTGCTGGCGCTCCCGCTCGGGCTGCTCGGCTGGTATTGGCTGCGCGGCTGGCCGATCCGGCAGGCGCTGCTGGCGTGGCTGGGGGTTGCGCTCCTCTTTCTCGTCGCCGGCAGCCGCGTGTCGATGGTGGACAAGCACGTGTTCTACCTGATCCCGGCGCTGGCGCTGGGTATCGGCGCGGTGTTCGGGCGGCTGTGGCAGCGCGGCTGGGCCGCGCGCGTTGTGACAGTCGCGCTCTACGCCTTCACGCTCGCGGCGGCGCTCAACCTCTGGATGTATCGCATTCTGATGGTGCGCCAGTGAGGACAAGGGTCGAAGGCTGCCCGGCCGCCACCACCCGCCTCAGCGCCCGACGTGTGGCGCTCCCCCTCGTTCTGTTGGCTGCCGCCGTCGTCGGCTACATCGCCGTCTTTACCGCCGCGGCCTGGTACAAGTACGCCAACTTCATGATGGGCTTCGATCTGGCGGTGCACGAGCAGGTGCTGTGGAACACCGTGCATGGCCGGATCGCGGCGACATCGGCCTTCGCCGATACCAGTTCGTACTTTGGCATCGACATCATCCCGACCGAGCTGCTCCTTGCGCCGCTCTACGCCCTCGCGCCGAGCACCTACACCATGCTGCTGCTCCAGACGGTCGCGGTTGGGCTGGGGGCTGTGCCGGTCTACCGTCTGATACGGCGGCGCTTCGCCGCGGAGCCACTGCTGGCGGCGCTGGCGCCGTGGGCCGGCCTAACGCTGGCGCTCTGCTACCTGCTGTACCTGCCGGTCGAGTACGCCAATCTCTACGAGTTCCAGATTCGCACGTTCGCCACGACCTTGCTGCTCTGCGCGCTCGACGCGTTCGAGACGCGCCGCCCCGGCCGGTTCTGGCTAGCGGCGCTGCTGGCGCTCGGTTGCCGCAACGAGGTTGGCTTCGTGCTGGCCGGCATAGGCGCGTATGCCCTGACCGACCGGGAGCTGCGCGCCGGCGGGCGGCGGCGCCTGCTGTTCGGTTGGCTGCCGATCGTGGTCGGGCTGGCGTGGGTGGCGATCTCGCTCGGCGTACTCATTCCCTCCTTCCGCGGCGGGCGGCCCTCGCTCTACCTGCGGCTGCTCTACGGCCAGTTCCCCGACGGCGCGCCCTGGCTCGGCGATGGGCCGGCGGCCATCTTGCGCACGCTGGCCACGCGGCCCGGCTTTGTGCTGGGCGAGCTATTCACCGGCGAGCGTGGCGCGATGCGGCTGGCGTACCTGCTCCAGATGTTCCTTCCGCTGGCGTTTCTGCCGCTGCTCCAGCCACGCCTGCTGCTGATCACCCTACCGATCTTCGGGCTGAATCTGCTCTCCAGCACGCCGAACATTCACGCCAGCATCCGCTACCACTACCAGGCGCTGATCGTCCCATTCCTGATCGTCGGTGCGGGGTACGCCCTGGCCGGGCTGCTCCGACGGCGGCCCGCCGCGGGGCGTGGGGCGCTGGCGGGGCTGCTCGCCCTGAGCCTGGTCTGCAACCTGCTGTTCCGCAACCCGCTGATGGGCCTGGCGGCGCGGCAGCCGGACCACGTCCGGATCGCCGCGGCGGAGCGGCTGCTGGCGCGCGTGCCGCCGGAGGCCGCGCTGGCGGCGACCAACACCATCGGGCCGCATGCCGCCCGGCGCGAGCGGCTGTACTTCTTCCCGGGCAACGTGATTTATCCCAGGGAAAAGGTGGCTCTGGGCGAATTTCTGCTCATCAACAGCGAGGAAGCGCGCCCCGAAGGGGCCCGGCTGCTGGCGGAGATGGCGGCGTCCGGGCGGTATCGCCGGCTGGCCGAGGAAAGCGGCGTCTCGCTCTGGCAGCGCGTTCGATAGCCGAAGAACGAACGACGACCGACCGACCGCAGCTGCGCCTATCGCAATAGCGTGACACGTCTGCCCGGCCTGCTTTCGTCTTCCGTCCTTCGCCTTCCGTCGCTTCAAGCGCCCGGCGCAGGACTTTTTCATCCGCTTATCACCCCCCATTACACGCGGCAACTCCGTATAATGAAGCCCTGCGCATCCCGGCGTTCTGGCGTGGCTCCTGGCACGGGGCGTGCTGCGTCCGCTGGTTTCGTGCTGGCGAGGAGGATGAAACATGGCATGTTCCACCCGTATGCGCGGCGCACTGGCCGCGCTGCTGCTGGCGGCACTGCTCGCCGCCTGCGAAAACAGCCCTGCCGCGCCCCCGACGCCGGCCCCGGCGATCGCGCCTCCGACACCGGCCGCCGCGGCGCCAACCGCCGGCCCGCCGACGGTCACGCCGGTGCCGCTCGCGCCGGGCGGCTCGCCGCGGCCCCTGCCGCCCACCGCCATGCCGACCCAGGCCGCGGCAACGCCGAGCGCCGGTGCGCCCGCCGCGCCGGTGACACCGGCAAAGACCGTACTCGCCACGGCCGACTGCCCTGGCGCGGCCGGGCCGGACACGCGCCTGCCCCGGCAACGGCGCGGCGTCAACATCATCGCCGCCGCTCCGGCGCTGTACGGGCGGCTGCTCGACCAGGCGAAGGACCTGAACGCCGACTGGGTGCGGGTGCAACTGCGCTGGAGCGACATGGAGCCGCAGCGTGGCGACTACCGCTGGGAGACGCTGGACGCCCTGGCCGACGGCGCGCAGGCCCGCGGGCTGCGGCTGCTCGTGGCGCTCGGCGGTTCGCCGGCCTGGGCTACCGCGAGCGGCACCGGCGGCCTGCCGGACAACCCCGCCGACCTGGGCGCGTTCGCCGGGGCGCTGGCGCAACACGCCGGCGGGCGCGTCACCGCCTATGAGATCTGGCCGGCTCTCAACACCGCTGCCGCCAACGGTGGGCGGGTGGCCGAGCCGGCGCGTTATGTCGCCGCGCTCCAGGCGGCCTACGGCGCCATCAAGGCGGCGCAGCCGTGCGCGCTCGTCCTTAGTGGCGCGCTCGTCCCAACCCTCGAGCATGACCCGGCGCGGATCGTCGACGACCTGGCGTATTACCGCACGCTGCTGAAGCAGGGCGATGCGTTCCGCAGTTCGCACGACATCGTCGCGATCCAGATCAACACCGGCGGAATGCCGGGTAAGGGCAAATGGGATGGCCGCAGCCCACGGCAGGTGCGCGGGTTCGCCGGCTATGTCCCGATGTTCCGCGACGAGATGCTGGCAAGCGAGGAGGGCAACAAGCAAATCTGGGTGGTGCAGGCCGGGTACGCGCTCAGCGGTGAGCAGGCGGTCGCGCCGGACAAACAGGGGCCGTACCTGGCGCAGTTGTTCGAGTATCTTCGTACCGTCGCACCGATGGTGAGCGCCGTCTTCGTGCGTGGGCTGGAGAGCAGCGCCCCGGATGCGGATTACGCGCTGATCGACGTGAGCGGCGCGCCGCGCCCCGGCTACGCCGCGCTGCGCGATTATTTTCGGCAGCGCCGTGGCGAGGATATGCGCGATCGACAGATCAAGGGCACCGGCCTGGTGCAGCTGTGGCGCTACGCACCAAGCAGCGAACCCATGGGCCGGCTCGTCGTCGCGCCAGATGGTGCGGTCTCGGTCGGCTCGCGCAACGGCTATGTGCGAACGATCGAAGCCAATGGCGCATCGCGGAGCGTCGTCAAGCCGGGCAGCAAGCGCATCCCCGGCCTCGCGGTCGATGCCGCCGGGCAGGTGTACGGGACGAGCCATACCGGCATGCTTCAGGCATTCACCCGCGCCGGAGCGCCGCGCTGGGCGACCTCCATCGACGGGATCGCCACAACCATCCTGCTGATCAGCTCCGACGGTCAGGCGCTCTACACCGGCACGGATCGCGGCAAGCTGGACGCCTACGCCGCCTCCGATGGGCACAAGCTCTGGAGCGTGGCGCTCGGCGGCCACGCGGGCGACCCGGCGATCGGCCAGGATGGCACGCTCTTCGTCGGCGTGGACAATGGCCGGGTGCTGGCGGTCGGGCCGGATGGGCGGATCGTCTGGGAGGCGCAGGCCGGCGGCCCGGTGCGGCTCGCGCCGGAGCCCGCCGCAGACGCCTTGTACGTCGCGACCGACAATGGCAAGCTGCTGGCGCTCGATCTGAGCGGCCGGCCACGGTGGACCACCGAGTTGGGCGCGCAGCCGCGCGGCCTTGATCTCGGCGCGGATGGCGCGATTATGCTCACCGCCAGCGATGGCACGCTGCGAGCCGTCGGCGCGGATGGTCAGCTGCGCTGGAGCACGCCGCTCGGCGGCGATCAGTTGACTGCGCCGGCGGTCCTGGCGGATGGGCGAATCGCGGTTGGCGGCGCGGACGAACAGTTGCGAATCGTCGCGCAGAATGGGACGCTCCAGGGCGGGATCGACCTGGGTGAGCCCATTCAGTCCGCGCCGGCGGCCGGGCCGGAGGGCGCGCTGTATGTCGCGCTCGGCGGCCGGCACAACGAGGTGCTCGCCTTCGGCGGGCCTGTGCTCCAGGCGCGGTATAATGTGCCGTAGCGCGCTCGGGCGCAGAGGCTGCCAACTCCAGGCTGGCAGCGCCGAAGACAGACGTTCGACATGAGCACAGACGCCGCGATTGCGCCAGCCAGCGACCCGGCGCGCGAGGCCGAACTGGCCGCGCGAATCGACCGCTGGCTGGCCCATATGACCTGGCGGCCGGATTTTGCCGACTGGCGCGAGGGGCGGTTGTGGCAGGAGCGCCGCCAGGCCGACCGCCTGCGGACGATCGCGCGCTACGGCGGCGCGCTCCCGGGCCGCCGCATCCTCGACCTGGGGGCCGGCATGGGCGGCACGGCGGTGGCCCTGGCGCTGGCCGGCGCCGACCCGCTGGCGTTCGAGTATAACCCGGAGTACTGCGCGATCATCCGGCTGCGGGCCGCGCGCTATGCCCTCGACCTTCCGGTGGTCAACGGCGTGGGCGAGCGGCTCCCGCTGGCGGACGGCAGCTTCGACCTGGTGATCTCGTGGGATGTTGTCGAGCATGTGCAGGACCCGGAGCGCCTGATCGCCGAGATCAGCCGGGTGCTGCGGCCTGGCGGCCGTGCGCTCGTCACGGTGATCAACCGCTACGCTTTCCGCGACCCGCACTATCACATGCCCCTGCTCAACTGGCTGCCGCGCTCGCTGGCCGAGCGGATCATCGCCTGGCGCGGGCGGGGCAAAGGCGGCGCGTCGTTTCAAGATCGCCAGCGGCTCTCCGAGATGCACTACTTCACATTGAGCGGCTTTCGGGCGCTGGCGACGCGCCACGGCCTGCGGGTCGGCGATATTGGCGAGGATCGGGTACGCCGCGGCGAGCGCCGCGCCGGCGGGCTGAAGGGCCGCGCCCGCGACCTGCTGCAGCGGCTCGGCCTGGCCGTACCGGCCTACATCGCCTACCGGACGCTCTTCCAGGGCACGTTCGAACTGCTGCTGGTGCGGGAAGCGTGCAGCCGTGAGCGATAGGTCCGACGCGGCCGCCCACGGCGCGGGAGTGTGGCGGGCCGCAGGCCCTCCACGGCGATCTTTTTCGTGCGCGTGGGCGCGCCCACGAAGGGGTTTCCGGAGGGGCTTCGCCCTTCCAAACCTTCCCACTGCGTAAATCCTGTGAGTGACTCGACCAGCGAGAAATCACAGCCGAACCTGACGCAGCGCGTGGCCGGCGCGGCGGCCTGGAACACTGTGCTGTTCCCGGTGCAGTTCGTCGTCGGCTTGCTAGCCGGCGTGCTGATGCTCCGCTACCTGACGCTGGCCCAGTATGGCGTGCTGACTCTGATCAGCGGCCTGGCGGCGACAATCGGCCTGCTCTCCGATCTGGGCATGGAGCGCAGCCTGCCGCGTTTCATCCCCGAAGTCGAGCAGCGCGCCGGCCGCGCGGGCGTGGGCCGCTTTCTGCGGCGGGTGATCGCGCTGAAGCTGGCGATCGTGCTCGTCTGCGTCTCCGTAATGCTGTTCAGCAGCCGACCGATGCTCGATTATCTGCTGCAGCGCGAGGGGCAGGCCACCGCCACAGCGCGGCAGCAGGTCGCTCAACTGCGTCAGGCCGGCGCGCCGCCCGCGGAGGCGGCCCGCGCCGAGACCCGGCTCGCTGCGCAAGAGCAGGTGGTCGGCCAGATCCAGGCGAGTGGCCGGCTGTTCCTGTGGGTTGTCGCCGTGCTGGTGCTCTTCGGCGCGCTATACGACGTGGGCATGCAGTTCCTGACGGCGTATTTCAAGCAGAAGGCCTGGAACCTCATCACCGCCGCGGTGGCGCTGCTTCAGCCGTTGCTGGTGATCGCTTTCGTGCTGGCCGGATGGAGCGTGGGCGGCGTTCTGCTCGGCATGGTGATCACATCTGTCGTCGCTGTGGGCCTGGCTGTCTGGCAGACGGCCATCGCCGCGCGCGAGCTCGCACCGGCCCCCCCGGCCGCCGCGCCGGACCCGACGTTGCCCGGGCGCTTCACACGCTTCGCTGGCGTCTCGTTCCTGACGCAGGGCACGACCTGGTTCTATGACGTGGCGTTCGTCAGCTTCGCGCTCACAGCGATGGGGCTGGGGCTCGAGCAAATGGCGCTGCTGGCTTTCGCCTACACCTTCGCCAAGAGCTTCCTCAGCTACGCCTACCTGCCGTTCGGCGGGCTGCTCACGCCGCTGCTGACACGCATTCGCGGCCGGGACGACCCCGCCGCACTGCAGGACGCGTACGGCAGCGTCTCGCGTCTGTTTCTGCTAGTGCTGCTGCCGGCTGGCGCCGGGCTGGCGCTGCTGACGCCAGCCCTGCTGGCGCTGCTCTACCCGCGCTACACTGAGACGGCGCCGCTGTGCTACATCCTGATCGCGTTCGCCTTCGCCGAGTCGATCCTGAGTGTGCCGCACAATGTGCTGATGGTCTACGAGCGCTACCGGCCGGTGGTGGCGGCGCGGCTGCTGGCGTTGGTGAGCGTGCCGTTGCTAACGCTGCTCGTGCCGGCCTACGGGCTTGCGGGCGCGGCGGTCGCCGTCGGTGTGGCGCGGCTGCTGCCCCGCCTGGTGACGCTGGCGGTCGTCCGGCGGGAGATGGGGCTGCGCTACCCGCTCGGTTTCGCCGGGCGGGTGCTGGCGGCGACGGCGGCCTTTGCGCTGCCGCTGGCGCTGCTGCTGCCGGTCTGGCCCTTCCCGCCCGGCGCCGGTACCTTCGCCGGCAAGGCGTTGGCGGCGCTCAGCCTGGGGTTGCTGGCGGCGCTTGCCGCTGCGGTTTTCGCGGTTGCGCTGCGGGTGCTCGGCGGGCTGGACGCGAGCGAGCGACGACGCATCCTCAGCCTGCGCCTGCCGTTCAAGACCATGATCGCCCGGCTGCTGTGAAGATCGCGCTGTACAATCTGACGACGACGACCAAACATGGCGGCGTCGAGACGTTCGTGTGGGAGATCGGGCGCGAATTAGCCGGGCGCGGCCACGATGTCACGCTCTTCGGCGGGCGCGGCGGCGTAGAGCGGGATGATCCGCGGATCGCGGTGCGGACCTATCCCTACATCCCGCGCGAGCGCTGGGGCCGGAACCCGGCGCTGCGCAAGTCGCTAAACCTGCTCAAGCTGCTAGAGCGGCTCTCGATGGCGCGCCATGCTCTGCCGGACTTGATCGCCGGGCACTACGACATCATCCAGGTGTCGAAGCCGTACGACTTTCCGGTGGCGGCGCTGGCGCGGCGGCGCAGCGGCGCCCGCGTGCTCTACAACTCGCAGGGCACCGATTTCTTCCCCGGCGACCGCTTCTTCCGCCGCGCGATCGATGGCGCGTTCGCCTGCTCACACTACAACGCGGCGATGGTCGAAGCGCGCTATCTGTTCCCGATCGATGTATCGTACAACGGCTTCGACGCCGCGACCTTCCGCCCGTTGCCGCCTGACCCGGCGCTGCGCACGTCGCTCAGCCCGGACGGCGCGCCGCTATTGTTGTACGTCGGCCGGCTCGTGACGTTCAAGGGGCTGGATCATCTGCTGGAAGCCGTCGCCCTGCTGAGCCGGGATTCGGGGGTCCGGGCTCAGGGCGCGGCGGTGGGAAACGGGGCCGGCGTTCACGTCCTGCCGCCGCGCCTGGTGCTGGCGGGAGACGGCCCGCACCGGGCCGCGCTGGAGCGGCGGGCGCGCGACCTCGGCATCGCCGGGCGCGTCGCGTTCGCCGGCGCGCAGCCGAACGCCGAACTGCCGCGCTACCACGCCGTCAGCGATGCGCTCGTCCTGCCGAGCACCGACCACGAGACCTTCGGCATCGCCGCGTGCGAGGCGATGGCCTGCGCCCGGCCGGTCGTCGGGGCGCGCACCGGCGGGATCCCCGAAGTTGTGAGGGATGGCGAGACCGGGCTGCTCGTCCCGCCGGCGGATGCCTGGGCGTTGGCCGCCGCGCTCGCCCGGCTGCTGGCCAATGAACGGCTGCGGCGGCGGATGGGGGCGGCCGGGCGCGAACGCGCCCTGGCGGAATTCACCTGGGAGCGGGTGGCCGACCGGGTGGTGCGCTGTTACGAACGGGCGCTTGCTGGTGAGACGATGCGGCGATGACGTGCAGTCCGCCATGCCGACGAAGGACGAACGAGGAAGGACGAAACCGATAGGATGGGCGGTAGCGCTGTTTCCAGAGGGTAGAGCCCGCTGTCGTCTGCATCTCGTCCGTGCCGCGCATCCCTGTGCGAGCGTAGGGGCGGGGGCGTCCTTCGCCCGTCGTCATAACAATCGTCGATCGTCCGCTGGCTACTATCCGCCGGCTATTGTCAAACCTACATGACCGCACCCGGCGACAAACTCCACGTTCTTATTCTTGGGATCGGCGGAGTGACAGGCGACTTCGCGCCGAATTGGCCGGAGCCGGTGCTGGCCCGCGCGCTTGCCCGGCGCGGTCACCGCGTGACCGCCATCGGCTACCTCCAGCCGGCGCATCCCTCGATGCGCGCGCGGCGTGAGGAGATCGACGGAATCGATGTGTTACGGGCTCCGCCGCGCATCTGGCCCGGCCCGAAGCTTGGCCGGCTGCTCGATGCGATCCCCAGGCCGGATGTGCTGCACATCTATCACTTCCGCAATGTCTTCGTGTACAACGCCGTCGCCTGGGCGCGCCGCCGCGGCGTGCCGGTGGTGCATACGCCTGTCGGCCCTTACCACGACGCCTACCTGGTGGACGACCGCGAGCGCCCGTACGCCAGCCAGGTGCGCTACGACCGACTGGCCTGGACGCTGCCCGACCTCCTGCGCCAACTGCGCCGCGACCCGCGCCCGCGCCGCCAATTGACGAACTATCTGCTCCATGCCCCCCTGCGCCAGGTGGATCGCTTCATCGCTTCCTCGCGGGCGGAGCGCGTGGTTCTGGAGCGGATGGGCTTCGCGCCCGAGCGGATCGAGACCATTCCACTCTGGATCGGCGGCGCCCCAGACCTGACGCCGGACGACTCGGTCGTGCGGGGGCTGGCGCACCCGATCGTGCTGTTTATCGGGCAACTGACGCCGCGCAAGGGGTTCGACCTGTTGGTCGAGGCCATGCCGGCGGTTGTGGCACAGCATCCATCCGCCACGTTCGTGTTCGTAAGCCACAACCCGGCGTCGCAGGCGGAGATGGAGGCCCGCGCTCGCGCGCTGGGCGTCGCGGCGCGGCTGGTCTTCGCCGGGCGGGTGACGGAGGCGCAGAAGCTGGCGCTGCTGCGCGCCGCAGCGTGTATCGCCATCCCGTCGCGCTACGAGGGGTTCGGGCTGCCGCTGCTGGAGGCGATGCAGGCCGGCGTGCCGCTGGTGGCGAGCGACATCCCGGTGATCGACGAGATCGTGCGCGACGGCACGGATGGGCTGCTGGTCGCGCCGGAAAGCCCGGCGGCGCTGGCGGCGGGCATCATCCGGCTGCTGGACGACCCGGCCCTGCGGGCGCGGCTGGCGGCGGGCGGGCGGGCGCGGCTGGCGGCGGCCTTCGACGAGGCCGCACTGCTGGAGCGAACGCTCGACTGCTACGCGCGGGCGGCGCAGGCCCGTGTGCTATAATCCGCGCCTATGAGCCCGAGAGCACAGAGCGCCGCGATGGAGCCCCGGACGTGAGTCTCCCCACCTGGCTGTCCGCGCGGGCGCCGGCGCCGCGCGTCGCGCTCGCCCGCCCCGCCTGGCTCGCCGCACTGCTATACGCGCTCGGGGCCGGCATAGTGCTCGGTTGGCTGCTGGCCGCGCTGCCCCTGCCGCAGCGCCAAATGACGGTGGATGTCGGCGCGGAGGAGGCTTTTCGCGCCGAAGGCGAGACCGGCCCGGTTCGTAACTTCTTCGGGTTCTACGAGCCTGAAACCGCTGGCCGCACGACGTTCCGCTGGACATACGACTGGGCGCGGATGGTCTTCAGCAATGCTTACCAACTCGGCAGGCCGCTGCGACTCGACCTTCGGCTGTGCGGGTGTCGCCCGGGCGGCCCGCAGCCGGTGGTGCGCCTGGAGCTTGACCACCGGGCGGCGCTCGATCTTCCGACCAGCGCCGGCTATCGGCGGTACGTCGTGCTTGCGCCACCACCGCAGGCTGTCGTGGACAGCGACCTGTACATTGAGCTGTTCAGCGACACCTTTACATTGACAGGCAACCCGCGTCGGATCGGCGTGCAGATGGATGCGATAGCCGTACACGCGCCAGCAGGGCCGGCGTTGCCCGGAAGGGTGGCGCTGGCGCTCGCCGGGGCCGGGGCGCTGGTCGGGGCGGCGGCCATGCGGGTGCGCGATCGGGCCGCGCACCGGGTTGTGCTGGGCGCCCTGATCGGTGGGCCAGTGCTGGCGCTGCTCGATTACCGCCCGCAGCCGCTTCCGCCGGCGGCGCTCGTGCTGGCGATGCTCTGGGGTGTGCTTCTGGCGGCGCTGGCGCGGCCCGGGCGCGCGGCAACGGCGCTTGGGCTCGTGGCGGCGCTCCTCGCACTTCCGCTGGCAAACGTGCTGCTCGGTGGCTGGCTGGTGGACGATGCCTTCATTTCGCTGCGCTACGCTCAGCAGTGGCTTGCCGGCAACGGCCTGGTCTTCAACCCCGGCGAGCGTGTTGAGGGATACACCAACTTCCTCTGGACGATGGTGCTGGCGGCCGCGCTCGCGACGAACAGCGATGTGCTGCTGTTGGCTCGGCTGCTACCGCTGCTGATCGGCCAGGCCACGATCGCACTCTGCTTTGTCGTCGGGCGGCGGCTGCCGAGCCTGGCGGGCGCGCGCGAGCCGCTCGCGGCGACAATTGC
This sequence comes from Roseiflexaceae bacterium, assembly GCA_042408595.1. Taxonomy (GTDB): domain Bacteria; phylum Chloroflexota; class Chloroflexia; order Chloroflexales; family Roseiflexaceae; genus JBHOQX01. The sequence goes on along the minus strand of JBHOQX010000087.1, from coordinate 42,615 downwards.
GCCTCTCCTGCTGGCGACAAGTGGGGCGTTCCTGGCCTATACGGCGCGCGGCAGCGGCATGGAGACCGCGTTGTTCACCTTTCTGGCGTTGGCCGGCGCGGGCGCGTGGATCGCCGGCTGGCCGCTGCGCGCTGGCGCGCTCTTCGGCCTGGCGGCGCTGACACGTCCGGAGGGCATGCTGCTGCTGGCCGTCACGGTCGGGTTTGGGCTGCTTGACGCTCCGCCAGAACAACGGATGCGCGCGGTGGGCCGTACGCTGGCGGCCTTTCTTGCGATCTTCCTGCCCTACTACCTCTGGCGCTTCAGCTACTATGGCCTGCCGCTGCCGAACACCTTCTATGTCAAAGTCGGCGCCTCCGGTTCGCAACTGGCACGTGGCTTGCGCTACGCCGGCGACTATTGGGCGCCGGCCGCGCCGGCATGGGTGGCTGGCGCGCTCCTCCTCGGGCTGGTCGCGTGGCGGCGCTCAGGCAGCATCCGGCCAGCCACACGCTGGGCAAATGCGGATCGCTCGGTACGGCGCGCGCCTGTCGTTTACCTCGCGCTGCTGACGGGCGTCTACTTTTTGTATGTCATCGCGGTCGGCGGCGACTGGATGGCGGGCTCGCGTTTCATTGTCCCGCTCGTGCCGTTGTTGGCGCTGCTGGCGCAGTGGGGCCTGGCGTGGATCGCGCGAGGCGGGGGATGGCATGCGCTTGCGGCGGGGAGCGTCCTGGCGCTGGCGCTGGCGCTCCAGGCTGGCCAAGCAGGGAAGACCAGCGCCTTTGATCCAGCCAGCCCAGTCTGGCGCGAAAACACGACCGTCGCGCGGCGGCGCGAAGTGGGGCGCTGGCTGGCCGCCCACACACCGCCGGACACGCTTGTCGCCGCCGAGGCAGCGGGTGCACTGGCGTACTACAGCCAGCGCCCGGTGCTCGATATCCTCGGGCTGAATGACCGGCATATCGCGAGCATGAACGTTGCGACCATGGGCCGGGGCAAGCCCGGCCACGAGAAGACCGACATCCCCTACGTGCTCGACCGCGCGCCGGCGATCATTCCATACTTCGCCGCACCGTACTTTGCCGACCAACCGCGCTTCTGGCAGGCATACCGCCGCGAAGAGCAGCGCGGGCCGGAAGGGCATCCGATTATGCTGTATCGACGAATCGCGCCATAAGCATGGAGTCATCGACTGCCACTTCCGGGCTTCGCGCCCGCCCGGCACGCGCCGCCGCCGCGCCCCGGGCCATCCGCCGGGCGACATGGGCGCTGGCCGGCATCGGGTTGGCGCTTCGGCTGGGATTCGCACTGCTGCCGCTCTCGGCGCACCTGATCCTACTCGAAGACGACGCCTGGATGGTGATGGCCATCGCCCGCAATGTCGCGCTGGGCCGCGGTATCACGGCCGATGGCGTGAACGTCACCACCGGCTTCCAGCCGCTCTACCCGCTGACCCTGGGCACGCTGCCATACCTGATCGCGCCGAACGCTCTGGACGCCGGTGTCACCGCCAGCCTGCTGATCTGCGCGCTGCTCGCCGCGCTGACGATGCTGCCGCTGTGGTGGCTGGCGCGGCGCTTCGGCGGCGAGCTGGCCGGCCTGCTCGCGGTTGCGCTCTACGCTGTTAATCCATACCTGATCCGCATCAGTGTGAACGGCATGGAGACGGCGCTGGGCCTGCTGCTGCTGCTGCTGCTCTTCGCCGCCGTCGACGGGATCGACTGGGCGCGCCCGCGTGGCGTGCTGCTGCTGGCGCTCCTGACGGCGCTGGCGGTCTTGGCTCGCCTCGACGCGGCGCTGGCGTTCGTGGCGATCACGCTGTGCTTGGCGCTCTCGATAGGCGAGTGGCGGACGATGGCCGGTCGATGGTGGACGGTGAACGGAAGAACGCCCCGCCAGATCGGTACGTCGTCCATACAGGCACAGCCAGCGTTTGTCTTGCGTCCTGCGACCTTCGCCCTGCGGTGCTGGCCAGCCGCCCTCTACAGCGGCGCCACGCTGCTGCTGCTGGCGCCCTACTTTCTCTTCAACTGGATGGTATCGGGCAGCCTGACGCCAAGCAGCGGGCGAGCGCTGGCCTATATGCAAAGCTACGCTGGCTCGTTCAACCTGACGAACGGGCTCAGCGCCGTCTTCCAGAATTCGGCCGTCTGGCTCGATTGGTTGCCGTCGCTCTGGCTGAAGCTGCTGGTCGCGCTGGGAGGCGTCGCAGCGCTGTTGCTCACGTTGCGCCGCCGACTGCTGCGGGCACTGCCGCTGCTCCTGTATCTGCCGCTTCCCGCGCTGTACTACGGCTATGGGCTGCAACAGATTCGCGAGCGCTACTTTGTCGGCTTCTCGGCCGTGCTGATCATCCTGCTGGCCTGGCTAGCGGCGGATGTCATTCGGCGCTGGCCGCGCGCCGCTGGCGGAGTCGCCGCGGCGCTGGCGGCGATCATCGCGCTGAACAGCTACGAGGCATGGTCCTTTTACCAGACGATGCGGCGCAGCCCGGAGCTGACCCAGCCGACCTCTTACCAGGCGGCGCTGTGGATTCGTGATAATCTGCCGCACGAGGCGCTGATCGGCGCGAAAAACTCTGGCATCTATCAGTATTATAGCGGCCATACCGTGCTGAACATTGACGGCAAGCTCAATGACGAGATCGTGCCCGTGATGGAGCGGCGCGCCCTGCTCGACTATCTGCGGGCGAAAGGCGTGCGCTACCTGGTGGACCGCGAGGAGACGATGGCTGGCCATATTAGCTTTTACAGCGCCGCACTGAGCGACGCGCCCACCCACCGCCCGCCGACGGCCTGGGAGCGGCTGGTGATCTATGGTAAGATCGCCCTCAGCCGGCTCGGCCTGGGCGCGCCGCCTGCGCTCGACCGGCGCGACGATGTCCGGCTCACGCGCCCCTTCAGCGACGTGGCAGCGATCATCCAGCGCTTTCCCCGCCCAAATACGGCGCAGAACCCGGTGGTTGTCTATGAACTGCGCGCGAGCAGTGTCCCATAGCACGACAGTGGTACGTGTGATTGTGCAACGGCGATGTAGGCGTGTCGCGTCGTTGCCCGGGTCGCGTGATGCTGCCTGCTGTCCTTGCCCCTCTCGGCGTGCGGGGGAGGGGAAGGGGGCGATCAACTTGGTCCATCCCTGAGCTGTGCGTGAGAAGGCGGCAGCGCCCCAGGATGCCCCGCTACCGAGGCGGGGCACGGGGTGAAGACTCGTCCAGGAACCACCCATGCGCCAATGGACAGCGTCGAGCCAACCAGGTATACGCCGCAGGTTCTCTGTGCTGCGTGTGGAAAACTGACAGCATGTTGATGTGTTCGATCGTGGAGGGGAGCGCGAACGCGTGACGACAGTCCTGATCACCGGCGGGGCCGGCTTCATCGGCAGCCACCTCGCCAGGCGGCTGCTGCGCGCCGGGTGGCGTGTACGCATCTTCGACAACTTCAGCACCGGCAAGCGCACGAACCTGGCCGAGCTGCGGGGCGAGGCCGAGGTCATCGAGGGCGACCTGCGCGATGCTGCGGCCGTCCGGCGGGCGATGGGCGGTGTGGAGCTGGTCTTCCATCAGGGCGCCCTGCCGTCCGTGCCGCGCTCAGTGAACGATCCCTACACTTGCAACGCTGTCAACGTTGATGGCACGCTCAACGTGCTGCTCGCCGCGCGCGACGCTGGAGCGCGGCGGGTCATCGTTGCGTCGTCTTCGTCGGTCTACGGCGATACGCCGGCGTTGCCGAAGGTCGAGACGATGGCGCCGCGGCCACGCTCGCCATACGCTGTGAGCAAGCTTGCCGCCGAGCAGTACGCTGTCATCTTCCCGGCGCTCTACGGGCTGGAAACCGTAGCGCTGCGCTATTTTAATGTCTTCGGGCCGCGCCAGGACCCAGATTCGCCATATTCCGGCGTGATCGCCCGCTTCTGCACGGCGGCGATCACCGGACAGCCGTTTACGGTCCACGGCGATGGGCGGCAGACGCGCGATTTCAGCTATGTCGAGAACGTGGTCGAGGCTAATCTCCTGGCCGCGACAGCGCCGGATGCGTCAGGTGAGGTCTTCAACATCGCCTGCGGCGAGCGCACCGCGCTGCTCGATGTCGTCGCAATCCTCAACCGCCTGACCGGCCAGGAGCTGCCAGTTGTGCACGAGCCGCCCCGCCCTGGCGACATCCGCGACTCGCTCGCAGACATCGGCAGGGCGCGGCGCGTGCTGGGGTACGAGCCGCTGGTGGGTGTGGCCGATGGGCTGGCGCGGACGCTGGCGTGGTATCGAGAGGCGGCCGGGAGGCACTGACGCGCCATTCGACGATGGACGAGCGCAAACCTTCCAGTGCTATTGGACCTGTCGCCTTGCAGTGCGGCAGGTGTCGGTCGGTCGTTCTTCGGGTTCCGCCCAGGGCTCGCTGATTGTCCCGGCTCTGTTCTACCCATGAACCTGCTCTACTTCACAACTGCCTACGATCGCGGCATCTTCGGCAACCAGGTGCACGAGGAGTTTCTGGCGCGCCTGCAGTCGCGCGGCCACCGCGTGACGGTGCTCACCCCAGCCCCCGGGCAGCGCGGCGGCCCCCGGCTGGCTGTGGAGCCCGGCACGCCGCCGGTTGCGCGGATGGCCGTCAGCGCGACCCGGGTGGCCCGCGCTGCGAATTTCGCGGCCGGCCGGCTGTTGCACTACGATCACTTCGCCACCGCACTGGCCGGCTATCGCGCCTGGCTGCGCGCCCACCCGGCGATCGACATCATCCATGTCGAATCGGTCTACCCGCTCGGCGCGGTCGCGGCGCTGGCCGGCGATCCGCGTCCGTTTATCCCGACCATTCGTGGCGGCGATCTGATCGCCGATGACGCGATCGCCTACGGCTTCGCACGTTTCCGCATGGTACGTTGGCTGCTCCGCCTGACCTTCCAGCGCGCGGCGTTCGTGCGGGCCGTCTCGCCGGGTGCGCGCGCCATGGCCATCCGCTATGGCTGTCCGCCGAAGAAGATCGTAGTCGTACCGCGTAACATCCGGGACGACTGTTTCGTTACAGAGATCGCCCCGTTTCGCGCGCAGCAGCGGGCGGCGATCGCCGCGCGGCATGGCCTCGCGGGCGGCAGCCTGATCGTCGCGGCGGGGCGGCTGCTACCGGTGAAGGGGTTCGACGACCTGATCCGGGCGCTGCCGGCGGTCCTCCAGCTTGTGCCGGACGCGACCGTGCTGATCTGCGGCCCGAACCGGCGCGACCCGCGCCTCGGCGATTATGGGGCTTATCTCGAGGGCCTGATTCGGAACAACGGCGTGGCCGGGCGCGTCATGTTAGTTGGGCATGTGCCGCCGGAGCAGATGGCCGCCTACCTGGCGGCGGCGGATGTGGTGGCCGTCCCGTCGCTGATCGAGGGCGGCAACAAAATTCTGGTCGAGGGCGCAGCGGTTGGGACGCCGTTCGTCGCCACCGAGACCTCCGGCACACCGGGGTTCTTCTGCAACGGCGAGGGGCTGACCGTCCCGCCGCGCGACCCGGGGCGGCTGGCGGCGGCGCTCGGCGCGGTGCTCACCGACCCCGCCGGCTGGCGGGCGCGGAGTGCGGCATGCGTGGCTGGGAGGATGCGCTTCCACTCGACCACCGTTGCGCAGGAGATGGAGCGCCTGTACGCGGCAGCGATCGATCGGGAAGCGGTTGTACGAACGGATGTCGTGCGTTGATGACGTCTCAGTAAATCATCAGATCAGAATCGCGTGAGAGGCGTAGACAGATCGACGGATCTGCGGTACACTTCCCGGGCTGTCGCGCCAGCGTCTTGGAGGCAGCTGGCGCCGTCTCCATTTCAAACCGGTACCAGCGCCCGATCCACTGCATGAGCAATATTCCCACGCCACATCCTGCAGTACTGCGCCGTTTTGCATCGGCGCGATCCACATCGAACGATCCAGGAGGAATCTATGTTGACCAGAATGCGAGTGTGCGCACTGGCGCTGCTGCTGAGCAGCGTCGCGCTTGCCGCTTGTGGTACCTGGCAGGCCCAGGCGCAGCCGGGCGACCAGGGCATCGTGCTGCCAACCCCGCCACCGATGCCGACCAGTGCGCCCCTGCCGCCAACGGCCACGCCACCGCCGGCGCCGGGCAGCGGCCCGTCTGTCGCTGCCGTCGGGACACTGGCGCAGAGCGATTTCAGCAACAGCGGCGAGTTGGGCCAGTGGCGCGTGCTGGATAGCGCCGCGGATGTCCGCGCCCCATCGGTCTGGTCGGTCGAAGACGGCCGCCTGCTGCAGGTCAGTGACGCCGACGGTCTCCCCAGCAACTACTACACGGCGCTCGTACGGGGCGACGCATCCTGGCGGAACTATACTGTCGCCGGCTCGTTCTACAGCACCGGCAACGACGCCGTCGGCCTCGTCCTCCGCGCAAGCGACTCCGGGTATTATGCGTTCATATGGGACAGCCTGAGTCCGACTGCGGGCGTCCTCTCGTTCTCGCGCTTCGACCCGCAGACCTCGCAGTTTGCACGCATTGCGCGCGTCGATGGCCCGCCGCTGGAGCTGCGCCGGTGGTATCAGCTTACAGCGATAGCCCAGGGCGACCGTTTTACCTTCTCGATCGATGGCAAGCCAGTTCTTGAGGCGAACGATAGCGCCCTGACAAGCGGCGGCGCTGGCGTGCTGGGCAAGGCGCAGGGCAGCCTGGCAGTCGATAATTTCCGTGTGCAAGCGCTTCAGGCTGGCCAGTAAGGAGAGGACGATGCAGTTTCAGGCAGCAAAACAGCGACATCTATCGCTCTTCCTGGGCCTGCTGCTGCTGAGCCTGGCGCTTGTTCCGGCGGCCAGCATCCCTGCGGCAGCGGCACTCTCGGGCTCCGTCGATTTCGACAGTAATACGGCTCGTCAAGTCGTGTCTAACGATACGAAGTCGGTTCTGCCCGATATTGTGACGGACAGCAACAATAAGGCGCACATCGTCTATGTCCAGGATAACGGAGGCGGCGAGGGTGACCTGGCCTATATCAACAATGTGAGCGGGAATTGGAGCGGGCCTCAATACATTCAACGCGGTATTCCCCTCGCGCGCGGCCGCGATCATTCGCTGGCCATCGACCGCAACAATGTGCTGCACCTTGTATATATCGGCAATGGCCAGCAGGTATTCTACCGCCAGGGAACGATACGGGGTGCCTCGGTATCGTGGTCGGGGGCGCAGCAAATCTCCGAGGGTAAAAAGTCGTTCTCGGCCACGATTGCTATTGATAGCGCCGGAAACGCGCATATCGCCTGGATCGACAATCGCTGCGGCGAATACAATGTCTTCTACCGCGTGCGACGACCGAACGGCTCGTTAAGCGATACAACCGCGCCGCGTGGCGATTGCGTGTACCAGACGGGGCCGCGTATTGTCGTAACCAATGACGGCAAGCCACATATCGTCTTCCAACGCGGGTCGGCCCGGCCGGATATCTATTATGCCCGGCTGGACGGCTCGACCTGGGTTACACAGAACCTCTCGAACGATAGCAGTACCAACTCGGTCGCGCCGACACTCGCCACCGACGGCGTCGGTCTGTACGCAGCATGGGGCGAGAGTCTCGGCGGTGGCAACCACGATGTCCGTTTCCGCTACTCGCCGAACGGCGGGACGACCTGGAGCAGCCGGATCGATCTCTCGAATACTCCCCAGTTCGCCGAGTATCCCGATATAGCCTGGTCCGCGACGGCCCGCCGGGCGTATATCGTCTGGAGCGATGTGACCAACTCAGCGGATGCGAATACGAATATCTGGTTCCGCGAGTTCGACCCCGGTTCGCTGGAGACAGGCGCCGCCGATCGGGTCAATAATCAGCCCGGCGCCTCCGACGTGCCAGCTGTATCGACCGGGCCGGCGCGGATCGATATAACCTGGCAGGACCGCCACCCCGATAATATCCTGAGCGTTTTCTACACCGGTGGAGCGATCCGCGGCAGCGGGCCCAGCGCCAAGCCAGCGATCAACGACGGCGCCGTCTCAACCAACGATCCGGTCGTGACGGTCTCGTTCAGCAATGTCTCCGGCAGCCCGACGCAGGTGCGCTGGAAGTGGAACGCTCCGCCAACCGACGCCGACAACGACTCGGGCGGCTGGAAGCCGTTCGCCAACCCGCTCACCAACGTGCCGCGGCCGGCGACCAGTGTCTGCGGTGTGGCGGTGCTCTACACCCAGGTGCGGAACGCCGCCGGCGCGGCAAGCGCCGTCGAGTCCGATTCGATTATCATCGACCCCGGCGTTGACCCGGAGGTTGGCGCAACGCTCGATGTGCTCAACCCGCACCTTGCCGGCCTGCCAACGACCTACAGCTCGCTGCAGGACCTGAACAGCCAGAACGGCGCCTCGGACGGCGACCCGCGCTACACGCGCGAAGATATTATGGTGGTGCGCGCCTACGGCGGCCTCGACTGCACCGGGATCGACTCGGTGACGATCGGCACGCAGCGGCTGCCGGCGCCGGCCAATGGCTTTCTGTTCGCCCCGGCGGACGTGCCGGACAAGGCGACCGGGCCTGGCCGCAAGGACTTCAACGTCGTCATAACCGATAAAGCTGACGGCTCCCCGAACACGCTCACGGTTCCGCGCTTCATCGTGTACGACCCGCCGGGCACCAACGACGCCGGCCTGCCCGTGCTGACGAGCGCGCCATCGAACCCGAAAGGGCCGCCGGAGAACGGCAAGGCCCAGGTGAGCGACACGACGTCGAATCAGCGGTCGATCCTCCGGACCCTCAGCTTCAACAACATCGCCGTGAACGACAATCTCTACGGCAAGTTCGACGGCCAGAACCTGCCGGCGGGCCGCCAGTTCTGGGGGGTCTGGGTGGCGAATACTCGCGATCCCAACACCGACCCGCTGACCGACCCGGCGCTCAAGTGGACGCCCGTGCGGGTGACGCCGGGGGATTCGTTCGCCATCCAGTGGAGCGTCCTGGCTGGCCTGGGCGTGGCACCGGCGGAGGGCAACCCGGCGCTCGCGGGTGACTACTACGTTTACGTCCGGTTCCTCGACGGGGCGGGCAATCCGTCCAAACAGTACGTCCGGACAAAGGTCACGCTGCCGGCAGATTATCAAGTGCCGAAGCTCTGGCTGCCGATCGAAGGTCGCAACTAGCGCGTCCGGCGGATCGCGCGGGAACAGGCGGGGGTGGCGCGGGCCGCCCCCGCCACGCTATGTGGCCCACCATGCGACTTGCGTACATCGCCTATCCCACCAGCCTGGCGCTGCGTTCCGCCAACGCCATCCAGACCTACGCGACGCTGCGCGAGCTGCGGCGGCTCGCGCCGGAGACGCTGGCGCTCGTGCCGCGCTGGCCCGGCGAGCCGTCGCGCTTCACGGATGTCGGGGCGCGCCACCTGCCGCGCCCGGCGCTCGGCAAGTTGTCGCGTCTGTACCGCACCACCTTGCTGTACTACGCCGAGCGCTCGGTGTTCGCTGCGATGACCGCCGCGGCCATCTGGTGGGAGCGCCAGCGCGGCCGGGAGGTCGGCGTGGTGTACGTGCGCGAGGCGATCTGCGCCGGGTGGTGGGCCGCGGTCTGGGGGCCGCTGCTCCGCCTGCCGGTGATCTACGAGGCGCACGACCTGGAAAGCTGGAACCTCTCGCGGGCGAAGGAGCGCTGGGCGCAGCCGCTGCTCAACCTGCTCGACCGGGCGGCCCTGACCCGCAGCGCGGCGGTCGTCTCGCTCACGGAGGACTTCCGCCGGCTGCTAGTGCGGATCGGCTGGCGGCACCCGGACGAGGTGACGGTCATCCCGGATGCCTTCGATGACCGGCAGATCGCGCCGGGCGACCGGGCTGCGGCGCGTGCCGCCCTCGGCCTGCCGCCGGAAGCCCCGCTCATCGTCTACGCCGGGATGACCTTCGCCTACCGCAGTCTCGACCGACTGCTGGCGGCGTTCGCCGGGGTGCGGGCGGCGCACCCGGCGGCGCGGCTGATCTTCGTCGGCGGGCGGCCCGCCGAGGTGGCCGGTCTGCGTCAGCAGGCGCGGGCGCTGGGGCTGGACGGCGCGGTGACGCTTACGGGCCAGGTGCCGCAGGTGGAAATCCTGCCGTACCTCCATGCCGCCGACCTGCTGGCCATCCCCGACACCGTGACCGATGTGACCGCGTCGCCGCTCAAGCTGTTCGAGTACCTCGCCGCCGGGCGGGCGGTCGTCCTGCCGGACATCCCGGCGCTGCAGGAGGTGCTGCCCGAGGGGATCGGCTACTACTTCCGCCGGGGCGACACCGGCGACCTGCAGCGGGCGCTGCTGGCCGCCCTGAGCGACCCGGCGCGGGCCGACCGCGAGCAGGCCGGCCGGGCGATCGTCGCGGCATACACCTATGCGAATCGGGCCGCGCGCATCCTGGCGCTGGCGGAGGCGGTGGCGCAGAAGTATGGTAGGATGCAGAAGGAGTTGCGGATGAAGGATGGAAGATAGTGGCACGCGGTTTATGGTACCAGTAGGACGTATGCGGTCGCCCGCAGCGCAGGAGGCGTGGTGGGCCTGCGGCTCACCATGGAGCTCTTTTGCGCGCGTGCGCGCAAGGGGGGCCGGGATGGGCTGCGCCCTCCAGCTCTTCCCATCGCGTAAGCCCTAGCAGGATCTTGGATCGTCAAGACCATGAGCAGTACACCCGGCCAGATCGTCGATGCCTACGGCGACACGCTGACGCCCGATACCAAACCGGCCTACTTCCGGCTGCATCGCCGCCGCTTCACGGCGCTGCTGGCCGCCCTGCCGCCGCCACCGGCCCGTGTGCTGGAGGTCGGCACGACGCCCGGGCAGTTCACCGGCATCCTGCGGCGCGCCGGCTACCAGGTCGCCGGGATCGACCTGTTCCCGGATGAGCGCGCCGGGCTCTGGCGCGCCCTGGATGTGGACGTACGCTTCTGCAACCTGGATGAGTCGCCGATTCCGTTCGACAGCGAGTCGTTTGACGCGGTGGTCTTCTCCGAGGTGATCGAGCACCTGGCCGGCTCGCCGTTGCCGGCGTTGCGCGAGATGGCGCGGGTGCTCCGCCCCGGCGGCCGGCTAGTGATCACCACGCCGAACCAATTCTATCTTAAGAGCCGGCTGAAGATGCTGGCGGATGTGCTGCTCCAGCGGCCATTCGAGCCGTTTGGCGAGTTCCAGCGGGCGATGCAGCTCCAGGGACCGCAGCGCTACTACAATCACAGCCGCCTCTACACGCTTCAGGAGCTGCGTTGGCTCGCGGAGCAGGCTGGCTTCCGCGTTGCCGAGGCGCGCACCGTGGCCGCGTGGGAGCCGGTCGGCGTGGAGGCGCGGCGGGCGCTGCGCCACCCGCTGCGGGTCGCTGTGAAGGGCGGCCTGTGGCTGCTGACGAGCGCGCTGCCGGCCTGGCGGTCGATGCTGCTTGTGGTCGGAGTCAAACCGGGATCGTGAAGCACCACCCTGCTGTGACATCCGGCACGCCGGCGCGCCCGGCACGCCCCACTGCGGCGCCGCTGTCGCGCGCCCGGCCGCGCGACTGGGGCGCTATCGCGATCATCGCACTGTTTCTGCTGCTGCTGCCGCTGAGCACGCCCCGCATCTACGCGACCGACGAGGTGCAGTATTTCGCCTACCTCCGCTCGCTATACTTCGATGGCGACCTGGACTTTCGCAACGAGTACGAGCACTTCGCCGAATTGGGCCGCCAGCACGGCGATCCGGCGGTGTACAACGCCCTGTTGCGTGACAACCCGGCCGATCCGGTCGTCAATCCGCGCACCGGCCTGCTGCGCAACGTCGCGCCGATCGGCTCAGCGCTCATGTGGGCGCCGGCCTTCGCCCTGGCCGACGTGGGGGTGCTCGCCGCGCGGGCGCTCGGTGCTGCGGTGCCTCGGGATGGCTACTCGGCGCCGTATATCTGGGCTGTCTGCCTGATGTCGGCGCTGTACAGCCTGGCCGGGCTGCTGCTGACCTACCGGCTGGCGCGGCGCTCTGCCGGCGCTTTCGCCGCCACACTGGCGACCGTCGGCGTCTGGCTGGCGTCGCCACTGGTGTTCTACACCTACATCCTGATGCCCTGGTCGCACGCCACCGGGTTTTTCCTCTTCGCGCTGTTTCTGACGGTCTGGATGGGGCCGGATGGCGGACGGTGGACGGTGGACGGCGAGCGGCGGGGTGATGCGATGGGCGATCGGAGAGCGGAGTGCGAAGAGCCACATGCCCCAGCTCCCCTCTCCGGTCGCCGCATTTCCGACGCGCCGCTCGCTCGCTCCCCCGCCCGCTGGGCGCTGCTGGGGCTGGTCGGCGGGCTGATGGCGCTGACGCGCGAGCAGCTCGGGCTGTTGCTGATCATCCCGGCCGGCGAGGCCGCCTACCACTACGCCCGGCTGGTGCGCGGGCGGCGCTGGCGACAGGCCGGGCGGCTGCTGGCGCGCCATGCCGTGTTTCTGGCCGTCCTGCTGCTGGCGATCGCGCCGCAGTTGCTGGTGTACCGCGCGCTCTACGGCCAGTTCCGCCCGTCCAACACCGTCGCCGGCAAGCTGGATTTCACCAGCCCGCACTTTTGGGGCGCCCTGTTCGACCCGGCGCACGGCGCGTTCCTGTGGAGCCCGATCCTGCTGATCGGGCTGGCCGGGCTGCTCTGGCTGGCGCGGCGCGACGGGCTGCTGGCGCTGCTGCTGTTCCTCGGCTTTCTGGCGGAGGCCTACATCAACGGCTCGTTCGCCACATGGACGCTCCGGCGGGCCTTCGGCTACCGCCGGCTGATCGAGGTGACGCCGATCGTCGTGCTGGGGCTGGCGGCGCTGCTCCAGTGGCTACGGCCGCGGGCCGGGCGCTGGCCCCTGGGGCTGGCGGTGGGTGCGCTGGTCGCCTGGAACTTCGGCCTGATCGCCCAGTGGACCATCGTGCGGCCCGAGCTGCGCGAGGGGCTGATCTGGCACGATATGCTGCGCTATCAGCTTGTCGAGGTGCCGCAGCGCGTCGTGGGGGAGTTCGGGCGGCTGCTGTTCGAGCGGTGCCGGTTCACGCAGAACGGAAGCTGCCGCCGATGAGCACGAACGACAGCAGGGTGGTGGTGCGGCAGGGGCCGGTCGTTCTACCGCGCGTCCAGGCAGCCGCCTGCTGGCTGCTGGTCACGGCGTTCTATGGTGTGGCAGCGGCCTGGTTGACCTGGCCACAGGCGGCGCTCATCGGGCAGGCGATCGTCGGCGGCCCGATCGCCGAGAGCGATGGCTGGCAGAACGTCTGGAACCTCTGGTGGATCCGGCGCGCGGTCCTGACCGGCGCGAACCCGTTTGCCACCGATCTGCTGTTCTGGCCCGATGGTGTCGCGCTTGGGCTGCACACGCTCACCTTCACCAATGCCGTGCTCACCCTGCCTGTCCTTCTGCTCGGCGGGCCGATCGCGGCCTACGGCGTCGCCGCGCTGCTCAACTACACGCTGAGCGGGCTTGCGATCGCTCTTCTCGCGCTGCGTGCGACCGGATCGCGCTTGGGCGCCTTCGGCGCGGGGCTGGTCGGTGTGCTCGCGCCGGTGCATTTCGCCCGCTTTCAGGAGGGGCAGCATCACGGCGCGCTGCAGTGGATCGCGCTGTACGCCCTGGCGCTGCTGTACGCCGAAGAGCGCCGAACCTGGCGGAGCGGCATCGCGCTCGCCCTAACGGCCGCGCTGGTCTGCTACTACAGTTGGTATCAAGCACTGTTTCTGGCGTTGCTGACGCTCACCTGGCTGATCGTGGGGATCGCCGGCGCGCGAAGCGCCTGGCCGATGCTCCGGCCGTGGCTGGTCGCAGCACCGTTGCTCCTGGTGCTGCTCGCGCCAGTTGCGCCAAGTATCGTAGAAGGCCTGCGGAGCGCGGGTCGGGGCGCGGAGCACTGGATCACCCAGGCCGGGTTCTATAGCGTCGATCTGGTGGACCTTGTTCTCCCCAGCGCCTACCATCCGCTCTATGGCGCGCAGGTCCGAGCGTTTCAGGAGCCGCTGCACCCAAACAGCATCGGCTGGGTCGTCACGACGGGCTATGTCGCGCTGCTTCTTGCAGCCTTCGGTGCGATGACCCGGTGGTCGGCGGCCCGTCGGTGGGCCATCGTGGCGCTCGTGCTACTGTGCTTCAGCCTCGGCCCGGTGCTGCGCGTGGCCGGCGTGGATACCGGGCTGCCGATGCCATACGCGCTCATTCTCTCTTTGCCCGGGGCGAATTTTGGCCGGCGCCCGGCGCTGGCGGTCGTCGTCGCGCTTGTGCCGCTGGCTGTGCTCGTCGCATTTGGGATTCAGTCGGTGCAGCAGCGGGTACGTGCGCCGCTGTGCCACGGGATCTTCGCAGCGCTTCTGGCGGCGCTGCTCTTCGAATGTACCCCGGGCGGGCTGCGCGCCTTCGCCGACACGACCGAGCCCTTTTACGCCTCGTTGCGTGGTGGAGCGGGTGCGGTGCTCGAGATCCCGCTCGATCCCGGCGATCTCGCCTATAAGACGGCATCGATGCGGGCGCAAATGATCCATCAGCGTCCGATCATCGGCGGGTATGTTGCGCGCCGCCCCGACTACCCGCTCGCCCGTGGCGCCCCGGTCATCGGGCAGCTTGCCAGCCGGCGGTGCGACGAGGACCATATCCTGCCGCACGACGCTTCGACAGCGCTTGCGGCCCTCAATGCCTACCAGATCGGGACGATTGTCGTACATCCCGAGCGTCTCTCCCGGGCGCGGCTCGCTTGTGCGCGCGTGCTGCTGGAAGAGCGACTGCAGCTTCGCCCGGTACCGACCGGCGGGGCGGCGCGCGTCTACAGCGTGCCCTACGTCGCGCCCCGGCCATTCGCCTATCTCGACAGCAACTGGTATGAGCAAGAACAGGCCAGAGGGCGCTTCTGGCGCTGGATGGCCGATCAGGCCGACATCTACCTGGTCAACACGAACGCTGCCCCGGCATGGTTCGAGCTTTCGCTCGAAGCGCAGAGTTTCCAGCGCCCGCGGCCTGTGGCGCTCACCTTCGACAACCGGCAGCTGGGGAGTCTTCTGATTGCGAACGATGTGGCCCGCCGGTATCGCATCCCGATCTTCGTCCCGCCCGGCGAGCACCGCCTGCACCTGAGCGCGCCAGCGCAACCGGAGCTCGGCGGCGAGGGCCGCCCGCTGAGCATTGTGCTGCGTTCGGCAGCCTTCCACGAGCTCTCGCCGTAGCCGCCAGTGCCCAGCGCCTGTTACATCCGCTGGATCTTCACCCGCCTGATCCGCGGGCCCTGCATCTCCAGCACCGTCAACTGCACGCCGTCGTGCTGCACGCTGTCGCCCGCGTTCGGCAGGCGGCCAAGCTTCGTCAGAATGAAGCCGGCCAGCGTCTCGTAATCGCCGTTTGGGATGTCCAGGCCGAGCTCGTCGTTGACCTCGTCCACGCGAATCTGCCCTTCCACCACGGTCGTCCGCTCGTCGACTTTGGTCACATCCGCGGGATCGTGCTCCAGTTCGTCGTCCAGGTCGCCGACGATCTCTTCCACCAGATCTTCCATGGTGACGACGCCGGCCATGCCGCCGTATTCGTCCACCAGGATGGCCATGCGCTGGTGCTGGTGGCGCATCTCGCGCAGCAGGTCGCCGATCCGCTTGGTCTCCGGCGTGAAGAATCCCGGCCGGACCAGGGGCGTGATCGGGTCGTCGAAGCCGATCTGCCCGTCGCGCAGGGCCACGAGCAGGTCCTTGGCGGAGATCACGCCAACCACATCGTCGATCCCGCCCGGGCCAAGTACCGGGAAGCGGGTGTGGCCGGTGGCGGCGAAGCGGTCGAGAAATGCGCGCACCGTGGCGTCATGGTCGATCGTAACCACCTCGGTGCGTGGGAGCATCGCCTGGTAGGCCGGCCGGTCAGCAAAGGAAAAGACGTTCATCAGCATCTCCTCCTGCTCCTCCCGGATCACCCCGGCCTCGGCACTCTCCTCCACCAGCATGCGCAGCTCTTCGGCGCTATGCACCTTGGTGTGCCCGTCCGTCTCGCGCACGCCGAACAGCCGCAGCACGACAGCCGTCGCCCAGTCGAGAAAGCGGATGACCGGCGCGAAGACCGTGTTAAACACCGCCAGCGGCCGAGCGACGAACAGCGTCGTCCGTTCCGGGGCGCGGATGGCGAAGACCTTCGGGGCCTGCTCGCCCAGAACGATATGCAGCGTGGTAATGATGAAAAACGAGATGGCGATACCGACCGCATGGCTGATGGCGAGCGCCATCGGCGCGATGGTCGGAATGGTGCCGAGCACCGATTCGAGGAGCGACTCGATCGGCGGCTCCACCAGCGCGGCGATCGTGCTCTCGCCGATCCAGCCGAGCGCTAGGCTGGCGAGGGTGATGCCAAGCTGCGCGGCAGCGATGAAGCGGTCGAGGTCGTCCTGCATGCGCCGGCCCAGGGCCGCGGCGCCGTTGCCGGCCTGCGCCATCTGCTCCAGCCGGGTGCGCCGCGCACCGACAAGCGCGAACTCGGCGGCGACGAAGAAGCCGTTCATGGCGACCAGCAGCAGTACCGCGCCGATTCTCACAAACAGATCGCCTGTGGACATCCCCGCTCTCCTGGCCCGTGATCGCACGTGCAGATTGCGGATTGCAGATCATCTGGGCCGCGTGATGGGGCTAGTATACCAGACCCTTCCGTACGGGGAGCAGGGCGTAGAGTGGCGCTCCATCCCTCAACCCGCCGCGCGGGCGGGCGACAGGGATGGGGCGCGCACGAGAACGACACGCATGCCTGAATTACCGCTGGCCGAGGTCGGACAGCACCACCTGCGCGGCGTTGTGGCCGGGGATGCCGGTCACGCCGCCACCGGGGAAAGCGCCGCTGCCGCACAGGTAGAGGCCGGCCAGCGGCGTGCGGTAGTCGGCCCAGCCGGCCAGCGGGCGCAGGTTGAAGCTCTGGTCGGGCGTCATCTCGCCGTGGAAGATGTTGCCGCCGGTGAGGCCGAAGCGCCGCTCCAGATCGATGGGGGAGAGCATCTGGCGCGCGATCACGGCGCCGCGCATGTTCGGCGCGTACTCGGCCAGCTTCGCCAGGATGCGGTCGGCCATCTCGTCGCGCAGCCCGTCGTCCCAGTCGCGCCCCTCCGGCTGGTAGGGGAAGAACTGGCAGAAACACGAGAGCACGTGCTTGCCGGGCGGCGCGAGGGTCGGGTCGGTCGGCGACTGCGAGAAAATCTCGATGAACGGCTCGGTCGAGGGCCGCCCGGCCTTGAAGTCATCCCAGGCGCGCTCCAGGTACGCCAGGCTCGGCGCGATGTCCACCGTGGCCCGCGAGCACAGCTCTGGCGGGGCGTCGGGCGGGGCGGCGGCGTAGCGCGGCAGCTCGGCGATCGCCAGGTTGAGCTTGTAGACCGTCCCGCCGATCCGGTAGTTCCGCGCGATCCGCTGGCGGAAGTCGGCCGGGAGCGCGCCGGCGGGCGTCAGGGCGAGGAAGGTGCGCTTCGGGTCGGCGTTCGAGAGCACCGCGCGGGCGCGGACCGTCGCGCCGCTCTCCAGCACCGCGCCGGCGGCCACGCCGTCCGCCACGAGCACCTCCGCCACCGGGGCCGAGGTGCGAATCTCGACGCCCAGGTCGCGCGCTGCCGCCGCCAGCGCCTGCGTGATCGCGCCCATGCCGCCGCGGGCGTAGCCCCAGACACCGCGCCGCCCGCCGATCGCCCGGCCGATGGCGTGGACCAGGTAGATGAACGGCGAGCCAGGCGTGGCCGGGCCGGCCATGGTCGAGATCAGCGCCTGCGGAGCCATCGCCGCCTTGACCGGTTCGGTCTCGAAGAACTCGTCCAGCAGGTCGCGCATGCTGAGGAGCACCAGACGGCGGAAGTCGTCGGCGCAGCCGGCGTCGTCGAAGCGCTGCGCCAATTCAGCGAGCGAGATCGGCGGCTGCATCAGTGTCGGCTCGATAATGTCGCAGCAGCGGTCCCAGAAGTCCTCCCAGGCGTCGTAGGCGGCGGCATCCCTCGCGGAGAAGCGGGCGATCGCCGCCTTGCTGCGCGCGCGGTCGCCGGCGTAGAGAAAGAGGTGCGCGCCGTCCGGGAACGGCATGAAATACGACGGCGACTTGGGGTAGACCTCCAGGCCATAGTCGGCCAGCCGCAGGTCGCCGATGATCTCCGGGCGCAGCAGGCTGAGCGAGTACGACGCGACTGAGACGCGGAAGCCGGGGTGGATCTCCTCGGTGATGGCCGCCCCGCCGACGGTGTGGTAGCGCTCCAGGACGATGACCCGCTTGCCGGCCTTCGCCAGATAGCAGGCGGCGACCAGGCCGTTGTGCCCGCCGCCGATCACAAGCGCATCATAGCTCCTAGCCACGGCTGTCTCCTTGGTTCCCTTGTTCGCCTGTTCCGTTGTTCATACTCCCTGCTGCATCACCGCAAGATAATAGCGATCAAACGCCCACAGCAGCCCTTCCGCCTGCGCGTACGGCCCCGGTGTGTAGACCCGCGACCCGACGCCGAGCTGCGAGAGCTCGCAGGCGTGCCAGTCCTGCCGGTTGGTCATGTCCCAAAACTCGACCGCGTCGGATGGGTCGAAGTCCGCCCGCGCCATCGTCTCCGGCTCGAACAGCCACTCGCAGGTGACGTGCGTCCGCCCGGCGCCGAGCGGCCGGAGCGTGTGGGCCATCACGTAGTCCGGGTGCAGGCTGAGCAACAGGTTCGGAAAGAGCGAGTAGTAGTAGACGTGGCCGTGCTCCGCCGCTGGCAGGCCACGGATCGGCGGCCGGGCGGTCTGCCCGCCGACGGTCATGCTGTGCGCGTCGGCGTTCAGGTCCATATAGCCGCCGAGGAACGGGCCTTCGAGCAGGTCGTTGCGCCCGCTGGTCGGTGGGGAGAGCGCGGCGAGCGCCGGGTGGATCAGCGGGCAATGGTAGCACTCGGAGTAGTTTTCGACCAGCAGCTTCCAGTTCGCCGCGACCTCGTACTCGATCCGCGCGCCGCGCCGCAACTCTGCGAGCCGCCAGACCTGCCATTTGCCGAGCAGCGGCCCCCAGGCGCGCTCGAACGGCTCCGGCTCACGGCCCATGTTGAGCATCAGAAAGCCTTCCCACTCGACCAGCGCGGCGGAGACCAGCGGGTGATCGCGGCGGTCGAAGCCGGGCACGTCAGCCATCTGCCGCGCCGCCAGCAGCCGCCCGTCGAGCGCGAAGGTCCAGGCGTGGTAGGGGCACATGATCGTCTCGGCGAAGCGGCCGCTCGCCGCCTCGCACAGGCGCGTGCCGCGGTGCCGGCAGACATTGTAGTGGGCGCGGGCGGTGCCGGCGCGGTCGCGCACGACGATCAGGCTCTCGCCGCCGAGCTCATAGAGGAAATAGTCGCCCGGTTGCGCGATCTGCTCGCTGCGCCCGATGCACAGCCAGCTCTCGAAAAAGATGCGCTCCAGTTCCTGCCGGAAGACCGCCTCCGAGGCGTAGTAGCGGCCCTCCAGCGGCCGCGCCCCGGCGGTCACGGCGGCGGGTTTGAAGATGGTCATGTCGCGCTCCTGGTGCATTGGCGGTGGAGGGTGGACGCAAGCAGGCACGGCGGCATGGCTGCGCCTCCCACGCAGGCTCGGCCGGGGTTTGTCCTTCGTCATCCGTCATCCGTCCTTCGTCGTTCGCCGTTCGTCATTCACACCCGGATACAGGCCGCCTCGTGGCCCTGTTTGTGCTCCAGCGGCGGGTCGGTGGCGCGGCAGGTGGCGATCGCCAGCGGGCAGCGTGGGTGGAAGCGGCAGCCCGGCGGAATGTCCGCCGGGTTCGGCGTCTCGCCGTGCAGCACCAGGGGCTCCCGCGTGCGCCGCGGGTCGAGCCGCGAGATGACCGACAGCAGCGCGCGGGTATAGGGGTGCAGCGGCGCCTCCAGCACCGCCGCCGCCGGGCCGATCTCCACGATCCGCCCCAGGTACATCACCGCGATCCGGTCGGCGAAGATCGCCGCCGTCGCCAGGTCGTGCGTGATGAACAGGATGCTGATGCCAAGCCGGGCGCGCAGGTCGTTCAGCAGGTGCAGAATCTCGGCGCGGATCGAGACATCCAGCATGCTCACCGGCTCATCGGCGATCAGCAGGCGCGGCCCAGTGACGAGCGCCCCGGCGATCACCACGCGCTGCCGCTGCCCCCCGGAGAGTTCGTGCGGCCGCCGGTCGAAGAACTCCGCCGCCGGGCGCAGGCCCACCTCGTCCAGCGCGGCGAGCACGGCCTGGCGCTGCTCCGCCCGGCTGCCGGCCAGGCGGTGTACCTCCAACGGCTCGGCGACGATCTGGCCGACGGTCATGCGCGGGTTGAGCGCCTCGTAGGGGTCCTGAAAGACGATCTGCACCGCCCGGCGCAGCCCGGTGTCGCGCCGCAGGCCGCGAGCAGGGCGGCGAGCAACAACAGTGCGGCGAGGCGTGCGAGTCCGGGCCTGGGCATCTGGCGTTCCTTTCCGTAAGCCATCTGCGCGTCTTTGACCCAACGCGTTGGAAGGGCACGGGCGATCAGCCAGCTTGGACAAGCGGCGCGCGTCGCCAGCAGATAGAGCGCGATATTGGTGTGTGGGGCGTCCTTGTCTGCCTAGCATACACCGTTGCTACCGGGCTGTCAAAGAACGGCGGCCATGCTCGTCACAACCTCTTACCGATGCGACGGCGGGCGACGGCGCGGTGTTACGGCAGCCCTGGACAAACTGGCGACAAACTGCTTACATCCCCGAGTTGACGGCGCCGGGCGGAGGCCGTATGATCGGGTGCGGTGATGCCGGATCAAGGCTGAGTGCGGCGGATGGTTGCGTGGGAACGGCTGTCAACAATACACGCTTGCACCCCCTGGCCCGCTGGCTGGCGCGCCTCGTCGTCCTGGCCGGCGCGCTGCTGCTGCTCAGCGGGGCCACGGCCGCGCCGGACGCGCTGCGCCGCGCCGACGCGCTCTTCGCCGCCGGGCGCTACCACGCCGCCCTGGCTGCCTACCGCGACCTGGCCCGCACCGCCCCGCACGACCCGCTGCCAGCCGCCCGGCGCGGCATGGTCGAGACGGTGCGCGGCGAAAGCGAGGCCGCCGGCCGCTCACTCGGCTTCGCCATCGGCCGCGGGCTGGGTGGGCGCGACCACGACCTGGCCCGGCTGTACCAGGGGCGCGCGGCGGCGTGGGCCGGCAAACGCGGCCAGGCGGCCCAGTTCTGGGGAACTATCGGGGCCGCTTCGCCACTTTATCCGTACCGCCGTGTGCTGGAGGCCGAGAGCCTGCTGCGCGCCGGGGAGTACCCCGCCGCCGAGGCCGCCTACCGTGCCGCGCTCGACGCCGGCCTGCCCGCCGCGTGGCGCGCGCAGGCGCGCACCCGCCTGGCCGCGCTTGTCGCCGCGCGCGACCAGGCGGCGGCCCGGGCGCTGCTCGCGGAAGGGGACGCCCCGCCACCGCCGCCCGGCGGCCTGCTCCCGCGGCTGCTGGCCTGGCTCGCGCCAGAAGGCGACGAGCCGCTGGCCGCGCCGCTGCTCCCGCGCGCTCGCCCGGACGCCGCGCAGCTCGCCGCCGCGCTGGCCGCACCGCCCGATGTACGCCCGCAACTGCTCGGCCAGCTCTACCTGGACGCCGGCATGTACGCGCTGGCCGAGGCGCAGTTCGCCGTGGTGCCGGGCGATAGCCCGGCCGCGCTGGCCGCGCGCGCCTATGCCGCCTACACGCGCTGGCTGGCCGGCGACCGCGCGGGCAGCATCGCACGGCTCGAGGCGCTGGCCGCGTCGCACCCGGAGGAGCCGCGCCCACGCGCGCTGCTGGCGCTCACCTACCTGGCCGGCGCGGAGGCCGAGCGCGCCCGGCAGCAACTCCAAACGATTCAGACCATGGCCCCGCGCGCGCCGGATACTCACCTGGCCTGGGCGCAGTGGTACGCCGCCCACGGCGACTACCTGGCCGCTGGCGACGCGTACCGCCAGGCGCTGCGCGACGCCGCCCCCGAGCAGCGCGGGCCGTATGCCCTGGCCGCCGCCGAGTTCCACCTGGTCGCCGGCGCGCAGCTCTGCAACGAGGGAGCGCCGGCCGCCGAAACCGCCGCCCGGCTCCTGCCGGGCCGACCCCGCCCGCTGATCGTCCTGGCTGCCGCCCGGCTGCGCTGCGGCGACCCTGCCGGGGCGCACGCCGCCGCCGCTGCGGCGCTCCAGCTCGACCCGGGCAGCGCCGAGGCGTCCTACCAACTGGGGCGGGCGCTCGCCGCGCTGGGCGAGCGGGCCGCTGCCCGCGCCGCGTTCGTCGGCGCAGCCGACCTGGCGCCAGATACCGCCTGGCGCGAGCGCGCGGAAACCCAGATCCAGGCGTTGGGGCTGTAAGCGTCGGGCCGCAGGCGATCGACGAGCGGCGAAGGGCGAACGCCGGCGCGCCGCCGCCCCCATTGCCGCGAGGCGGCCTGGCCGGCGTTCGCGGATCGTCCTTTGCCGGTGGCCGGCCGCTCTACGTCCGTGGCGCGAAGCGCGGCAGCATCGCGTGGGCGATTGACCGATGGATCGTGTCGGAATGCTAGAGCAATCCTGCGCAAATTGTCGTGCCGTCTTTAGGCGGCGTCCGCGGACCGCCTGAAGACGGCACCACGTCGTCTTGAACGATCGGAAAGGATTCTCGATGCCTGCAATTTACAATCTACCCCCTACAATCGCACCAGGTGGAACTTCCGCCGATGATCGCGTATACTGGTGCGGACTCGGCCCGCGGCGCGATTTGGAGGCAGGCATGGCCTCGCTGATTATCCCAACCGACGCTCCGGCCGTTGCCGGGCCGCCGCAGGACCGCTGGACCTACGCGGACTGGGAGGCCTGGCCTGACAACGGCAACCGGTATGAGCTTATCGATGGAGCGCTGTATGGGACGACCGCGCTGAGCAACTTCCAGCGGATCATCTGCATCCGCGGCGTGCCCGACCTTGATCGTCGAGGTGAAGTCGCCCGGCGGCGCGGCCTACGACGAAACGGTCAAGCTGGTCGCCTACGCACACGCCGGCGTTCCCGGATCTCTTATCGTGAAGCCGCAAAGCCGAAGCGCGGCGCTTTTCCGGCTCGCGCCGCCCGGCGCTATCGCTATCCCGCCGAACGGCGCGGCGGCGACCCGCTGCGCTGCGACTGCCTGCCCGGTCTCGCTGCGCCGCTGAGCGCGCTCGTCGCCGGAGCGCCCGACACGATGCTCTAGCCCCAGGAAAGGCATCACCGCCGCGAACGCCAGCTACGCCGCAGAGGACACAGTGGCCCGGAACGCTATCCGGCCTGCAAACGACCTGAGGAGCATATGCCCAAAGACGGAATCACCCCACGCGACCAGGACTACTCGCAGTGGTATCTCGATATCGTGCAGCAGGCCCAACTGGCGGACTACGCCGAAGTGGTGCGCGGCTGCATCGTCTTCAAGCCGTACGGCTACGCGATCTGGGAGCGCATGCAGCGCGCGCTGGACGACCGGATCAAGGCGACCGGCCATGAGAACGCCTATTTCCCGCTCCTGATCCCCAAAAGCTTCATCATGAGAGAGGCCGAGCACGTCGAGGGCTTCGCGCCGGAGCTGTTCGAGGTAACGCAGATCGGCGCGGAGCGGCTGGACGATCCCTACGTCATCCGCCCGACAAGCGAGACGATCATCGGCCATTTCTACAGCAAGTGGATCCGCAGCTACCGCGACCTGCCGCTGCTGATCAATCAGTGGGCCAACGTGATGCGCGCCGAGATGCGCACCCGGCCGTTCCTGCGCACCGCCGAGTTCCTCTGGCAGGAGGGGCATACCGTCCATGTTGACGAGGCCGATGCCGAGCGCGAGACGCTGATGATCCTCCACGATGTCTACGCCGACTTCGCCGAGCGCGAGATGGCCATGCCGGTGGTCCGCGGGCTGAAGACCGAGAAAGAGAAGTTCCCCGGCGCGCTGCGCTCGTACTGCATCGAGGCGCTGATGCAGGACGGCCGGGCGCTCCAGGCCGGCACCTCCCACAACCTGGGTCAGAATTTCGCCCGCGCCTTCGACATCACCTACACGGACCAGAACAACGCCATCCAGTATGCCTGGACGACGAGCTGGGGGGTGAGCACCCGGCTGATCGGCGCGCTGATCATGACCCACTCCGACGACGAGGGGCTGGTCTTACCGCCTCGCCTCGCGCCGACGCAGGTCGTCGTCGTGCCGATCTACCGTAACGACGACGAGAAGCGGGCGGTGCTAGAGGCCGTCGCACGCATCACCGGGCCGTGGAAGGGTCGCCTGCGCTTCAGGGTGGATGACCGCGAGAACCTGACGCCCGGCTTCAAGTTCAACGAGTGGGAGCTGAAGGGCGTGCCGGTGCGCGTCGAGATCGGGCCGAAGGACGTGGACAAGGCGAGCGCCGCCATCGCTCGCCGCGATGTCCCGGGCAAGGCTGGCAAGGCGATTGTGCCGCAGGCCGGGCTGACCGAACACATCGAGGCGCTGCTCGACACGATCCAACAGGCGCTGTTCGACCGTGCGCTGGCCTTCCGCGAGGCCCGCACCGCCGACGTGAGCAGCTACGACGAGCTGAAGCAGCAGATCGAGCTTGGCTTCGCGCGGGCCTATTGGGCCGGCACGACCGAGGACGAGAAGCGCATCCAGGAGCAGACGCGCGCCACCATCCGCTGCATCCCGCTCCAGCAGCCGGATCGGCCTGGCCGCTGCGTCTACACCGGCGCGGAGACAGGCCGGCAGGTCCTGTTCGCCCGGGCGTACTGAGCAGACGGTCAGACGGTCAGGAGCCAGAAGCCAGCTTCCAATCTGCAATCTGCGCTCTGCAATCAGCCCAGGGGCGAGGGGTGAGGGGCTGGGGGCGGGGCAATTGCACAATCTGCAAGCTGCTATCGACAATCGGCAATCTGTGCCGGAATCGCGCGCGTTTCGCAACACCACGTGGCCCGTGCGCGGCGTATACTCACGGCGTGCGACCTATGAGCCCCATCGCAGAAGGAGCATGCCGATGATCCGCACGCTGGCACGCCTCATCCCCGCCGCCGTCGCGCTCGCCTTGCTCGCCGCCTGCGGTGGCAGCGGAGCGGCGCCGGCAGCGCCCGCGCCCACCGGCCAGCCCGCCCGGCCCACTGCCGCTGCGGAGCCTTCCGCCGCGCCGGAGCCGACCGCCGAGCCGGAGGCGACTGCCGCATCGACCGAGAGGACCGCCGACATCAAGGACATCTCCGGCAACCTCGACAGCTTGAAGAGCTACCGCCTGACCTTCAGCTTCACCTTCGACGGCAAGGACAAGGACGGCAAGCCGCAGAAGGGGTTGGTCGAGATCGTGCAGGCCGTCAACCGCGAGACGAACGACCAGTATACCCGCTTCGTCAGCAACGGCGGCGCGGCTGGCGACCAGAGCGGCGCATTCGAGATGTACCGCGTCGGCGGCGTATCGTACATGCTCTCCGACAAGGGCGAGCAGAAATGCGTCGGTTTCAGCAGCAGCGAGCAGCCGGGTGCCGCACAGGGGTTGATCAAGCCGAGCGACATTGTGGGCGGTGTTGACCGAGCCAGGCTGGTGGGCCGCGGCGAGCGGGTGAACGGTGTGCTGGCCGATCACTACAGCTTCGACAAGGGCGGCCTGTCGTTTGGCGTGTTCGCCGATGCCAGCGGCGACGCGTGGCTGGCGCAGGACGGCGGCTATGTGGTGAAGTACAAAGGGACGGCGACGGGCAAGAACGTGCTGTTCGGCGGGGGAGAAGGGACGTTCATCTGGGAATACAATCTGACTGACGCGAATGCTGTTGGGGCGATCGCGCTGCCGAAGGAGTGCGAGGGGCAAGCTCCAGCCCAGGACATCCCCTTCCCGCCGGGCGCGACCGACAAAAGCGGTTTCGGCGGGATGCAGACCTTCAAGATCAAAGAGGCCCCGGCGGATGTTGCCGCCTTTTTCACCAAGGAGATGCCGGCGCAGGGCTGGAAGGCCGGCAAATCGAGCACACTCGGCGATTTGACGACGCTCGAATTCACTAAAGACGCGCGCAAGCTGACGATCAACATTACCAAGGGCGATGACGGCACAACCGTGCTGATGATGGAGGCTAAGAGCTGAACCAGACGGTCAGACTGGCAGACGCTCAGGCGGCCAGACCTTGGAACTCAGTGCTGTCTGACGGCCTGAGGGGCTCTCTGAAAAGCTGCCAGCGGTGGCGTCGGGGGCCGCAGGCCCCCAGATCCCTGAAACGAGGAATCGTGGGGGAGCTTCGCCCCCCACGATTCCTCGTTTCAGACAGCTTCTGACTGTTTGGCCGTCCCTCTGTCTCCCAGTCACCTGGTCTCCCCGTCCAGCGTCTCACCTTACCAACAGGCGTGCTCCATCGCCAGATCGCCCGCGCCTGTGGTAGACTCTTCCTCAAGCGCCAGCAGCATCGCCCGCACGCCGGAACAGATCGTCTCCAGCGCCATCGTCGGGTGCGCCGGCCCGCCGAGCGCCTGCTGCGGCAGCGACGGTACGTGGACAAAGCCGCAGCGCGTCGGCAGGCGCAGCGTAGCGGCCAGGTGCAGCGCGTGGTACAGCGCCATGTTGCAGAGGAACGCCCCCGCTGAGAGCGACAACTCAGCCGGCACGCCCGCTGCCAGCGCGGCGTCGCGCAGCCGCGCGGCGGGCACGGCTGCGAAGTAGGCCACCGGCCCGCCGGCGACGATCGGCTGATCACGAAGCTGGTTGCCAGCGTTGTCGGGGATACGAAAATCTGCCAGGTTCACCGCGACGCGCTCGATGGTCAGCGCGGCGCGGCCCTGCGACTGGCCGAGCATCAGGCACCAGTCCGGCCGCAGCGAAACCAGGGCGGCGCGCAGCACGTCTGAGATGCGGGAGGCATCCACCGGCAGAATAGCGGTCTGTACCTGGAGGCTGGGAAGCGCGGTGTCGGCCAGGCATTGAACGGCCTCGGCGGAGGGGTTCAGCGGCTCGCCGTTGAACGGCTCGAAGCCGGTGAGCAGAATCGTGGCCATCAGGAGAACACTCCTGGCGCGCTACGTGGCGCACCTACAGCACGCTGTATGCCTGCGACACGACACGGTGTCGTAGGGGCGACGATTATACCATATACCGGTGATACGCGGGAGGTGCCGTATGCGATCTCTTCCTCACCCCCTGGCGTTGCTGGCGGCTGTGCTCATGCTTGTGGCCTGCACCAGCGGCACCGCGCCGCCTGCTTCGGGCACAGTGCCGTCGCCTGCGCCGTCGCCTGTTCCGAGCGCGGCGCCGTCGCCCGTGCCGGCCACGGAAGCGCCTGTTCCGAGCGCGGTACCCTCGCCCGTGCCGGCCACGGAAGCGCCTGCGCCCCAGCTCGCGCCCGCCAGAGGGACGACTGTCCTCCGGCTGGCGATCGGCAGCGGCCCCGGGCAGATCGGCTGGGCCGACGGCCTACAGCCGACGTTCCGCATCGGCGGCGACGGCACGATACGGGTCCTCGACCCGGCCAACAAACGGGTGCTGTTCTTCGCGCCAGATGGCAAACCGGGCCGCGCCCTCGCGCTCGCCGAGGCGCAGCAGCCGCGGGATTTCATCGTCAACAACGCCGGCGAAGTCTTCGTCTTCGACGTGGGCGCCGGCGATGACGCTCAGGTGCTGCGCTATGGTGCGAACGGCCGGCTCGCGGCGCGCTACCCCGTCAGCCGCGGCATCAGTGTGAACGCCTACGGCATCACCCTCACCGCCGACCAGACGCTGATGCTCACAGGGGCCGGCCCGCGGGTGTGGACGGTCCTGCACCGCGGCGTCGCCGTCCCACCCGAAGCGCAGCCGCTCACCGAGCAGCGCGGCGTCGCCTCGCCGCGCAGCCCGGTGCTATTCAACACCCTCGACATCACCCCGCCGACGCTCGACATCGTCGCGCTGTCCGGCGGCATCACCGGCGACGTGCTGACGCACGTCCAGCAACTGGCGCTGCAGCTCCCCGCTGGGGCAAGCGTCGTCAACGTCGACCGCGAGATGAACCTGTACGCGACCACGCCGTTTGAATCCGAGAAGCAGCTCGACGTCTGGCGCCTCAGGCCGGATGGATTGGTCGCCGGGGGGGCACGGATCCGCACCGTCTGCAAACTGACCGCGCGTACCTTTTACATCGACCAGGCCGGCACGGCGTGGACGCTCTGCGCGAACCCGGACGGCGTGACGATCACCCGCTACCAACTGCTGGACGCGGCGGGGCAGCCGCTGCCGGAGGCGGCCCGCGCCCCTGCGGAAGTAAACTGGAGGCCCGGCGCCAACTTTGTCGCGGCGTGATAGCCGCATCCGGCGCCGTGCGCGCCGAAGAGCCAGGCCGAATGAGTGATGCATGATGAATGATGAGTTCATCATTCACCACACACCATTCTTCATGTACAGGACGTACGCGGTCGCCCGCAGTGCAGGAGGTGTCCACACAGTTCTCTTTTCTACGCGCGCCAAAGAAGAGATGTTGGAGGGGCTTCGCCCCTTCAAACCTCCCCACCGCGTACGTCCTGTCATTGCATCATTCTTCATTTTTCATTGTAGGAGGACACCCCTGCCGTGCGACGCATCTCCGCCGCGTTGGTTGTGCTTGCCGCCGCATGGGCGCTCGCGGTCGATGGCCGGAGCACCCCGGCGGTTGCGGCGGTCGCCTGCCCGGGCGGCGAGCGCTGCGCTCCCGCGCCCAGGGCGGCCCCGGCCCCGCGGCGCTACGTCTTCCCGGTGCAGTCGGCCCGGGCCGTCCACTACGGCCCCTACCACCACGACTACCCCGCCGCTGACATCTTCTGCCCGGTCGGCTCGCTGTTCGTCGCCGTCACCGACGGCGTGGTCGATGATGTAAGCCGCGAGGACCGCTGGAACCCGGCGGTGGACGACGGCGCGACGCGGGGCGGCCTGTCCGTCGCGATAATCGGCGACGATGGCGTGCGCTACTACGGCTCGCACCTCTCGGCGGTCATGCCGGGGATCGCGCCGGGCGTTCGCGTGCGCGCCGGGCAGCCGTTGGGGCGCACCGGCAACAGCGGCGATGCCCGCCGCACCGCGTCCCACCTCCACTTTGGCATCTCCCGCCCGACCACGCCGGACGACTGGCGCACGCGCCGGGGCGAAGTGCCGCCCTACCGCTATCTGCGCGCCTGGCAGCGCGGCGTCCCGCTCGTGCCGCAGGTGGCGCGCGGCGATTAGGAAAGCGGTACAATCAGACGCTGCCCGAAGAGGTGATATTCCTGCGAGCGGACAGTCAGACCTCAGATATCGGGCCGTCGGATCGAGGGCTCTCCGCTCTGATGGTCTGACGTCTGCCCGTCTGACTTCTACGCCTTCAACTGCCGCACCGCCTCGTCGTCCAGCTTCTTGATCACCGCCACCAGCAGCTCCGCCGCTTGGTTGAAGTCGCCTTTGTGCATGATCGCCGCGTGGGTGTGGATGTAGCGCACCGGCACGCCGACCACCAGCGACGGCACACCTGCCCCGAAGATGTGAATCTTGCCGGCATCGGTGCCGCCGCCCGCGATCTTGTCGAGCTGAAGCGGGATGCCCGCCTCGCGCGCCGTATCGATCACCAGGTCGCGCAGACCGGTGTGCGGGATCATGCTGCCGTCGTACAGCAGGATGACCGGCCCTTTGCCGAGCTTGCCCGCCGCATCGTCCGGCCCGATGCCGGGCGTATCGCCGGCGATGCCCGTATCGAGCGCGAAGCCGATATCCGGCTGAATGACGTTCGTCGTCGTCGTCGCGCCGCGCAGCCCGACCTCCTCCTGCACATTGCCGACGGCGTAGACCTGGTTCGGGTGCGGCTGGCCCTTCAGCCGGCGCAGCACCTCGATCGCCAGCGCGCAGCCGAAGCGGTTGTCCCAGGCCTTCGCCATCAGCAGGTCTGGGTTGCGCATCTCGGTGAACGGGCAGACCGGCACCACCGCGTCGCCCGGGCGGATGCCCCACGCTTCGGCCTCCTCGCGCGAGGAGGCGCCGATGTCGATAAACATGTCCTTTTTCTGATACACCTTGTTGCGCTCATCCTGCGTCAGGATGTGCGGCGGCTTCGAGCCGATCACGCCGGGGATGCGCCCGGCGCGGGTGACGACCTCGACACGCTGCGCCAGCATCACCTGCTCCCACCAGCCGCCGAGCGTCTGGAATTTGAGAAAGCCCTCGTCGGTGATGCGGGTGACCATGAAGCCGATCTCGTCCAGGTGCCCGGCCAGTACGATCTTCGGGCCGCCCTCGCGCCCGGTCTTGCGGCCGATGATGCTGCCCAGATTATCGGTCTCGATCTCGCTCAGCGGCTCCAGGTAGCGCCGCATCACCCGGCGTACCTCGCCCTCCTGCCCCGGGACGCCCGGCGCCTCGGTGAGGTCTTTCAACATCTTCAACATGTCGTCCATCACTTCGCTCCTCCGTTGTGCAGTGGGTATGACACGGCATTGTACACCTTATTGATAAAACGTACGCCTTAAGGAGATCTGAAGGGGCTTCGCCCCCTCCGCGACCTTTCTCGGGCGTGCGTGCGCGCTAAAAAGAGCGCCGTGGCAGGCCGCAGCCCCGCCACATCTTCCGTGCTGAGGGCCAGCAAGAACGGTTTATTAGTGCGATTGCCGACGCGAGATGGAAAAACGAGGGATCTTTCAAAGGCAGGGCTTTGACGCTTACCAGGCGCTACCAAGCCCCCAACTCCTCTCCCGTGTGCGGGGGAAGGGGCAACGGGGTACGGGCTGCGGACGCCCGGCCGCATCGATGGAAAAACCTGCTGCTGCAAGGGTCGGGGGAATGAGAGACAACGGACGACGGGCGAAGGCATGCCTGGCCACGATGATGGTCATTCCACCACCTGCCTTCGTCCTCCGTCCTTCATCAACCTCGCAGCACCAGCGCCGCGCCGCCGATGATCCCGACATCGGTGCCGAGCGCTGCCGGGACGACCGGGCACGGGTCGAGCGCGCGGGCGGCGACTTCGCGCCGCACCGGGGCGAACAGCAGCTCGCCGGCCTGCGCCAGCCCGCCGCCGATCACCACCCGTCCGGGGTTGAGCAGGTTCGTCGCTGCAGCGACGGCCATGCCGAGCCAGGCCATGGCTTCGTCCCATACCGCGCGGGCCGCCGTGTCGCCGCGGGCCGCCGCCGCGGCGACATCCGCCGCCGTCGGCGCGGGGCCGAGGTGCGGCAGGGCGGGCCGTCCTTCAGCAGCGGCATATGGCCGAACTCGCCGGCCCAGGCGTGCTCGCCGCGGTGCAGCTGCCCCCCGACGATCACCCCGCCGCCGATGCCGGTGCTCACCGTGATATACAGCAGCGTGCCGACGCCCCGCCCGGCCCCGAAGCGCTGCTCGGCCAGCGCCGCCGCGTCGCCGTCGTTGGCTACGGCCGCGGGCACGCCCAGCTCCGCCTCCAGCCGGCCAGCGAGCGGGAAATCCTCCCACCCCGGCACGTGCATCGAGCGCCGCACCGTCCGTCCATCCGGCGCGACCGGACCGCCGAAGGAGACGCCAACGGCGGAGAGGATCGAGCCTGATGATCGAGGATCGGCGCTCGGGGCGCGGAGCAACCCATGGGCCAGGGCGAGCATGGCGGCCAGGCTGGCCGGCGCGCCGCCCGGCGGCGTCGGGCAGCGGGTGCTCCTGAGCACCGCGCCGCTCGCTGGATCGACCAGGCCGGCGGCGAGTTTGGTTCCGCCGAAGTCAAGGCCGAGGATGGAAAGCATGGGGCAACGTGGGATGGCGCGTGACGCATGACGAATCGGGCAGCCTTCACCGCCCAGCACGCATCACGCCTTATGGTCTTCGCTCGCCCCGACCCGCTCCCCCAGGCTTACCGCAAGGGCGTGGCAGAGCGCCATATGCACGTCTTCCACCTGCGGCATCAGGTGGTTCGGCACGACCAGCGCGATCCGCGCCAGTTGCGCGAGCCGCCCGCCGTTGAAACCGGACATGCCGATCGTCACTGCGCCCTGCGTGTTGGCCCACTCGACCGCGCGCAGCACGTTCGGCGAGTTGCCGCTGCCGGAGATCGCCACCAGCGTATCGCCCGGGCGGTACAGGCTCATCAGTTGCTCGACGAACACCCGATCGTAGGCGGTATCGTTCGACCAGGCGGTCATCACCGGGATGTTGTCGGTGAGCGCGAGCGCCCGCACCCGCCGCCGCCCCGCGCTGATCGTCCACTTCGCCAGGTCGCAGGCGAAGTGCGAGGCGGAGGCCGCGCTGCCGCCGTTGCCGCAGACGATGATCGTCCCGTCGCGCTGGTAGGTCTCCCACAACGCCTGCCCGATCGCCTCCAGCGGCGCGCGCGGCGTCGCGGTGAGCGCCGCTGCCAGTTCGGTCAGGTAGGTATCCAGCCGGCTCATATGGATGATCCCATCAGTTCGAGAAGCGGAAGCGGATCAGCGCCAGGATCGCCAGGAAGCCCTGGCTCGGCTTCATCTTCTTTCCTTCGTCGTAGGTGCGGCCCAGGTAGCTGATCGGCACCTCGTAGATTCGGTGGCCGAGTTTCAGCACCTTGGCGGCGATCTCCGGCTCCAGGCGGAAATCATTGCTCTTCAGGTCCATCTGCCGCATGATCTCGGTGCGCATCACCTTGTAGCAGGTTTCCATATCCGAGATCCAGCAGTTGAACAGGAAGTTGGTCAGGAACGTCAACCCCTTGTTGCCGATCGCGTTCCAGAAGTACATGCCGGTATGCCGCCCCATGAAGCGCGAGCCGAAGACGACGTTCACGCGGCCTTCGACAATCGGCCGCACCAGTTCGTAGTAGTCATTCGGGTCGTACTCCAGGTCGGCGTCCTGGATGATCACGATCTCGCCGCGGGCGCGGGCCAGCCCGCTGCGCACCGCCGCGCCCTTGCCGCGGTTGGTCGGGTGGCGCACGACGGTCATGCGCGGGTCCTCGTGCGCCGCCGCCATCAGGATGGCGTAAGTCCGATCCGACGAGTTGTCATCAACGGCGATGATCTCCTTATCGAGGTCGACCGCCCGGACCTTGGCCAGGATCTCGGGCAGGGTTCGTTCCTCGTTGTAACAGGGCATGATCACCGATAACAGCATTCCCGCTCTCACTATCTCACGGCCACGAGCAGAATGACAGCCGCGACCACCCCGGCGACCCCCAGCAGCAGCAGCAGGAGCTTGAGCTGCTCGCTGCTGCGGCGTGCGGCGAGTTGCTGCCGGGCCTCCGGAGCGTACGGGACGTTCGGCTGCTCCTCGAACAGAATGGTTCCCAGGGTCGTCGGCGCGCGGAAGAGCGCGTACAGAACGGCCCCGACGAGCTCGCGCATCGTCACGAGCGGCGGCGCCCAGTAGGCCTCGTCGGCGGTGAGCGGCCGGCCGGTGAGCGCGCAGCGGAGCTGATCCTGGACGACGGCCGGCGGCGGCTGCGGCGATGAGGTGGACGAAAGCGCCTCTGTCGACATGGTCAGGTCTCCTTGATGCTGAGATGAAGAGGTCTCGTTGAGAAGAACGCCGGCCCGCTGCCGAGCGTTACGCGTTTAACCAGATTGGTGCCATGCGGATTCGGTCGCGGCGCGACCACACGCCCACGCCTGTCCGCACGACAACGCAGATACGGACTGCACGGTGATCACTGTTGCCGCAGGACGGCCATCGCGCTACCGCCGCGACCGGACGAAGCGGTCGATCCGGTCGAGCGCGGCCTCGATCTTGTCCATCGACGTGGCGTAGCAGGCGCGCACGAAGCCCGCCCCGCTCGGCCCGAACGCATCCCCTGGCACGACCGCCACCTGCTGCTCGCGCAGGAGTTGCTCGGCGAACTCCTCGCTCGTCAGGCCCAGGTGATCGACGCGCGGGAAGACATAAAACGCCCCCTGTGGTTCGAAGGTCGGCAGGCCGAGCTGGTTCAGCCCGGCCACGATCACCCGCCGCCGCCGGTCGTACTCGGCGACCATCTCGGCGACCGCCGCCTCGCCGTTCGACAGCGCCTCCAGCGCGGCGTACTGGCTCATCGTTGGCGCGGACATGATCGCGTACTGATGGATTTTGCGCGCCGCGGCGACCAGATCGGCGGGGGCGGCCATCCAGCCGATGCGCCAGCCGGTCATCGCGTGCGATTTGGAGAGGCCGCCGAGCAGGATGGTGCGCTCGCGCATCCCCGGCAGCGCGGCGAAGCAGGTGTGCTCGACGCCGTATACCAGCCGGTCGTAGATCTCGTCGGAGTAGACCAGCAGGTCGTGGCGCTCGGCCACGGCGGCGATCTCACGCATGCGTTGGCGCCCCAGCACCGCGCCGGTCGGGTTGTTCGGGTAGCCGATCAATAACCCGATGCTGCGCGGCGTCACGGCGGCCTCGATCGCGCCGGCCGTCACCTGAAACGATTCCTCGACCGATGTGGGCACGTGCACCACGCGCCCATCGGCGAACATTGCCGCGGCCGGGTAGGCGACAAAGCACGGCTCGGGGATGATCACCTCGTCGCCGGGGTTGACGGTGGCGAGCATGGCGATCTGCAGCGCCTCGCTCACCCCGACAGTGATCAGCAGCTCGGTCTCCGGGTCGTACCGTACGTGGTAGAGTCGTTCGAGGTAGGCGGCCAGCGCCTGGCGCAGCTCCAGCAGCCCGGAGTTAGAGGTGTAGGCGGTACGGCCTTCGTCCAGCGAGCGCACGGCCGCCGCGCGGATCGGCGCGGGCGTGACGAAATCCGGCTCGCCGATGCCGAGCGAGATCACATCCGGCATCGTCGCGGCGATGTCGAAGAAGCGCCGGATGCCCGAAGGCGGGACCTGGATCACACGTTGGGCGATTCGATCGCGCATGCGTTCTCTCCTGCCTGCGGTCGCCGCGCGTCCGCCGCAGGCGACGGCTGCTCCGCACGCTATCTTAGCATAACCATCAGGCCCGTGCGAGTCGCTGCGGGATGACCGGAGTCCTGTTTCGCCGGCGGAAGAGTACCAGGCGTGGTAGCATGGGGGCAAGGAGCCAGAAGCCAGACAATCAGACGGTCAGACGGGCAGACAATCGGCAATCTGCACTCTGCAATCATCCCAGGGGCTGGGGGCGCGGGGTGGAGGCAGTCGCCCATCGGCAATCGGCAATCACAAAGGTCCAGGGGTCGTCCACTGTCCACCATCCGCGCTGTCACAATCTGGCCCGCTGCGGTGTTTTCAACATGAGAACCGAACCGGGAGCGCTGCCGGTGGCCGAAACCGATCTGAACCTGCTGGCGCGCTGGCAGGCCGGCGACGAAACAGCCTTTGATACGCTGTTCCTGCGGCATTACGAGCGCGTCTACCGTGTGGCCTACGGGCTGACCGGGAGCCGGGAGGACGCCGAGGATCTGGCGCAGGAGACGTTCTTGGTGCTCTTCCGCCAGCCGCCGGACCTGGCCGGCCAGGAGCGCCTGGTGGCCTGGCTCTGCCGGGTAGCGCTGAACCGCGGCTACAACGCGCTGCGCGGCGAGTGGCGGGCGCGCGAGCGGGCGGCGCGGGCGTTCGAGCCGCCGCCCACTGCCGATCCGGAGAACGAGGCGGAGCGCGCCGAGGCGCGGGCGCGGGTGCAGGCCGCCCTGGCCGCGCTGCCCGAGCGCCAGACGCGGCTGCTGCTGTTGCGCCACGCCGGCTGCTCCTACGCCGAGGTCGCTGCCGCGCTGGAGATCGCGCCGGGGTCGGTGGGAACGCTGCTCGCGCGCGCCGAACGCGCCTTCCAGGCCGCTTACGAGCAACTCGATGCGCGGCCGTTGACGGATACCCACGGGCGATGACCGACGCTGACGATGGGGGAATGCGACGAAGGTCGAATGACGAAGGACAAAACAGCCACACTGATGATGAAGGTGCAGCCTTATGGTACAGGTGACCTTCGTCCTTTGTCCCCCTAAGGTGAACCGATGACCACCGATTGCTACGACGACGGCGCACTGCGCGCCTGGCTGGATGGTGAGGCTGGCGAGCTTGCCGGGGCTGTGCTGTCGGCGCATCTCGCAGGCTGCGCTGCCTGCCGCGCCCGCCTGGACGCGCTGCGCGCCCGCGCGGCGCTGGCGGAGCGACATCTCGCCGCGCCCGCCCCGCCCGATGCCCCCGCCGCGCGGGCGCGCTTCTGGGCCGCTGCCGTTCCGTTTGAGTCATCCGATGAGGAGAGGAGAACTCCGATGTATACCCAACCCCGCCCGCTCCGCGGCGCACGCCGCTGGTACGCCGCGCTTGCGGCCATCGCGGTGGCGCTCGCGCTGCTGGCGCTGCCGCCGGTGCGCGCCGCCGCCGACCAACTCGTGTCGATCCTCCGGGTGCAGAACGTCGTTTTCATGCCGGTCAGCCAAGAGCGCATCCAGCAGATCAGGCAGCTGAATAGCGACCACGAAAACCTGCTCATCGGCACGCCGGAGGTCGTCGGCACGCCAGCGGCGGAGCGGCAGGTCGCCAGCGCCGCTGAGGCCGCTGCCATGCTCGACTTCACACCGGGCGACATCGGCACGCTGCCCCAAAACGTCCGCCCTGTCGGATACACCGTGCGCGACGGCGAGACGGTCCGGGCGACGGTCAATGTCGCCGCGGCGCGCCAGCTGCTCTCGATGCTCAACATCACCGACGTGACGCTGCCGGATGCCCTGGGCAGCGCACCGATCGAGGCGACGATCGGCGGTACGCTCCAGACTCGCTACACAAGCGGCAGTGCGACGCTTACGCTCTACCAGGGCCGCAGCCCGACGGTCAAGCTGCCGGACGGCGTCGACATGGCGCAGCTTGGCAAGGCTGCGCTGCGGGTGCTCGGCGTGGAGCCTGCCCAGGCCGACGCGCTCAGCCGCCAGATCGACTGGAGTAGCACGCTGCTCTTCCCGATCCCGGCTGATGTCCGGGATATCCGCACCGTGACGATCAACGGCGCGCCCGGCCTGCTGGTCGGCGAGCAGCGGGACGGCCGGCGTGGCTTCCGCCTTTACTGGCAGCAGGGCGGCCGCTTTTACCTGCTCGACGGAACGGGCCGCGTCAATGACGCCGACCTGATCCTGGCGGCAGAATCGGTGCGGTCCAAGCAATGATGAATGATGCGTGCTGAATTCATCTTGCATCATTCATCACGCATCGTTTCCTTATGCCTGATATTGTGATCGAAACCGCCGGCCTCCGCAAGGAGTACGGTGCGAAAATCGCCGTGGCCGACCTCACCCTGCGCGTGCCCCGGGGCGAGGTTTTCGGCTTTCTGGGGCCGAACGGCGCCGGCAAGAGCACGTCGGTCAAGATGCTGCTCGGGCTGGTCGCGCCGAGCGGCGGGTGGGCCAGCGTGCTCGGACGCTCTCCGGGCGACCCCGCGGCCATGGCGCGGATCGGCTTTCTGCCGGAGCATTTCCGCTTCCACGAGTGGCTCCAGGCCGCCGAGTTGCTCGACCTGCACGGGCGGCTGTACGGCATGCCCCCGGCGGCCCGCCGCCGCCGCATCCCGGAGGTGCTCGAACTCGTTGGGCTGGCCGACCAGGTGCGTCGACCACTGGCGGGCTTCTCCAAAGGCATGTTGCAGCGCATCGGCCTGGCCCAGGCGCTGCTGAACGAGCCGGAGCTGGTCTTTCTTGATGAGCCGACCTCGGCGCTTGATCCGTTCGGGCGGATGCTCGTGCGCGGCATCATCCGCGAACTGAAGGCGCGCGGCACGACCGTCTTTCTGAACTCCCATCTGCTCGGCGAGGTCGAAGCCACCTGCGACCGGGTCGCCTTCATCCGCGAGGGGCGGGTGCTGCGCACGCTGGTGCTGGCGGACGTCGCCGCCGGGCGGCTCCAAGTTGAGTTGCGGGTCGGCGGGGCGACCCCCGGGCTGCTGGCGGAGATCGAGCGGGTGGTTGGAGCGCCGATGGCGGAGGCGGACGGCGGACGGCGGAGGGTGGACGGCGGACAGGAGCGCCGCCCGCCGGAACCCCTGACCGCTCAGATCCAGCGTGATCGTCTTCCGGTCGGCGTCGCGGAGCGACGGCCGGTACAGCACTACACCTTCGAGCTTGCCGACGAGGAGCTGCTGCCGCTGATCGCGGAGCATGTGCTGGCGGCCGGGGCGCGGCTCTACGCGCTCACGCCGCGCCGGCCGTCCCTGGAAGAGATCTTCCTGGAGATCGTCGGCCGGGAGGATAGTGGCCAGTGAACACGATCGCTACCATCAGCTGGCTGACCTTCCACGAGGCGCGGCGGCGGCGGATGGTGCTCGCTGCGCTGCTGCTCGGCGCGGCGTTTGTGACGCTGTTCGCCCTCGGTGTGCGGCTGATCAGCGGCGAACTCACGCGCACGAACGCCCCCGCGATCGCTATCCAACAGATTTATCCCTTCCTGCTGATCGCTGGGCTGTACGTCACGCACTTCCTGACGATCATGCTGACGATCTTCGCCTCGGTAGACACGATCTCCGGCGAGATCGCCAGCCACACTATCCAGACGCTGGTCACCAAGCCGGTGCGGCGCTGGCAGGTGCTGCTCGGCAAATGGTTGGGCTGCGCGGTGATGCTGCTGCTCTACCTTGCCCTGCTGGCGGGCGGGATCGTCGGGGTGATGTGGGTGCTGGTCGGCTACCTGCCGCCCAACCCTCTGCCCGGACTGCTGTTGCTCGGCCTGGAGGCGCTGGTGCTGCTGTCGCTGTCGCTGCTCGGCGGGACGCGCCTATCGACGCTGACGAACGGTGTCGCGCTGTTCATGCTGTACGGCGTGGCGTTCATCGGCGCGTGGGTCGAGCAGATCGGCGCCCTGTTCAACTCGCAGAGCGCCGTCCGTGTCGGGATCATTACCAGCCTGCTGATGCCGGTCGAATCGCTCTGGCGGCGCGCGTCATACCTGATGCAGCCGGCCGTTACACAGGGCATTCCGACGCCGTTCACATCCTCCTCGGTGCCGAGCGCCGCGATGGTCTGGTACGCCGCGGCCTACGCCCTGGTGGCGCTGCTGCTGGCGCTGCGCGCCTTCAGCCGGCGCGATTTGTGATTTGCGCGGCGAACGACAGGTGCGGGCGTACGGCAGTGGATCCCTGCCGATCACCGTCCATCTGGGACAACCGTGATGGTGATCAGGCTTGCGTTCGTCCCCCGCTGTTCGTCCCCGTCCCCCGCGCCACATGCTCAACGCCCCGCCCACCCCGCCAGCGCCTGCGATAGCCAGGTGATGTCGGGCTGGCCGATCGGGCGGGCCAGCCGTGCGGCGGCCTCGCGCAGCGCCGCGAGTTGGCCGGCGCTTGGGCGCGCGCCGGCCATGCCGAGCGCCGCGCCGACCAGCGCCACGAACGGCGCGACCAGGTCGTCCGCTCCGGCCGGTGTGGACGCCGCCGCCAGATCGGCCTCGATCCGCGCCCGCGCCGCCGGCCAGTCCACGATCTCCGGCAGCTCGGCGGCGGCGGCGAGCACACGTTCGATCCGGGCCGCCGCTTCGGCGCGGGCCGCTGGGGCCGCGGCGGGCGGCGGAGCTTCCAGGGCGGCGGCATCCGCCGATTCGGGGGCGGCGGGCGGCTCCGCACCGAGCCGCCCGGCGATCCGCGGCAGGGCGGCGCGTAGTAGGTCGTCAAGCTCGCGGGCATAGGCGATCCACGCGCCGATCTGCATGCGGAATGGATCGGGGATATCGCGCGGGCGGCCGGCCAGGTCGCCCAGGCTCGCCAGGCGCGGCGCGGCTGCGGGGAAGCGGGCGCGCACGACCCGCGCCGTGCCGCTCTCGACGGCCAGCAGCAGGTCGGCCTCCACCGCCAGCTCCTCGCTGAGGGAACGGGCGCGGTGGCCGCTGATGTCGAGCCCGAGATGCAGCATCGCGTCGCGCGCCTCCGGCTCGGCCGGGTCGCCATCGTGGCCGACCACCCCGGCGGACGCGATCGTCCAGTCGTAGCCGCGCTGGGCCGCGGCCCGGCGCAGCAGCGCGGCGGCCATGGGGGCGCGCCCGGTGTCGGCGGCGCCGATCAGCAGCACGGTTGGCATCGTGTTCTCCTGGCAGACACGCTCCGGTCATTCACTGCAGCGTAGCATACCACGCGGTGCGGCCGGCGAACAGCGGCTGCTGCCCCGCACCCCACAGGCACAAGACGCTGCGCGGCCCGGCGCCGCGCCCGCGCCTTGACAGCCACCCGTGAGCGTGCTATGCTTCCGGGCTCAGACCACACCGCAGCGCCCCGATTGGACCATCCGCCCCGGCGCGCCGCCACGACACAGTCGCGCAGGAATGGGATGGAGACGCAGCAGCTTCTCTCAACTCCAGGCGATGTCGCCGCCCTGGAATCGGCCCGGCCGCGCAAGGGCGGGCCGGCGTCTGCCGCTGCGCCGCTCGTGCCGAACCCGGAGTACATGCACAGCGACGTCGCCGGCGCGCTCGTCGCCCGCCTGCTGGCCTACCAGCCCAACATCGATGGGGAGAGCGCGCTGCTCGTCCGGCGGGCCTACGCCGTCGCACGCGAGGCGCACGACGGTCAGTTGCGCAACTCCGGCGAGCCGTATATCAACCACCCGGTGGCCGTCGCCAACATCCTGCTCGACCTCAAGCTCGACCCGGCATCGGTCGCAGCGGCGCTGCTGCACGATGTGGCCGAGGACACCGCCGTCACGATCGAGCAGATCGAAGCGCTGTTCGGGCACGAGGTCGCCCAACTGGTGGACGGCGTCACCAAGCTGACGGTGCTGGAGAGTCAGTCGAAAGAGGACGCGCAGGCCGGCACCTACCGCAAGATGTTCATCGCCATGGCCGACGACCCGCGCGTCGTGCTGGTGAAGCTCGCCGACCGGCTGCACAACATGCGGACGATCGGCTCCATGCCGCTGGAGAAGCAGCAGCGCACCGCCCGCGAGACGCTCGACATCTACGCGCCGCTGGCGCACCGCCTCGGCATCTGGCAGATCAAATGGGAGCTCGAGGACCGCTCGTTCGCTATCCTCAATCCGGAGAAATACCAGGAGATCAGCCACCAGCTCGCCAGACGCCGCTCCGAGCGCGAGGGGCTGATCCAGCGCGTCATCCGGCAACTGCGCCAGGTGCTCGAGAAGGAGGGGATCGACGCCGAGATCACCGGGCGGCCCAAGCATATCTACTCGATCTACCGCAAGATGGAGCGCAAGGGCGTCAGCCTCGACCAGATCTACGACCAACTGGCGGTGCGGGTGATGGTGCGCAGCGTCGCCGAATGCTACCAGGTGCTGGGGCTGGTGCATGCCACCTGGCCGCCGGTGCCCGGCGAGTTCGACGACTATATCGCCAACCCGAAAGAAAGCATGTACCAGTCGCTCCACACGACGGTGCTCATCCCCGGCGGGCAGCCGTGTGAGGTACAGATCCGCACCTACGACATGCACGAGGTCGCCGAGCACGGCATCGCGGCGCACTGGCGCTACAAAGAGGGGTTCGGCCGGCCCGATCCCTCGTTTGAGGCCAAGCTCAAATGGCTGCGCGGCCTAATGGAGTGGCGGCGCGACCTGACCGACGCGCATGAGTTCGTCGAGTCGATCCGGTCGGATGTCTTCGAAGAGCAGGTGTTTGTCTTCACTCCGAAGGGCCGGATCATCGACCTGCCGCTCGGTTCGACGCCGGTGGATTTCGCCTACCGCATCCACTCTGAGGTCGGCCACCGCTGTGTCGGCGCAAAGGTCAACAACCGGCTGGTGCCGCTCGATTACCAGCTCCAGAACGGCGAGATCGTCCAGATCATGACCTCGAAGGCGGCTCGTGGCCCGAGCCGCGACTGGCTGAATTTCGTCCACACCTCGGGCGCACGCAGCCACATCCGTCGCTTTTTCAAACGCCAGCGGCGCGAGGAGAACGAGGCCGCCGGGCGCGATCTGCTTGAGAAAGAGCTGAAGCGGCTCGGCCTGCACGTACCGTTCGACGAGATCGCGCAGATCGCCGGGATGCGCACCGTCGAGGATTTGTTCGCCCACCTAGGCACCGGCGATCTCAACGCCCGGCAGTTGATGCAGAAGGTCATTTCGAGCCACGCCCGGGAAGAGACCGCGCTCGCATCCATTCCGCAGGTCGCGCCGCAGCCGGAGCGCCGTACCGATCCGAAGGGTATCCAGGTGCGCGGGATGTCTGGGCTGCTGACCCGGCTGGCGAAGTGCTGCAACCCGGTGGTCGGCGAGCCGATTGTCGGCTTCGTCACGCGCGGCAAGGGGGTGACGGTCCACCGGGCCGACTGCCGGACGATCATCAACGAGCGCGACCGGGCGCGGCTGGTCGAGGTGACCTGGGGTGGGGCCAGCCCGCAGGGCTACCCGGTGCCGGTGCGGGTGGAGGCCTGGGATCGGGTGGGGCTTTGGCGCGATGTGTCGGGCGCCGTCGCCGACGCTGGGATCAATATCTCCGAGGTGAAGCAGGTGCCGACGCGCAAGCCAGGCCGGGCCGTGCTGCTCGTCACACTTACCATCGAGAGCATCGCCCAACTGACGCTGATCCTGGACAAACTCAACCGTCTGCCAGATGTGATCGAGGCCCGCCGCGAGTCCGACGGCATCGCACCGAGCGCCTGAGCGCCATCAGTTTCCAGGGCGTACGCGGTCGCCCGCGGCGCGGGAGGTGTGGCGAGCCGCAGGCCCGCCATGGGTTTCTGCTTATCGCGCAGCCGTGCCCAAGAGGGGTTTGGAGGGGCTTCGCCCCTTCAACCCTCGCCGTTTGAGATTAGCTTCTGTGTTCGTCCCGGCTCAGCGACGAACTGAGACGTTCCTTCAGATAGCCTCTCAACGTTACCCTTTGAACGCTGAACGGTGACCTCCGCCTAAATCCGCACTTTCGCCCGCCGCATCCGCGCCGTTCGCACCAGCAGCGTGCCGCCCAGCAGCGCAAAGCCGAACAGCGGCGGCAGCCCGGTGCTCCCTGCCGGCAGTGGCGCGGCCTGCTGCGGCGCCGTGACCTCCGGCGCGGCCCCGGCGGCTGCCGGGGGCGCGGTCGGCGCGGCGCTGGGCGCCTGGGTTGGGGCCG
>JBHOQX010000085.1:0-76247 GCA_042408595.1 Roseiflexaceae bacterium | reverse complement strand
AGGAGGTGTACTTGGCCGCCCCCTTGAGCGCCAGCACCTTGGTGATCGCCGCCGTCAGCGTCGTCTTGCCGTGGTCGACGTGCCCGATCGTCCCGACATTCACGTGCGGCTTCGTCCGCTCGAACTTCTGCTTCGCCATGGCTCCTGGCTGCCTCCTCAACGCACACCGCGCCTGCGCTCGTGTGCGGACATAAAAATGATCCGTTCGATCCGGATCGCTAACGGGAATCTGGAGCCCATGTCGGGACTTGAACCCGAGACCTCGTCTTTACCAAAGACGTGCTCTGCCAACTGAGCTACATGGGCGCTCGTGCAATACAAAGTTCAGAGTAAGGGAACTTTGCACTTTAAACTTAAAAACTTTGTCTGGTGGGCCGGGCTGGATTCGAACCAGCGAAGGCGTTAAGCCAGCAGATTTACAGTCTGCCCCGTTTGGCCGCTTCGGTACCGACCCAAAAACAGGCAAGCTCACGCGATGCCACACGGCATTATACGCGAGCCGCAGACCACTGTCAAATACCCGGCCGGGCGCCGTCAGGCGTTTGCGTTCTGAGATGGCCCTCGCGCCCGGCCCACCAACCGGCGGGCTCTCGTGGCGGCGTCTTGACATTTGCCCGGCCGCACATTATCCTCTGTCGTACCAAAAGGGGCTGGTGGTGGAGGGCGTGGCGCGCTTCGGCTGCCCCGCCGGGCGCAGCCCCTACGAAAGTCCGACCATGCTTGATCGCCTGCCGGTTGCCGCGTGCCTGCCGGCCCTCCTCGCGGCCCTCGCCGCGCTACCGGCCGCTGCGCCGGCGCCCCGGCCGGCAGCCACCCAGGCCGTGCTGGCGGCGAGCCCGGCCGCCCTCGAAGCGGTTGTGCCGCTCGGCAGCCGTACCACCCTCTCCGTCACCCTCTCGAACCTGACGAGCGCACCGCTCACGCCGGCGGTCTACGAGGCGCTCGCGAGCCCGGCCGAGATCGCGGCGGCGCCCCCGCCCGACGGACTGCGCCAGCCACCACTGCCACACCAGTCCGAGCGCCTCGACCCGGCGCTGCTGCGCGCCTTCGGCGCACCGCCCGTGCCCGCGGCGGAGTTCATCGTCTACCTGCGCGAACAGGCCGACCTGAGCGCAGCCTATGCCATCCGCGACTGGGAGGCCCGCGGCGCCTTTGTCTACCAGACGCTGACGACGTGGGCCGAGCGGACCCAAGGGCCGCTGCGCGCGGACCTGCGCGCCCGCCGCGTCGCGTTTCATCCTTTTTGGATCGTGAATGCGGTGCTGGTGCGCGGCGCGCTGGCGGATGCACAGGCGCTCGCCGAACGCAGCGATGTCGCGCTTGTGCGGGCAAACCATGCCGCGGCGCTGCCGCCGCCGCCGCAGGCGAGCGCGCCCGCTCCAGCGGCGGCCGATTATTGCAGCCCGGATCGGCCCGGCGATCCGGGCTGCTGGAACATCCGCCGGATCGGCGCGGACCGTGTCTGGCGCGAGGTCGGCGTGACCGGCGTGGGGGTCGTCGTCGCGAGCGTAGATACCGGCGTGAGCTACCTGCACCCGGCGCTTGCACCGCACTACCGCGGCGCGCTCGGCGGCGGCGCGTTCACGCACGACTACAACTGGTTCGACCCGCAGCACCGCCTGCCCGCCCCGGCGGACGCCGCCGGGCATGGCACGCACACCATGGGCACCCTTGTCGGCGG
This sequence comes from Roseiflexaceae bacterium, assembly GCA_042408595.1. Classification (GTDB taxonomy): domain Bacteria; phylum Chloroflexota; class Chloroflexia; order Chloroflexales; family Roseiflexaceae; genus JBHOQX01. The sequence continues at coordinate 74,566 of JBHOQX010000085.1, read as the reverse complement.
GGCGCCCGGCGGGCCGGCGATCGGCGTCGCGCCCGGCGCGCAGTGGATCGCCGCACAGGGGTGCGAAAACTACGTCTGCGACGATGCCGACCTGTTCGACGCGGCACAGTGGCTCCTCGCGCCCACGCGCCTCGACGGGAGCGACCCACGCCCCGACCTGCGCCCGATGGTGATCAACAACTCGTGGGGTGGGCTGAGCGACAACTACTGGTACGCCGGGTATGTGGCCGCCTGGCGCGCCGCGGGGATGTTCCCGGTCTTCGCCGCCGGCAATATCAGCCAGTACGCCCCGCAACAGTGCGGCACCATCGCCTCGCCCGGCGACTACCCGAATGTCGTGGCAGTGGGCGCGACCGACGCGGACGATAACGTCGCCGGGTTCAGCCTGCTCGGCCCGACCGCCGACGGCCGGATGAAGCCGGATTTCAGCGCGCCCGGAACCTACCGCAGCTACCGGCAGGGCATCCTATCCGCCGCGCCGGATGGCGGCTATCAGATGCTGCAGGGTACGTCGATGGCGACGCCGCTGGTGGCAGGCGCGGTCGCGCTGCTCTGGGCCGCCCGCCCCGACCTGATCGGCGACTACGACGCGACCTACGCCCTGCTGCGCGACAGCGCCGTGCGCCGCAGCGACACCCGCTGCGGTGACCCGCCGGGTCAACCGAACAATGTCTATGGCTACGGCCGGATCGATGTGTTCGCCGCTGTCGCCCGCGCCCGCGTGGATGTGCCGTGGCTGGCGACCGCAGGCGCGCCCGCCGCGATCGCCCCCAGCGGCGCCGCGACGCTCCAGGTAACGCTCGACGCCGGTCGCGTGCCAGGGCCGGGTGCCTATCGCGCCCGGCTCCAGATCTATGGCGATGGCCTGGCCCGGCCGCCCACGACCATCCCCGTGACATTGACGGTCGAGGCAACGCCCGGCCAGGGGGGCGTCAGCGGGCGGGTGCGCAGCGCCGAGACCGGCGAGCCGCTGGCGGCGACGGTGCGCGCTTCCGGCGGGCTGCCGGTCGCCACCGGCGCAGACGGCAGCTTCCGGCTCACGCTCGCCCCTGGCACCTATACGCTTGAGGTCCGCGCCGCCGGGTACATGCCGCTCGCACGCCAGGTTGACGTGCACGGCGATCTGCCGCTTGGCGACCTGCTGCTCGCGCCCGACGGCCCGCGCCTGGCGGTGGAAGCGCCGGAGGAAACACCGACGCTTCGCTTCAACAGCAGCGTCAGCCAGACGATCACCATCCGCAACACCGGGACCCAGCCGCTGCAATACAGTGTCCGGCAACCGGTGCAATCATTCGTGATCGTCACGAGCGACGAGCCCGGCGGCCCGGCGTATGACTGGATCGACCTGCCTGCCTCGGCGCACCGGCTCACGCTCGGCGACACCGCGCTAAGCGATCGGGTGCCGCTCGGCATCCCGTTCCCCTTTTACGATGTGGTCTTTACCGATACCCTGATCACGTCGGACGGGATGCTCAGCTTTATCCGGCCGGAGCGCTACGCCGGGCCGGGCGAAACCTGCCTGCCCGATCAGGTGCTCCCGTTCTACACCATCGCGCCCTTCCGCGCCGACCTCGACCCATCGCACGGCGGGCAGATCCGCTACGGCGCGCTGCCGGAGCGGCAGGCCTTTGTTGTGAGCTACGAGCGCGTCCCGCTGCACGCCAGCCCGGCGACGCAGACCTACAGCTTCCAGGTCCTGCTTTACAGCGACGGGCGGATCGTCTTCCAGTATCTCGACCTGCCGGCGCTCCCGGCGTGGGCCAGCGTAGGTGTGCAGCGCACCCCGGTCAACGCCGACCTGCTCGGCTGTGGCCGGCGCCTGCCGGTCGGGCCGGGGCGGGCCGTCGAGTTCCGCCCGCAGCCGCCCTCGTGGCGTTGGCTGCGCGCGACCGACGCGGACGACGAACTAGCCCCCGGCGAGCGGCGCGACCTGCCGGTGACGTTTGTCTGGACGCGGCTGGGGGTGGGCAAGGATCTCCGGGCGGCCATCCATATTCGCAGCAGCGACCCGCGACACGCCGACCAGGCCATCCCGCTCGCCGCGCGGATGCTGCCGGCCCCGGTGGAGCGTTGGCTCTTGTACCTGGCACGCGAATGACGGCGGCGAGCATGCTATAATGCGGCGGGCACACGCGCTGGCCACGACGCCATGACTCCCATTCACCCGCTGACCGTCCATATGCCGATCGGCCTGCTGATTGGGAACGCGGCGCTCACGCTGCTGTACCTGTGCCGCGGCGACCGGGCCTACGAGGTCAGCGCCTACCATTGCCTGTGGCTCGGCTGGCTCTTCTTGCTGCCCGCGGTGGCGTCCGGCGCATACGAGGCTGCCCGCCAGTTGCTCGACCCCATCCGCCCGCGCAACGATGCGCTGTTCTGGATCAACGCCCATGCGCTGGCCGGGATCGCGCTCCTTGTGGTCTACTGGCATGTCTGGCAGATCAGGCGGCGGCAACCGCGCATCCTCGATGACCCACGCCGGCGGCGCAGCTACCTGGCCTGGCTCGGCTGTGGGTTGGTGCTGCTCGTGCTGAGCGGCTGGCTCGGCGGCTATATGGTCTATGTGCTGCGGATCGGCGTGAGCGCGTGACCCGATCCCGACGGGACGGCCCGCGCGCAGCGGTTATCTCTTGTCCTTACCGTCCACCATCCATCGTCGCACCTGGGGAGGGCTCGCATGCTCGGCGCGTTGATGTACACGCTCATCTGGGCGCCGTTGCAGCTGATCCGGCTGCTGCGGATCTGGAACTGGAAGATCGAAGGGGTGGAGCGGCTGCCACCGCGTACGACCGGCTTCGTCCTCGCCTCAAACCATCTGAACTGGCTCGATATCGCGATCATCGGCGCATCGCTCCCGCTCACATACCGCCCCTGGTGGATCGCAAAGGTTGAGATCTTCCAGAATCCGATCATCGCGTGGTGGTTCCACCAGATGCACGTGATCCCGATCAACCGTGGCAAGCGCGACATGGCGGCGCTGAACGCCGCTGAGCGCGCCTTGACGGACGAGCGCGCCGTGTTGATCATCTTTCCCGAGGGGCACCGCAGCCGCAACGGCGGCCTACAGGAAGGGCGCAGCGGCGCGGTACGGCTGGCGGCCCGCACCGGCTGCCCGATCATGCCGATGGCGGTCTGGGGCACCGAGCGCGGGCTGAAAGGCGCCTTCCGCCGCACCCCGATCCGGGTTGTTTTCGGCGAGGCGTATCACCCGCAGGCCCCCGCCGCGCACATTCCTTTCACGCAGATGAACGAATTGACCGAGGAGATGATGCTGCGGATCGCGGCGCTGCTGCCGGAAGAGCGCTGGGGCCACTATCGCGACCGTATGCTGGCGATGAAGGCGTAGAGCGATTGCAGAGCGCAGATTGTCGATTGATTGCAGCGTGCGTGGCCGGCATGCTGATGCGACGCGGCCATCCACGCCATGCACACGAACGACGGGAGGTCGTGCCTCCCGGGCGCACCGGCGGGCGAGCGGCGGCCGACCGAATCCACCACTGCCCGCCACGCGGCCAACGCCGACCCAAGCGCACCAGAACTGCCGCAGACTGATGACAACCTACAGTGCATTCCAGCGCCGCCTCCAGGCCGGCCAGTTCGTCGTCACCGGCGAGATCGCCCCGCCCAAGGGCGCAGCCCGTGCCACGCTCGAACAGCAGGCCGCCAACCTCCGCGACTATGTGGATGCGATCAATCTGACCGACAACCAGCGCGGGCTGGGCCGCATGTCGGCGCTCGGCGCGGGCGTGATCCTGCAGCAGCTCGGCCTCGAGCCGATCATGCAGATGACCTGCCAGCACCGCAACCGTATCGCGCTCCAGGCGGACGCCCTCAGCGCGTCGGCATGCGGCATCCGCAACATCCTGTGCATGACCGGCGACCATCCCAAGATCGGCGACCACCCGGACGCCAAGAACGTGCTCGACCTCAACTCGTTCCAACTGATCAAAATGATGCGCGGCCTGCGCGATGAAGGGTGCTTCCAGTCCGGCGTGCGGCTCACCGAAGCGCCGCGCTTCTTTATCGGCGGCGTGGCGAACCCGAACATCGAGCGGGTGGCGCGGTTGGAGCGCAAAATCCAGTTCGGCGCGGAGTTCATCCAGACGCAGCTGATCTTCGATCTCGAGCGCTTCCGCAACTGGATGCGCGACGCACGCGCCGCCGGGCTGCACCAGCAGGCATATATCCTCGCCGGGATCATGATCGTGCGCTCGGCGAACTCGGCGCGCTTTCTGCGCGATCACCTGCCCGGCTCGCGCGTGCCGGATTGGGTGATCGACCGGATGGATCGGGCGGAGGACGCCGAGGGCGAGGGGATCCGGATCGCCGCGGAACTGGCGCAGGAGTTCATGGCTATCGAGGGCGTGCGGGGGATACATATTATGAGCGTTGGCTGGACAAAAGCCATTCCGCAGGTGATCGCGGCAGCCGGGCTGCTGCCGCGCCCGCCCCTCTCGCCCGCCGATGAGTGAGCTGCAGGGACACAGGGCGCACCGAGGAGCGGCGCGATCCGGCGTCAACGGCAGGAACCGCCCTCACGCGGCGTCCACGCGCCGATTGACGGCGGCACAGCCGATCGCCGCTCGTCGCAGCGCCCGCTGCCTCCGCTGCCGCTTGGAGAGCTTGGTCTATGCGCATCCTGAAATTCGGGGCAATCGCGGTGAGCGACGCGGCCCGCCTGCGCGACCTGGTGGCGATCGTCCGCGCGGCGCACCAAGACGACACGGCGCTCGTCGTTGTCTGCACCGCCCTGCCCGGTATGACCGATATGCTGCTTCGGGCGGCGCGCGGCGCGGCCCACGGCGACGAAGCGGCGATCGAGGTCGCTCGCCGCGACCTGTGGAGCCGGCACCGGGCGCTCGCCGAGCGGCTGGTGCACGATGAGTGGGAGCGCGAGGCGCTGTACCGCGAGTGGGCCGAGCTGCTGAAACTCTTCGACCGGGTAACGCGGGCGATCGCGACGCTCGGCGAGCCGTCGCCACGCGGCAGCGACGCAGTCGCCTCGCTCGGCGAGCGTTTCGTGGCCCACCTAGTCGCGGTGGCGCTGCGACAGGGCGGCACGCCGGCCCGCGTGGTGGATGCCGCCGAGCTGATCGTTACCGACGACCATTTCGGCGCGGCCCGCCCGTTCCCGCAGGAGTCCGCCGAGCGGCTGCGGGAGCGGCTGCTGCCCATGGGCCAGGCCGGGATCATTCCGGTGGTCACCGGCTACATCGGCGCGACACGCGGCGGGGTGGTGACCACCCTCGGGCGTGGCGGCGGCGATTACACCGCGGCGCTGATCGGCGCGGCGCTCGGCGCCGATGAGGTGACGCTCTGGACCGATGTCAGCGGTATCCTGACCGCCGACCCCAAGATCGTGCCAGGAGCGCGGACACTGGCAACCCTGTCATACGCCGAGGCGGCGGAGATCGCCGCGCTCGGCCCGGAGGTGCTGCATCCGCGCGCGATCGGCCCGGTGGCGGCGCGCGGCATCCCGCTCCGTATTCGCAGCGTGCTCCGGCCGGACGACCCGGGCACACGGATCGTCGCCGAGTCGGAGCCGAGCGTGCGCGGCGCCCGCGCGCTGATCTCGACCCGCGATCTGCGCCTGCTCAGTGTCGTCGTGCCGGGCGAAAACGGCTGGTCGCCCGACGCCGCCGCGGCGGCGCTGGCGCGCCTGACCGACCGGGGTATCGAGCCACTCAGCTTCGCGCTAAGCTTCGCCGAGCGCAGCCTGGTGGTGGCGGTGCGTGCGACCGATGCGGAGTTCGCCCGCGAGTGCCTGGCCGAACCGGCGCCCGGCTCGCTCGCAACGGCACCGCAGGTGGTGACGGAAGCGCACGTCGGCCTGCTGATCGTGATCTGCGCCCAGGCCAGCGAAGCGATCGCGCCGCGCGCGCTGGCTTCGCTGGCCCGGGTCGGCGCGCACGTGCTGGCCCTGGCGCGGGGCGTGCGGGCGCCGCATTTGTCTCTGCTGCTCCCTGATGCCGAAATCGCAGCGGCGGTGCGCACGCTGCATCAGGAGCTCGGGCTCGGGTAAACGCGGAGCCTGGCGGCTGGAGTCTCAGGTTACGTCAACCGCTGGGGGGCACAAACCAGGACGTACGCGTTCGCGGTCGGCGCGGGACATGTGGCGGGCATGGGGTCATCCACGGAGTGCTTGGGCGCGCGCCCAAGCATGGCCTCGGAGGGGCGGCGCCCCATCCAAGCCGCCCCCACGGAGGAGGTCTGACAAACGATCGCGCCGCCGAACCCCCTTGGGTGCGGCGGCGCGCGTGCTCGTCGGCGGTGTGTGGCTTCAGTTACTTCGGGGTGGTGGCGTGCGCGCCCCTCGCCGCGCCCGCGCTAGAACGGCAGATCCTCGTCGTTCTCGATCGTCTGCGGCACGTTACGCGCGGCCGGGCGCGACCCCGCTGGGCGGGCATTGCCATGGCCATTGCCATTCGCGGCGCGGGCCGGCGCAGCGCTTGCCGCTGGACGGCGGGGGGCCGGCGCAGGCGCCTCGTCGGCCTCCGGCGCGGCATCATAGTCGCCTGTCGGCTGGCGGTCCTGCCGGCTCGACAGCATGATCATGTCGCTGGCCACCACCTCGGTGATGTAGCGATCCTGGCCGGTTTCCTTATCCTGCCATTTGCGCGTCTGGAGGCGGCCCTCGACATAGACGCGCGTGCCCTTGGCGAGGTACTGGTTGCAGACCTCGGCCAGCTTATCCCAGGCGACAATGCGGAACCACTCGGTGTCGTCGTGCTGCGTCCCGTCGGCGGACTTCCAGGAGCGGTTCGCCGCCACCCGGAAGGTGGTGACCGCGCTGCCCTGCGGCGTGTAGCGCATCTCCGGGTCGGCCCCGAGATGGCCGGTGAGCATCACCTTGTTCAGATCCTTCGCCATGGCTTGCCTCCTCGTGTTTGCTTCTGCTCGTCGTCCCAACTCCGCCCAGAGGTGTGAGGCTCGTGCCGGGTGTGCCGCGGGCGCCGCGCCGACGCGAACTCTTGTGCGCACTATAGCATGCATGTTCAACTTCGTCAAGACTTGACAGCACGCGCGTTCTGGCGCACACTGCTTCCGCGCGCCAGCAGCACAGAAGGCAGGATCTGCATGACTCAGCAAAAACGCATCATCGTCACCGGCGCGACCGGACTGATCGGCCGGGCGCTCTGCCGGCGGCTGATCGCCCGCGGCGACCAGGTGGTCGTGTTCTCGCGGAACCCGGCCGCGGCGCAGCAGACAGTCCCCGGCGCCGCCGAGTATATCGCCTGGGAGGCGGCCGACGGCGGGCCATGGGCTGCGGCGGTCAACGGTGCCGACGCGGTCGTGCACCTGGCCGGCGCAAATACCTTCGCCCGGCGCTGGAACGCGGCCTACAAGCGCGAGATCCGCGAGAGCCGTGTCATCAGCACGCGCGGGCTGGTGGCGGCGATGAGCCGGGCTGCCGCGCGGCCGAAGGTCTTCGTCTGCGGGTCGGCGATCGGCTACTACGGCTCGCCCGGCGACACGCCGCTGGACGAGCGCGCGCCGCCCGGCGCGGGCTTTCTGGCCGAGGTGGTGCAGGCGTGGGAGCGTGCCGCCGCAGCCGCCGAACGCCTCGATATCCGCACGATCATGCTGCGCACAGCCGTGGTGATCGGCGGCGACACGCCTGGCCTGCCGCTGCCGATCACGTTACGCGGCGCATCGCTCGACCGCCCGGGAGTGGTGCTGGATTTCGAGCGTGGTGTGCTACCACTGATGGCCATGCCCTTTCGGTTCTTTCTCGGCGGGCCGATCGGCAACGGCCAGCAGTGGTTTTCGTGGATCCACCTGGAGGATGAGGTGGGCCTGCTGTTGCTGGCGCTGGACGATGCCCGCGTGAGTGGGCCGCTGAACGCCAGCAGCCCGGAGCCGGTGCGCAACCGCGAGTTCAGCGCCGTGCTCGGCAGGGTGCTCGGGCGGCCATCTTGGTTGCCGCTGCCATACCCTGCCCTCCGGCTCCTCGTCGGCGAGGTGGCGGAGACGCTGGTCGCGAGCCAGCGCGTCATCCCGGCGAAGGCTTTGGCGCTCGGCTACCAGTTCCGCTACCCGACGGTCGAGGCGGCGTTGCGCGCGGCGCTCGGGCAGCGAGGCGCGAGCCTGGACGAGCGGGGGAGTTAGAGGCTGTCCGCAAGGCCCCAGCGGGGGTGTTGGGGGCCGCAGGCCCCCAGAAAAATGCTGCCCCGCCGACCGTGCAGCGGAACATCAGGGGTCCTGGCGGGCTTTGCCCGCCCAACCTCCCCGTTGCAGACCGCGTCTTGCAGGCGGGCATGACATGCGCGCGACAAGCGCCTTTCTTTCGCAGCCCCCACCCCCTGCCCGCTCTTCCTCGCAAGGGAGAGGAGGAATCGCGCCGCCGCCGAGCGCCGGTGTTGCTCCCCTCGAGGACCATGCCGAAAGACGGGGCTCCCGTGCATTGTCAAGGGACATTTTTGGGCATGGGTCCCGAAGGAACAGCACCAGAACGCCCGAACCCCGACCCCTCCACCCGAACCCCTGCGCCGGAAGCGCACTAGCGCCGCCCGAGATAGCCGAGAAAGAAGAAGATAAACATCCCCGGCCAGAACCAGCCGTTCGCAACCAGCATCACCAGCGCAGCGATCAGCAGCAGGGGCTTAAGCCGCCGATCCACCCGCCCGCTCACGAGCATCAGGCCGATCGCGACCAGGCAGGCGAGCATCAGCGCGTTCGCCGAGAGTATCCCGCTGAGCACCAGGAGCAGCCCACCCACGAACAGCAGCCCGATCACCAGCCCCGGCCAGTCCTGCTGGCTTGACGGGCGGGCCGGCGGCCGCCGCACGGGCGCCGGCGGCCGCGGCGGCTGCCAGGCCTGCCGGGGGCGCGGCGGCGCGCTGACGCGCGGGCGGCTGTGGGATGGGCGCAGGGTCGGGCGCGGCGGCGGCTGGGGCACCAGGGCGCGCCCGCAGAAGACGCAGAAACTCGCGCCCTCCGGGTTCGCCGCGCCGCACCAAGAGCACGCCGGCCCATCCAGTTTGACGGTCGCGCCGGTCGCGACTTGGCCGGTCGGTGTCGTCGCCGCGGGCGCGAGTGGCCCACCGCATTCGATGCAGAAACGCGCGTCGTGTGGATTCTCTTCGCCACAGGCCGCGCAGCGGAGTGTCTCGTCCATCCCTGTTCATCGCTCCTCTGGCGCGCCCCGCGCGCCGCTCCGCTCCCTATCGTACACAATAGGACGTGTTGGGCAGCGGGCGGGTTGCATCCGAGGGATGGGGATCGGCCAGCGTGCGCTGCCACGCTGGCTCTACCGGCCCGTGCCAGCGGCCCGGGGAGGCGAAGCCCCTTCCGCCGGCGCCATACGAACGGGGAGGAGGAACGCCTCGCCCTGCGTACGCCCCACCATGGCGGTGAAGCTGCCCCTCCGGCCGCGTTGACAACCCGACGCGGGGCGCGGTATCATACGGCCATCCAATGCTCGCGGCCTGAAAATGATAGGGTGGCGTCCATGCACCGCGCCTACCACCGCTGGGAAAGCCCGTCGCTCGGCCGTCCCATGGAGCTGCTTGTCTTCGGCCACGCCGGCGCCCCAGTGATCGTCTTCCCCACCTCGCAGGGCCGTTTCTACGAATACGAAGACCGCGGCATGGTCGGGGCGCTGGCGCATCATCTCGAACAGGGCTGGATTCAGCTGATCTGCGTGGATAGCGTGGACGCCGAGAGTTGGTATTGCGAATGGGCTCATCCGCGCGGCCGCCTCTTCCGCCACGACCAGTACGAAGGCTACATTTTGAACGAGGTGCTGCCGTTCGTGCGCTCGTACAACGAGAATCCCTTCGTGATGGTGCATGGGTGCTCGTTCGGCGCCTGCCACGCGATGCTCTTCGGCCTGCGCCACCCCACACGCTTCCGCCGCATCCTCGGCTTCTCGGGCTACTACGACATGCGGCGGTTCCTCGGCGGCTACCACGATGAAGAGGTCTATTATCACAACCCGGTCGAGTTCGTGGCGGGGCTGCAACCAGGGCACCTGCTCGATGAGATCAAGCGCCTCGAGATTATCATGGCGATCGGGCGGGACGACAGCGCCGCCGCGACGAACCATCAACTGTCTGAAGCGTTCTGGAGCAAGGGCATCTGGCACGCCATGCGCTGGTGGGATGGCTGGGCCCACGACTGGCCCTACTGGCAACAGATGATCCTGCGCTACGTGAACGGAGCGGACTGATGTCCCGGCCCGAGCGCGCCGCAGGGATGCGGAGAACGCCGGGAATGCAACCTGCTTGGTGCGCCGCGCCGCTCGTTGCGGCGATACAATGAAAGCGTAGCGATGACACTCGCCTGGCAGGATGTCACCTTTCCCGGCAGCAGCGCGCCCCTCGCCGGCTTCTTCGCCGCGCCCCGCGGCGCGGGGCCGTTTCCGGCGGTGGTGATCATCCACGAAGCGTACGGACTGAACGATAACATCCGCGACATCGCGCGCCGTTTCGCCGAGGCTGGCTATGCCGCGCTGGCGGTCGATCTCTTCGCCGGGCGCAACCAGGTGGTGTGCATGGTGCGGCTGTTCAGCGGCATGCTGTTTCGTTCGCTCGACCACCAGGGCATTCACGACCTCAAGGCGGCGCTCACCTGGCTCGCCGCCCGGCCCGAGGTGGACGCAGCGCGGCTCGGCGCGGTCGGCTACTGCCTGGGCGGCAGCCTGGCCATCGCCTGGGCCTGCACCGACGACCGTCTGAAGGTGATCGCGCCGTACTATGGCATGAACCCGCGCCCGCTGGAGGCGGTCGCCCGGGCCTGCCCGGTCGTCGGCTCCTACCCGGAGGCGGACTTCACCGCGAAGGCGGCGCGGGCGCTCGACGCGGCGCTGGACGCCTACGGCGTCCCGCACGATATCAAAATCTACCCCGGCGCGAAGCACTCGTTTTTCAACGACCAGGGGCCGGCCTATGACCCGGCGGCCGCCGCCGATTCCTGGGAGCGGACGCTGGCCTTCTTCCACAAGCACCTAAGGAGCGAGGCATGAGCAAGAAAATCGGCCTGCTGGTCGGGCGGGAAAACACGTTCCCCGGCGCGTTCATCGAGGAGGTCAACCGCCGGAACGCCGGTGTCATCGCCGAGTTTGTCAAGCTGGACGGCACCGGCATGGCCTCCGACTCGGGCTACGATCTGATCGTGGATCGTATCTCCCACGAAATCCCGTACTATCGCACCTTTCTGAAAACCGCGCTGATCGGCGGCACGGTGATCGTCAACAACCCCTTCTGGTGGAGCGCCTCGGACGACAAGCTGCTCGGGGGGACGATCTGCGTCAACCTCGGCGTGGCCCACCCGCGCACCATCGCCCTCCCATCGCACTCCTACATCGAGGGGATCGATCACCAGGAATCGCTGCGCAACCTGCGCGAGCGCATCCCGTGGGAGCAGCACGTCGCCCATGTCGGCGGCTTCCCGGTGATTCTGAAGCCGAATTCCGGCGGCGGCTTCAAGAAAGTCTTCAAGCTCCACACACTCGAGCAGCTCTGGGAGGCATATAACCAGACCGGCACCGAGTGCATGATTTTGCAGGAGTATATCGCCTGGGACAAGTATGTGCGCTGCCTCTGCATCGGCCAGGAGCAGGTGCTGGTGATGAAGTTCGATATCAACGCACCCTACCCGCACCGCTATTTCGATGAGCCGGATTACCTGACGCCGGAGGAACATCGGCGCGTCGTCGAGAGCGCGCTGAAGATCGTGCGGGCCTTCGGCTACGACATGAACACCTGCGAATTCGCGCTCAAGGACGGCGTTCCCTACGCGATCGACTTCACCAACCCGGCGCCGGACATGGACTACTGGTCGCTCAAGGAGAAGTTCTTCACCTGGGTCGTCAAGGCGATGGCGGATATGTGCATCGCCAAGGCGCGTGCCGGCCGCAACAGCTACCCGGTCATCACGCCGAGCGCGCTGGTCGCGCCGCAGCCCGCCGGCGCCGCCGCCGACGGCCAGCCACGCGCCGGCCGCAGAACAGCCGAGGCGGTGGGGTAGGGCTGCCGGGAGCGACCACCGGCGCACGGGCTCGCCCGACTGAAGGAGACGCCCATGCTCGAAGACGCCATCGCCTACTACCACGCCCTGCTCGACGAGGAGACCGCCCGCGCGACACAGGCGCAGCTCACCGCCGCGCAACGCGAGCGCAACCTGTTCTTCGGCGATCGCCCCCTCGTCACGGTGCTGCGCCCGCGCTTCCTCACCGAGTCGCAGTACGCGCAGCTCCGCGCCGGGGTAGGCCTGGTCGCCGGGGCAGCCCAGCGCCTGGCCCGCGCCATGCTGGCGGAGCCCGAGCTGCGCGCCGACCTGCTGCTCACCCCGGAGGAAGAGCGGCTGATCGCGCTGCACCCCGGCTACGAGGAGCCGAGCGCCCATGGGCGGATGGACACCTTCCTGACGGTGGACGGACGCTCGCTCCAGTTTGTCGAATACAACGCCGAGAGCCCGGCGGCGATCGCCTACGAAGATGTGCTCTCCCAGGTGTTCCTCGACCTGCCGGCCATGCGCCGCTTCGCGGAGCGCTACACCGTCGCGCCGCTGCCAGCCCGGCATCGCCTGCTCGAAACGCTGCTCGCCGCCTACCGCGAGGCCGGCTTCAGCGGCGGCCCGACGATCGCCATCCTCGACTGGAAGGGCCTGCCGACGCACTCTGAGTTTCTGCTCTTTCAACAGTATTTTGCCGAGAACGGCATCGAGGCCGTCATCTGCTCGCCGCACGACCTCGAGTACCGCGACGGCCGCCTGCTGGCGCGCAACCCGGAGACGGCCGGGCCGGCGCGGGCGGAGATGCCGGTTGACCTGGTCTACAAGCGCGTCCTCACCTCTGAGTTCCTCACGACCTATGGCGCCGATGTGTTCGACCATCCGCTCACCCGCGCCTACGCCGACCGCGCGATCTGCATGGTCAACTCGTTCCGCGCCAAGCTGCTGCACAAGAAGTCGATCTTCGCCCTGCTGACGGACGACGCGCTCCAGGATCGCTTCAGCGCCGAGGAGCGGGCGGCGATCGCCGCGCACGTCCCCTGGACGCGCGTGCTGCGCCCCGGCCAGACGACCTACCAGGGGGAGCCGGTCGATCTGCTCGACTTCACCCGGCGCAACCGCGACCGCCTGCTGCTCAAGCCGAACGACGAGTACGGCGGCAAAGGGATCGTGATCGGCTGGGAGACCGATGCGGCCGGCTGGGAGCGCGCCATCGCCGAGGCGCTGGAATCGCCGTGCGTGGTGCAGGAGAAGGTCGAGATCGCCTACGAAGACTACCCGGCGATGGTGGACGGTTCGCTGCAGATCGGCCGGCGGCTGGTGGACAGCGATCCCTTCCTCTTCGGCCCGGAGGTCCATGGGAGCCTCTGCCGCCTCTCAACGGTCACGCTGTTGAACGTCACCGCAGGCGGTGGTTCGACGGTGCCGGTGTTTGTCCTGAGTTCATAGTGCTGATCAACCGTCTGGGTTGACAGAGGTTATCCGGTCACCTGCGCCATGAGAGGTGTAGTGAGGCCTGGTCTCTTCAGGCAACAAGTCCTCTTCGCTGCCGGTGCGTCGTCTGGACGGCTTTCTCGGGGAGTCGCAGCCCCCGAACCTACCACTACGCAAACGGCCAGCTGCACGGCTACCGGTAAGGGAGTTAGAGGCCGCAGGCCCGCAAAACATCCTGCTCGCCCTACCGGGCGAGCATCCTGGTGGGCGGCGCCCGCCAAACCTCCCCCTTTCAGACAGCTTCCAACCCCCGGTACGTTGAGGCAGTCGTAAACGTTTCACGCTGCACGTTGAACGTTGCACTTCGGAAAGGGACAGCCATGAGCATCACCGACCCGCGTTCGCCCGATTTCGCCTTCACCATCGGTATCGAAGAGGAGTACCAGGTCGTCGATCCCGAAACGCGCGAACTGCGCTCATACATCACGCAGATTCTCGACCGCGGTAAGATGATCCTGGCCGAACAGATCAAGCCGGAGATGCACCAGAGCATCGTCGAAGTCGGCACCGTGCCCTGCCGGACGGTGCAGGAGGCGCGCGCCGAGGTCATCAAGCTGCGCGGCACGATCGCCAGCCTGGCCGCAGCGAACAACCTGCGGATCGTCGCCGCCGGCACCCATCCCATTTCATCGTGGATGAACCAGGAGATCACGCCCTTTGAGCGGTACAAAGGTGTTGTCGAGGAGATGCAGCAACTTGCGCTGCAACTGCTGATCTTCGGGATGCACGTGCACGTCGGCATGCCGAACGACGAGGTCGCCATCGAGTTGATGAACGTGGCGCGCTACATTTTGCCGCACCTGCTGGCGCTCTCGTCGTCATCGCCGTTCTGGATGGGGCGGAACACCGGTTTCAAGTCGTATCGCGCCGCGATCTTCTCGAACTTCCCGCGCACCGGGATCCCACCGAGCTTCCATTCCGCTTCCGAGTTCCACAACTACGTCAACCTGCTGATCAGCACCGGCTGTATCGACAACGGCAAGAAAATCTGGTGGGATCTGCGCCCACATCCGAACTTCGGTACGCTGGAGTTTCGCGTCTGCGACATCGCCACGAAGGTGGACGAATGCATCGCGCTGGCGGCGGCGATGCAGGCCTTCATCGTCAAGTTCTACCGTATGTTCGAGCAAAACACGACCTTCCGCGTCTATCGGCGCGCCCTGATCAATGAGAACAAGTGGCGCGCGCAGCGCTATGGCCTTTCGGGCAAACTGATCGATTTCGGCAAGCGAGCCGAGGTGGAGACCAAGGCGCTGGTACACGAAATGGTCGCGTTCGTGGACGACGTGGTGGATGAGCTCGGCAGCCGCCGCGATGTGGAGTACCTGCTGACCATCGCCGAGCAGGGGAGCAGCGCTGACCGTCAGCTCGCCATCTACCACGAGACGAACGATCTGAGGGCGGTGGTGGATACCCTGATCAGCGAGACGATGGAGGGCGTGCCGCCCATAACGTGTGAATGACAGGACGTACGCGGTCGCCCGCCAGGCGATGCTTTTTTAGCGCGCGCACACACGGCACAGAAGAGGTCTTCCCCACCGCGTGCGTCTGTGAAGGATGCACGATCGCATGGTGTCCAAACGATCACGTACTATTCGTCTATTGCGTCGATCTGCCGTACGAGCCCCGCGACCAGGCGCGCCGCCCGGTTCAGCGTATCTTCGTCGGCGACCTCGGGCACGTCCGCGGCGGTGGCACGGTAGGGCGCCTGCCCGTCGGCATCCAGGCACGTGACCGTCAGCGCGCGCCAGCCGGCCCGCCCGAGCGCCGCGGCGATCGTCGGCGTGGCGCGGTAGGGCCGTGGCTCGGCGTTGATCAGCGGGTCGGCGGCGTCGGCGGCGGCGGCACAGCGCAGCAGGAGCGGATCGGCGGAGATCTCGGGCAGCAGCCCGGCGCGGGTGACATGACACAGGCTGCCGCTGCCGAGGCTGCGCAATTCGATGAAGAGCGTCGTCGCCCGCTCGAACGGGTAGCGCCGCAGCAGGTCGCGCAGCCCGACGCCGCACTCCGCCGCGCCGAGCCCCACGAGCCACAACTCGATGTGCTGCAGATCGGTGAGCTCCTCGGCGGCGGCGATCAGGGTCGCCAGCGCGCCGGCGTGGCTCACCGCCCCCGGCGAGGCGGGGCGGCGCATCGTGATGGCGTCGAGCGCCGCCAGGCCGAGCAGATAGAGCGCCGGCGCGAACATGGCGTACCACCATTCGCGGCTGACGAACAGCGCCCCTGCCAGCCCAAGCGACAGGAGCAGCCCACAGGCGATCACTCGCCCCGCATGCGCCCGCAGCCCGTCCGCAAACAGCCGCCCATACCGCCCAAGAGTCGGCGGCGAGTCGAGCGGGGCAAGCAGGACCACCCGATGCCGCGCCGATGGCTGGGCGCGCGTACCGAGCACATTCTGGCTCTCGCGCCGGCGGGCCAGCAACGGCGGGCCGGGCCGCGCCAGGCGCCAGGCAGCCCACGCGAAGCAGATCGCCATCCCGGCGAACGCCAGCACTGGCAACCAGTAGATCACCACTGCGGACAGCAGCGCGACGAGCGCGATCACCGTGCCGTCCCACCCCGGAGGCGGCCGCAGGGTAAACGCGTCGGCAGCCACGCTCAGCCCCGCCCGCCGGAGCTGGCCGTCCACATAGGCCGCGGCGCGTGCCTCCGCGAGCGACGTCGGGCGGCGTGGGCCGATCGCGCCGGCCACCTGAGCGATGACGTTCAGCGGGTCCTCGCGTAGCCGCCGCAGGGCCGGCCGGCTGAACCGCTCGGCCATGGAGCGCGGGGGCTGGCCCTGGTTCCCTGGCAACGGGCGCATGACCACATCCGCTAGGACATTACGGTATCATCTGCTTCGAGGCTAGTACTGCTTTGAGTTGGGACTAACAACCCATTGAACCAGGAGTGGCCGCATGCGATACTGATGCCAACGAGACACCTCGTACAACCTGCCACCACATTCTACTACGAAAGGGGGTGCCCGCAATGCTCAAGAGCTTCTTCGCCAAGGAGGAGGGCCAGGGTCTGGTCGAGTACGCGCTGATCCTGGTGCTGATCGCTATCGTTGTTATCGCTATCCTGACGGTCCTCGGCCAGCGCGTCAGCACGGTCTTCAGCCAGATCAACAGCGGTCTCACCAAGTAAGTTCGCTTCGGTCTGCAGCAACGCGCCCCGCCCGCAAGGGTGGGGCGCGTCGTTTGTGCGGGCCGCAAATCCGCAGTGACAGAACAACGCCGCCGCTGGCAGCCCGGGAGGTGTGGCGAGCCGTCGGCCCGCCATGGGTATCGTTTTCACACACGCCCGCGACCGAGGAGAGGTTTTGAAAGGGCGAAGCTTCTCCGGACGCTCCCACCGCCTCGGCCCTGTCAATTCGGAAGCTGCTCGCCGTAGCGCCAGGCGTAGTAGTGGCGCCCGACGTTCCCCTGCTCCACACGCCAGCCGGCAGGGTTGTCGGGTGAGTAGGTGAGGACGCGCCGCTCGAAGACCTGCACCAGCACATCGCGCTCGACGCCGCCGACCCGCACCCGGGTCCAGAACGGCTCGCTGATCGGATAGCCCATGGTGAACACCCAATCGCTGATCGGGCCGCTCCGGTAGGCGCCGTTCTCATACACTGTCCCGCGGGCGTTCAGGTAGTCCCAGAAGGCCTGGGCGATGTTGTGCCGGCTCTCCGGCACGTAGTGCGCCAGGCGCGCCGCCGCGTGCGGCGGCCCGGCGTAGCGCCCCACACGCCCGGCCCGATCGAGCGTCTCCGTCACCATCTGGCCGGTGCGGTCATCGGCGAGCTGCCCGGTGACCCCGCCGAAGCTTGAGTAGCGCGGCGCGGCCGGGTCGTCCGGATCGCCGGCCACGGGGATGTCCGCCGGCTCGCGCTGGACGAACTCCTGATCACCGACCTGCATCCGGCCGGTGATCATCTCCACGACCAGTAGCCCGGTCGTCACAAACCACGGACTGCTGCGGTCGCCGGAGGGGTTGGTCAGCTCCATGCGGGCCTTATCGAAATACTGCACCTGGCGCGTCCCGCCGGGCGCTTGGGCGTACTGTTCGCCGCGCGCCATAAGCCCGCGCGGGCCCCACATCCAGCTCCGGACGGCGCGCTGCTCGGCCACCGGCCGGTCGGTGCGCTGCCACACCGCGCGGAAGGCCGGGTCGACGAAGGCGTTGGTCGCGCCGTTGTAGACATCCCCGGGCGCGAGCCCGGCGGCGAAGATGACATCCTGGCTCGAATCGCTCCCCGGGATCGTCGATGTGGGCGTGGGGGTGAGCGGCGCGGCGAAGGTCGGGATCGACGTCGCCTGTGCGGGTGGCTGGCCGGCTGGCGGGGCAGGCTGCGCGACAGGGCTGCGCCCGCAGGTTTCCTGGGCCGGCGCGCAGAGCTTCAGCACGAAGTCGTAGCGGATGAACTGGTTGCCGATATCGCCGCTGTTCTTGACCTGCACGTAATAGAAGCCGTCCACCGGCGGCGTGAAGCGAATCTCGGAGTCGAGCGAATCGCCCGCCGCCAGGTCGTCGTTGGCTGCGAGGATGGTTCGTCCATCGCGGTCGAACAGGAACATGGTCGTATCCGCGCCGGCCTCCGGGCCGGCGACCGACCCATCCGGGTTGAGCGCCGGGTAGGGGCGGGTATCGGTGTACATGTAGTACGTCTTGCCCTGTTTGCCGAAGAACTTGACCCAGTCGGCGTCGCCGCTCGGGCACAGGCGCTTGTCGCGGTGGGTCTCGTTCGCGGTGATCAGGCGCGCCGTTTCGGGCAGCCCATCCTGCTCGAACTGGTCCAGGCAGACCTCCGGGACGAGGATCGGCGTCGGGCCGTAGCTCTCGGTGCGGACGACGATCGTGTACTGCCTATCGTTGCCGCCGAGGCCGGTGATGTCGCGCACCAGGATGAAATAGGTACCGTCTGCCGGGGCGCGCCAGGACTGGATGCGCGGGCGAACGTCGAACGCCGGCACGGCGGTGGTATCGCCGGGGGCGGGAGCGGCCGGCGCGGTGCCCGGGACAGGCGTGGGCCGGCGGTTGAAGAAGTCGTCGCTGCTCGCCAGCACGTTCCCATCCTTGTCGAACAGGATCACCTGCAGATCCAGCCCATAATCCATCCGGACGATATCGATGGTGTAGACCTTGCCGCCGATCGCACCGAATTTGAACCAATCGACATCGCCTGCGCGGCAGATACCGTGGCTCTCCTCGGTATTCACCAGCAGTTGCCGGGCGCTCCCCTGGCTGTTGCCGGGGTCGTTGGACTCGGCACCGTTGTTGCAGATCGGCAACGGCGTCGGCGAGGGGCCGGACGTTGCGGTGGGCGTGGTCTGCGTGGGCGTGGCGGTCGGCGGCGGCGTGACCGTCAGGATGATCGAGGCCGCCTGCTGCTCGTTGGTGGTCACTTCGGTCGCCAGCAGCGTCAGGCCAAAGGTGCCGAGCGCGGCATTTGACGCGGCATTGAAGCGAATGGCGAATGAAACCTGCGAGTTGCGCGGGACATTGACCGGATTGCTCGGGAACACCGTGTATGTGATGCCGCGCACGGCACCGCCGTCGATCTCCGGGATCGTGATACGAATGTTTTTGGCGACCACCAGGTCGTTGTTATCAAGCAGAAAGTTATTGGTGACAACAATGCCGCCCTGCGCGATGGTATACGTACTGGAGGCGGGGGTGAGCGTAAAGCCGGCCTGCTGCGGCCGCGCGGGCCGGGGCGCCGCCTGCGCCCCGCTCAGGGCCGATGGAGCAAGCTGGAACCCGCTTGCGAGGAGAACGGCCCCGGCCGCGAGAAGCGCGATGACGAGATTCCGGACGGGTGTGGTGCGCCGCATGTCGAAGACTCCCGCCCCAGCGGGGCCGCAACCGATGCCGCATTATAGCATGGCAGCAGGGTGTGTCAACGGGCGGCGGAACGATAGACGGCGGAGACCGAACGACGCAAGCCGGCCGTAGCTCCCACCACGGTGTTCATCACTTGCACAACCGGCCTGCGTCGTCCGTCCGTCGTTCGGCAGCTACCCCAGCGCCAGCGCCACCCTGTCGGGCATCGGTGGCACGGCCAGCGCTCGTCCGACGGCGGTGGCCACGGCCTGGAGGCGCGGCAGCAGCGCGGCGAAATTCTCGCACGTCAGCGACTGCGCGCCGTCGGACTTCGCCCGGTCCGGGTCGGGATGGACTTCGACGATGATCCCGTCCGCCCCAGCGGCGACGCCGGCCAGCGCCAGCGGGGCGACCAGGTACCACTTGCCGGTGCCGTGCGAGGGATCGACGATCACCGGCAGGTGGGTGCGGCGCTTGGCCAGGGCCACGGCGTTCAGATCGAGCGTGTTGCGCGTCGCCGTCTCGAAGGTGCGGATGCCGCGTTCACACAGGATGACGTTCGAGTTGCCCTGGGCGATAATGTACTCCGCCGACAGCAGCCACTCCTCGAACGTCGCCGACAGGCCGCGCTTGAGCAGCACCGGCATGCCGCAGCGCCCAACCTCCTCGAGCAGTTGGTAGTTCTGCATGTTGCGCGCCCCGATCTGGAGCACATCGGCGTAGCGCGCCACGAGATCGACATCGGCGGGCGTCATGACCTCGGTCACGATCGGCAGTCCGGTCTCCTCGCGGGCGACGGCCAGCATGCGCAGGCCGGCCTCGCCGTGCCCGCGGAAGGTGTAAGGCGACGAGCGCGGCTTGAAGGCCCCGCCGCGCAGCATGGTCGCGCCGGCGGCCCGCACAGCGCGCGCCGTCGCGACGATCTGCTCCTCGCTCTCGACGGCGCACGGCCCGGCGATCACCACACAGGACCGCCCGCCGACCGAGATACCGCACACGTCCACGATCGTGTCCTGCGGGTGGAACTCGCGCGCCGCCAGCTTGTAAGGCCGGGTGATGCGCACCGCCTCCTGCACACCGTCCATCCGCTCCAACTCCTCGCGCAGGTTCGGTGGGATGCTCGCGCCGATGACGCCGATGATATTGCGCTCCGCTCCAGAGGTGATCTTGCCGATGAGTTGATACTCCTTCAGGCGTTCGAGAACGGCCGCAATATCGGCCTCGCTAGCGTTGCTCCGCATCACGACGATCATGACTGGGTTCTCCTTGGCAAGTGCAATCAGGCGGTCAAGCGGGTGGCCGGGCGGCGCCGGCCGCAGAACGGTTCGCAGGGAAAGGGGTAGCATGCAGGGCTCCTTGTCGGGCGACAGACGAGGGACGGGAGACGCCGGAAGACGAAAGACGAACGCAAACCCGGCCACGATCATGGACGTATCATTATGTACACCCACACTCGCCCTTCGTCCTTCGGCGGCCCATTTTATGTCTCCAACGGCTCTGGCGACGCCTCGCGCGCGGCGGGCAGGGTGGCGCGTTCCGGCCGCAGCGTCCGCGCGCCGCGAATGTACACATGGACGATCTCATCGGCACGGCGGGTCGTGTTCCAGTGGATAAGCACCCGGATACAGCGCGCCAGCCCGCCTGGTACGTCCATCTCGTGGGTACAGAACAGAGCGGTATCGAGCCAGCCGAGGGCGCGGGCCGCGACCGCCGGGTACTCGGCGTTCAGGTCGGGCGTGGTGCTGAAGATCGCGCTGGCGATATCCTCGGGGCGCAGGTCGTTAGCGGCGATCAGCCGTTCGAGCAGGTCGCGCGTGCCTTCGAGGATCGCCTCGCGCGTGTTCGCCTCGACGGTCGTCGCCCCGCGGATGCCTCGACAGTAGACCATACGACGTATTTCCTCCTCGCCTGCTGCGGCAACAGAAAAGGCGTGGAGCCTGTTGCTCCACGCCTTTGGGTAACTCTCCCCCGTTCAGGTTCTAGGAAACGCGAAGCAACCGCCGCTCTTTTCGATGGCGCCAAAAGTAAAAATAAAATCCGAACGGCTGATTGCGGCGCGGTTGGTCCATCGTCGGTCGCATTCGGTGCGGTCGCTTCGCCACGACTATAGCATGCCTGCGGCGCGGCGTCAACAGCCAATTTGCAGCCGTTGGCTCCCATCACCGGCGGGCGCGCGAGGGTACGCCCGCCGCCCCGTATCTCGATGTCTATGCCTCCTTGCGCGCAGAGGAAGAGCGGCGCACCGGGCGCCAGGATCGCTGTTGCAGCGACGCGGTCCCTATGCTATAATCTCCCGCTGTGTTAAAAACCACGCGCTTCTGCCCTTCCGCATCCGCAGCACTCGCGCGCGCTGCGGCCTCGACGAGACGGGCAACACCAGAGGAGGGTTCATGCGCGAGCGTCGTCGTACCTACGAGTTGATGTACATCATCTCCCCACTGCGCAGCAGTGCGGAGGAGATCACCACGGTCATCGGCCGGGTCCAGCAGTCCGTCGCGGCTGCCGGCGGCGAGGTGATCAGTGTCGACCACGGCCCGCCCTGGGGCCGGCGGAAGTTTGCCTACCCCATCCGCGAGTACGCCGAGGGCGAGGCCAGCCGCCGCAACTTCACCGAAGGCTACTACGTCCTTTCCTATCTGATTCTGCCGAGCGGCAAGGTCGCAGAGCTGGAGCGTACGCTCCGGCTGAACGATGCCATTCTCCGTTTTCTGCTGACGATGGTCGATCCGAAGGGCCAGGCGCCCGCCTTCGCGGTTGCGGCGCCGGTGGCGGCTGCCGTAGATGGCGTGGCAACGGCCCCCACCGCGGCCCCGGCGGCCATCGCCGCGGCAGATACCGACGATGACGAAGCAGAGGAAGACGACGCCGACGACGATCTCGCCGGCGATGAGGATGAGGATGGCGAGGATGCCTGAGCGGCTGCCCGAAAAGCGCCCAGCGGGGGCTTCGGAGGGCGCAGCCCGCCTAACCTCCCCGTTGCAGACAGCTTCAGAGAGCCGTTAGCGAGGGAGAGCGCGACATGGCACGGGATCTGAACAAAGTGATGATCATCGGTCGGCTGGGGCGGGATCCTGAGATGCGCTACACTCCCGGCGGAAGCCCAGTGACGACGTTCAGCGTGGCGGCGGGGCGGCAGTGGAAGGATGGCAACGGCGAGCCGCGCGAAGAGACCGAGTGGTTCAATGTTGTCGCCTGGAACAAGCTGGCCGAGATCTGCCACGAATACCTGCGGAAGGCCAGCCGGGTCTACATCGAAGGCCGGCTTCAGACACGCCAATGGCAGGATCAGGAGGGGCAGACACGCTACCGCACCGAGGTGATCGCGACCGATATGATCATCCTCGACAGCCGCCCCGCACGCGATTCCCAGCCGCAGGACGAGCCCGAGCGCCGGCCCGCCCCGCGCGGCGGCTATCAATACGATGCGCCGGATATCGGCGATGAGGATATTCCGTTCTAACAGCTGGACACCTTTATCGTGTTCCCGATCAGGAGCGCGATACCATCCACGAGGTTTTGAGCATGAGCGACTCTCGGAGCCGCGCCGAGCGGAGCGCCGACGGCCGGCGCAAGTACATCGCACGCCGCAAGGTGTGCCAGTTCTGCGCCGACAGGCTTCGCACCGCCGATTACAAGGACGTCAAGCGCTTGCAGCGCTTTCTGTCCGACCGCGGCAAGATTCTGCCGCGCCGGCGCACCGGCACATGCGCCAGGCATCAGCGCAGCCTGACAACGGCGATCAAGCGGGCGCGCCACATGGCCCTGCTGCCGTTCGTCGTGACCGCCCCGCGCAACTAACGGTGCGACTGTCTACGGCAGCCGGGCGCCACCTGCGGCGCCTGGGCGGTCAGATACCGCCGCGGTTCGATCTCTCTGCACCACGAGGGCACAGGGGATATGTCCCTGTGCCTCTTCTACGACAGCGACCATGACACCATCGCAACGACAGCGCCCGCAGCCCGACGCTGGTGCGCAGCGGCCCCTGACCAGGCGGGCTTTGACCCGCCGCCAGCGCGAGGCTCGCCGCCAGCGCCTGGTGATCATCATTGTCGGCACGTTCATCGGCCTGGCCGCCCTGGCGCTGATCGCCGGCCTGCTGTACGACCAGGTATGGGTGCCGACGCGCCCGGTGGCGACGGTCGGGAGCGAGACGCTGACGCGCCGTGCCTATTGGGAGGAGCGCCGCGCCCAGATCGCGCAGAGCATCGTTCAGAGCCTGCAACTCGAGCGCCTGCTCGGCGGCGGCCCCACTCAGCAGCTTGGCGGGCAGATCGCCGGCCAGATCAACAGCCTGAACGCCCAGGTTCCGACCATCCGCAGCGCGCCAGTCGATCCGGCGACGGTCGATGAATGGATCAAGCGCGCCGTGATCGCCCAGGGCGCCGCCCGGATGAAGGTCTCGGTCACCGAGGGGGATGTCGCCCAGCGGATCGTCAACGACCTGGGCCGCTCGTTCCCCGAGTTGAAGCCGCCGGTGATCACCGGCACCGCCACGCTCACCGGGACGGCCGCGCCGACCGCCACCGCCGCGCCCACTGCGGCGCCCCCGGCGGCGACCGCCGCGATCAGCGGGACGACCCCGGCCGCAACCGGGGCCGCTGGCACGCCGGCCCCAACAGCCACGACCGGCCCGACCGCCACCCCCCCGCCGACCGCCACCCCGCTGCCGACGCTTCCGCCCGATGCCGCGCTGCAGCAGGTGGATGCCGTGATCGGCCGGGCGTACGACGCCTACACACAGCAACTCCAGCAGATCGATCCGTCGCTTAAAATCAATCTGACGCTCGACGATTTCAAGCGCGGGGTAAAGGCGTATTACCGCAGCCTGGCGTTCACGGATAGCGTCGAGGCGCAACTCGTGCCAGAGGCCGGCTTTACGCCAAGCACCGATCCATCGAACATCAGCGTGCGCCACATCCTGATCAAGGCAACCGTGCCGGTGAGCGCGACCGAGAGCGAGCGCCAGGCCGACCTGGCGAAGCTGCGGCCCCAGGCCGACGCGATCGTCGCGGAGCTCAAGGGCGGCGCAGATTTCGAGAAACTGGCGAAGGAGAAATCGCAGGACGGCCTGACACGCGACAAAGGTGGGCTGCTGCCGTCGTTCGACAAGAGCGGGAAGACCGAGGAAGGCACCCGGATCGATCCGGCGATCGTGCAGGCCGCGTTGGCCCTGCCCGAGAAGGGGATCAGCGCGCCGATCGCCACGCCGTTCGGCTGGAGCATCATCCAGGTTGTGAGCAAGACCGTGCCGACCAAGGAGGACCAGCTGCGCGAAGCCCGGTCGAAGGCGTTTGACGCGTGGCTCGAGAAGGAACGGGCGGCAATCGGCGTGACACGCTATCCGCCGGAGACGCCGACACCGCGGCCGCTACCGACCGCCACGCCCGCACCGCTGCCAACCGCCATCCTGGGCGGCGAGCCAACGCCGACGCCAACACCGACAGCGGCGCCGGAGGGCCCGACCCTGCCGACCCCCACCCCGTAGTGAGCACGGTGTGCTGAGGCGGGGCCGGCGTTACGGCGCCGGCCCCATCGTCACCGCCCGCAACGACCGCATGCGACGCTGGAACCCACAACCCTCACCGGGCCGCTGGATCTGCCTGGCTCTGCTGCTCGCGGCGCTGGCCGGGGCCGGCCTGGCCGCCGTGCGGCTTGCCCGGGCGCTGGCCGGCCCGCCCGACACCTGGCCGGTGAACCTGGCGCTCTACGGCTGGCTGCTCGTGTTTCTCGGCCTGGCCGTGCTCGTGGTGGCGCTCGCCTATCGCTTCGCCGCCGCGCTCACCCTGCGCTACGATCTGGACCGGAACGGGTTGTACATTTCATGGCTGGGCAACCGGGCGGTCATCCCGCTGGCCCAGGTCGAGAGCGTCGATCTCGGCACGGCGATCGGCCCGCTGCCGCTTGGCCCGTTGCAGGCGATCGGCTACTACTGGGGTCGGGCGCGCGCACCGGGCGGCCGGGTGGCGCACCTGTTCTCGACCCAGCCGCCGCAGCGCAGCCTGGCGATCTACACACCGGGCGCGGCTTATGTGATCGCGCCAGCCGACCCGGGCGCATTCGTGCAGGATCTCGAGCAACGGCGCAACCTCGGCGCCACCCAGGCCCTCCAGCCGACGCTCGGCGCAAGCCGGATGGTCTTCGCTAGGTTGTGGAGCGACTGGCTCGCGCGCTGGCTGTTGCTCCTCGCGCTGGGGCTGAACCTGGCGCTGCTGGGCGTGATCGCCGCGCGCTACCCCGCGCTGGCGCCGATGATCGAGATGCGCTTCAATGCCGTGGGAGAGGTGGCGGAGATCTGGCCGCGGCATCAGATTCTGCTTCTGCCGCTTGCGGCCCTCGGATTGACGGCGCTCAACGCCGGGCTAGGCTTGCTCCTCTTTCAACGCCACCCGCCCGGCGCGCGGCTGTTGCAAGGCGCCTCGGTGGTGGTGCAGGTGCTGTTCGGCATCGCAGTGATCACGATTATTCGTTAGCGCGGGTCGTGCGCAGCGGCTGGAGCCGCAGGCCATGTCTGCGACGCTTGCCTGAAACGGTACTGGGGCCTACCCGCCGTACCGCGATGGCTGAGGTGCGCGCGAGGGCCCGCTCGCCCGCAGCAACCCGCCTTCGCGGGCCGCGTGCAACAATCCTGTGCTGCCTGCCGTCCAATGCGCTAGTAAAGGTGCCCGGCCTGGGTGGGCCGAAAGGAAGGACGTTATGCAGCCGCGCCTGATGCGCAGTCGCAATGAAGTCATCATCGCCGGCGTATGTGGCGGCATCGGCGAGTATTTCGGCGTCGATCCGGTGATCGTCCGCCTGATCTTTGTGCTGCTGACGCTCACCAGCGGTGTCGGCCTGCTGCTGTACCCGGTGCTGTGGGCGGTGATGCCAAAGGCACCCGCGCCGTCCATGCCGCCGGGCGATCCGGCGCGCGCCGGGCGCTCGCTCACCTTCGAGAGCCGTCAGGGCGACCCGGCGCTCCACGCGGTAGCCGGCGAGCACGCGCCGGCCGGCCAGCACCGCCGCAGCGGGACGACCTACGCGGCGCCCCCGCCGCCCGCAGCCTACAACTTCGACCCGGTGACCGGCGAGCCGCTACGCGAGCTGCCCCCGGCGACGGGCCAGACCGTTCACCTCGGGAGCGACCCGATTGGTGCGCCGCCAGCCCCCGGTGCCCCTCGCCGGCGGCGCTGGCCGGTGCTCGGGATCATCCTGGTGGGCATCGGCCTGGTCGCGCTGGCCGACGCCATGGGGCTTCCAGTGGACTTCGTCATCCCTGCGCTGATGATCGCCGCCGGCGTGCTGCTGATCGCGCGACGCAGCTAGAGCGCAGCGAAACATCGACCACGACATCGTTCATCGTCCACCCTTCACCCCCCACCGTCCACCGGTGCCGCTAGCGGTACCCCGACGCCTGCATCTCGAACAGTCGGGCATACGTGCCGCCGGCCGCGACCAGCTCCTCGTGCGATCCCAGCTCGGTGATCTGCCCGTTCTCCAGCACAGCGATCCGATCCGCCATGCGCACCGTGCTGAAGCGGTGCGAGATCAGCACGGCGATCTTGCCTTCGGTCAGCTCGCGGAAGCGCTGGAAGATCTCGTGCTCGCGCTCCGCGTCGAGCGCGGCGGTCGGCTCGTCCAGCACCAGTACCTCGCCATCGCGCATAAAGGCGCGGCCCAGCGCGATCTTCTGCCACTGCCCGCCCGACAGCTCGAAGCCACGGTCGAACCAGCGCCCGAGGGTGGTCTCGTAGCCGTCCGGCAGCTCCGCCACGACCTCATCCGCACCGCCGCGCTCTGCCGCGCTCTCCAGCCGGGGCCGGTTGTCGAGCTCCTCGATCCTGCCAAAGCCGATGTTCTCGCGCACTGTGAGCTGGTAGCGCACGAAATCCTGAAAGATCACGCCGATCTTCGAGCGCACTTCGTCCGGGTCGTAGTCGCGCAGATCGACGCCGTCCAGCAGAATCTGGCCTTCGGTCGGGTCGTAGAGCCGCGTCAGCAGCTTGATGAGCGTCGTCTTGCCCGCGCCGTTCGGGCCGACGAGCGCCAGCTTTTCGCCCGGGGCGATCCGCAGGTTGATCTGGCGCAGCGCCCAGTCGTCGCGGCCGGGGTAGCGGAACGAGACATCGCGGAACTCCAGGCCGCGACGGAAGCGCTCCGGCACGGCGGCGGGCTGCGCCGGGCGGACCATCTGCGGTGTGAGGTCCAGAAAGCCGAACAGGTTATCCATGAACAGGCCGTTCTCATACAGCCGATTCAGGTTGTCGAAGATGCCGGTGAACGTTCCCTGGCTCTGCCGGATGACCGTGAGATAGAGGGTCATCCCACCGAGCGTGATGACGCCGGCGACCGTCTGGTAGACGATCCAGCCGTAGGCCACGTAGAAGCTGGCGGTGGCGACCAGCCCCCACAGCAGGCTGACCAGCGAGCGCCGCCGGGCCAGCGCCTCGTCTTCGCGGAAGATTTTCCAGAACATCTCGGTGTAGCGGCGCAGCAGCGGCTCGCCCAGACCGAAGAGCTTCACCTCCTTGACCGAGTTGTCCACCGTCAGCACCTGCTCGAGGTACTGCATCCGCCGCGACTCGGGCGCGCGCCAGGTGAGCAGGCGGAATTGTAGGTGGCTGTAACGGTTCTGCGCGATAAACGAGGGGATCGTCGCGCCGAACAGCAGGAGGGCGATCAGCGGGCTGAAGATCAGCAGCGTCACCACAAACGACAGCAGGGTGATGACGTTCTGCGCCAACATGAAACTGCCATTGATGATGCCGAGCGCGCGAAAATCGGCCTCGCGCCGGGCGTTCTGCAGTTTGTCGTAGAAACTCGGGTCTTCGAAATACTGCAAATCGAGCGCGAGCGCCTTGCGGATCACCTGCTGGTTGATGTGGTGGCCCAGCCGCGCATTCAAAACATGCTCGATCAGGCGCCGGAGCTGGGCGAGCACCGCGCCCATCATCAGCAGGCCGAACTCCAGCAACAGGAACGGCAACGCCGCCTCCAGCCCGGCCAGGGGCGCCACGCCCGCCTGCAGCGAGTGGACGACCGAGTCGACGATCAGCTTGCCGGTATAGGCCTGCGCCAGCGGCAGCCCACCGCCGATCAGCGTGAGCGCGGCCATGCCGATGGCGCTGCCGCGGTCGGCATCCCAGACGAGCCGGAACGCCGCAGGGATATTGCTGTAGGCGCTGCGCAGATTCGCCACCCGGTCGCGCAGCGTGCGCGGCGGCTTCGGCTGCTGCCACCCCTTCCGGCGGGACGGACGCGATTCAGGTACAGCGCTCATAGCGCCTCGTGACTAAAACAGTGCATTCTGGCCATGGTACCATGCGGGCGGGGCGGCAGGCCCTGCCCTTTTGGCCGGTTTCTTGCATACGACGATGGTATAGCCGGTCTGTGACAGTGAGTGTCACACCCACGTCAGATGCGAGGGCCGTGGGTGGCGGCTCGCCGGAGGCAGGTGCGCGATGAGCGACACGGATGACATTCGATGGCTGCGCCAGCAGGGCTACCGTCTGACGCCGCAGCGCTTGCAGGTGCTCGCGGTTGTGCGGGCGCAGCGGCAGCACCTGACGGCGGAGGACATCCACGACGCCATTCTGCCGCAGCAGCCCTCGCTCGATATCGCCACCGTCTACCGCACACTCCAGTGGCTCGAACGGGTCGGGCTCGTCGCGCCGCTCAGCGTCGGTGACGGGCGGACGCGCTACGAGTATCACCCGCACGGCAAGGTCCATCACCACCTGGTCTGCCGGGTGTGCGGCGCGACGACCCAGGTGCCGGATGAGCTGCGCACCGGCGTGGCGGCGGCGGTACGGCGACGGCACGGCTTCGTGTTGGACGAGCACCTGGCGCTGCCGGGGCGCTGCGCCGCCTGCGACCGCGCGGGGGCAGGAAATGCTGCACCACCAAGGTAACCTCGTGTAAGCAACGACGATCTCCATCCAGCGGACGATTGACGGGCTCGCGCCCGTCTGCTACACTGCACGTCGCTGACCGTGAAGGACCGGACAATGCGCTGGAACGCGACAGCCCATACCTGGCGAACATCGCGCGGTGGAACTGCGGCAGGGCATAGGATGGCTGCGCCCTGCGATTGCTTTGTATCGTAAACGAATTTCCTGGGGAGTCGAAGCGACGTCGTGGGCCAGTCTGGTGGCCCGCGGCGTTTTTGTTTGCGCCTGGGGCGGCCGCATGGCCCGGAAAGGCATCCACCACGGGGGCGCCGAAGATGGTGAGGAGGTCCAGATGCGCGAGCATGGGCACGAGGCAACCCGCCGCGCCTGGGACATGCCCAGGCCGGTAGACGACAATCAGGGAAAACGCGGATGATCATCGCCGATATCAACAACCTTAGCCGCGTCCACGGCGGACGCACGATTTTTCGAAACCTCAACTGGACGATCCAGGATGACGAGAAGCTCGGCCTTGTCGGCCCCAATGGCGCCGGCAAGTCTACCTTGCTGCGGACGCTCGCCGGGCTGGAGCCACCTGACGCCGGAACGGTCGTGCTGCGGCGCGGCGTGCGGGTCGCCTACCTGCCCCAGGAATACGCCGGCGAGCCGGCGCGCCCGGCGCTGGCCGAGTTGCTGGCCGCCCGGGACGACCTGGCCGCGTTGGAAGCGCGGATCGCCGAGTTAGAGACACGGCTGGGCGACCCCGCCGTGGTCGCGGACATGCAGTTGATGGAGACGGTGCTAGCCGAGCACGAGCGGCTGCTGGCCGCGTTCGAAGCTCTCGGCGGCGAGCAGGTCGAGCATCGGGCGCACGGGCTGCTGCGCGAGCTCGGGCTGAGCGAGGCGCAGTGGCAGCAGCCGATGGCGCAGCTCAGCGGCGGCCAGCGCAAACTGATCGGGCTGGCGCGCTGCCTGCTGGCCCGCCCCGATCTGCTGCTGCTCGATGAGCCGGACAACCACCTGGATCTCGAGCGCAAGGCGCTGCTGGAACGGATGATCCAGGGGTTCGACGGCGCAGTGGTCATTATCTCGCACGACCGCTACCTGCTGGATGAAACCGTGCGCGCGATCGTGGAGTTGGAGCCGGCACGCGAGGTCGGTGCGCGGCTGCTGCGGTGGGAGGGCAACTACTCGGCGTATGCGATGCAGAAGGAGCTGGCGCTGCTGAAACAGCAGCAGGGCTACGTCGCGCAGCAAGGGGAGATCGCCCACCTGGAAGCCGCCATCGCGCGCTTCAAAGTCTGGATGGGTATCAGCCTCGACCCGCGTCTGAAACGCCAGATCAACAACAAGCAGCGCCAGATCGACTCGATGGATGTGATCGAGCGCCCGGTGCTGGAGCGCCGCAAAATGGCGCTCGAGCTGCGGCCGCATCAGCGCGGCGGGGCAAAGGCGATCGAACTCCGCCGTGTGTGCAAGGCATTTGGCACGGCGCAGATCCTGGGCGACGCGACTGCCACGATCATGAACGGCGAGCGGGTTGGGATCGTTGGCGCCAATGGCGCGGGCAAGTCCGTCCTGCTCCGGCTCATCCTGGGCGAATTGACGCCCGATAGTGGCGAGGTGTGGGTCGGGCCGAGCATCCAGCTCGACTATTACGCTCAGCAGCACGAGACGCTCGACCCGCGCCAGACGCCCATCGAGGCGCTGCGGGCGGTCCGCCCGATGTACGAGGGCGATGCGGTGGCGAAGCTCGGCCGCTTTCTCATTCCCTACGCCGCCATGGGCCAGCCGATCGCGCGGCTGAGCGGCGGGGAGAAGAGCCGTGTCCAACTGGCGCGGCTGATGCTCGGCGGGGCCAACTGCCTGCTGCTGGACGAGCCGACCAACAACCTGGATATCCCCTCGGCGGAGGTGCTGGAGCAGGCGCTGGACGAGTTCGCCGGGACGGTCGTCGTCGTCTCACACGACCGTTATTTCCTCGACCGCGTGGCCGACCGGATGTTCGAGTTGCGCGGCGGCCGGCTGCATGTGTACGAGGGCGGGTATAGTTATTATGCGGAGCGGCGTGCAAGGTAGCGCAACGAGGCATGCAGAGCGCGCCCACCGGGTCAGTGGCACTCCCGGGCGCACGATACGCTGAACCCATGGCACGCAGCGAGGCCCGGCGGGAACGTCCGCCGGGCCTCGGAGTCCATCTCGGCGGCGAGGGTTACCTATGGTGGGCGCTGAAGAATTCATCTGCGCGACGCTCAGCGTCCTCGCGCGCCCAGCCGTAGCGCTCCTGCAGCTTCCCGATCAGTTTGTCGCGCTCCCCCGCGATCTGCTGCCAATCATCGTCTGTCAACTGGCCCCACTGCTTGCGGGCTTCGCCCTGGAGCTGGTTCCACTTGCCCTTGATGATATCCCAGTTGATCATGCCCGTCTCCTTTCTTCGGCGGCGCACCGACGCGCCGATGCTGAAGGGAGATGCAACATGCGTGCCACGAAGCCTATCAGGCCGCCAGCCGCTCACGAACGATCGCCATCACGCCGGCGACCTCTTCGTCCAGGCCGATCGTCAGGTCATCCGCCTGGGCACGCGCCTCGCGCACAAAGAGCGGGTCGTCCAGCACGGCCAGGTTGATCTCGACATTCAGCAGCGCCGCCGGCACGGCCGCCTGGATCAGCAGCGCGCTGACGCCCACGTCGCTCACGGCGCTGCGGTTGCCGTGGCGGGCCAGCGGCGCGCACAGCGGCAGCAGGCCGACGATCGCCCGCGCGGTGCGTAGCGGCACCTCGGTCGCGCTGCGGGTGACCCGCTGGATGGCGGCGCGGCGCGTCGCGGCATCGGCCTCGGTGGTGCGGGGGAGCTTGTAGGCCGCCATGAGCCGGTTGAACACCTCCACGTCCTCCTGGGCCAGGCGCTGCAACTCGGCCCGCAGCGTCTCGGCGCGCTCGCGCAGCGCTTTGGCCTCATCCTCAAAATCGACGTGGTTCTTCTTGCCGATCGTCAGGTCGCAGACCATGGTGAGCAGGCCGGCGGCCATCGCCCCGGCCAGCGCGGCGACGCTCCCGCCGCCGGGCGTCGGGGCGCTGCTCGCCAGCTCGTCCAGGAACTGGCCGACGGTTTTATGCAGCAGCGGATCGCTCACGGATGTACCTCCAGTATGGATGAGCGGATGATAGACGATAGACGACAACAAGCGGTAAGGGTTGCGCATGTTCGTGCGCCAATGGCGCCGGATCCAGGGCAGCCGACCAGCATTTGGGGATGCCGGCGCGCGCACTCGCCGCGCTTCGTCACCAGATCGCGTGCCGGGCCGTCATCGCTGACCACGTCGATGACACGATCTGCGCCATCGAACACATCCCCACCGTCGCGGTCGCGCTGCTCGGCCAGCATCAGCACCACATCCGGCTCGGGGGTCGTGCCTGGGCACAGACGCACGCGCAGGGGAGCGCCCAGAACGCCGCCCTGCCGGAAACTCAAGCGCCTCGTCGCGCAGCCGCTCCAGGAAGAGCGACTGTTCTGCTGCGGGCGCGTCGGCATCGGCAGCGCCTCAACCCGGCCGCCGGCGAGCACGACGGGGAGATGTGTGCCGCGGGTCAGCGTAACATCGTTATCCTCACGCGCGTCCCCCCGCCACGGCCACCGGCGCGACCTCCCACGCCGGCTGCCCGGCCGCATCACCCATGTCTGGAGTTGGGGTCATGCGACCTCCTCCGCAGCTTCGCGCAGCGCCGCAGCGGCCAGCGTCCGTGGGACGGTGCGCTGCTCGCCCGAGCGCAAATCCTTCAGCACGACCTCGCCGCGCGCCAGGTCATCCGGCCCGAGCACCAGCGCGAACGGGATGCCGCGTCGATCGGCGTAGCGGAACTGCCGGCCGAGCTTCTCCGTGGGATCGAGCGCCGTCTCGACCTTGGCTCCGGCCGCGCGCAGTTCGGCGGCCAGCCGCAGCGCTTCGTCCGCCATCTCCGGGCTGAAGAGCGTGACGAACGCCTCGGCGACGGTGGCATGCTGCGGCCCCATGCCGAGCTCTTCCATCACATCGTGCAGCCGCTCGATACCGAACGCCAGTCCGACGGTCGGGATGGGCCGGCCGGCGAACATGCCGATCAGTTCGTCGTAGCGCCCGCCGCCGAACAGCGAGCCCATCGGCGGGTTGTCGATCACCGCCTCGAACACCGCGCCGGTGTAGTACGACAACCCGCGCGCCAGGCGCGGCGCGATGGCATAGCTCGCCGGCGGCACGCCCATCGCCCCAGCGTGGGCGATGATCGCCCGCAGGTTGTCGAGCGCCCGCTGCGCCCGCTCGTCCCCGGCCAGCCGCTCCGACAGCTCCTTCAGCACGTCCGGGGCCGGGCCGTCGATCAACACGATGGCCATGATGCGCGCAGCGACCCCCGGGGCGATGCCGAGCCGCAGCAACTCCTCGCGCACGCCCTCCGGCCCGATCTTGTCGAGCTTGTCGATCGCCCGGTAGACCCCGGCGGCGGTGGCGTCGTCCAGCCCGGCGACCCGCCCGATCCCGCCGAGCACCTCGCGGTGGTTGAGCAGCGTGGTGGCGTTGGTGAATCCGAGCGCCGCGAGCGCCTCGTGCTGGACCGCCAGAATCTCGGCGTCGGCGACCGGCGAGGCCGACCCGACGATGTCGATATCCGCCTGCCACAACTCGCGATAGCGCCCACGCCCCGGCCGCTCGCCGCGGTAGCTGGGGCCGAGCGCGTAGCGCCGCCAGGGGAACAGCAGCTCGCCCTGGTACTGGGCGACGACCCGCGCCAGCGGGACGGTCTGGTCGTAGCGTAGGGCGACCCGACGCCCGCCGTGGTCCTCGAAGTGATAGATCAGCTTCTCCTCGTCGCCGTACTTGCCCATCAGCGTCTCGTAATATTCGACGACAGGCGTTTGCAGCGGCTCGAAGCCGTAGCGTTCGAAGACAGCGATCAGGGTGTTGATGATGTATTGGCGCAGGATCATCTGCCGCGGCAGGTGATCGCGCATGCCTTTGATGTTCTGAGGACGGTTGCTCATCGCGCCCACGCTCCGCTTGTCCGGTTCGGCCGGTATGATACCACAGCGGACGGGCGAGGTGCGGTGGGCGAGCGGCCGTCTCACGGCCGTTCGCCCACCGTTCGTGATGCGCCGCGTCCCCTCATACGCGTGCGGTGCCGCGAAGAGGCTTCCAAGGAGGGATCGGGCTTTCTGGTGCTGTTGCCTGTATGTTTCTGCCTACAAGCATTCCTTGCGCACGCACCGGCGATGTCGGTGGTGGTCAATCCTTCATTCAAGGATGGTCAGCTGCGGCTCGCCCGGGCCGCCGGCCGGCGGGCTGATCTCCAGCCGGCTGGCCGCTTGGCCGTCCGCGGCTTCGACATAACTCAGCGCCCACGCCAGCCGCAGCAGCTTGACCCACAGCCAGCCGAGCACAGCGAGTTGCTGGGCGGCGATCAGCAGGAGCGCGTTGCCGATCCCCGCCGCGAGCGCGGCATAGAGCGCCGCAAGGGCGGCGTGGAGCAGCGCCCCGGCAAGCGCCAGGAGCAGCAGGCCGGGGTGGCGCGCGCAGAACGCGAACGCCCGGCCCAGCAGCACGAACGGGTTGCGCCGGTCGCGGGCCACGGCGAGCGCGCGGGCCGCCTCGCCGACCGCGTTGAGCAGCAGCAGCGCCAGCGCCGCGACGACTCCCCCCGCCGCGCCGCCCAGGAACGACCCGGCCAGCGCGGCGAGTACGCCCGCCAGGAGCGCGAGCGGCAGCAGTAGCGCGCCGAGCGCCACGAAGGGGAGGAAGAAGCGCCAGCAGCCGGCCCAGAACCGGCGGCGTCCCGTCTAGGCTTCGAGGATGCCGCCGGCGAAGAAGTTGTACGCCCCGCCGAAGACGAGCGCCAGCCCCAGCGTCCCCAGCACCCACTGGGCCGCCTGTCCGCCCGCCTCCGGCCGGCCCAGGAAGAGATCGACCAGCGCGTCCGCCCCGCCGGTCGCCAGCACGCCCAGGAAGGGGTTGGTCAGCGTGCCGCGCCCATTCGCCCAGAGCGGCCAGGTCTGGACCAGCCCGAGCAGCAGGCCGGCCAGGTAGAGCGGCAGCAGCAGCGCCAGCCGCTGCGCGCGCCGCAGCCCGGTAACAAGGGCAGGGATGAGTGCAGTGTTCATCGTTTCGTGTTTCCCGCCGCGTGGCCAGCGGCGCGGGGTTCCCTTTTCATCGATCTGACGGTCTGACGTCTGACATCTGGCCATCTGGGCCTCACCCGAAGAGCCCCAGCGTCTGCGCGATCGTCTGGAACACGAAGATCAGCCGGCTGGCCAGCGTGGCCGCCGGCGCCACTTCGATGGCTGTGCTGGCGCCGTTGTCGGTCACGTCCATCTCGGCGACCAGCTTGCGCTCCGGGTCCACCTCGACGCGCGCCACCTGCTGGCCTGGGTAACGGAAAGTCGCCTCCGGCGGTGCCCCGTCCCACCTTTCCAGCCGCTCGACACCGCTCGCCAGGGTGACGCGCACATCCACCGGCACGGCCACATCGCCCTCGCGCATCACCGTGATCGTCGCGCCGTCCGCCATGTTGTCGATCGGGCCGGCGGCGTAGTCGATCTCGCCGCCGCGGGCATACTGGTCGAAGAACCAGGGCTGCGGCCCAAGCGTCGCCTCGATCGCGGCACGGAACTCGGCGGCGGTCGGGTGGCGATAGCGATAGGCAGCGAGGTAGCCGGCCATCGCCTGGCGGAAGCGCCCGGTCCCCACCGTCCGCTCCAGCGTCCAGAGGCCGATCGCGGTCTTGCCGTAGACCGCAGCGCCATAGGCGGCGCCGGTGTAGTCCCAGGCCGCCCGGTTGATCGGCTCCTTCGCCCCGAGCGCGGCCTGGCTGCGCTCCAGGCGCTCCGGGTCGATGGACACGGCGCCGGCGCCGATCCGGTGGCCGACCTCGGCCAGGTAGCGATTGCCGCTGTACTCGGTCAGGCCCTCGTCCAGCCAGGGCTCGCGCCCTTCATGCGTGGCGGTCTGCATCGGCCACCACTGGTGCCCGATCTCGTGCGCGGTGACGACCGCCACCAGCCCGGAGGTGAGCGGCGCGCCGAGCGTCCCGCCGGTCACCAGCGTCGGGTACTCCATGCCGCCCGCGCCGGCCGCGCTGTCCGGCACATCCACCACCGTCAATCGCGGGTGCGGGTAAAGGCCGTACCATTCGCTGAACGCCGCGACTGCGCCGGTCGCCGTGCTGAGGTATTCGCGCTCGGCGGCGGCGTGCTCCGGCAGCAGGTACAGCACGACATCGACACCGTTCGCCGCGCGCGTCTGGCGCACCTGGAAGTCGGGCGAGGCGGCGAAGGCGACATCGGTGACATTGGTGTTGCTGAAGCGCCAGACCTTCGCGCCACCCTCCACACGTGGCTCGCCCGCGGGCACACCCGTGGCGGCGACGACATACTCCGGCGGGGCGCGCACCGTCAGGTCGTAGCGGCCGAAATCGTGGAAAAACTCGGCGTTGCCGTGCCAGGGGATGTCGTCCCAGCGGCCGCGGTCGTAGACCGCCATCTTCGGATACCACTGCCCGACCATGAAGAAGGTGTCGTTTCGTCCGCCGTAGCCGGTGCGGGCGAAGACGCGCGGCAGCTTGCTCGTCCAGGCGGTGTCGAGGGTGATCGTCGCACCGGGCGCGAGCGGCCCGGGCAGCGGCACGCGCATCACCGTCTCGCTGATCGTGGCCGAGGCGAGCAGGTCCGGCCCGCCTGCCTGCTGCAACCGTTCGACGGTGATGCCGCCGAGCTCGGTCGGGCTGGCTCGAAAGCCGCGCAGGTTGCCGCCCGACGTCCGCATCCAGTAGGTGTCGAGGCTGCTGAAGGCGTTGAGATAGAGGTGCAGCACCAGCTCGCGTAACGTGTCGTTGGACGGATTGGTGTAGCGAATCTGCCCGGTTCCGTGCACGGTCTTGGTCGCCGGGTCGAGCCGGGCATCGATCGTGTAGGACGCGACCTCGGGCGCGCTGGCGAGGGGCGCCGGCAGGAGCGGCTGCCCCGCGGCCGGCCGAACGCTGCCGCACAGTGCGGCAAGCAGCGCGCAAAGGGCGCAGAGGGCTGAGAGGCGCGGGATTTTCATATGCTGCAGGACTTTAGATGGAAGGGCACCTATTGGACGAGAGACGACGGACGACGGGCGACGGACGACGGACGACGGGCGGCGAAGAGCGACGGACGAGGGATGAGAGATGCCGGACGAGGGACGACGGCACAGCCATGAATGTGGCCGGACCTGCTTTCGTGGTTCGTCCACTGTCCATCGCCCACCGCCCACCGTCGCCCTACCCCACCGCCAGCGGGATCTCCACGCTGCTCCCGGCGAGCTGGCCGCAGGCCGCGGCGATCGCCAGGCCGCGCTCGACGCGCACAGTGCAGGGGATATTGCGCGTCTGCAGCACGCGCTGGAACGCCAGGACACGGCCCCAGGTCGGGCGGTCGAGCGGCGCACCCGGCACCGGGTTCCAGGGGATCAAGTTGACATGGCAGAGCATCCCACCGATCAGGTCGGCGAGCGCGTCGGCCTGCTCCGGCCGGTCATTCCTGCCCTGCAGCAGGACATACTCGAACGATACACGCCGGCGCGTCGCCGCAATGTACTCGCGGGTGGCGGCCAGCAGGTCAGCCAGCGGATAGCGCCGGTTGATCGGCATCAACTCGGCGCGCAACGCATCGTCCGGGGCGTGCAGCGAGATCGCCAGATTGACCGGCAGCCGCTCGCCGGCCAGCCGGCGGATGCCCGGCGGCAGCCCGACCGTCGAGACCGTCATGCTGCGCGCGCCCATGTTGAAGCCCTGCGGGTCGTGCAGCCGCTCGACCGCCTGCCACCAGCGGTCGTAGTTGGCGAACGGCTCGCCCATGCCCATGAAGACGATGTTGGTCAGCCGACGCGTGCTGAGTTCAGCGTTCGGCGTGCTGCGTTGTGCTTCGTCGGATGCCCAACGGTCGGCGTCTCGGTTGAGGGTTCCCCAATCATGAACCCTGCGCTCGACACGCTGTACCTCCCGCGCTGCCCACAGCGCCTGCTGGACGATCTCGCCGGCGGAGAGGTTGCGCAGCAGGCCGAGCTTGCCGGTGGCGCAGAAGACGCACCCCATCGCGCAGCCGGCCTGAGTCGAGACGCAGGCGGTGGCGCGGTCGGGGTAGACCATCAGCACCGTCTCGACGACCGCGCCGTCGGGCAGGCGAAAGAGAGCCTTGCGCGTCAGGCCGTTGTCGGCGGTCTGGACGCGGGCCAGCTCCAGCGTGCCCAGGCGCGTCTCGGCGGCCAGGCGCTCGCGCAGCGCCAGCGGCAGGTCGGTCATCGCGCGCGGGTCATCGGCCAGCCCGGCGTAGAGCTGGCGGTAGAGCTGGCGGGCGCGGTAGGCCGGCTGGCCAAAGTCGCGCATCAACGCCTCGAGCCCGGCCAGACTCAGATCGTACAGGTTGTGCGCTGCGGGTTGCACGCCGGGAATTATACATGATCGCGGCGGACTGCGGTTGACCAACGACGGACAAAGTGCGGGCAAGGGACGAGGGGCGGCGACGGATGACGGGCGAATGCGGAGGGGACAGGCACGCGACGACCGCGAGCGCGGCCGGGCCTGCTCGCGGCTTTCGTCCTTTGTCTGCCGCCGTGCACGCGCCACCGTCCGCCCGACCATCGTGTCATGTCTTCGGTGGCGCGCCGGCCGCACGCACATTCACCAGTTTGCCGAGCAGGTCGAACCAGAACGGCGCGCCCTGCGCCACGGCGATCACCGTCAGCAGCAGGCCGAGGACGCGCAGCAGCCAGCCGCGGCCGTCGGTCGGGCGCAGCGGCTCGCCCCAGCCGATCGGGAGTTGTAGCCGGTCGATCTGGCCGGTCATCTTGTCGAAGACCACCTGGCCGCTGCCAGTGGGCAATCCCTCGCGCGCCAGGCTCTCGGCGGCGCCGGACACCGCCGCCCGCAGCGCGCCGTCACGATACAGATGGTCGGCGAGCGCGAGCGAATCGACGCCGAACGCTGTCACGACGACCAGGGCGATCACGAAGATACGCCACATCGCCTGGCGCTTGTACCAGCCAGATAGTCGCTCCATCGCCTCGTCGTACCACCGTTCGAGCAAAGCCCGGGCCGCGCCGATATCGCCCTCGACATCCGCCAGCAGGCCGAGCAGCATCTGCTTGAACGCGTTGCTCTGGCCGCCGTCCAGCTTCTGGATGGCACCGCGCACATCGGCGACGGTGCGCGATTCGCCCTCCGGAACCAGGATGTCGAGCAGCGTGTGGGCGAAGAGCCAGGCGGGGATATAAGCCGGGCGCTTGCTGCGTATCCACCCGTTGAAGCGCGCACCCGGCGGCAGCCCGGCCAGGTCGCCTTCCATCGCGATCACGGGCTGGCCCGGCGGCTGGCGCAGCACCGCGCCGCGCCGGCCCGCCACCAGCCCGCGCACCATCGGGTGGTCGAAGAACGCCTGGTCGAGCGGCACCGGCTGGCGCGACCAGGCCGGTTGGACTTCCGCGCCGAAGAGCATGTCGCGGATCGCCCGCTCCAGCACCACCGCCCGCGTCGCCAGCACGGCGGCGATCAGCTCGTTCACCGCCGAGCAGATCAGGCTGAGCAGGGTGAAGGTGAAGACCAGACCGATCGCGACATCGAGGATGGCTGAGCCGAACATGGTCGTTCTCCCGCGGTGCATTGCAACGTGCGGATCGCGGATGGCTGCCGGGCAGCGTATCTGTATCCTACAGGAGAGAACGTGACCGAAGGGCTGGTTTGCATGAAATGCGGTTCGGACGGCGGCGTTTGGAGACTCAGCGCTCTCGGATCGCCGATCTCCAAAGCTTACCCGCTCCCCACGGGTTCCTCCGCCGCGCGCAGCAGCAGAAGCGCCAGCAGCGCCGTGCGCGGCACGATGCTGGAGACCAGGATGTACTCGTCTGGGCTATGGTCGAGGCCGCCGACCGGCCCGAGGCCGTCCAGCACCGGCAGGCCGAGCGTGGCCAGATGGTTGGCGTATGACACGCCGCCGGTGGTGGCGTCCGCCAGGCCGAAGCCAAGCTCCGCGGCGGCGGCCCGCGCCAGGGTCGCCAGCGCGGCGATCGCCGGGGTGCGCGCCATCGGCGGGGCGTGCCACCCCCCGCTGAGCGTCGCGGTCGTGCCGGGCACGGGCGGCGCGCCAGCGATCTGCGCGATCGCCGCGCTGACCGGGGCCATGTCGTCCGGCTGCGCCACCCGCACGTCGATCAGCGCCCAGGCGGCGTCCGGCACGGCGTTCGGCACCTCGCCGCCGCCGATCACGCCGACATTCAGCGTCATGCCGGGCCGCATGCCGTTCAGCGCTTGCAGGGCGACGACCTGCTGCGCCAGGGCCAGCACGGCGTTCGCGCCCTTCCACGGCTCGACGCCAGCGTGGGCCGCCTTGCCACGCACGTCGAGCCGGAACTGCCCGCTGCCCTTGCGCGCCGAGACGATATCGCCGTTCTCACGGCCCGCCTCCAGCACCAGCGCCAGGTCGTGGCCCGGCGCCAACTCGCGCAGCAGTTGGAGCGAGGCGCGCATGTCGGTCTCTTCGTCGCCGCCGCATGCCAGGGTGATGCGCGCAAACGGGCCGAGCAGGCCCAGCGCCTCCAGCGCCGCCATCGCGTACAGGCCGGAGAGCAGGCCGCTCTTGTTGTCGGCGGCGCCGGGGGCGAGCAGCCGGTCGCCGTCCTGGCGCATCGGCCGGGCTGCTGCCGTGCCGTCCGGATAGACCGTGTCAAGGTGGGCGACGAGCAGGGCGCGCAGGCCGCCGGCTGCGCCGCCGCGCACGGCGACCGCCAGGCCGTCGCCGGCGGTCGCCGCGGGGAAGGCGCGGCACTCCCAGCCGCGCGCGGCGGCCCACGCGCGCACCCAGGCCCCGGCCTGGTCCACGCCGGGCTTGGAGGCGGTCGGGCACTCGATGGCGCAGAGCTGGCGCAGCTCCTCCAGGTACTGCGGCAGGCGCGGCGCGAGCCAGCCGGCGAGCGCCTGGGCGGCGGGCGTTGTTGCGAGCATCCTCCGCTTCCTCAAGCGCATGTGAACAGAGGAACCGTGCAGCGCGCGAAGGGCACGAAGGCCGTTCCGGCTATCCCTGACACCGCCGGAAGGTGGCACGGCACATCGCACAGAGCG
Organism: Roseiflexaceae bacterium; assembly: GCA_042408595.1. Lineage (GTDB taxonomy): Bacteria > Chloroflexota > Chloroflexia > Chloroflexales > Roseiflexaceae > JBHOQX01. The sequence goes on along the minus strand of JBHOQX010000085.1, from coordinate 33,362 downwards.
CTGGAGTGCTCCAGGCGCGCGGCTATCTGTCGAGTCGATAGGGCACGCTTGTGACGATCTTGCCCTTTTTGAAGAGCAGGGCGGTCTTGATCAGCAGCGCCGTCTGGTTGTGCAACAGATGCTGCCACCACTTCGAGGGAACAAACTCGGGCAGGATGATCGTCAGCACATCGTCATCGTACTTCGCATCCACCTCATCGATGTAGCGCAGCAGCGGCTGAAGCAGCGAGCGATAGGGCGACGGCAACACCACCAGCGGGATTCCGCTGCCCCACTGCTCCCACTTCTTCTTCAGCTTCTCGGTCGTCTCCGCCTCCAGATCGACGTACACGGCGGTCACGTTGTCCGGCGCAAGCGCCAGCGCATACTGCAGCGCCGGGATCACGCCGCGATGAACGCCGCTGATCAGCACCAGCGCCGTCTGCCGGCGGACGGCCTGCGGCGGCGGGGCATCGGCCAGCGAGAGCTGCTTGGCGACATCCATATAATGCCGGTGGATGGCGAGCAGCGTGATCACCATGAGCGGAATAAGGACGATCACCGCCCAGGCGCCCTCGGTAAACTTCGTCGCCGCGATCACCACCAGCACCACGCCGGTGACGATCGCGCCGAGCAGGTTGATCGCCGCGCTGCGCTGCCAGCCGGGCGTGCGCACCCGCCGCCAGCGCTGGACCATCCCAAGCTGCGAGAGCGTGAACGAGGTGAACACGCCGAGCGCGTAGAGCGGCAGCAGCGCCTGCTCGCGCGCCCCGAAGGCGATCACCAGCAGCGAGGAGACCAGGCCGAGGAAGATCACGCCATTCGAAAAGACCAACCGGTCGCCGCGCTGCGCGAACTGGCGGGGCAGAAAGCGGTCGTTCGCCAGAAAATACGACAGGCGCGGGAAGTCGGCGAAGGCGGTGTTCGATGCCAGGATCAGGATGAGCGTCGTCGCCGCCTGGATGATGAAATAGATCGGCGTCGTCCCGAAGATCGCCCGGGCGATCTGCGAGTTGACCGTCTCCGGCTCCGTGCCGCCCTCCGGCTGCACCTGGTAGATGCCCGCCAGCAGCGTGATGCCGAGGAACATCGTACACAGCAGCGCAGCCATCATGGTCAGCGTGATCGCCGCGTTGCGCGACTCCGGCTTGCGGAAGGCCGGCACGCCGTCGGCGATCGCCTCGATGCCGGTGAGGGCCGTACACCCGGCGGCGAACGCCCGCAGGATGAGGAAGATCGTCAGGGGGTGCAGCTCCGCCGGCACATGCGAGACCGGCGGCGGCGGCGCGGGCGTGACGTCGCCGGTCGCCCACTTGAACAGGCCCACGGCGATCATCAGCAGCATGCTGCAAACGAACAGGTAGGTGGGCACGGCGAACAGCCGCCCGGATTCCTTGATACCGCGCAGGTTTGCGAGCGACACCAGCGCGATCAGGCCGACCGCCAGCTCGACGCGGTAGGGATCCAGCACCGGCGCCGCCGAGGTGATCGCCGCGACCGCCGCGGACATGCTGACGGCGACCGTCAGCACATAATCGACCAGCAGCGACGAGGCGGCCACCAACGACGGGAGGGTGCCGAGGTTCTCGCGCGAGACGATATAGGTGCCGCCGCCCTGCGGGTAGGCGATGATCGTCTGGCGGTAGGAGAACGCCACGGTGATCAGCAGCGCGGCGATGCCGACCGCGATCGGCATGGCCAGGCCGAGCGCACTGGTTCCCGCAGCGATGAGGGCGATCAGGATGGCCTCGGTGGCGTAGGCCACGGACGAGAGGGCATCGGACGAAAAGACGGCCAATGCGATGCGCTTGCTGAGCCGCTCGTGGGCGAGCTGCTCGGTCGCAAGCGGGCGCCCGACGAGCAGGCGCTTCAGTTCGGCGATCACCTTGTTGCCACCTCTAGGCGACGGTATCAACGGTGCCCATGGCCGCCGTTCGGCCGCGGGCAACATGCCCGGGTTCCAACCCCGCGAATCGTAGCACGTTCGCGCCAGCCGGTCAAGATGTGGTCGACGCTGGAGGGCACGAGGGGCTTCGCCCCGCGCAACTCGCGTGCGCGCCGCGTCAGCGGCGGCACGGCCGCCGCTGCCCTCCGTTATCCACATGGAGTATCAGGCCGGCTCCGACACCTGTCCGACGACGAACTTCAGGTAGCGTCCTTCGGGAAAGCCAGCCGGCACCGGATGGTCCGCCGGGTGCCCGGCCTCGTGCACAATCCGCAGGCGTGCCCCAGCCTCCCGCGCCGCCGCGCCCAGCATCTCGCGAAAGGCCTCCGGCCCGACCTGGCTGGTGCAACTGGCGCTGGCCAGCAGCCCGCCCGGCGCGACGCAGCGCAGCGCCAGCGCGTTCAGGCGGGTGTAGGCCCGCAACGCGGCATAGCGGCTCTCTTTGCGGCGAGCGAAGCTCGGCGGGTCGAGGATCACCAGGTCGAAGCGGCGGCCCTCCGCGGCGTAGCGCGCCAGCAACTCGAAGCAATCGGCAGTCTCGAAGCGATGGCGGGCGGCAGACAGCCCGTTCAGCGCGATGTTCGCCGCCGCCGCCTCGGCCAAACCGCCGCCGCTGTCGACGCTGACGACCCGCCGCGCGCCGCCGCGCAGCGCGTAGAGTGAGAACGCGCCGGTATAGGCGAAGCAGTTCAGCACCTCGCGTCCGGCGGCGACCGACTCGATGTAGCGGCGGTTCTCGCGCTGGTCGAGGAACAGGCCGGTCTTCTGCCCGCCCAGCAGGTCGGCGTAGAAGCGCAGGCCGTGCTCGGTCACCGTCAGGTCGGCGGGCGGCGGCGCGCCCAACAGGACCGATGCACGACCGGCGACCAGCGGCGACCGGCGCTCATCGTCGGATGCGAGCTCGTTGGCCGACGCACGGCTACGCAGCACGATGCCCCGCAGCGGATAGACCTCGCGCAGCGCGTCGGCCAGCCAGCCGAGCAGCGCATCGCCGCCGGCCAGGTGCGACTGGATGGCCGCCCAGTCGCCATAGCGGTCCACCACCAGGCCGGGCACGCCGTCACCTTCGCCGTAGACCCAGCGAAAGGCGGTGCAGCCCATCTCGATCAACGCCTCGCGAAGCTCCCAGGCGGCGGCGACGCGCTCGCGCACCCAGCCCGCATCCGGAACCCGACGCTCGGAGAAAATCCGCAGGGCGATCGCGCCGGTGGCATCCCATAGCCCGTAGCCGACCCAGCCGCCGCAGCGCGCCCGCACCCACGTACCTGGTGGCAGCCGCACCGTCGGCGGCACGTGATCGCGGTAGACCCACGGGTGCCCGCGGGCCAGTTGCTCGCGCAATGTGGCGGGGAGCGCGATCTCGGGGATTCGTGCCATTGTGCCAGCCCGGCCTTGTACAATCAGGACTACGCGCTCACCCGCAACGCGGGAGGTAGAGCCATCCCATCGGAATGGGCGCGCCACCTGAGGGCGGTATATGGACGCCTGAAGGCAGCACGACGTGCGTCTTTATAGTCCTGCGGCGTGTGACAACTCATCTCGCTGGCCGTCAGTATACCCGATGCCAGGGCGAGCGCCGCTCTTGCACGGTTTGCAGTCTAGTATCAGGAGCTTACAATCCATGTGGGACGAATTTCGGCGATTTATTCTGCGCGGCAATGTCATCGATCTCGCCGTCGGCGTGATCATCGGCGCCGCATTCGGGGCGATCGTCGCATCGTTGACAGAAGATGTCATCATGCCGATCATCGGCGCGATCACCGGCGGTGGGCTGGATTTCAGCAGCCTCTACATTAACCTTAGTGGGCGCGACTGGCCGTCGTACGCAGCGGCCAGGCAAGCCGGCGCAGCGGTAATTGGAATCGGCGCCTTTATTTCCACTGTGATTAACTTTCTGATCCTGGCGCTGATCATCTTCTTTCTTGTGCGAGCCGTGAACCGGTTGATGGAAGCGGCTGTGAAGAAGACCGAAGAAGCCCCGCCCGCCCCGACCAAAGAAGCAGAACTGCTGACCGAGATCCGGGATATCCTCAAAACACAGCGCGCATAGCGCCATCGCTGGCGGGAGTGGCCGGGCCGGCAGGATGGGGCGCGGGCGATGCCGCCCCACGCCGTTCATGTTGCCTATTGACAAATCTTGTCTCTTGGCGTAGAGTATAGGAAACCGCTTTACTATTCCACTGAAGCCACGCTGCTGCACAGCATGCCCCATGGAGCGTTGTGGGAATCCTTCGCAACAGGACGCGCCACAGGCCGCTTACAACGTCGCCGCGGCGCTGGCCGCCGGGTGGCCACGCTGGTGCGGGCGGCAGCGGGAAATGTTTTACACCGGGCTGCGTTGAGCGGAGCAACGTCAATGACGACGATCGACAAAATCGCGGCGTTGGCCGGGGTATCGCCGGCGACCGTCTCCAAAGTGCTCAACAACCGGCCGTATGTCAGCGCCGAGAAGCGGGCGCGGATCGAGCGCGTGATCGCCGAGACCGGTTATGTGCCAAGCCAGCGCGCCCGCGGCCTGAGCACCCAGCGTTCGTTCATCCTCGGTCTGCTCATCCCCTACACGCCCGACCAATTGTTCGCCGATCCGCACCTGCTCGAATGCATGCGCGGCATCGAGAGCGAAACCAACGCCCGCGACTACAACCTGCTCCTCTCCACCGCCCGCGCCCCAGCCGAGGCCGCCAGCGCCTGCGTGCGGCTGCTCCGCAGCGACGTGATCGACGCGGCGGTGGTGCTGGAGACTGCCGATCTTCAGCCCTTTACCGAGACGCTGGCCCACGGCGACTGGCCGCTGGTCGTCATCGGCTACTCGCGCAGCCTGTCCGTCCACGCCGTCCACGCCGATGACTACGGCGGCGCGCTCGAGACTGTCCGCCATCTCACGGCGCTGGGCCACCGCCGGATCGGCATCGTCAGCAGCCGACTGCGCCCGTTCGCGATCGACGAACGGCTGCGCGGTATTCGCGACGCGCTGGCCGAAGCGGGGCTGGCGCTCGACGAACGGCTGGTCGCGAGCGGAGATTTTTCGTTCGAAAGCGGCGAAGAAGCCGGGCATGCCTTGCTGGCGCGGCCCGACCGCCCGACGGCGATCTTTGCGCTGAACGATCGCATGGCGCTTGGGGTGCTGCACGCCGCCGCCGAGCGCGGGCTGCGCATCCCAGAGGAGCTGTCGGTCGTCGGCTTCGACGACATCCCGACCGCCGCGATCGCCCGCCCGCCGCTGACGACCGTGCGCCAGCCGGGCTTCGCACTCGGCAAGGCCGCCGGCGCTGCGCTCTTCGCCCTGCTGGACGGGCGCGCGGCATCGGCAGAGACAGTGATCCCGACCGGGCTCGTCCTGCGCGGCTCGACGGCCGCGCCCGCCGGCGCAGCCTGAGTTCAACCAAGGAGGCGCCTATCGCGTGTGAGTGACGGGACGCGTCGCTGTGGCCGCGCGGCGACGCAACGCAAGCACCTTTGCGGCAACGCAGGCCATTCGGCCGAGCCCTGCCAGATGGCACGCAGGGTTTCGTATCCCCGAAAAGGCGCCACAGGCGCATGAGCGAAAGGAGACCCACGATGCGGTGGAAGCAGATGCTTCGCAGCTTCAGCATCATGGCGATGCTGGCGATGATTCTGGCGGCCTGCGGCGTCTCGACGACGCAGCAGGGGGGCGGGGCGCAGGCGACGGCCGCCCCGTCCGGCGGCGGGGCGGCCCAACCGACGGCCGCCCCGTCCGGCGGCGGCGCAGCCCAAGGCGTGACCATCCGCTGGCGAACCCGCCCGGGCGACGCGGCGGAGCAGAAAGTCTACGAAGAGCTGAACGCGCTGGTCAACGAGAAGCTCGCCAGCAAGGGCATCAAGGCGAGCTACGACCCGGGCGCGAACCAGGGCTACTTTGAGAAGCTCAAGACCGAGCTGGCCGCCGGCAACGCGCCCGACATCTTCTGGATCGGCGGCGTCGAACTGGCCGATTTCGTCGCCACCGGCCAGATTCTCGACCTCAAGCCGCTGATCGACAAGGACAAGAACTTCAAGCTGGATGACTTCTACCCGAATGTGATCAGCGAAGTCACGCGCGATGGCAAGATCTATGGCCTGCCGCGCGATATCTCGACCATGGTCACATACTATAATGAGGACCTGTTCAAGGCGGCCGGGCTCAAGACGCCGAAGGAGCTGGCGGCAGCCGGACAGTGGAACCAGCAGGCGATGCTGGAGGCTGCCAAGAAACTGACCGATCCCTCCAAGCAGCAGTATGGCCTGGGCTTCGGCAACTGGTGGGGGCCGGGGTGGGGCTACTTCATCAACGCGGCGGGCGGCAGCTTGTATAATGCCGACAAGACCGCCTGCGGTCTGAACACGCCCGCCGCGCTCGAGGGCGCCAAGCTGGCCAACAGCCTCTACACCGAGAAGCTGGTCGTGCCGGGCGACGCCGATGGCGAGGCGCTGTTCAACGCCGGCAAGGTCGCCATGTACTTCAACGGCCGCTGGTTCACCCCAGGGGTCCGCACCAACGCCAAGTTTAACTGGGACGTGGCGCCGATGCCGGAGGGCAAGGTCAAGACCACCTGGCTCTTCTGGGGGCCGTACCTGGTGAACGCCAAGACCGCCAACCCGGACGCCGCGTGGGAGGTGCTGAAGGTGCTCACCAGCGCCGAGGCGACCGCCAAGGTCGCGGCGCTGGGCACGAACATCCCGCCGCGCAAGGATCAGTCCGCCGTGGAGGCCTTCCTGAAGTCCACTCCGCCATCGAACAACCAGGCGTTCCTGGACGGCATCCCCTACGCTGCGCTGGAGGCGCCGCTCTGGGCGGGAAGCTGGGCTGACTTCAGCGGTGGCGTGCAGAAAGCCTGGGACCAGATGATCGCCGGCAAGATCACGCCGGAGGATTTCGTCAAGCAGGCCTGCGAGGCGACGACAGGGGCGTTCAAGAAGTGAGGGCATGAGCGAGCGGCAGGCAACAGGCGCCAGGGACGCGCCTCGGGCCGCACTGGCTGCCTGTTGCCGGTCCTATGGTACCTGAGGGCATGCCATGAGCAACATACAGGCGAGGGTCGCGCCGGAGGCGGCGCCGCGCCGCATACGCGCGCGCAAAGTGCGCGAGGCGCTCGACGCCTATGCCATGCTGCTGCCGACGATCATCGGCGTGCTGGTCTTCTTCACCGTGCCGCTCGGCATCTCCTTCTATCTCAGCTTTACGAACGCGCGCCTGGTCGGCACGCCTGGCTTCGTCGGGCTGGACAACTACACACAGGTCTTCCGCGATCCGACATTCTGGGAATCGCTGCAAAATACACTGATCTTCTCATTGTTTACGATGATCCTCTCGATCATCCCAGCACTGTTTTTGGCGGTGCTGCTGAACGAGAGGCTGCGCGGGCGGGCGTTCTTCCGCGCGCTCTTCTTCATTCCGGTCGTCGCCTCGGTTGTTGCGGTCTCACTGCTCTGGAAATATCTCCTCAACTACGATTTCGGCTTCGTGAACTACGCCCTCAGCCTGGTCGGGCTGCCGCGCGTCGAGTGGCTCACCTCGCCGAATTGGGCGCTCGCTAGTGTGATCCTGGTCTTCTCGTGGAAGACAGTCGGCTACAACATGGTGATCTTCCTGGCCGGGCTCCAGGGCATCTCGCGCCCGCTGTACGAGGCGGCGAGCATCGACGGCGCGAGCCGCTGGCAGCAGTTCACCCGCATCACCCTGCCGATGCTGACGCCGACCACCTTCTTTGTGCTGGTGACGACCCTGATCACCTGCCTGCAGATCTTCGATGTGCCGTATGCCCTCGGCTGGACCCGCAGCAACACCGCCGGCCCGGCCGATTCCATGCTGACGGTGGTGGTGAATCTCTACCGCGAAGGGTTTATCAGCTTCCGCATGGGCTACGCCTCATCGATCGCCTGGGTGCTGACGATCATGATTTTGATCATTACCTGGGTACAGTTCCGTATGTCGGACCGCTGGGTGAATTACGAATAGTTCAGAGTTAAAAGTTCTAATTCCAAAGTTCGCAGTGTAAAGTTCGGAGTTGAACGTTTCGTGTTTCTTTTTGGCGCGTTTGTACGTGAAGCGCTGAACGTCATCCGTTTGGAGTGTACCATGCAGCAGAACCTGATTCTCCGACAGCCCTATGAGCGCTGGCTCGCGTATGGGCTGCTGCTGATCACCGGGCTGGTGATGGCGTTCCCGTTCATCTATATGCTGGCGTCGTCGCTCAAGACCTCGTCCGAGGTGGTGCAGGTGCCGCCGGTGCTCTTCCCGCAGACACTCCAGCTCGGCAACTACATCGAGGTGCTGAATATCGTGCCGCTGGGCACGCAGCTCGTCAACTCGACGCTGGTGACGATCGGCGTGGTGGCCGGCTGGATCTTCACCTCGGTGCTGGCGGGCTACGCCTTCGCTCGGCTGGAGTTCCCCGGCCGCGACGTGCTGTTCTTCGCCTACCTACTGACGCTGATGGTGCCGTTCGCCGTGCTGATCGTGCCGATGTATCGCATCATGATCGCCTTTGGCTGGGTGGACAAACTGGTCGCGCTGATCGTTCCCTGGCTGTTCACCGCCTACGGAACGTTTCTGTTGCGCCAGTTCTTTATGAACCTGCCGCGCGATCTGGAGGAGGCGGCAATGATCGACGGCGCGAGCCGCTGGGGCATTCTGTTCCGCGTCGCCGTGCCGCTCGCCCGCCCCGCCATGGCGACGCTGGCAACCTTCGGCTTTCTGTACGCCTGGAACAGCTTTCTCTGGCCGCTGATCATCATCAGTAACCCGGAGAAGAAGGTGGTGACGCAGGGGCTGATGGACTTGCAGGCGCTCTACGCCGCCCGCGTCGATCTGATCATGGCCGGCTCGGTGCTGGCCGTCCTGCCGACCCTGATCGTCTTCCTGTTCGCGCAGCGCTATTTCATCGAGGGCATCGCCACCACCGGGCTGGCCGGGCGGTAGCGCGCGGGCCGTCGCGCGCGGGCGCAGCCCCGACTCCGCGCCCGCGCGCTTCTACTTTGCCTGCAGCTCGACCTCGATGCCGCCGAAGGCGCCCGCCAGCACATTGTAGAGCAGCGCCGCGACAACCGCCGCCAGGCCGAGCGCCAGCGCGCCGATCACACTGATCGCCAGCGCGATCCAGAGCATGGTCGCGCCAGCGTTGTCCAGCACCCCCTGAACGGCCTGCGCAGCGCCGGCGAGCCCGGCCTGGTTGACGAGATCGACCTGAAAGCTCGGGACCTCCAGTTTCGTCAGGCCCAGATCGACCGGCGGTAACTCGACCGTGACCGTCCGCATGCCGGCAAAAGTCGCCGCAAGGCGCCGGGCGGCCTGGATCACCAAGCATCCCATGCAGAGCCCCGGCACCAGCGAGAGCCCCACTCCGATCAGAAACGCCAGCCTGGCTACAGAGCCCGGACCGACGCGGTGCACGCTGTAGCGCATCAAGTCACCTCGTGTCTGCAAGACGGCGACAGGGGACAAAGGACGAAGGACGGTAGTGGGTCGAAGAAGGAGGATCGAAGATTGACGATCGCGATCACTTCCTCCATCCTCGACGCCCGTCGCATCGCCAGCCAGGCAAGCCGAGCCACCCTGTCACCGTGTCACTGTGTCACCCCGACGCCTCGGCCTCGAAGCCGCGCAGCAGCCCGACGACGTTCTCGCCGAGCGCCTCGATGGCGTAGCCGCCCTCCTGCACAAAGAGCGTCGGCAGGCCGAGCGCCGCCAGCCGCCGCCCGATCCGCGGGTAGGCGGCGCCGGTGAGCGCGAAATCACCGATCGGATCGCCGCCGAAAGTGTCGAACCCGGCGGAGACGACCAGCCAGGCCGGCGCGAAGGCCGCGATCTCGGCCAGCGCTGCATCCAGCGCGGCCAGGTAGCCCGCGTCGTCCACGCCCGCCGGAAGTGGGATGTTCCGGTTGAAGCCCAGCCCGTCGCCCGCGCCGCGCTCGTCGGCGTAGCCGGCGAAGTACGGGTACTCGCGGTCCGGGTCGGCGTGGAGCGAAACGACCAGCACGTCGCGCCGCCCGTAAAAAATCTGCTGCGTGCCGTTGCCGTGGTGGTAATCGATGTCGAGGATCGCGACGGTCGGCGCCGGACGGGCGGCGGAAGGCGCGGGGCGGAGATCGCTCGCCGCCCGTCCGGCGCCCGCGCGCAGCAGCCACTCCGCCGCGATCGCCGCGTTGTTCAGGAAGCAGTAGCCGCCGTACAGGTCGTGGCCGGCGTGGTGGCCGGGCGGCCGGCAGAGCGCGTAGGCGGCGCGCTCGCCCGCCAGCAGCAGATCCGCCGCGGTCAGCGCGGCATCGGCCGAGGCGCCGGCGGCGCGCCAGGTGCCGGCGACGATCGCCGCGCCCAGGTCGAAGGCGAAATAGCCCGGCTCGGCCAGCGGGCTGGCGGAGCGCCGCCCCATCCAACGCACCGCCAGCGTGTCCGGCATCACCGCCGTAGGCGAGCCGCCAGCGGCGACCCAGCGCTCGTACGCGCCTTCGAGGAAGCGCAGGTACTCCGGCGCATGCACCGCGGCCAGCGGCGCCAGCCCGTGCGGGCGCGGCGGCGTGATCGGCCCCAGCCCCGCCCGCTCCACGGCGGCGCGGATCACCTCGGCGCGTTGCGGCGACTCGTGCGCCGGGCGCAGCACGCCATTCAGCCACTCGTTCGGCGGGGCGTGGAGCGCGTGCTCGGCGGGATAGACGGTGATCATCGCGCCATTCCTGCCCGGTCTACGTCCGGAGATCAGCCCGTCGAGCGGAGAACACTGCCTCTGACAGGCGCTTTGACATGAGCGCATCGTGCTGAAACCAAGGCGCAGTATACCATTTTCAGAGTGCAGATTGTCTGACGGTCTGCCCGTCTAGCCCCTGGCTCCCGGAACGCCCCGGCGGCCAACAAACGAACCGGGCCGCGAGGCTGGCTCGCGACCCGGCACTTCGTTGGGCGAAGAAGCGGCTGCCCTGGGCCCGCACGGTTGGCGGCGAGAGGAAGTGAGAGGACTGAGAGGGCATTCGAGGTTTCATCGAACGAGGTCAAACCTGGATGCCAACTTCGGCCCTCAGAGCAGCGCCTTTCTGAGTCCTAGCATACGCGAGCGGGCCGCGCTTCTCAATAGGCTCATCGTCCCAAGGCGCGTGCGACGATCGGCGGAGTTGGTACCATTCTCGGGGATGACCGGCGACCCATGCGAATGGCGTATGGTATCATGGCCGGGATGTCCGTCTGCCGGAGCCGCCCATGCCACGACCGCAGAAGACCCTGTTCGACAGCCAGCGCGACGACGCCCTGCGCCGGCAGGCCCCGCTGGCCGCCCGCATGCGCCCCCGCACGCTCGAGGAGTTCATCGGCCAGGAGCAGATCGTCGGCGAGGGGCGGCTGCTGCGCCGCGCGATCGCCGGCGACCAGCTCTTTTCGGTCATCCTCTGGGGGCCGCCCGGCAGCGGCAAAACGACTCTGGCGCAGATCATCGCCGCGACGACCAACGCCCATTTCGAGCCGCTCTCCGCCGTCTCCGCCGGCGTGGCCGACCTGCGGCGGGTGGTGGCCGAGGCGAAGGACCGGCTCGGCATGTACGGCCAGCGCACCGTCCTGTTTATCGATGAGATCCACCGCTTCAATAAGGCACAACAGGACGCTATTCTGCCGTACGTCGAGGATGGCACGATCATCCTGATCGGCGCAACCACCGAGAACCCATCGTTCGAGGTCAACGCCGCCTTGTTGTCGCGCGCCCGCGTCTTCGTGCTCGAGGCGCTGACCGACGAGCAGATCGGCGCGCTGGTGGACCGGGCGCTGGCCGACACGGAGCGCGGCCTGGGCGACCTGCATGTGCTGCTCGCCGCCGATGCCCGGGCGTACCTGGTGAACATGGCCAACGGCGACGCCCGCACCGCGCTGAACGCGCTTGAGGCCGCGGCGCTCTCCAAGCCGCCCGCGCTCGGCGATCGGCGCCTGATCACCGTGGACGACATCCGCGACGCGCTCCAGAGCCGCGCCACCCGCTACGACAAGAGCGGCGAGCTGCATTACAACGCAATCTCCGCCCTGCACAAGTGCGTGCGCGACAGCGACCCGGACGCCGCGCTCTACTGGCTCGGGCGGATGCTGGACGGCGGCGAGGACCCGCTGTACATCGCCCGGCGCATCGTGCGCATGGCGGTGGAGGACATCGGCCTGGCCGACCCGCAGGCCCTGCCGCTGACGATCGCGGCGCAGCAGGCCGTCCACTTTCTCGGCCAGCCGGAGGGCGACCTGGCGCTGGCCGAGGCGGTCATCTACCTGGCGCAGGCCCCCAAGAGCAACGCGGTGTACGCGGCCTACGGCGCGGCGCTGAAAGATGTGGCCGAGACGCGCAACGAGCCGGTGCCGCTGCACCTGCGCAACGCGCCGACCCGGCTGATGAAAGGGCTGGGCTACGGCAAGGGCTACCAGTACGCCCACGACCACGAAGACGCCCGCGTCGATCAGGAGCACTTCCCGCCGAACCTCCAGGGCCGCCGCTACTACGAGCCGACGGGCCGCGGCTTCGAGGCGGCCATCCGCGAGCGGCTGGCCTGGCGCGACGCCCGCGAGGCGAGCGACGCGAGGCCCGCGGCCGGCACACCCACACCAGCCGCACACTGCACGCCGCACGCCGCTCAGCTTGACCCACAAGCCCTGGCCGGCGAGGAGCCGCAGGTGGCGACGGATGAGGCCGCCCACCATCCGCCGCGCCCGCCACGCCCCGCGAAGCGGCGGTGACCAGACCGGCCGGCTGCGCGCCGGCGCGCCGCGGCCGCCCGTTCACGCGCAGATGAAGCTTTTGTCATCTGTGCATAACACCGGGTTAACACCGGCGCGCTACATTCTCCCTGCCCCGCACTTGTTCCTGCCCCCGGCCGCGCTGCCGCGCGGCGTGGTGTGGCGTGTCGCAGTGGAAAGGATGCTCAATGTATCGCCGACTCGCGAGTCTTGCCGCCTTGCTCAGCCTCGCCCTGGCCGGCCTGATCTCCGGCCCGACGCACGCGGCGCGACAGGCCGCCAGCAGCACGCTCTCGTCGGTCGCCTTCGCACCCGTTGGAACCTACCGCACCGGCCTGGGCCCGGCCTCCGCCGAGATCGCCGCCTGGAGCGACGACCGGCTCTACGTGACCAACTCGGCCAGCAACACCCTCGATATCGTCGATGTGCGCGACCCGTCCGCGCCGACGCTCCTCCGGCGGATCGATCTCTCGCCCTACGGCGCCGGACCAAATAGCGTGGCGGTGCGCCCGAAGGCGGTCGCCGTCGCGATGGAAGCCGCCCCCAAGACCGACCCCGGCAAGGTGATCTTCTTCAGCCGGGACGGCCAGTACCTCAACCAGGTGACGGTCGGCGCGCTGCCGGACATGCTCACCTACTCGCTCGATGGGCGCTACCTGGTCGTCGCGAACGAGGGCGAGCCGAACAGCTACGGCCGGCCCGACTCGGTCGATCCGGAGGGGACGATCAGCGTGATCGACATGCGCGGCAACCCGCTGCGCCTAACGCAGGCGGATGTCGCCACGATCGACTTTCGGGCGTTCAACGCTGGCGGCCCGCGCGCTGCTGAGCTTCCGCCGGGGGTTCGCATCTTCGGCCCGGGCGCGAGCGTGGCGCAGGACCTCGAGCCAGAGTATATCAGCATCACGCCCGGCAGCGAGACCGCCTATGTCTCGCTGCAGGAGAACAACGCGCTGGCGGTGATCGACCTGCGCGCCCGGCGGGTCGACCGCATTCTCGCGCTTGGCACGAAGGACCACGCGGCCCCGGGGAGCGGGCTCGACGCAAGCGACCGCGACGGCCGGATCAACATCGCGACCTGGCCGGTGCGGGGGATGTACCAGCCGGACGCGCTCGCCTCGTTTCGCCTGGGGCGCGAAAGCTTTGTGGTGAGCGCCAACGAGGGCGACGCGCGCGACTACCCCGGCTTCTCGGAGGAGGTCCGCGTCGGCAGCAGCGGCTACCGGCTGGACCCGGCGGTGTTCCCGAACGCCGCTGACCTGAAGAAACCCGAGAACCTGGGCCGCCTGACCGTCACCACCGCCACCGGCAAAGACCCGGTCACCGGTCTGTTCCGCGAGATCGACGCCTTCGGTGGGCGGTCGTTCTCCGTCTGGAGCGGCGACGGCCGGTTGCTGTGGGACAGCGGCGACCAGCTCGAGCGGATCACCGCGGCGCTGCTGCCGGCCAACTTCAACGCCGACCACGAGTCGAACACGTTCGACAACCGGAGCGACAACAAAGGGCCGGAGCCGGAGGGGCTGGCGATCGGCCCGATGGGCGATCGGCTGTACGCCTTTGTTGCGCTTGAGCGGATCGGCGGGCTGATGATCTACGACATCACCAACCCGCGCGCGCCGCAGTTCGTCCAGTACACCACCAACCGCGACTTCAGCGGCGCGGCGCCGGCCGGCGACCTGGGGCCGGAAGGGGTGACGTTCGTCCCGGCCGGCCCGAATCGCCCCGGCCCGCTGGTGATCGTCTCGAACGAGATCAGCGGCACGGTGACGATCTATGGCCCGATCGACCCGAACGGCGCCGGGACGCTCACGCTGCTGCACAACAACGACGGCGAGTCCTCGCTTCTGCCGCTGCAGAACGCCGTCCGCACCCCCGGCGGCCCGGTAACGCTTGATGTGGCGGGGGTGGCGGCCTTCAAGACGCTGACCGACCAGCAGATTCGCGCGGCGCGAGCCAGCGGCAACGCCGTGGTGAACGTCTACGCCGGCGACAGCGTCCTCGCCAGCGCGGCGCTCTCGTGCAGCTTGCCGCCGAACCCGCCCGGCACGCCGATCTACGATGCGGTGGCGCAGCGCCAGATCCCCTACGACGCGCATATCTTCGGCAACCACGAGTTCGACTTCGGCCCCGGCTTCCTCGAACGTTTCGTCCGCAGCTTCGCCGTGAACGGTGTGCTGGTGCAGCCGTTCCTCAGCGCGAACCTGAACTTCAGCGGCGAGCCGACCTGGGCCGACCTGCTCGACGCTGACGGGCTGCTCGTCGGCGCCAGCCTGGATGGGCGGGTGGTCGCGCGCTCCGCGATCGTGACCGACCGGGTGACCGGCCAGCGCTTCGGCGTGGTCGGCGCGACCACGCCGCTCCTGCCGACGATCTCCTCGCCGGGCCGGGTCACCGTGACACCCGACACTCCCGCGACCGCCGCCGTCGTGCAGCAGGAGATCGACCGGCTGCGCGAGCAGCACGGCCTCCGTAAGATTCTGTTTGTCAGCCATTTGCAGGATGTCGATAACGACCGCGCCCTGGTCAAGCTGCTGCGCGGGGTGGATATCGCGGTGGCGGGCGGCGGCGATGAGCTGCTGGTCAATCCGGCCATTCCAAACGAGATCGGGCTGCTGCCCGGCGAGCAGGCCCCGATCGAGGGAACCTACCCGCTAACGGAGACCGACGCCGACGGCCGGACGGTCTACATCGTGACGACCGCCGGGAACTACAAGTATCTTGGCCGAATCGACGCGACCTTCGACGCCAACGGCGAGGTGGTGCGCATCGACGCCGCGACAAGCTACCCGCGCCGGGTCATCCCGACCAGCGCGACCGCCGCGCAGCTCGGCCTGGCCGATGCCGTCGCGCCCGACCCAGGCATCCAATCGAGCGTGATCGCGCCGGTGCAGGCCTGCCTCGCGGCGCTGGCCCAGCCGATCATCCGCACCGAGGTGCTGCTGGACGTCTCGCGCGCCGGGTCGCGCAGCCGCGAAACGAACGCCGGCAACTCGATCGCCGATGCGTATCTCGCCGCGTACGATCGCTATGCCGCGGCGAACGGACTGCCGCCGCGCGGGCCGGGCAACCCGGTGATCGCGGTGCAGAACGGCGGCGGCATCCGCCAGAACGCCGGCGATGTCCTGCCGACAACTGGCGTCGTGCCGGGGACGATCTCGCGCCTCGACACCCGGAACGTGCTGGCGTTCTTCAACCTGATGAGCGTCGTACAACAGGTAACGCCGGCGGATTTGAAGAGCATCATGGAGCGTTCGGCGGCCAGCCTGCCGGGGCAGGGCGGGCAGTTCCTGCAGATCGGCGGCTTCCGTGTGGTGATCGACACGACGCGCCCGGCGCAGATCATCCAGACCGACGGCACGGTGACGACGCCGGGCGACCGGGTGCGGAGCATCACCCTGGACGATGGCCGGCCGATTGTGGCCGATGGTGCGGTCGTGCCCGGCGCGCCGAACGTGGCGCTGATCACCAACTCCTTCACGGCTGGCGGCGGGGATAACTATCCCTGGCTGCGCGACAATCCGAACAAGACGCAGATCTTCGACGATCAGGGCACCGTTGTCACCTACGAGTCGGCCTGGGTTGCCTACCTGCTGAGCTTCCCGGCCGGCGGGTCGCCAGCGCTACCGACCATCCCGGCGAGCGATCCGCGCTACCGGCCAGGCGGCGAAGGGCGGATCACGTTCGCATCGTAGCGCGCATCTGCGCTGCCCGGGCGCTCCCTGGCCGGCCGGCCGGGGGGCGCCGGTGTTTATCGCGGTGTGCGCCGGGGCCGTCCGCGGCTCCTACGCTTCTCTAACGTCGCCCCTCTTGCCGGCGCCGCGCTCCGTGCGCTAAGATAGAGGCTGGCACGTGATGTGATCGTTGGCGCGCCCCCTGTCAGCCCTGCCCTTGCGGCGTGGGCGATGGAAGCGGGCGCGCATCGTGCTCGCACCAACGAGGAGATGCCTATGACGGCTGAAACCGCACACCCCACCCCGGTCTCCTTCCGCGCCGAAGTCAGACAACTGCTCAATATTCTGGCGCACTCGCTGTACTCGGATCGCGAGATCTTCCTGCGCGAGCTGATCTCGAACGCCTCCGACGCGCTCTACCGGGTGCAGTTCGAGATGCTCACCAACCAGCAGGTGCTCGACCCGGAGGCCGAGCTTGCCATCCGGATCACCACCGATGAGAACGCCGGGACGATCACTGTCTCCGACACCGGCATCGGTATGACGCGCGAAGAACTGATCGAGAACCTGGGCACGATCGCCCACTCCGGCGCGCGCGAGGTGATGGCGCAGCTGGAGGAAGCGCAGCGCAGCGGGATCATCGGCCAGTTCGGCGTCGGCTTCTACTCGGCCTTCGTCGTCGCCGATGAGGTGACCGTGATCTCGCGCTCGTACCGCCCGGACGCCGAGGCGGCGATGTGGCGCTCGACGGGTGGCGAGACGTTCGAGGTCGGCCCGGCGGAGCGCGCCGAACGCGGCACGACCGTCATCCTCAAGCTGAAGGAGGACGCGAAGGAGTTCGCGCAGCCCTGGCGGGTGCGGCAGGTGATCAAGCGCCACTCCGAGTATGTCGCCTTCCCGATCTACCTCGGCGACGAGCAGGTGAACCGTAGCACGGCGATCTGGCGCGAGAAGCCGCGCGAGATCGAGGCCGAGAAGTACAACGAGTTCTACCGCCAGTTGACGCTCGATTACAGCGACCCGCTGCTGCACACCCACCTCTCGACCGAGGCGCCGATCGACCTCCACGCCATTCTGTTCGTGCCGTCGCACCGCGAGCGCGGCGTGATCGAGCGGCGCGTCGAGGGCAAAATCCGGCTCTATTCGCGCAAAATCCTGATTCAGGAAGAGGCGAAGGACCTGCTGCCGCCCTACTACCGGTTCATCGAAGGGGTGGTGGACAGCGAAGACCTGCCGCTGAACGTCGCCCGCGAGACGGTGCAGACCAGCCCGATCCTGAACCGTATCAAAAAAACCCTCACCGGGCGGCTGACGAAGGACCTGGCCGAGCTGGCCGAGAAAGACCCGGAGAAATACAAGACCTTCTGGAACGAGTTCGGCATCTTTTTGAAAGAGGGGATCGCGATCGAGCCGGGCGCGCGCGACGAGCTGTTGCCGCTGCTGCGCTTCCACACCACCAAAGACCCCGACGCGCTCGTCTCGCTCGCCGACTACGTCGGGCGCATGGTCGAGGGGCAGAACGAGATTTACTACGTGCTCGCCAACGACCTCCAGAGCGCGCGGCAGAGCCCGCACCTGGAGGCGCTGGCCGAGCGCGGGATCGAGGCGCTGCTGCTGGTGGATGTGGTGGACGGCTTCATGCTGAGTTCGCTGCGCGAGTACGACGGCCGCAAACTGCGCAACGTGGATAACCCGAACCTGCAACTCCCCGGCGAAGCGAGCGCGCCAGAGCCGCTGGTGACGGATGAGGCGTTCGGCCGGCTGGCGGCGCGCTGCAAGGAGCTGCTCGGCGAGCGGATCGCCGGCGTGCGAGCCTCGAACCTGCTGCGCAGCAGCCCGGCCCGGCTCGTCTCGCAGGACAGCGCGCCGCTGCGCGATATGGAGCGGGTGCAGCGCGTCCTCGAGCGCGGCTTCACCCCGCGACCGCGCACCCTGGAGCTCAACCGCAGCCACCCGCTGATCGCCGACCTGGCGCGGCTGGTGGACGAGCGCCCAGCCGATCCGCTGATCCAGCCGCTGATCGAGCAACTGTACGATAGCGCGCTGCTGCTCGAAGGGCTGCACCCCAACCCGGCCGGCATGGTCGCACGGATCGAGGCGCTGATGGAGGCCGCGGCGCGAAGCGCGGCGCAGGGGCAAGAGCGAGGCGGCAATTGAGGCGGTCAGACGGGCAGACGTCCCGCTATCGAGCGATCGGACAATCTGCAATCGCGAGCCGGCCAGCCGCCAGGAGCCAATACTCAGAACGCTGACCCCTGCCGATTGCCCCTTTCGCTCACTTGTGCTATCATGGGTTTGCCGCTATACGGCGCGCAACGTGAGGCCGAAAGGAGTCGGCGATGTCGTACCCTGACGACGACGATGACGACCGGGCGACCTACTCGCCCCGCGCAGGCCAGGCGCCCACCACTCGCGCGGCCGGCGACTACCGGGCCGGCGAGCCGATCCGGCAGGACTGGCGCAGCCACCGCGCGCAGTCGGGCGCATCGATGCGGGCGCGCCCCCGAGCTTCGCCCGGCAACGATTTCGTGCTCTGGCTGCAGGGCGGCGGCTGGAAGATCGCCGCGCTGGTCGCCGGGGTGGTCGTGCTCGCGGTGCTCGCCTTCATCCTGGTGCGGCCGGCGCGCCCGCTCGCCACGCCAGGCAGCGCGACGACGCCCGCCGCCGGCATCGGCCGCACCGCGCTGGGCACGCCGCTGCCGTCCGTCACCGCCGGCCCGCCCCGCCCAACCAGCGCGCCGACGTTCACCGCCGGTGCGCGCTTCCGAGTCGTCAACACCGGGGATGAGGGCCTCTTCCTCCGCCCGAGTCCCAATACCTCCAGCACTCCGCTCAAGACGCTCCCGGACGGGACGGTTTTGACAGTGATCGGCGAGGACGTGAGCGCCGCGGATCGTGTCTGGAAGCACGTGCGCGACCCGGATGGGACCGAAGGGTATGTAGCGCGGGATTATGTCCAGCCTGTGCCGTAAGTCGTCCGGAGGAGCGGCCTGAAACGCTCCTGG
Organism: Roseiflexaceae bacterium; assembly: GCA_042408595.1. Lineage (GTDB taxonomy): Bacteria > Chloroflexota > Chloroflexia > Chloroflexales > Roseiflexaceae > JBHOQX01. The sequence continues at coordinate 14,072 of JBHOQX010000085.1, read as the reverse complement.
GGGGCGTTGGGGCCGCCGGCTCCCAGGCGGCGCCGACCACGCGGCGGCACTTACGAATCTTGGCCGGCGCGCCCGCCAGACATCTCCGTTGCGCACGGCTTCTGAGGAACGGTCGAAAAGGGAAACTCAGCGATAGCGGGCAGCGAGAACCGCGCGTCGTTACGGACGCCTTCGTTCGCTATCCTGCACGTTCGTTCCCTGACTCTCTATCTCGGATCGTCTGGCCGCCCCCCTCGAACGGATTCTCGGCGAACGCCTCCGCGATCGCCTGCTCCATCCGCTCGACATAGACGAAGCGCAACTGGCGGCGAACATGCGCCGGTATTTCATCCACGTCGCGCTGGTTGCGGGCCGGCAGCACCACGGTGCGAATGCCGGCACGGTGCGCCCCAAGCACCTTCTCCTTGATACCACCGACCGGCAACACCCGCCCGCGCAGCGTGATCTCGCCGGTCAGCGCCACGTCGCGCCGCACGGGCCGCCCGCTCAGCGCCGAGATCAGCGCGATGGCGAGCGTCACCCCCGCCGACGGGCCATCCTTTGGAACCGCACCCTCCGGCACGTGGATGTGGATGTCCGAGCCTTCGAAGCGCCTGGCCTTGATCTTCAGGCGGGGCCCGTTCGCCCGGGCATAGGTGAGCGCCGCCTGCGCCGACTCGCGCATCACCTCGCCGAGTTGCCCGGTGAGCGTCAGCCGCCCCTTGCCCGGCATGACCGAGGCCTCGACCGCCATGATATCGCCGCCGCGCGCTGTCCAGCTCATCCCGGTCGCCACGCCGACAGCGTCCTGTTCCTCGATCCGGGTGTGGATGTAGCGCGGCGCGCCGAGATACGCGGCCAGCATGCCCGGCTGAATGATGCGCGGCGCGGCGCGGCCCTCGGCGACGCGCCGCGCCACCTTGCGGCAGATCGCCCCGATCTCGCGCTCCAGGTTGCGCACGCCAGCCTCGTAGGTGTAGCCACGGATCAGGGCGCGCAGGGCGGCATCACTGAACCTGACCGACAACGGACGACGAACGGTGACACCAGCCATGGGAACAGGGGGGCCAGAAGACAGCAGGCCCTGGCTTGAGTCGACGTTCCCGTCCACTTGTCTTTCACTCTCCTGCCCTCCGCCTTCGCCCCCAGGGGGGGCGAGTCCGTTCGCCTCAAGCTGGCGGGGCACGAGAAAGCGCCGGGCGATCTCGAGCTTCTCCTCCTCGGTATAGCCCGGCAGGTGGATGACCTCCATCCGGTCGAGCAGCGCTGGCGGCACCGGGGCGAGCAGGTTCGCGGTGGTGATGAACATCACCCGTGACAGGTCGAACGGCACGTCGAGGTAATGATCGACAAAGGCGTGATTCTGCTCCGGGTCGAGCACTTCCAGCAGCGCCGCCGCCGGGTCGCCGCGAAAATCCGACCCGAGCTTGTCGATCTCGTCCAGCATGAACACTGGGTTGACAGTTTTGGCGTCCTTCATGGCCTTGGCGATCCGGCCCGGCATGGCGCCGATGTACGTCCGGCGATGGCCGCGAATCTCGGCCTCGTCGTGGACGCCGCCGAGCGAGATGCGCACGAAGTGCCGTCCCAGCGCCTCGGCGATCGAGCGCCCCAGGCTGGTCTTACCGACACCCGGCGGCCCGACGAAGCACAGGATCGGCGCCTTGAGCCGCGAGCCGGCGAGCTGCCGCGCCGCCAGAAACTCCAGAATGCGCTCTTTGACCTTCGGCAGGCCATAGTGGTTCTGCTGCAAGATCGCCGCCGCCGCGGCCAGGCTGGCGGTGTCCTCGGTGTGGGCCACCCACGGCAGGTCCAACAGCCAATCGACATACGTGCGGACGACGCTGTATTCCGGTGTAGCCGGCGACATCGCCTCCATGCGCTCGAGTTCGTCCAGCGCCTTTTGCTGCACCGCCTCGGGCATCCCCGCCGCCAGCACCCGCTCGCGCAGGTCGTTCAGCTCGCGTTGGAGCGGGTCGTCCTGGCCAAGCTCGCGCTGGATCGCCTTCATCTGCTCGCGCAGGAAGAACTCGCGCTGCGAGCGATCGACTTCGCGCTGGACCTGCGTGTGGATGCGGCTCTCCAGCTCCAGCACGTCCAGCTCCTGCGAGAGCATGATCGACAGGCGGCGCAGCCGTTCCTCCGGGTCGAGTGTTTCGAGGATCTCCTGCCGGCGGGCGACATCGATCGGCAGCATCGAGGTGATCAGGTCGGCCATCCAGCCCGGCTCGTCCACGTTCATCGCCATCACGTAGGCGTCGTCCGGCAGCGAGCGCGAGAGCTTGACGACTTTTTCAAACAGCGAGAGCACGGCCCGCATCATCGCTTCGACGGCGATCGTCTTGTCATCGTCGCTGTAGATCGGCACAGCGCAGGCCCGCAGCACCGGCGCTTCCTGGGTGAACGCCGTCACCCGCATGCGCCGCCGCCCCTGGACGACCACCGAGGTCGAGCCGTCCGGCATCTTCAGTACGCGCTGGATCGTAGCTTCCACGCCGACGCTGAACAGGTCGCCCGGGCCGACCTCGTCGATATCGGCTTCGCGCTGGGCGATCGCCAGAATCGTCCGCCCGCCGGCCATCGCTTCGTCGATCGCGTTGATCGAGCGTTCGCGGCCGACGAAGAGCGGGGTGAGCATGTGGGGAAAGAGGACGACGTTGATCAGCGGGAGCACTGGCAGTTCATACTCGGCGGCGCTGCCGTTGCCCGGCGCCTTCTCCGGCACGGTTGGGAAGTCGAAGACGATTGGGAAATCTTCAGGCATGGGCGCCCTGCGCGTGCTGCTGAAGCGGGGGATGGCTCATGGTCGGCATTATAGCACAGCGGGGATGCGCGCTACGGCGCGAGCGCGGCGTGCAGAGGTCGGAGCGCAACGTCGACCGAACGCTGTACCGTTCGCACGGAATCGTGGCCTTGCGCGTGGCGCGCTGCGCTTTGACAGGATATACGCGATCGCCCGCCCCGCGGGCGGTGTGGCGGGCCGCAGACCCACAACGGGATCCCTCTGTGTCGTGCGCACACCGAAGACGAGGTGTGAGAGGGGCTTCGCCCCTCCACACCCCCACCAGGTACGTTCTGATTGTGAGCGCGAATTAGCGGTTCGGCGAGCCGGAGCGGCGCACTGCGGGGAAGCGCGCGAGGTAGCCGCCGAGCGCGCCGCAGAGGCAGGCGGCCAGCGCCTGAACGACGAAGATGCGCGGCAGAACGATATCGCTGCCCAGGAGTTGCAGCTGCGCGAAGAGGATACCCACGACGCCGACCAGCAGACCATTGAGCGCGCGGTCGCGCTCGGCCATGCGCCCGGCGACATAGCCGCCCACGCCCGTGGAAAGGGTCAGCAGGATGAGCAGCGCCAGGTCGTCCGGCCGGGTGATGTCCGGGGTCTCGCCGAAGGTGGGCGAGGCGAACAGCCCGATGATCGCGGAGATCAGGAAATCGACGGCGAACCCGATGAGCACACCCATCCAGCGGACGTTCATAGACCGATCCTCGCTTGTGCCAGCCTGCGGGTACGATACCACAGGCGCCGAAGCGGCCGGCGAGCACGGTTCGCCTGGCCGGGCTCAACCGGCAGCGCCCAGCCCGAGCGCAAACAGCATCAGCGTGAGCTGCATGCCGTACAAGCAATCGTGCTGCGTGCCGCGCCAGAACTCTTCGCGGCCGAGCCAGAACCAGACGCGGTGCAGCCTGGCCCGCACGCGCGCCCGCGGCGACGCGGGGATGGCGACCGATGCCAGCCTCAGGAGCCGCCGGGTGTGAATCGCAAGGACAGCCGCCCACAACACGCTGACCGCCGCTTCCACGAACAACTGCGCCATGGGTTCCCTCCTCCGGTGCCACGCGCCGCCGACGGCGCTCTGAGGGGTAGTATGCGCGCCGGCACGGGGCCTGGCAATCGCCCGATGCTCCCTGCGCGCCGCTGCCGGCGGTACTGCCAGGGCGTAGGAATGGCGTCAGGGCGCGGCCAGCGTGCGCAGCGCGGTCTCAAGTACATCGATCGCCCGCAGGTACTCGGCAAGAACAACATGCTCGTCGGGCGTATGGTCGAGGCTGGAGTCGCCGGGGCCGTAAGCGAGGATGGGGCAGCCCCAGGCCGGCCCGACGACGTTCATGTCCGAGGTGCCGGTTTTGAGCAGGAAGCCGGGGGCGCCGCCGGCCGCCCGCACGCCCTTGAGAAATGCGCGCACCAGCGGCGTGTTTTTCTCGGCGACGTAGGCGTGGCAGCCGCCGTGGAAACGCAGCTCGCCGCCCTGCGCCAGCGCAGCCAGCTCGCCCGCCAGGCCATCCGGCGCGACCCCCGGCGGCAGGCGCAGGCCGATCGTCAGTTCGGCCCAATCGGCCAGGCCGTCGCTGCCGGAGGCGATCGCCCGCAGCGAGGGCAGAAGCTGGTCGAACAGGCGCGTCTTACCCGCGTTGAAGCCCGCGCAGTGGGCCGCGACAGCGTTCCAGAAGGCTACGGCCTGCTCGGCGACGGCCGGAGCGCTCCCGGCGCTGTGGGCCATCGGTTGGGCCCAGCGCCCCTCGACCAACAGGCGGCCCTTGTAGCCCAAAGTCAGCCGGTCCCAGCCGCTCGGCTCGCCGATCACGCAGGCGCCCGGCGAGTACCTGTCCACGATGAACTGCGCGCCCTTCGACGAGGCGGCCTCCTCCTCGACCGCACCGATCAGCACCAGCCGCGCCCGTAGCCCACCATCCGCCACCAGCCGCGCCGCCGCGGCGATAAACGCCGCAAACGGCCCTTTGGCGTCCACCGCGCCGCGCCCGTAGAGCCGCCCGTCCTCGATCCGCACCGGCACCTCGCCCGGCACGGTGTCGATATGCCCGAGCAGGATGATCGTCTCCGGCCCGTCGCCGGCCTCGCCCACGGCATTTCCGGCGCCATCGAGGTAGCTGGCGAAGCCGAGCCGCGCCAGCTCGGCCACGAGAAAGCGCGCCAGCGCCGCCTCCTGCGTCGAGACGCTCGGGATGCGGAGCATGGCTTCCAGCAGGGCGATGGGGTCGAGTGTCGCGTTCACAGTGCAGGGTAGACGATGGGCGCTGGACAGGAGACGATCGATCCGCTGTCCTCGATCTTCAAGCCTCCCGCCTCACGCCTCTAGCGCATCCGACCAGACCAGCTCCGCCTTTTCGATGTACACCGTATCGCCCTCTTTCACGCCGGCGTCGAGCAACGCCTGGCTGATGCCGCTTGCCTCCAGCACGCGCTGGATGCGCATCAGCGCCTCCGGCTGGGCGAAATTGGTCATCGCGATCAGGCGCTCGATCTTCTTGCCGCGCACGCGGAACCCGTCGCCCTCCGGCTCGATGGTGAAGCGGTTCGGGTCGACCTCGGGCACCGGCCAGGTGAGGGTCTCGTCGCGGCGGGCGCGCTGCGGCGCGGGGAGCTCCTTCAGCCGGGCCGCGACGTGCTGCAACAGTGCATCCACGCCTTCGCGCGTCGCCCCGGAGATCAGGAACACCTCGTGCCCATCGGTCTCGGCGGCGGCGCGCAGCCGCGGGATGTTCGGCCCGGCTTCCGGCAGGTCGATCTTGTTCAGCACGACGATCCGCGGGCGCCCGGCCAGCTCCGGCTGGTACAGCCGCAGTTCCTCGATGATCTGGCGGTAATCGTCCAGCGGGTCGCGCCCATCCGTGCCGGCGGCGTCGACCAGATGCAGCAGCAGGCGCGTCCGCTCGATGTGGCGCAGGAAGTCGTGCCCCAGGCCGACGCCGGCGTGCGCTCCCGCGATCAGGCCGGGAATATCGGCCATCACGAACGAGAAATCACCCACGGCGACGACGCCGAGATTCGGCTGGAGGGTGGTGAAGGGATAGCTCGCGATCTTCGGGCGCGCCGCGCTCACGATCGCGAGCAGGGTGGACTTCCCGGCGTTCGGGAAGCCGACCAGCCCGACATCCGCCAGCAGCTTCAGCTCCAGCTCCAGCTCCAGCGCCTGGCCCGGCTCGCCCAACTCGGCGATCCGCGGAGTCTGGTGGGTGGCGCTGGCGAAATGGACGTTGCCCAGGCCGCCCTTGCCGCCGCGCGCCGCGAGCAGCCGCATGCCTGGTGCATCGAGATCGTCCTCGTAGGTCACGCCGTCGATCATGGTGCGCACCAGCGTACCCGGCGGCACGCGAATCTCGCAGTCGGCACCGTTGCGGCCATGCATGCGGTTACGACCACCGTTGCCGCCGCGCTCGGCCTCGAAGCGGCGCTCGAATTTGAAGGGCAGCAGCGTGTTGAGTTGCGGATCGGTGACGAGATAGACGTGCCCGCCGCGCCCACCGTCGCCGCCGCTCGGGCCACCGCGCGGCACATGCGCCTCGCGCCGGAACAGCGCCGCGCCGTCGCCGCCATCGCCAGCTTTCACAAAAATCGTCGCCCGATCGAAAAAGTCGTTGGTCATATCACGCGATCGTGGGTATGCTATCGGCGCGCCACTTCCGAGCGTCTACGCATCACCCGCCGGCGGCGCGCCGACGCCGAACAGGATCGCCCGGGATGCGGATCCAGCCAACAGCCTGGTCTGGCCGAAAGATCCGGCGCATGGCGCAGCGCCCTCAAGCGCCGGCCATGCGCCGGTACGGAGACTCAGACTGAACGCGCCGATGACACAACGCCGTCGCGACGCCGGACTCGCGCGCCGCCTAGGCTTTCTTCTCGACGGCCTCGGTTGTCTCGGTTGTCTCGCCCGGCTTGGCCGTCGCTGGCGGGGTGTCGTCGCGCACTGCGTTCTTGAACTCCTTGATGCTCCCGCCAAGTGCCCCGCCGATGCCGCGCAGGCGGCTCGCGCCGAACAGGACGATGATAATGACCAGGATGATCAGCAGCTCCGGAACTCCAAGACCGAACATGGCGGGCTCCTTTGTGTGTCGTCCCCGCGCCGGACGCCATGCGTGCCACTCGACGGGCGGCGTTGTGCCAGGGAAACCGGTATCGCCTGTATTATACCCCATGGCATGGGGCTGTCAACCACGCGGCTGTGGTGAGCGATGCTGCTCTGCTCCGCTGGGGGCTTACAGGCCCCGGCTCGCGGACCGTCCCCGAACACAGACACCCTGCTGCAGCGGGCGCGGGCCGGCGCTCAGGCCAGGGGCGGCGCGGCGGCGCGCTCGCCGCCCAGGTAAGCATCACGGATGCGCGCGTCGCGCGCCAGCACCCCGGCGGGGCCCTGCAGCACGATCCGCCCGGACTGGAGCACATAGCCGTAATCGGCGATCTGCAGCGCCAGGTTGGCGTTCTGCTCGACCATGAAGATCGAGACGCCCTGGCGGTGGATCGCCTGGATGAGCTCCAGCACCCGGTCAACGTACAGCGGCGAGAGGCCCATCGTCGGCTCGTCCATGCAGATCAGGCGCGGCCGGCCCATCAGCGCCCGCGCCATGGCGACCATCTGCTGCTCACCGCCGGAGAGCGTGCCGGCGCGCTGGCCGAGCCGTTCGCGCAGGCGCGGGAAGAGCGACAACACCTCGGCGAGATCCGCCTGCACCGCGTCGCGGTCGCGGCGGAGAAAGGCGCCCATCAACAGGTTCTCGCGCACGGTCATCGCGCCGAACAGCCGCCGCGCCTCCGGCACCGAGCCGACCCCGCGGCGGATGATCTGCGGCGTCGGCAGGCCGGTGATCGGCTGGCCGTCGAAGATCACCTGCCCCGAACGCGGCTTCAGCAGGCCGAGGATGACCTTCATCGTCGTCGATTTGCCGCTGGCGTTGCCGCCGAGCAGGCAGACGATCTGGCCGGGCTGCACCGCCAGACTCAGGTCGAAGTGGACCTGCAGCTCGCCGTAGAAGGTGTTGATCCGGTCGAGGTGCAGCAGCGGGGCGCTCATATCCGCTCCGGTTGCACCGACGCCACCGCGGGCGCCGCAGCGCTGGCGCCGGCGAGGGGGTGTGAGATGCGGCCGGCGCCGGATGCGCCGTGGCCGAGGTAGGCCGTAATCACCGCCGGGTCGTTGCGCACGTCCGCCGGCGCTCCCTCCGCGATCTTGCGGCCGCCGTCCATCACGACGACCCGGTCCGAGAGCTGCATCACCAATTCGAGCTTGTGCTCGATCAACAGGATAGTCATGTCGCGTTGTTTGAGCATCTGGATGATGTCCAGCATCTCCGCGGTCTCGGTTGGATTCATACCGGCGGTCGGCTCATCGAGCAGCAGCAGACGCGGGCGCAGCGCCAGCGCGCGGGCGATCTCGACGCGGCGCCGGTTGGCGTAGGAGAGGCTGTAGGCCGGTTGGTCCTTGCGCGGGAGCAAGCGCTCGCCGAACAGGGCCAGGATGGCCAGCGCCTCGTCGCGCAACGCCTGCGCTTCGGCCACGACCGCGCGTGGCTGAACCAGCGCGAGCGCCAGCTCGGCCAGCGGCCCGACGAGCGGCAGCCGCGGGCGGGCGGCGCGCAGGCGCGCGTGCGCCCCTACCAGCACGTTGTCGAGCACGCTCAGGTTGGCGAACACCCGGCCGTGCTGGAAGGTCCGCGCCACTCCCAGCGCGGCCAGCCGCTCCGGCGCCAGCCCGCCGATCGGCTGCCCGTCGAACCGGACGACGCCGGCATCGGGAACATCCAGCCCGGTCACCAGGTTGAACAGCGTCGTCTTGCCGGCGCCGTTCGGGCCGATGATGCCGACCAACTCGCCGCTGGCGACCGCCAGATCGAGCTGGTTGACGGCAGTGATCCCGCCGAAACGCCGGGTCAGGCCGGCGATCTCAAGCAGCGCCGCCATGTCACCCCTCACCGCCTCCGAGCGCCGCGGCGACCGGCTGGTGATGCTCCACCACGCCCGCGATGACCTGCGGATGGGCCAGCAGATTGAGGATCGGGCAGGCACGCTCGACGGCCGCATGGAGCGCCGCGATCTCATCGGCGGGCGCGGGCGAGCTGAGATGGACGGTGTAGCGGATGTTGTGCGGGTAGACCGGGATGTGCTCGTAGCCCGGCTGCCCGGCGCGCGGATCGATCTCGCCGGTCACCTCGACCGCCAGCGAATCGAGCGGCACGCCGCGGTCGGCGGCCTGGATCAGGAACACATGGGTCAGGCAGCTGCCGAGCACGCCGAGCTGCAACTCCGGCGAAGTCGGCCCCAGGTCGTAGCCGGCGAAATCCGGCCCGCTGTCGCTGATCACCTGAAAGTCGCGAATGCGGATGCGCCGCACGCCGCTCCGCCCCTCGGCAGTGACGCGCGCGACGAGCGCCTGCGGCCCGGCGCCGGCCAGGTGCGCCCGCGCCCGGCGGGCGCGCAGCGCCTCGCGCTTCTGGTCCAGATAATAGTTGAGCGTGCTCATCATCGTCCTTTCGCAAGAAAAGCGGCCATTCTGTACATAGCTCCCGGTGCCAGACACGCGACTCCGCCCGCGTCATACCGTTCCGAGCAGCCCCTGCGGGCGGAAACGCACCAGCAGCAGCAGCACGACGCCATAGACCAGCATGCGATAGTCCGCGACGCCGCGAAACACCTCCGGCAGGCCGATCAGCGCGACCGCGCCGATGATCGCGCCGAGGATGTTACCCATCCCGCCGAGAATGACCATCGTCAGCGCCAGGACGGAGATCTGCGTGTTAAAGGTTTCGTGGTTGATGTACGAGTACATATGGGCGGTGATCGCGCCGGAGATGCCGGCGGCGAAGCCGCTGACCGCGAATGCCAGCCCTTTGTAGCGATTCAGGCTGATGCCGCACGACCGCGCCGCGATATCGTCCTCGCGGATGGCGCGCAGCGTGCGCCCCAGGTGCGACCGGAGCAGGCGGGCGTACAGCAGCGCCAGCCCGACCAGGATCGTCAGCGTCAGCCAGTAGAGCGACGGCGCGGATACGAAGGGGATGCCGAACAACGCGGGCGGCGGGATGGCGCCCAGCCCGATCGGCCCGCCCGTCAACCACTCCCAGTTGAGCACGACCAGGCTGACGATCTCGCCGATGCCGAGCGTGGCGATCGCAACATAATGGCCGCGCAGGTGGAACGCCGGCAGGACCAGGAAGGTGCCGAGCGCGGCGGTGATCGCGCCGGCCAGCAGCAGCGCCGCGCCCACCGGCACCCCGAGGCGGGTCGCCAGCAGCGCCGAGGCGTACCCGCCGATCGCCAGCAGGCCGGCGTGCCCGAGCGACATCTGCCCGGCGGTGCCGGCCACCAGCGTCAGGCTCAGCGCCAGCATGCCGTATAGCCAGGCGTTCGTCAGCGTTTGCAGCAGGTAAGGGTCGGATGTGAGCAGCGGCAGCGCCAGCGCCCCGACGGCCGCCGCCACGACCGCCCAACGCGGGACGCGCAGCGGCCGGCTGGGCGCGATGAACGTCCCGGTCAGCGGCTCCGGCGGGGCCTCGCGCCGGGCGCGGAACAGGCCGTTCGGGCGCACCGCGAGCAGCACGATCAGGATCACGAAGGCGAACAGGTTGCGGTAGCTCGTGCCGAGCAGCGCGATCCCATAGCTCTCGATCAGCCCGAGCAGCAGGCTGCCGGCGATCGCGCCCGGGATGCTGCCGACGCCGCCGATCAGCTCTGCGACGAAGCCCTTGAGCGTCGCCTGGAAGCCCATCGCCGGGTAGATCGTGTTGTAGTACATCCCGACCAGCAGGCCGCTCAGGCCGCCGAGCGCCGATGCAATCGCGAAGACCGCCTGGTTGACGGCGTGGACGCTCACCCCCATTTGCAGCGCCGCGTCGCGGTCCTGGGCCGTGGCGCGCACGGCCCAGCCGAGCCGGGTGTAGCGCAGGAAGGCGTACAGCAGCGCCGCGCTGGCCAGGCCGATACCCGCGATCAGCAGGTCGAGCGCGCCGATCGTCCCGCTGCCGACCTGAACCCGCCAGCCGGGAAGCTGGCTCGGCAGCGCGCGCGGGTCGGGCGTGAAAAGCAGTTGCGCCGCCTGATCGAGCACAAACGCGATGCCGATCGTCGCCAGGAGCGGGGCGATCCGCGCCGATCCGGCCAGCGGCCGCAGCCCGATGCGCTCGATCGCCATGCCGAGCAGCGCGCACCCGATGGCGACGATCAGCATGGTGGCCGGCAACGGCGTGTGCAGATGGGTGATGCAGAGCCAGCCGATATACGCGCCGATCATGTAGACCGAGCCGTGAGCGAAGTTGATCAGGTTGGAGACGCCGAAGATCAGCGCCAGGCCGACCGCCAGCAGCGCGTAGATATTGCCGACGATCAGGCCGTTGATCGTGTAATCGAAAAACGATGCCATAGACTCCCATCTGTCTGCGGGCGCAGGTCTGGCTCAAGCGGCCACGGCGGGCTCGACAGCGCGGCGGAGCGCGTGCAGGTTCTCGGGGGGCGTGTCGGGCGCGACAGCGCACCCCGGCGCCAGCAGCCACCGGCTGCCGCCGGCCCCGGCGATCGCGGCCCGCGCCGCATCCGCGACCACGGCGGGGGTGCCATGCAGCAGCGCGCCGTGCTCATCGACGCCGCCGATCAGCGCCAGGCCGACGCGGCGCCGCGCCTCGGCGAGCGTCGGGTTCCCCTGGTTGACCGCCGCCCAGTTCAGCGCCCGCACTGGGTAGTCGGCCACCAGGTCGAAATAGACCTGCGGCCCGCAGATGTGCAGGATGTTGAACGGCGCATCCTGCACCGCGGCGAGCACCTGGAGGTCGTACGGCCGGCCGAACGCCGCGTACTCCGCTTCGGTCAGCGCGCCGGCGCGCGCCAGGCGCACAATGGCAAAAAAGATGCCGCTCGCCCCGGCGGCCACGCTCGCGCGGGCGTAGCCGCCGAGGGTTTCGGCGATCGCCGCCAGCGCATCGTGGGCCGCCTGCGGATGCTGATGCAGCACCGCCCGCAGGCGCTCGATGCGCAGCGCAAAGCCCTGCTCGAACGGGGGATCGCCCGGCTGTTCCAGCAGCAGGAACAGCACGGAGAGCGGCGAGAACACCGTCTGCACCGCGTGCGCGCCGCCGATGCCGCCGAGAATGCGCCGCAGCAGGTCGAGCTGCTCCGCAAAGGGGCCCTCGGTCGGGCTGCGCGGCGTAATGCGCGCCAGGTCGCCCGGGTCGCGCAGCGGGGTCTCGACCAGTCGCGGCAGAACGCCGGTGTACTCCGCCGGGTCGTAGCGGCTGCCCCAGGCTTCGGCATAGTACGTCGCCCGCGGATTGACCTTCAGCCAGTCCCAGTCGTACTCGTGAAAGAAGCGGAGGTGCGCCGCCGCCAAGCGCTCCGCCGCGTGCTCCTCTGGCAGAAAGTGGCGCCAAGCAGCGACCGGCGGCCGATCGAGCGGCTGGCCGGCCAGCGCGGCATCGACGCGCTCACGTTTGGAAAGGTGTGTCATAGAGCAACCCTGCCTGATAATGTCGCGCCGCCTTCAGGCAGCACGCGGGCGCCGCGTGAAAGCGACGCTCTGGTCATTGGCGCATGGCATTGTGTCGCTCCCGTGCAGGCCCTCACGCCCTGCCCCTCCCGCGCGGGCGGGAGAGGGGGGTAGGGGGTGAGGGCCGCGGACGCAGATGGGCGGTCGCGATGGCCGCCCGACCCGTGGGCGCGGGTGGGGACGACGGCCTGCACCGGCCATGCACACGAGCTACGCGCATTGTTGCACATCAACTGTGCCGGCTCTTAGCGCGACGCCACCGGCTTCGCGCCATCCCAGACGGTGAATTTCCCGTCCTTCACCACCAGTTTGATGTTGCGTGGGCCACTGATCCGCCGTGTCTCTGGATTGAACTGCACCTTGCCATAGATCACGCTTGGCACGTCTTTGATCGTCGCCAGGGTGTCGCGAATCGCCTTGCGATCCGGGCCTGCCTGTCGGATCACGTGCGCGACGAGCACCATCGTGTCGTAGGCCCCGGCAGCGAACGAGTCCGGGTCTTCGTTGTATTTCGCACGGAATTTCTGCACGAATGTTTGCACTTCCGGCCGATTCTCGCCTGGAAAGAAATTCGTATTAGTAAAGACACCGTTGACCGCCTCGCCGCCGAGTTCCAGGAATTTGGGCGAGTACACCGAACCGGAGGCGACGATCGGCTGCGTCAGGCCGGTGGCGCGCACATGCTGGCAGATCAGCGCGCCGTCGGCGTAGTAAGAGATCAGCACCAGGCCGTCTGGATTGGCGTCCCGGACCCGCACCAGCGTCGAGCGAAAATCCTTCTCTTCCGGCAGGTAGCCCTCCACCGCGACGACCTGCGCGCCACGTTCGGCCGCGGCCTTGACGAACAGGTCCTTGGTCGTGCGGCCCCAGTCGGTGTTGAGGTGCAGCACCGCCAGCTTCTTCAGGCCGAGATCCTTGACGGCATAGTCGGCCAGGATGGGTGCGTTGTCGCTCTGGCTGATCGAGTTGCTCCACATGTACTGGCCGCCCTTGGTGAAGTCCGGGTGCGAGTTGGTGAACCCGAACTGGACCAAGCCAGCGCGCTCATAGATCGGCGAGGCGGCCATGGACGCCGGGCTGGAGAAGTCCCCCAGCTCGATCACGATCCGCGGGTCGCTGACGAACTTCTGCGCCACGGCGACCGACTGCTTCGGGTCAGATTGGCTATCTTCGAACACATAGGCGAGCTTGCGCCCGTTGATACCGCCCTGGCCGTTGATCTCGTCCAGGGCCAGGTCGAACCCTTTCTTCCACTGGGCACCGTACTGGGCGTTCGGCCCGGTCAGCGGCCCGCTGACGCCGATCAGGATCGGTTCGCCGCTGGCACCGCCAGTGGGCGCCGGGGCGGCCACGCCACAGGCCGCGAGGACCATGGCGAGCAGCGCTGCGCTCGCCAGGAGCAGCATCTTGCGGGTCGATCGAGCAGGTACGTGAGCATGCATAGGCACGAGCTCCCTCTTCTATGACACGACGTGAAGCGACATCCCCGCCCGCCTGGGGCGCCGCCAGAGGTGCGGCAATGGAACGACCTCTTCCCGTCCCCAGGCGGAAGAGGTCTACCACATCGTGTGACGCTCGCCAGATCGCGGGCATATTCTATATTAGTTTATCCACTTTGTCAAGTAAATTTGTGCCGTATACGCAACCGACGCCGCAGAGTGGTTGGGGCAGCCCCGTCCGGGCCTCCCTAGGGCTTCTCAGTTCATTAACGGTGCGAGTAGCCAGCGCAGTGCAGTGGGCAGGTAGGCGCTCAGTTCACTCCAGACATCAGGAAGGAACGCGCCTGGGCGGTGCCGTCGTATGAGATTGATAGCCAGATTCCGTAGC
>JBHOQX010000080.1:0-6263 GCA_042408595.1 Roseiflexaceae bacterium | reverse complement strand
ACGCGCTACACGCTGTGCTGAGCCAGGCACGCCCACCCGGAGGCGCTGGACTGACGCGACGCTCGCTTTCATGGGCAACAAGCGTGATAAACCCAATCGGAGCTCAAGCTATGGCTGTCAGACTAAACACGGGCGCCTTTGCGCATGCCCAGAAACTCATCACCGAAGGTCTCGTCGTCATCGACGAGCGGGATGCCTGGAGCGAGCATCAGCCGTCCGCAGAGCAAGAGAACAAGTTTATCCGCCTCCACGGATGGGAGGCGTACGGGAGATGGTATCTTGGGATCGACGATGCAGAGGAGAGGCAGACCAAAGGCCACTATAAGTTCCCGTACGGCGATTTCGAGCGGGTCCACCGGTGTGGGGTGCTGGCGGCCGAAAGTCGGGCCGGTCAGTATACGTATTTCGATATCGAAAACGCCGCCGCACACCTGCATGGGATGATCGACGCCCTCCAGCAGGCCGTGACATAAAGTAGCGATCCGCCAGTCCCCAGCTTTCGCACGGAGGTATGCCATGACGCAGCAATGGCTTTGGCCGGCCAGACCCATGCCGCCGGCCCTGCCGCCGCCACGCCTCACCGCCGATATCTACGAGACACCGGGCGGCGAGGCGTTCGTGATCGAGATCCCGCTGCCAGGGCTTAAGCCGGAAGAGATCGTTATTGATGCTACCAGCGATAGCCTAACCGTATCCACCAGGCCACAGCCGGCCGATTCGGATGCCGGGCGCAGGTACCTTCAGCGCGAGCAATCGCTCCAGCCACAATCCCGGCTCTTCGAGTTTCCAGAGGAGATCGACACCGACCGCGTGGAAGCCCACTTAGAACGCGGGGTCTTGAAGGTGTACGCGCCCAAGGCCGTCGAAGGGCGACGCAAGGTGATTCGGATAGCGGTAACCTGACGAGCAACGCCTCAGCTCGCCTTTGTCCATTCGGTAGACGAACAACGGGAGGCAGGGTACGCTTGACTGGAACCCGACTGCCGGGCAGGGACCAGCCATGCGCAACCTTCCACGAGCGATTCTACCGATCCTCCGCCAGTTCGAATCGCTGTTCAGCGAGCGCGTATCGGAATGGGCGAAGATCCTGCTCATCGGCGCTATCCTGGCCCCTGGCAAGGGCACTGCCACTTCGGCGCTGCGCGTGATGGGGCTGTGCGACGATGCCCGTATCCACAAGTATCACCGGCTGCTCAATCGAGCCGTTTGGTCGCCCTATGCCGCAAGCCGCATCTTGCTGCGCCTTCTCCTTGCGGCGTTCGTTGCGCCCGATGCGCCCATCGTGCTCAGTCTCGACAACCACATCGCGCGCCGGCGCGGCGCTACGATCAAGGAAAGGATGTGAAGACCAGCAGCTTGCGTTGGGTGTGTCTGATGCTGCTTGCCCCCATCTCGTGGGCACAGCGTGTCTGGGCGTTGCCCTTTCTGACTGTCCCGGCGCCCTCCGAGGGCTATCTTCAGGCGCTCGGCCAGCGCCACACGCAGCTCCCCGACTGGGAGGGTCAGAGGCTGTTCCAAGTTCGCCAGTGGCTGCCCGAGCGGGTGCTGGTCGTTGTGGCCGACGACCGCACGCTGTTCATGCGCTCCGACCAGGTAGAGCCGGCCTGGGAGGTGATCACGCCGATCCTCGAGGACTGGACGGCCACCCCGCCGGACGTCCCCAACTATCCGGCCGGCACATGGGGCCCTGAGGCCGCCGAAATGCTGCTGGCGTGGGATGCGCGCCGGTGGCTATTGCCACGCTTTTCTGACGCCTCTCGGGCAACACCCCGATCGCTCCCGCTCGACGGTCAACCTGAGCATTGATGCTCCAGCGCCGACCCGATCCCTGGCCTCCATGTTCGCGACGCTATAGCACATTGCTAATATTTCGCTAATTCTGCACTAACATCCTCATGCCATCTATGAAGCACGAATAACGATGCCTGCCAACAGCGCCGGGTGTGGGCCGTCGGCAGACAGGAGCTGCTGGGGTACCTTAACCGTTAACAGACGAGGAGGTGATGCCTGTAACGATCGGGCTGAGCATGTTGATCTCGCCGGCGACCATCGGCCTGATCGGTGCCGGGCCTGGGATCAACGGAACCAGCGCGTGGTTGGCCTCGCTTGGCCTGCGGCCGGCGCGCTTCTGGGCGCTCCTCGTCGGCCGGGCAGAATTCCGTGGTGGCATTTGCACGGCGCTCGGGCTGTTCCATTCGCTTGGCCCCTGGCGAT
The DNA here is from genome assembly GCA_042408595.1 of Roseiflexaceae bacterium. Classification (GTDB taxonomy): domain Bacteria; phylum Chloroflexota; class Chloroflexia; order Chloroflexales; family Roseiflexaceae; genus JBHOQX01. The sequence continues at coordinate 4,049 of JBHOQX010000080.1, read as the reverse complement.
CACTGCCTCGATGCTGATGGCGATCGCGCTGGTCCATGCACCCAAAAGGCTGTGGATCAGCAACGACAGCAATGAGTACAATCGTTGATCGCTGTTGCCGCGGTGCTTGGCCTGGCCGGGCCCGCCACGTACGCGTTCGACCGGCTGCTCGGCATTGCGCTGCCGCACCCCGAGAGCTTCTGGATCGGCCTGGCGATTGTGCCGGTCGGGCTGCTCACACGCCACGTGCCTGCCTGGATCGAGCAGCCGGCTGGTGGTGCAGACGTGAGCATGCTGGCATCCAACGGTGCGCCGGCACCGTTGGGCGGGGCCTGGCCGCATATGGCCACGGGCAGCACTGCAGGCGCAGCCGTTATCTGACCGTCTGGCTGGGGGCACCCACACTCTCTGCGATCGCCGAGTCCGGACACCAGCGGGGAGGGGCGGGACGACGCTGTCCCGGTGGACCCTGAACGCGTGGCTAGTGAGTTCGTCGATGGCACGTATGTACCGATATCCCTCCCCTAACTTCCTCCCCGCATGTGGGGAGCGGGGGTGGAGGGGCATGCTACACCTCGCAACCCGGCGCCAAGATGAGGGGGAGGACCGAAAGCCGAGGACCAGGGAGTGCGGGCGCCAACGCCTTCCCCGACCCGGTTGGGCGTGGGGAAAGGGAGCGTGGCAGGCTGTGCCATCGGGCGGCGATGGATCCATGTGTTGTGCGTAAGCGGGCCTCCGACCCACGCCCACACCCTGCCCACGCTGAAAAAAGATGGTGGAGGTTGACCGATGAATATACTCGCATTAACGGATCTGCGCGGCCAGATCCAGTATGTCGAACGATTAGGCGATGTTTGCCGCAACGCTGGCGTCGATGCCGTGGTCTTCGCTGGCAACATAGTGGACGGTGGAGCACGTCTGGCGGAGTGGGAGGCGGCGCGGGCGGAAGCCCGCCGGCCCGATTATCCAAAACCGGCCGTCCAGGCCCAGGAGCACAAGGATATCCAGCTCTATGCCCAGTTCTACCAGCTCCTTGGTGCGCTCAAGCTGCCGGTCTACGTGATTCCTGGCCATCTCGATGCACCGGAGCGTGTCTTCTTACAGGCCAGCCTGGATCGCGAGACCATTGCACCCCAGATCGTGCTCGTCCACCGCAGCTTTGCCATCGCCGGACGCAACTTCGTCGTCGCCGGGTTTGGCGGGCGGTTGACCGATGGCGAGCGCGAGACGACTTGGGTGCTCGAATATCCGGCCTGGGAGGCCGAGTTCAGTCTCGATTTTCTCAATCGCCTTGACCAGGACCGCATCATGCTCTTCCACACGCCGCCGAGCGGCACAGAGCTGGATCTGCAGCAGGACCGCTACATCGGGGCGCCGGTGGTGAACACGCTGATCAAGGCCTACCACCCGAAGCTGGTCGTCTGCGGCCACGCACTGGATGGACAAGGCAAAGCGTGGGTCGGCAGCAGCCTGGTAGTGACCCCTGGTCCCCTTGCAGAAGGCTACTATGCACTGATCGATCTGCGAGACGAAAAAGTGTATTTCGGTGACGTGCGTTGAGGGCGCCATCCCCTGCGATCCGGGTTCGGTCATGCTGCGCGGAGCACAGTACCACAGAGAGGCATAGGCTACGCACAAGCTGCACGGCTGGCCGTGCAGCTTGTGCCGGTGGAACGCATCCTGAGCCGGCGTGCGCCAGCAGAAGTCCGGCCGTGTTGCCGCGTGCGCCGCCCATGTCGGGCGGGCTGCCGGTGGTGATGGCGTACGCGGCGGCAATGGTGGGCGCGTACCTCACGGCTATGGTGCGGATGTCGAGAGCCGTGGCAGTGCGATCATCCGGGCAAGGCCACTGGCCTGGGGCGATGTTTGCACATCTGCAGCGCGCCGCGCCCGAATCGGTTCGGGCGCGGCGCGCTCGGCTGGCCGCTGGCGAGGCGCTGGATCGGACGCCTCAGCGCTGCTCCGGCGACTGTCGCGTCTCGCTGCCCCTCGCATAGCGGAGCTGGGCCCAGCGGACGGCGGCGACCAGCGCCAGCAACAGGATGGCAAAGTTGTTGACGATGCCGAAGCCGATCTTGGTGTTCTTCAAGGCCACCCCCAGCGTCGCCCAGAGTGTGACGTCGGCCGGGTAGAGCTGGATGGCCAGGACGTAGCAGATGTTCTCCACCCAGTCGAGCAGCATGGCGATGAACGGGACCAGGGCCAGCCCGCGCTGAGCGAGCCCGGGATGAAGGGTGAGCAGCGCACGGCCGAGCAGGAGCGCAAAGGGCAGCGCAGCCAGGGCCGGGAAGATCGTGTCGGCCAGTACGAACAGCCAGTAGATCGCCCGCGACTCGGCGCTGTAGAGCGGCAGCTGCTCCAGCATCTCCGTCACCGTCAGCGGGTTCTGCAGGTCGAACGGCTGATAGCCTGCGGTGGCCGCTCCGAACCGGTCGCCGATCAGGAACAGCGACCAGAAGCTGAGCGCGAACAGCAGCACGCTGCCCGGCCAGACCCACCACTGCCGCGACCAGTCCAGAATGATGCGATTCAGGGCGTTCATAAGTCTGCTCCTTGTTGCTTGCCGCGCTATACCGCCACGTTGCTCGTCGTTACAGGCGCCTCTGTCTGCGCGCCGATCTCCAGTTCGGCAAGAGCCGGATCGACCACCAGCACCAGCTTGCCGCGGACCCACCCGCTCGCGCTGTAGGTGTGGGCCGCCGCCTCGGACAGCGGGTAGATCTTGTCGATCAGTGGGCGCACCTGCCCGGCGGCGATCCACCCGGCACGCTGCTCCATGTCGGCGCGGCGCGGCCTGACAAACAGCGAGCGCAGCCGCCGGTCGCCGCGGAAGCGGGCCAGCCAGTCTGGCGACAGCTTCTCGATGAACGGGTTCACGCTGACCATCACCCCGCTCGGGCGCAGCGCCGGCCGCATCCGGCGGAACGAGAGCATGTTCACCGCGTCGAAGATGACGTCGTAGCGGTCGCGCGCGGTCGTCAGATCGTCGCGGCTGTGGTCGAGCACAACTTCCGCGCCCGACCGCTCCACAAGCTCGCGGTTGCACCCGCTGGTCGCCGCGGTGACATGCGCGCCCAGCGCCCTGGCGATCTGCACTGCGAACGAGCCGACGCCGCCAGACGCGCCATACACCAGCAGCTGCTGGTCGGCCTGGAGCTCGGCTTTGCCCCACAGCGCCTGGAGCGCCGTGAGCGCGACCAGCGGGCCCGCCGGGTGCAAGGAAACACCGATGCGGTACAGCGAACAGCTCTGCCCGCACTACCAGCGGGCGATCGAGCTTCTGGGCAAACGGTGGACGGGGCTGATTTCTGAAGGTATTACTGGGCGGCCCGTTGCGCTTCAACCAGATCGCGAGCGCCTGGAGGTCGTGAACGACCGGGTGCTTGCGGAGCGGCTGCGGGAGTTTGAGGCCGAGGGCGTGATCGAGCGCCGCGTCGACCGGGAGGTGCCAGTGCGCGTCAAATACCGGCTGACTGAGAAGGGGCAGGCATTGGCGCCGGTGATCGAGGCGATCGAGCGCTGGAGCGAGCGCTGGGTCGAGTTGGAGCCAGCGCCGGTGAAATGACCCGGGCGTAGCACAGCCCGTCGCTGGCGCGGGGGTAAGGGTTCGGCGTGCCCAAGACAAAACGCTTGCCCATATCCCCTCGCCTGGAAGAGCACTGGTATCCGGCGGCGTCCGTGCGCCACGAGTTTCACGCGGGCGTGCGCCTGCCAGGAAGCAGTGCGCGCAACCCACCAACGGACGCTTGAGCGTATTAGCGGCCGTTTGTTCCTCCGCTGAGCCGTTCGCGCTCGGCGATCGCCTGCTCCAACTGGTCCACCAGCCGCGCGAGGACGGCGAACGTCTGCTCCACCGGCTCGGACGTGGTCAGATCGACGCCGGCGAGCTTGAGCGCGTCGAGCGGGTAGCGCGAGCCGCCGGCTTTCAAGAACGCCAGGTAGTTTTCGGCCGCGCCCGGCTTCCCCGCCAGCACCCCCTCGGCCAGCGCGTGCGCGCCCGAGATGCCGGTAGCATATTGGTACACATAGAAGTTGGCGTAGAGGTGGGTTGGGAACTGCGCCCACGTAAT
>JBHOQX010000079.1:0-34378 GCA_042408595.1 Roseiflexaceae bacterium | reverse complement strand
CCACAGATCATCTGGCACGCGCCAGATGGTGGGCAGTTCCTTTGGTTGCTTTCGGGTACGTGGCAGTGCGTGCGCTCCTTCCTCATTTCTGCTGCACGGGATGGTACCATATACCCCAACGTTTTGAGATAGTTTCTTAGTACGCAACACGCAGCACGCAGCACGACCCCTGCCCTCGAACGTTGACCCGGAACCCGCCCCATGCTATCATCCTCGGCCAATGCTCAACGCGCTGACCGGAGGAGCCATGACCGATGCGATCCAGCCTCGGCCGTACTTCCGCACCCCCACGATTTCGCCGGACGGACAGCGGCTGGCATTTGTGCATGCCGGGGATATCTGGCTGGTCGATACCTGCGGCGGCGATGCGGTCCGTCTGACGGCCCACCCGCGCTCCAGCCGCGCTCCGCGCTGGTCGCCCGACGGCGAGCGCCTGGCGTTCACCTCGGCGCGCAGCGGCGGTGGCGACATCTACATCATGCCCTTGCAGGGCGGCGCGGTCGAGCGGGTCACCTCCCACGACACGGCGAGCACGGTCGAGTGCTGGAGCGTTGACGGAGCACACCTGTTCTTCAGCGCAGCGCGCGAGCACCTGGGCGTCGCCATCTACCGCGTGGCAGCCGGCGGCGGCACGCCGATCACGTGGCTGAGCCAGCCGTACGAGCACCTCGGCGGCGTGGCGCTGGCGCCCGGCGGCGGCACGTTGGCGTTTCACCTGAGCCGCGACCCCTGGTGGCGCCGTGGGCCGAACCGCTACGGCGGGGCCGAGATCTGGCTGGTGAGCTCGCACTCCGGGGCCGACGACTTCCGCCGCCTCAGCGACGAGCCCGGGCTGAACCGCTGGCCGATGTGGAACGCCGACGGCACCGAGGTCTACTTCGTCTCCGACCGCGATGGGTGCGAGAACATCTGGTCGCAACCGCTGGAAGGTGGGCCGCCGCGCCCGATCACCGCCTTTCGCGAAGGTCGGCTGCTCTGGCCGTCGATCAGCGCCGATGGGCGGACGATCGTCTTCGAGCGCGATTTCGGCATCTGGCGGCTCGATACGGCCAGCGGCGCAGCCGCGCCGATCCCGATCCGCGCCCGCTCTGACACCAAACTCCCCCCGGGGCAGGTGCTCACCTATCGGGGCGGCCTGCAGGAACTCGCCCTCGCCCCGGACGGCAAGAAGCTGGCGTTCGTTGTCCACGGTGAGGTCTTCGCCGATTTCGCCGACAAGGAGACCGACAAAGAGCGCCGCCAGGGGCCATCGTTCCGTGTGACGAACACCCCGGCGCGCGAGAGCGACATCGCCTGGTCGCCCGACAGCCGCCGGCTGACCTATGTCTCTGATCGCCACGGCGACGAGGAAGTCTACCTGCACGACTTTGTGACACACCAGGAGACACGCCTGACCGACCAGCGCCGGGACGGGGGCGGGCCGCGAGGGCAGCCGTGCTTCTCGCCCGATGGCGCATGGATCGCCTGCACTCGCGGCGACGACGAGATCCGCCTGATCGATACCCGCACCGGCGAGGAGCGCCCGTTTGTCCGCGCCGATATCAGCCTCGGCACATCGCTCGCCTGGTCGCCCGACAGCCACTGGTTGATGTTTGTCGCGCAGGACGAGCGGCTCTTCAGCAATCTCTACGTCCAGCGGATCGACGGGGACAGGCCGCAGCAGGTCACCTGGCTGAGCAACCTATGGGCCGGCGGGGTGCTGTGGGCGCCACGCGGCGATTTTATCATTTTCTCGACCAGCCAGTACCGGGATGAAACGCAGATCGCGCGGGTCGATCTGCGCCCGCCGCCGCCCTTCTTCCGCGAGGCGGAGTTTGAGAAGCTGTTTCGGGGGCCAGAAGGCAGGATCCAGAAGCCGGAGGCCGGAAGCCAGGAGCCGGTAGCTGAAGAGCAGGACCGAGAATCCAGAGGGCGCCGGACAGACGCCGGGGAGCCGCAGGCCGAGGAAGAGGCGCCACAGGACGACAGCGAGCCCACGCCAGAGGCCGGGAGCGCGGAGGCCAAACCGCCCGCATCCGGCGGCGCCAGGGCACCGGTCGAGATCGACTTCGATGGCATCGAACGACGGCTGCGCTTTCTCACCCCGGCCGAGATGGACGCCTACGCGCACTGCATCAGCCCCGACAGCCGCGACCTGATCTTCAGCGCGACGGTGGCCGGAAAGACAAACCTGTGGACGCTGCCGCTGGACGAGCCGCGCGCCGAACACTCGCCGCGCCAACTGACCAACAGCACCGGCGCCAAGTGCGCGGCCCACTTCGCGCCGGACGGCAAGAGCATCTACTACCTCGACGGTGGGCAGGTCTATGTCCGCAAGTTTCCGAACGGCGAGAGCGAGCAGATTCAGGTCGGCGCGGAAGTGCTGGTCGATTTCGACCAGGAGAAGCTCCAGATTTTCGATGAATGCTGGCGGCTGCTACGCGATCGCTTCTTCGATCCGACCTTCCGCGGGCTGGATTGGAGCGCGGCGCGCGAGCAGTTCGCGCCGCTGGCCGCCGGTGCGCAGACAACCAGCGATCTGCACGACATCATCAACCTGATGGTCGGCGAGTTGCGCTCCTCGCATCTCGGCATCGGTTATAGCTGGCAAAACTGGAGCCAGGACGGCTACCTCGGCCTGCTGTTCGACCCGCAGGAGCAGGCCGCGACCGGGCGGCTGCGCATCGCGGCGGTCGTGCCGGACGGCCCGGCGGCGCGCGCTGGCGACGGCGCGCCCATCCGCCCCGGCGAGTACCTGCTGGCAGTGGACGGCACACCCCTCACGCCAGAGGCGAGCCTCGACCGGCTGCTCCAGCGCACGGCGGGGCGCCGGGTGCGGCTGCGGGTCGGCCCGGCGGATGGCGAGGGCGCCCGCGAGGTCGCCGTGCGCCCGGTGGACGCCGACCAGTACGACGAGCTGCGCTACCGCGCCTGGGCGCTTGCCAACGAGGCCTACGTACACCGCGCGAGCAACGGGCGGCTCGGCTATGTGCACATCCGCGCGATGGACTACGACTGCTACCAGCGCTTTCTGGCCGACCTGGACGCCGAGACGTACAGCAAGGAAGGGGTGGTAGTGGACGTCCGCTTCAACCGAGGCGGGCACACGGCGACATTCATTCTGGACGTGCTGGCGCGGCGGAGTACGCTGCTCAGCGCCTTCCGCGGGCGGCCCCCGGCCGACGCGGCGCACCTATCCGGCAACCGGGTGCTCAACAAGCCGACGGTGCTGGTCGTCAACGAAGCGTGCGCCTCGAACACCGAGATGCTGATCGAGGGGTATCGGCGGCTCGGGCTGGGCAGGGTCGTCGGTCGGCCCACCGCCGGTGCGGTGATCTGGACCTGGCGGCACCGCCTGCTGGACGATTCGATCTTCTCCGTACCCCGCTTTCGCGTCGCCACGCCGGAAGGCGAAGATCTGGAGAGCGTCGGGCGGGCGGTGGATGTGGATGTGCCGCTGCCGCTTGGCGCAGCGGCGCAGGGGCGCGACCCGCAGCTCGACGCAGCCGTGGCGACGCTGCTGGCGCAGATCGACGAGGTGCGGGCGCGACCCGAGGCGTGAGGCGGCGGGCGGGGACGCGACACGCCCGCGCTCTGCCGCGCAGCTCCCGGCGCTTCTAGCTCCCGCCGATCCCATGGATCGCCACATCCGCGCAGGCGTGCGCCAGCATCGCGTACTCCAACCCCCAACGCCAGTAGCAGAGGCCGAACGCCACGCCAGGCAGGCCATTTAGCAGCAGCGTCCGCGTCACAACCATCGGCGTCAGCGGCCAGATGCCCGCGACGGTCGGCAGGTGCCCGACGCCAAAAAGCACGGCTGCGAGCAGGGCGGCTGTCCAATACACCCAGGAAGCCGGCCGTGCCCGCCCATGCTGCGCCCACTTCCACAGCAGCCAGGCGAGCAGCGTCATGAGAAACAGACGCAGCAGCAACTCCTCTGTGATACCGCCGTAGAGCACGGCAAGCGCCCGCTGCCACAGCGGGATTCCGGACACGCCGAGCTGCGGCGCGGGCGGCATCAGCGGGGCAAACACCCGGTCGAGCAGCATAACCGCGCCCCCGCCGACGATGCCGGTGGCCAGCGCCGCAAGCGCCCCCCGCCGCGAGACGCCCGGCGACGGTCGGTGGTAGACCAGCGCCCGCGCCAGCGGCGAGTCGAGGCCGAGCGGCTGTCCCAGCCGCAGGCCGCTCCAGCACAGCGGCAGCAGGAGCAGGCCGGCCTGCACGCCCTGCGCCGCCGCCAGCGCCGGCCAGGGCAGCGGCACCCGCGCCGCGACCGACGGGTTGAGCGCCAGAGCGTATGGGAGGACCGCCGCCGCACCCAGGCCGCCGAGCGCCGCCCAGAAGGCCGCCAGGCGCAGATGGTGGGGAGCGGTTTGGGCTGTCGTTTGTGTGGTAGTTGCGCCCATAGGTCGCATGTCGTCCTCCTTGCGTCGGGTTTTGTGCCGGGTTTGGGCCGTCGGTGGCCTGGTGATTGCGCCCATACGACGCGAACCCGGTGAACCATGCACGATACGATGGCCTCGGCCTTCACGCGTGCCGCGCCATGCCGCTGAGACCGGCGCGCTCAGAACTCCACCCCTGCCGCCCGCAGATCGGCGGCGAGCTGCGCCGCGTCGGTGAAGCGCACCGGGTGCATCCCGAGGATGCGCGCGACCTCGACATTCATCGGTCGATCATCGATGTACAGGCACTCGTCCGGCGCGCGCTGGCTGATGTCGAGTGCGCGGCGGTAGTGCTCCGGCTGCGGCTTGACCAAGCCGAGATAGCAAGAGGAAAAGAAGGCGCTGAACACCTGCCGCAGCCCGAAGGTGCGGATGCGGTGCTCGTTCAGCTCGCGCGACTCGTTGTTGATCGTCATCAACGCGTAGCGCCCGCCGGCCCGCAGGGCCCGCGCCAATCCCAGCGTATCGTCCAGCGGCGCGGACAGTCCCTTCATCGCCGCCTCGATCTCGGCCAGGGTGAACGGCCGCGGCTCGTAGAACAGCGTCCAGCGCAGGTAGTCATGGAGCGTCATCTGGCCGCGCTCCAGCGTGTCTGCCACCTGCCGGTGGCGAGCGTCGAACGTCTCGTAGTCGAAGCCGAACTCCCGGGCGACCGCCTGGCGCTGCTCGTGGTCCCAGCCGTTCGTCAGAACGACCCCGCCGATATCGAAAAACAGGGTGGTGATCGCGCCCATCGCTTCGCTCCCGTCACGGCGTGGAAGACAAGCCCATTGTAGCACGGCGGGCCGCCCAACCCCTTTACGGACACGCTGGTCGGGCGTAGAATGGCGGTAGACGGGCTGATCGCGGTCGACGATGGACGACAGCAGGCACCTTCGGTAAAGCTGACGGTCGTCATCGTCGTTGATCGCCTTCGTCATCCTCAATCCTTCCCCCTGCTGCAAGGAGGCTGCACCATGCATGGTCTGATGATGGACTACCCGCTGACGCTGACGCACATCTTCGAGCGGGCCCGCCGGCTCTACCCGCGCGTCGAGGTCGTCACCAAGACCGCCGAGGGCATCCGGCGCACCAACTACGGCGAGGTCTGCGCTCGCGCCGCCCGGCTGGCCCACGCGCTTGACCGGCTCGGCAGCAGCGCAGATGGGCGCGTGGCGACCTTCGCCTGGAACACCAGCCGCCACCTGGAGATCTACTTCGCCGCGCCATGCTCGGGCCGCGTGCTGCACACGCTCAACATCCGCCTCTTCCCCGATCAGGTGGCCTACATCGCCAACCATGCCGAAGATCAGGTGATCTTCGTCGATGCCTCGCTCGTGCCGGTGCTGGAGAAGGTCGCGCCGCAGCTGCGGACGGTGCGCCACTTCGTGATCATGGGCGACGGCCCGCTGCCGGAGACCAGCCTGCCCAACCCGATCAGCTACGAGGAACTCCTCGCGGGCGAGGACGATAGCTACGGCTGGCCGCAGCTCGACGAGCGGCGCGCGGCGGCCATGTGCTACACCTCCGGCACCACCGGCAACCCGAAGGGCGCGGTCTACACCCACCGCGGCCTGTTCCTCCATTCGATGATGGTCTGCCTGGCCAACACCATCGGTCTGACCGACCATGACGTGGTGCTACCAGTGGTGCCGATGTTCCACGCGAACGCCTGGGGCCTGCCGCACGCCGCAGCGCTCGCCGGCGCGAAGCTGGTCTTCCCCGGCCCGTTCCTGGACGGCACGAGCCTTGCCGGACTCATCCAGGACGAGCGGGTGACGGTGGCGGCCGGCGTTCCGACGATCTGGATGGGGCTGCTCCAGGTGCTGGAGCAGACGCCATACGACATCTCCAGCCTGCGATGCATGCCGGTGGGCGGGTCGGCGGCGCCGCGCAGCATGATCGAGCGCTACGAGCGGCAGTTCGGCGTACCGATCCTCCATGCCTGGGGCATGACCGAGATGGCCCCGATCGGCTCGGTGTCGCGCCTCAAGGCTGATATGGATGCGCTGAGCGAGGACGAGCGCTTCGCGGTGCGCGCTAAACAGGGCACGCCGGTGCCGGGCGTCGAAGCGCGCGTGGTGGACGCCGACGGGCGCGAGCTGCCGTGGGACGGCCAGAGCTTCGGCGAATTGCAGGTGCGCGGCCCATGGGTGATCAGCGGCTATTACAACGATCCGCGCGGCGCCGACTCCTTCCAGGATGGCTGGTTCCGCACCGGTGATGTAGCAACGATCGACCCGGACGGGTACATTCAGATCGTCGACCGGACGAAAGACCTGGTGAAAAGCGGCGGCGAGTGGATCTCGACAGTCGAACTGGAGAACGCGCTGATGGCCCATCCGAAGGTGTTGGAGGCGGCAGTGATCGCTGTGCCGCACCCGAGATGGCAGGAGCGCCCGCTGGCGTGCGTCGTGCCGCGCCCGGAGCATCGTGACACCCTGACCGCCGCCGAGTTGCTTGCGTTCCTCGGCGAGCGCGTCGCAAAATGGCAGTTGCCCGACGATATCGTGTTTATCGAAAGCGTGCCGAAGACCAGCGTCGGCAAATTCGATAAGAAGGTGCTCCGCGAGGCGTACAAGGAGCACAGGCTGCCCACGGCATGAAGCCCAAGCGGTCAGCGTGCCGACAGCGAGGGATGAGGGGCGGTAAAGGGGGAGGACAAGGGACGGATGGAGGACCAAGGAGCAACCCCGGCCTGAGCCGGGCTTCGTCCCGAAGCTCAGCCCGAGGGGACGAAGGCGACGAACGCAAGCCGTCACGGTTTGCGGCGCCTGGACCTCAGGTACAGCGAGCTGTCGTCCTTCGTCCTTCGTGATCCTCGTCGTTCGTCATACTTGCCCTTCGCGGTTCGTCCACAGATGGTTGCAACATCGTTGCCCGCGCCCCCTTGCGACTCGCCCTGGCGCGTAGTAGAATACATGGCATTGACACCCCGGCCACATTCACGGATGCCCGCTGCCAGCCGCGTGGCAGCAGCCGGCCACGCCGAGAAGAGGGGAGTGTCTATGGCCCGTTCCGTCAACCGCCGCCCCGTCCGTGCGGCACGCCGCACGACGTTACTGCACTAGCAGCACGCCCTCAGCCACGCTCTGTGGTTGAGGGCGTCGTGTATCTGGCGCGGCATCGCCGCCGCGCCGCCCATTTCCGGCCCGCCGGCCGGCAGGAGGAATGCGCGATGGAGCTTCAGGTCAAGAGTCGCAACGGCAAGGTGTCGCCGCGCCAGCAGGCGTTTATTCTCGAAAAGCTCGGTAAACTCGAGCGTTACGAAGACCAACTCCAGAAAGCGACCGTTGAAGTATCCGAAGAGCAGCGCCGCGATCAGGGGACTGTCACGCGCGTCCAGGTAACGCTGGAGGGCGCCCACGGGCTGATCGTCCGCGCTGACCAGACCGCGCCGGACCTGCATGCCGCGATCGACGCTGTCGAGGAGACGCTCGAACGCCAGATCAAGCGCTATAAGGACAAGCACTGGCGGCGCGGGCGCCCGCGGCGGCATGACAGCGACGCCCTCCCGGCCGCGCCGGAGCTGAACGGCGCCATGGCCGAGGAGGCCGCGCCGCGGATCGTCCGCACCAAGGAGTTCTATGTCAAGCCGATGTTCAGCGACGAGGCGGTAGAGCAGATGGAGTTGCTCGGCCACGACTTCTTCGTGTTCCGCGACGCCAACACCAGCCAGATCAATGTCCTGTATCGCCGCAAGGACGGCAACTACGGCCTGATCGTCCCCGCCGTAGGGGAATAGCCCGCCGGCCTGCCCCACGGGCGGCGACGCAATGCGCCACAACTGACGGAAGGGTTAGACAGCCGGGTCGGCGGATGCGCTGGCCCGGTTTTTCGTCCGTGGTATGATAATCGCCTGCCGGCAGCCCGCGCCGCGCGTTCTACTCGCGTTCTGCAAGAGCAAGGAGCCACCGATGCATCCCGCACGCGCCGCCCTCATCGGCTGCGGCGGCATGGCCCGCAGCCACATCCGCCGCATCCTGGAGCAGCCCAACTCGACCGAGATCGTCGCGATCTGCGAGCCGTCCGAAGCGGCGTATCTCCAGGCCGCCGCGCTGTTCAGCGAGGCCGGCATCCAGCCCCCGCCGAACGAGCCGGACCTGGCGCGGATGCTGGCGCAATTCGCGCCGGATGCCGCCGTTATCGTCTCGCCGCATGCCTACCACTGCGCCCAGGCGCTCGCCTGCCTGGAGGCCGGCGCGGATGTGCTGCTCGAAAAGCCGATGGTGATGACCGCCGACGAGGCGCGCCGCCTGATCGCCGCACGCGATCGCACCGGGCGTACGGTCGTCGTCGCGTTCCAGGGCAGCCTCTCGCCACGGATCCGCACCGCCGAGCGGATGCTGCGCTCCGGCGAGCTTGGCCGGCTCCTCAGCATCAGCGCGCTCGTCTGGCAAAACTGGGGGTCGGCGACCGCCGGCACCTGGCGGCAGGAGCCGGCGCTTTCCGGCGGCGGCTTCCTCTTCGACACCGGCGCGCACATGCTCAACACCGTCGCCGACCTGGCCGGGCAGGATTTCGCCGAGGTCGCGGCCTGGTTCGACACCAACGGGCGGCCGGTGGAAACGCTGGCGGTGGTGATCGGGCGGCTGGCGAACGGCGCGCTGGTGACGCTCCACGGCTGCGGCGAGGCGATCCCGGGGGCCGGCTCGGAGGTTCGCGTGTTCTGCGAGCACGGCATCGTCACCGCCGGCATCTGGGGCGACTATTGCCAGGTGCAGCGCGCTGGCGAGCCAGAGCCGGAGGTCCTCACGCTGCCGAAACCGGTCAATGTGTGGGAGACGTTTCTGGCGGTGCGCGCCGGCGAGATGCCAAACCCGAGTCCACCGGAGGTCGGCCTGCGGATGGCCCGGCTGTGGGACGCCATTCGCGCCTCGGCGGCGCAGAACGGGCAGCCGGTGCGGGTGGAGTGATAGGTGCCGAATGGCGGGACGGGCGCGGTGGGAGGTGCGGCGGGCGGCCGCGTACGCCCTGCGAATGAGATGCTGAACCGTGAACCCCGACCACAAAACCGTGCTCTTTACCGCCGGCTACCAGGGGCACACCATCGCGAGCTTTCTCGACCTGTTGCAGGCCCACGGCGTCGCGCAGATCATCGACGTGCGCCAGTTGCCGTTCAGCCGCAAGCCGGACTTCAGCAAGAAGCGGCTCGCGGCGCACCTGGCGGAGGCCGGGATCGATTATGTGCATCTCGCCGCGCTCGGCACACCCAAGCCGCTGCGCGACGAGGTGCGCCGGACGCACGACTATCCGGCGTTCTTCGCCGCGATGCGCGCCCTGTTGGCACAACAGCCCGCGGCGCTGGCGGAGGCGCTGGAGCTGGCGCGGGCCCGCCCGTCGGCGCTGCTCTGCTTCGAGGCCGATGCCGCCGCGTGCCACCGGTTGGTGGTCGCCGAGGAGCTGCAGCGCCTCGCCGGGGAGACGATCGCCGTCGAGCACTTGTAATACCAAAAGTGTACAACAGGGCTGCCGTGCGGGAGCATAACTCCCGCATGCTGACAAGGCTGTACAGGCCGTCGCCCTCACCCCCGTGCGCTCTCCCGTATGCGTGGAGGAGGACGAGAGGTAGGGTGATCGAAATCTGTTCACCCCAACCCGCACACAGGGCGGGGGCGAAAACCAGGCTCAGGGGTGCGGGCGCGGCGCGCCTGCACCCCTGAGCAGCTGTCTGCAACGGGGCGGTGTGGCGGGCAGCGCCCGCCACACCGCCTGCTGTTCCGCCGCGCGGTCGGCAGCGCGGCCGCCGACCGCGCGGCAGGGTGGGGGGTCGTCTGGGAGCCGGCAGCACCCACCACCCCCGCTGGCCGCGTTTCAGACAGCCCTCTGAGCCACGATCGATACCCGCGTGGAGATTGGCAAGCGAAAGAAATACGTAGTACCATGAGTTGGAAAGGCCTGGGAAGAAACCGACCTGACGCTGGCAGCGCGGGGCGCGCCCGTTTCACCGACGACCCGACGACACGCCGGCTTGCCGCCGACGCCGCAGCGTACACGCGCGCCGCGCGCTACGTGTTGTTTGAGCTGGATGTCGATCGCGCCGCGTCGACCGTCTCCCGCGAGGGAGCGCCGGTGCACCGACGCTGGACGGCTGGATAAATGAAACCCCATGAGATCATCGCGCCCTGGAAGGGCGACACGCGCTTCACCGCGATCGCCGGGCGCGCCGCCGCCTTGAAGAAGGCCGGGCGCGACCGCGAGGCGATCCTGGCGGCGATCACCGCCGAGTTTGGCCCGCCGGCCCGCCTGGAGCGGATGCGCGACACCCCGGCACCCTACCGCGTCTTCGGCACGGTTGGCACGCCGGACGCCGACATCGAGCCCGGCGCACTGGCGCAGATGGAGACCGCGCTGCGCCTGCCGATCGCGGTGCGCGGCGCGCTGCTGCCGGACGCGCACCAGGGCTACGCCCTGCCGATCGGCGGGGTCTTCGCGGCGCACCGGGCCGTCGCCCCGGCGATGGTCGGGGTGGATATCGGCTGCCGGATGCACTGCACCATCCTCGACATCGAACCGGACGCGGCCTATGCCGAGCGCGCCCGCCTGTTCGACACGCTCAAGCGGGTGACGACCTTCGGCGCCGGGGCGCCCCGCCGCTACCGCGCCGACCATCCGATCCTGGACGACCCGCGCTGGCGGCTGACGGCGCAGCTCCGCGGGCTGCGCGCCAAAGCCGAGGCGCAGCTCGGGACCAGCGGCGGCGGCAACCACTTCGCCGAGCTGGTGATCGGCGAGCGGCTGCGCGCCGATCTGCCGGGAATCCCGGAGCGGTTCTGCGCGCTGCTGACGCACAGCGGCTCGCGTGGCGTCGGCTTTGCCGTGGCGAACCACTACATGCGGCTGGCCGCGCGCGAGACGGCGCGCCGGGCGCATGTGCCGAAGATGTACGAGTGGCTCGACATCGACAGCGAGGCCGGGCAGGAGTACCTGGCGGCGATGGAGCTGTGCGGCGATTTCGCCCGGGCCAACCACGAGGTGATCCACGCGCTCTTCACCCGCCATGCCGGCCTGGGCGTGCGCACGGTCGTGCAGAACCACCACAACTTCGCCTGGCGCGTGGGCGACCTGGTGATCCACCGCAAGGGGGCGACGCCCGCCGCCGCCGGCGAGTTGGGGATCATCCCTGGCAGCATGGCGAGCGCCTCGTATATCGTGGTCGGTCTGGGCGCGCCGGAGTCGCTCGAAAGTTCCTCGCACGGCGCGGGGCGGCGCGGCAGCCGCACCTGGGCGCGCAACACAATCAGCCTGCGCGAGGTACGGGCGCTCCTGGCTGAACGCGATGTGCTGGCCGAGGGGCTCGCCGCCGACGAAGCGCCGCAGGCCTACAAGGACATCGAGCGGGTGGTGCGCCTGCAGGAGGAGGCCGGCCTGATCGCCCGCGTGGCCCGGCTGCGCCCGATCGCCGTGCTCATGGCCGGGGAGCCGGGGGAGGATTGAGGCCCCACCATCGGCATGGGCGCGGCCTCGGCGGCGCTGGCGGCACGCTGCAAGATCGCACGAACGCTACCCGTGCCCGCGGCGCAGACCCTCCAGGTACGCGACCAGCGCCTCCAGCCGCTCGTCGCCCAGCGGGTCGGCCAGGCGCAGCGTACGCTTGCGCCCGGCCCCTTCGATACTGATCGTGTAGCGTCTCCCATCGGGGACGCCGCGCTGCGCTGCCGGCCCGGCCGCACCCGCCGCCTGGAGCGCGCCATCGACCAGGGTGCGCAGGTGCGCGGCCTCGGCGGCGGAGAGGCTGGCGCTGTCCACCGTCAGCGGCCGGGCCAGCCCAGGGAAATACCCGAAGCCGCCCTCGGCCCGATAGGTGACGCGGAGCGGCTTCGCTGCCGGATGATCGTTCACGCCGCTGCCGACCGGCCCTTCTTCGCCGCCGGCGCCGGGATCTTGATTCCGACCGTGGCCCATGAGTCGTACACCGCTTTCTGCTCGCTGCTGCCGAGCCCATAGAGCCGCCCGGCGTTCACGTGCGTCAGCCGCGCGAAGGTGCGGAAGCCGGAGTTCGGCTTGAGCCGCGGATCGCGCAGCGTTTCATACCAGATTCGCCCGGCCTTCTCCCAGGCGTGCCCGCCCAGAGCGACCGCGGCCAGGTAGAAGGCCCGGTTGGGGATGCCTGAGTTGATGTGGACGCCGCCGTTGTCCTCGAACGTCCGCACGTAATCGTCCATGTGCGCCGGCTGCGGGTCTTTGCCCAGCAGCCGGTCGTCGTAGGCCGTGCCCGGGGCTTTCATCGAGCGGAGCGCGACGCCGTTGATGCCGGGCGCCAGCAGCCCGGCGCCGATCAGCCAGTCGGCCTGGTCGGCTGTCTGGCCGAGTTTGTACTGCTTCACCAGCGAGCCGAACACGTCGGAGATCGATTCGTTCAGCGCGCCGGACTGGCCGGAGTAGCGCAGTTGTGCCTCGTCCTGGGTCACGCCGTGGGTCAGTTCGTGGCCGATCACGTCGAGCGCGATCGTGAAGCGGTTGAAAATCTGGCCGTCGCCGTCGCCGAAGACCATCTGCTCGCCGTTCCAGAAGGCATTGTCGTAGCGCTGGCCAAAATGCACCGTCGCGTCGAGCGGCAGGCCGGCGTCGTCGATCGAGTTGCGCTCGAACGTCTGCCAGAAAAAATCGAAGGTCGCGCCCAGGCCGTCGTAAGCCTCGTCCACGGCAGCGTCGCCGGTCGGCGGGGTGCCTTCGGCGCGGGCGAGCGTGCCGGGGAGCGTCTGGGTATTGTTGGCGGTGTAGATCGTGCGGCGCTTCTCGCCCTCGGCGCTCAGCACGGCAGACGGGCGGGCCGGCAGCGGCGCGTTGGCCTGTTCGGCGCGCAGCACCCGAAAGGTCTGGTCGGCAAGCAGGGTGCCCATCGCCTGGGCCTGCTGCTCCGGCGTGCCACGCTCTGCGATATGGCGCAGAATGTAGGGCGGCAGGATGCAGAACATCGGGTGGCGGCGTTCGGGTGTGCGGCACATGGCTCGTTTCCTCTTTGCTACAAGCAGAAGGCGGATGAGGGGAACGCGTATTCTGACGATTGAACGCACCGCGTGGATGGATTTCGAGATGATGCGCGCGTCTGCCCCTTTCCTTCAAGTCTCTTCCCGCATTCGCCGCTTCGCATCCAGCCGCCGCTCGGCGTCCAGCCGCTCCAGATCGTAGTCGTTCATGTCCACAAAGCGCATACCCTCGGCCAGCGTCGGATGAACCTCGCGGATACGACGGTACATCTCCTGCGCAATCGTGCGGTAGGTCGGATGGCCCTGCGGCGCGGAGCGCAGCTCACATAGGTGGTACAGCTCGCGCAGGTTGAGCGTCACGCGCCAGCGGACGCGGAAGGCCAGCGGAACGACATACTGCGCCTCGTTCGGCATATCGGTGGCGATAATCTCGAACGCGTCGGCAGCGCGCTCTAGAGCAGCAGCGTAGCGTTCCGACAGCCCGGCCTCGGTCAGCTCCGGCGGGGTGAGGTAGCCGTGCCGCACGGTGTAGGCTTGCCGCTCCTGTGTCAGCATCCGGTGGCGCTGCAGATCGCGGTAGGCCCCCAGGTCGGCCAGCAGGTCGAAGGTGTAGCGCGGCTCCTCGAAGGCACGGCCCGGGCGGTGGAAGCGGCTGCCACGCTCGCCGACGTAGGCCCGGATGATCGCCGCGCGTTCCGCGGCGGGCAACCGGCGGGCGAGTTCATATAGCGCAGCGAGCGGCTGGTCGCTGTGCGGATACAGGATGGCGGCGACGGTCTTCCATTCGGCGTCCGGATCGTATGCAACGAGCGTTGCTGCGGCTTGCAGCGTGCAGATGGGAGATCGGAGATTGGAGGAGGGGTGCTCTGCAATCTGCACGCTGCAATCTGCAAGTGCTTGCGTGACGTTCTCCTGCATCCCACGCAGGTATGCCTGGAACTCGCGCCCACGCTCGCTTTTAGCGCGCTTGACGAACGACGGGATGAGCATATCGAGCGCCGCCTGCATGCCCGCCGCCACCGCACGCAGCTCGGCCAGCGGCGCGGCGTACAGCTTCGTCAACAGGTACTCGAAGGCCCGCCCGTTGCCAAACAGCCCGACGTTCGTGAGCGTCGCCATCGGCAGCAGGCCACGCAGCAGGTCGAACGCCTTGGCGCGGGTGGCGCTGGCGTACGCGCGCTCGGTGGTCTCGGCGTCGCGCGGGGTACGGGCCCGCACGAACGCCAGCGTCGGCTCCAGCAGCGCGCTGTAGGTGTCGAACAGGCCGTCGAGCGCGGCTTCGTAGCGCGCGGCGTGGCGCGAGGCCATGATCGCCGGCTCGCGCAGGTAGCGGTAGCGCCCATCCACCTTGCGATTGAATGGCACATAGCGAGTGGATTTCTCCAGCGGGCTGATGCCGATCCGGCTATCCTCCAGCGCCTTGGCGGCAATGTTGCTGACCCCCTCGCAGGCCAGGTGCGCCCCGCCCAGCTCGGCGACCGAGTCGTCGCCGTAGCCGATCAGCACGCGCTCGTAGAACGCCTCGGCCTGGCGGGTGGCGACCAGTTGCTCCGCGCCGCTGGCCGCCGCCCCGCCAACGATCCGGGCGAAGCCGGACTCCGGCGCATGGATGAATTCGTCCAGCAGAATGCGGCGTACGCTCTTGTCGGTGCGGCTGTAGCGCGAGAAGAGCGCGCCCTTGACCACCTCGGGTAGGTTGCGCAGGCCGAAGATCGGCGCATCCAGGTCGGTCACGAACGGCGCGAGCAGCGCCCGGTCTTCTGGGCTGAAGCGCTCACCCCAGGCGTCGGAGTCGGTCATGCGGTGGTTCCTCTCGGGCGATTACTCGACGATCGATGAGGGACGAGGGATGGCCAGACTCACCTTGGCATCTTGTCACCCGCTCACCCTGTCTCCTGCTCCTGGCGTTCGTCTTTCGTCGTGCGTCGGGCGATGCGCCGATTCTACCATACCCCCTGCTACCGATGGTACAATACATGGCGGAACGTGCCCGCCGTATGCCGGGAGACCCGCGCATGATCCAGGCTGTGCCAGAGCCGCAGGCATTGCCCACCGAATTGGTTCGCTTGATCGATGCCTGCCGCTGGCCGCTGATCGTCGCCGCACCATCGGGCATCGTGCTGGCCGCGAGCCGGCCGCTGCGCGACCTCCTCGGCGCGGACGTTCCGGCGGGAACGCCGCTGGAGCTGCTGCTGCACGAGGACGACCGGCCGCTTGTCCGGGCCGCCCTGCACGCGGCGCTGGCGGCAGGCGAGCCGGCCACGCTCAACGGGCGCCTGGCGCGGGCGGGCGGCACGGCGCTGGCCGCAGAGTTGGAGATCAGCGGCCTGGTCGGGGATGCGCTGCGCTGCCTGCCGATCATCGTCTACCCCGAGTCGCGCGGAAGCCGGCGCTCGCGCCGGCTGCTCGGCTTCAACCAACTCGCGCCGCGCCTGCTGGCGGCCCAGACCTTCGAGGAGGCGCTCCGACAGGTCGCCGAAGGGCTGCACACCTATGGGATCGAAGTCGCTTTCGCGCTGCGCGACGCCGGGGATGGCCAGCTTCGCCTGCACTATACCGAGCAGCCGCTGATTCAGCCGGAGGCGGCGAGCATCTGCGCCGAGGCGCCGCCCGGCCGGCCGATCCGCGCGGATACCCCCGGGCTGCGCGAGGCGCTCGCCCGGCAGCGGGCGGTCTTCGAGTCCGATCTGGAGCGGGTGCTGCGCGCCGTGCTCTCGCCGCCGATGGCCGCGCTCATGGCGCGTACCATTCGCCTCCGGGGCGGCCGCGGCCTGATCTTCGCGCCGCTGCTGCAGGACGAGCAGGTGCATGGTGTGGTGATCGTCTGGGGCGCCGCAGTGGACGCCGAAGACCTGCCGCTCACCGAGACGCTCGCCAATTTCCTGTCCGCCATCCTGGCCCAGATCGCCTTTCGCAACCGCACCGCCACGCAGCTCCGGCGGCTCGACTCGCTGGCCGCCACGGCCCGCGCGGTCACGACGCTCGGTGCATTGGACGATGTGCTGCGGGCGATCTGCCTGCAAACCCAGCAACTGCTCGACGCCGACCCGGCGGTGGTCGGCCTGCCGTCCGATGATGGTGAGGCCATCGTGGTCGTGATGGCGACCGGCTACAACGCCGGGCAGTTGCTGGAGCGACGGCTCCCGCTGGATCGAAGCATCTTCGGGCGAGTAACGCGCACCGGGCGCGGCCAGATGATCGCCGACGTGCTGGCCGACCCGGATGTCTATCTGCCGACGCGCCATGTCAGCGCGGCACGCGCGCTGGTCTGCCAGCCGCTGCAGCACCAGGGCCGCAGCCTGGGTGTGCTGGCGGCGATCCACCCGACACCGGGGCATTTCACCGACGATGACCTGGAATACCTCGGCCGCTATGCCGAATTTGCGGCAGTGGCCGTCGCCAACGCCCAGCTCCATGCCCAACTGCGCGAGTCCGAGCAGCGCGCCCGGGCGCTGATGGAGCAAGCCGAGGCGGTGCGCAGCTATTTGAAGGCGCTGATCGACACCGCCCCGAACGTGCTGCTGACGATCGATCCTGATATGACCGTTCATCCGCTGAACCCGGCGCGGCTGCACGTGCTCTCCGGCTACGAGCCGGAAGCGGTCGAGGGGCAATCGTTGCTGCGCTTCATCCCACCGGAGCTGCACGAGCGGGTGCGGGCCATGTGGCGGATGGTGCAGGAGGGCCAGCCGCACAGCGTTGAGCTGCCCCTCGTGCGCGCCGACGGCGCCCGACTGACGGTGCTGGTCTCGGCGGCGCTCGTGCCTGAGTATGGTCAGGTGTTTGTGATTCTGAACGACATGACCGAGCGGCGCGCGCTGGAGGCCCGCCTGCGGCAGAATGAAAAGCTGGCGGCCCAGGGACGGCTGGTGGCCGGCGCAGCCCACGAACTAAACAACCCGCTGGCGATCATCGTCGGCCTGTCACAGTTGCAGCTCATGGAAGATCTACCGCCGGCTACACGCGAAGATTTGCAAGGGATCGAGCGCGCCGCGCTGCGCGCCAGCCACATTGTCGAGCAACTGCGCACCTTCGCCCGCCCACCTGCCGCCGAGCCGATTCCGATCGCCCTGCCCGGCCTGGTGCGCGAGGCGCTGGATCGGCTTCAGAGTGAGCTGCGAGCAGGGGGCATCACCGTGATCGAGGAATACCCCCCGAACCTGCCCTCCACACCTGGCGATCCGCAACAACTCGCTCAGGCGTTCTTCAATATCGTTCACAACGCGGTGCAATCGCTGGCGACCGCGGCGGACGGCCAGCGGCGCCTGACGATTCGCGGTTGGCAGGAGGGGGCATACGTTCACATGACGATCCACGACACCGGACCGGGTATCCAACCCCAGAATCTACCCCGCATTTTCGAGCCGTTCTTTACGACCCGCGACATCGGCCAGGGCATGGGCCTGGGTCTGGCGATCGTCCACGCGATCATCCAGCAACATAGCGGGCGAGTCTGGGCGGAGAGCGATCCGGGCCGCGAGACGATCTTCCACATCACGCTGCCGATCGCTACAACGGCGCCAGCCCCGCTTCAGCCCGAGGTCCAGATCCCCGCCGCGCCAGCCGGCACGCGCATCCTGCTGGTGGAGGATGAGGCAGACGTACGGCGGGTGGTGGCGCGGTCGCTCGAGCTGCATGGCTATACGGTCGATGTTGCGGCCAGCGGCGCCGAGGGGCTGGCGCGCGCCCGGGCCGGCGATTATGTGCTGATCATCACCGACCTGCAGATGCCTGAGCTAGGCGGGGCCACCTTGTATGAGTATCTCCACCGCGAGCAGCCGGGGCTACGCTGGCTCATTCTCACCGGCGACACGATGCGCGAATCGAGCCGTGCCTTTCTCGAGCGCACCGGCCTGCCGGTGCTCGCCAAGCCCTTCACGCGCGAGGCGCTGCTGGCGAGCGTGGCAGAGTGCCTGAGCTAGATGTTGATACGGTTCAGCACGCGAAGGTCGTTCTGAACGTCTGTCCAAGAAGCTTCCTGGCGAGAGAAGTGGGGGGCCTGCGGCCCCGGAAAGACATCCTGCTCCGCCCACCGGCGGAAGATAAGCGTTTTGAAGGGCTGCGCCTCCAAGCCCCCCGCTCTGAATAGCCTCTGAGTGTGCTGGCTGCTGAACGCTGCATTGTGTAAAGGATTCCGATGCTCATTACTCTGCAAAACACCCCGGCGCTCCGGCTGCACCCGGACGATGATGTCGCTATCGCGCTCGTGCCGCTGGCAGCCGGCCGGCAGGTGGCAGTCGCCGGGCAGACGCTGCAGCTCGCCGGCGCGATCGCGCCGGGGCACAAGCTGGCGCTGCGGGCCGTCGCGGCCGGGCAGCCGGTGCGGCGCTACGGCCAGGTGATCGGCTTCGCGACGCGCCCGATCACACCCGGCGAGCACGTCCACAGCCATAACCTGGCGGTCGGGGCGATGACGCTCGACTATGCGATCGGCGCGGATGTCCGGCCGGTGCCGTTCGTCCCGCCGGAGGAGCGGCGGACGTTCCTGGGCTACCGCCGGCCCGAGGGCCGCGCCGGCACGCGCAACACGATCGCGGTCATCGGCACGGTCAACTGCGCCGCGCATACTGTCCGCCGGATCGCCGCCCGCGCCCGCGCTGAGTTGCTGCCGCGTTTCCCGAATGTCACCGACATCGTCGCGGTGGCGCACCGCGGCGGCTGCGGCACGAAGACCAGCGGCGAGGAGATCGAGCTGCTACGGCGCACCCTCGCCGGCTTCGCGCGCCACCCGAACGTCGCCGGCTTTCTGTTCGTCGGCCTGGGCTGCGAGACCAACCAGTTCGAGGACCTGTACGCCAGCCAGCGCGCCCGCCTGGGCGATCTCGACCTGCCGCCGTACCTCGCCATCCAGGACGAGGGCGGCGTCGCGCCGACGATCGAGGCCGGGCTGCGGGCAGTGGCGGCGATGCTCCCCATCGCCGACCGCTTCCGTCGCGAGCCGGTCCCGGTGAGCGAGCTGTGCCTGGCGCTCCAGTGCGGCGGCTCGGACGGCTTCAGCGGCGTGACGGCCAACCCGGCGCTCGGGCACGCCGTCGATCTGCTGGTGCAGCAGGGGGGTACGGCGGTCCTCTCGGAGACGCCCGAGATCTACGGCGCGGAGCATCTGCTGACGCGCCGGGCGGTCAGTCAGGCTGTCGGCGAGCAGCTGATCGCGCGCATCCGCTGGTGGGAGGCGTACACCGCGCGTGAGGGCTTTGTGATCGACAACAACCCCGCACCCGGCAACAAGGCCGGTGGCCTGACGACGATCTTCGAAAAATCGCTGGGCGCGGTGGCCAAAGGGGGCTCTATGCCGCTGGAGGCGGTCTACGAGTACGCCGAGCCGGTGGCGGCGCGCGGCTTCACCTTCATGGACACGCCCGGGTACGATCCGGTCTCGGCGACCGGACAGGTGGCCGGCGGATGCACGATCATCGCCTTCACCACCGGGCGCGGTTCGTGCTTCGGCTTCAAGCCGGCGCCGAGCGTCAAGATCGCCACGAACAGCGCGACATACCAGCGGATGCGCGGCGACATGGACATCAACGCCGGGCGCATCCTCGAGGGCGCGTCGGTGGAAGAAATCGGCCGGGAGATTTTCGAGAAGCTGATCGCCGTAGCCTCGGGCGAGCCGAGCCTGAGCGAGGCGCAGGGCATCGGCGAGGAAGAGTTCAATCCATGGATCGTCGGGGCGACGATGTAAGCCGGGGATCAGGGTGCGAGGACCAGAAGGACGGCATACGCGCCACTGGCCGGCACCGCCGTATCGCTGTCGTCGGCGTAGCCGGCTTATAAGGACGAAGAGATAGTCGGGTCGCCCGTAGCGGCAGGCCTGGGATCGCCAGCCCGCGGCTTCAGTGGCTGGGCGTAGAAGATGACCGATTCCCGATCGGCGATCGCCGGCCGCCTGTATCCCCGATGTCTACCACACGGAGGCCCGCCATGCGTCTGGCAGGAACAACCATCGCCATCTTGGTCGCTGAGGGGGTCGAAGACCTGGAGTTCTACGTGCCGTTCATGCGGCTGCAGGAGGAGGGCGCCGCCGTGCTGGCCGCCGGGCTGGACATGCAGCCGGTGCGCGGCAAGAATGGGCTGGCGATCACGCCGACGACCACCGTCGCCGAGGTGCGCGCCGCCGACCTCTTCGCGCTGGTCGTGCCGGGCGGCTGGGCGCCGGACAAGCTGCGCCGCTACGAGTCGGTCACCGGGCTGGTGCGCGAGATCGACACCGCCAGCAAGGTGCTCGGCGTGATCTGCCACGGCGGGCTGGTGCCGATCTCTGCCGGGATCATGCGCGGGCGGCGTGCCACTGGCTCGCTCGGCATCAAGGATGACCTGATCAATGCTGGGGCCGAGTGGGTGGACGCGCCGGCCTTCCGCGACGGCAACCGCGTCTGGGGGCGCGTCGTCGCTGACATCCCGGCCTTCTGCCGCGAGCTCGTCGCTGCGCTGCGCGAGGCCGCCGGGGCCTGATGGTATCGAACCACGAAAGCACCACGGGCACGAAGAGGGCAGGGCTGCGATCCCGTCAAGCGTTGCGCCCTTCGTGCGCGTCGTGGTTCACGACCTACGGTCTATGAGCCTTCCAACCGTCCAGCTTGCGCTGCGCCCCGGAATCATCGACCTGGGCTGGGGCCACCCCGACCCGGCGCTGCTGCCGGTGGACGGCATGCGCCGCGCCGCTGCGGCGGCCCTCGCCAGCCAGGGGGCAGATGCGCTGGCCTACGGCGCGGAGCGCGGCCCGGCGGCGCTGCTCGAATGGCTCCGGGGGCGGATCGCCGCGACCGATGGGCGCGCTCCCGCCGTCGAGGAGGTGGCCGTCACCGGCGGGGCCTCCCACGCCCTCGACCAGATCTGCACGCTCTGGACGCGCCCTGGCGATGTCGCGCTGGTCGAGTCGCCGGTCTACCACCTGGCGGTGCGGATTCTGCGCGAGCACCCGCTGGAGCTCATGCCCGTGCCGCGCGACCATGGCGGGTTGCGGCTGGATGCACTGGCCGAGGCGATCCGCGCGGCGCGGCGGGCCGGGCGGCGGCCTCGCCTGCTCTACACCGTCCCGACCTTCCACAACCCGACCGGCGGCAGCCTGGCGCCAGAGCGGCGGCGGGCGCTGGTGGAACTGTGCGCCGCCGAGGAGGTGCTGATCATCGAGGACGATGTGTACCGCGATCTGGCCTACGACGGCCCGCCGCCGCCCTCGCTCTGGAGTCTGGACACGGGCGGCGCGGTCGCGCGGCTCGGCTCGTTCTCGAAGGCGCTCGCGCCCGGGCTGCGGCTCGGCTGGCTGAGCGGCCCAGCTCCGCTGGTGGCGCGCATGGTCACGGGCGGGCTGCTCGACAGCGGCGGCGGCATCAACCACTTCACGGCGATCGTCGTGGCGACGCTGTGCGCCGCCGGGGACTTCGACGCGCAGGTGGCACGGCTGCGCGCCGCCTACCGCGCCCGCCGCGACGCGCTGGCCGCGGCGCTGCGCGCCCACCTGCCGCCCGGCTGCACGATGGAGACCCCGGCCGGCGGCTTCTTCGTCTGGGTGCAGCTGCCGGGCGGGATAGACGCCGCGGCGCTGCTACCCGCCGCCGAGGCCGGTGGCGTGTCCTACCTCCCCGGCGCGCGGTTTGCGGTTAACCAGGCGGGATCAGGCCCCACTGACGGCACGGCGGCGCTGCGCCTGGCGTTCACGCTCTACGGCGAGACCGACCTGCGTGAGGCGGCGCGCCGGCTGGGCCATGTCGTAGCGGACGCGCCGCGGCGCGCAGGCAGCGCACCAGGGATGCGGCAGGGCGATCCGACGTAACCACGAAGCCCACGAGGCGCAGAACATCAGGGCACGTCGTATCATCTCCACCGGAATGCGTCAGCGTCGCCAGGCAGCGTCCACACACCGCTCAGGAGCACTATCGACCCCCCCTGTAGCACAACGCTCATCCAACCATTAATACTGACCGGCCGTGGAGGATATGCCCGGCGGCATCGTACCCGGCTCTTCCAGGCGCGTCCGCGCCGCGCGCAGTACCGCGCATTTGTCCCCCTGTGCATGGCACCTGGGGCATCCCTCGGTGCGCCGTTGCTCGTGCAGGGCGATGATAATATCTGCCGAACTCCAGTGAATGTTCTTCTCGCCCACCAACTCCGACAGCCCAGTGCGGTTAAACATCTCCCGAACTGCCGGTTGCAGGGCAGTAAAATACACTTCCCCGCCGCGTTGCTGATGCTCTTCGACGATCTGCCGCAGAGCCTGTGCACCCATAGCATCGATGAGCGGGACACCCCGCATGCTGATGATGATGGTGTGGTAGTCCTTGGCCGTCTCGAATGCTTCGAGCACGGTCGTGACACTGCCGAAGAAGACCGGCCCCGTGAGGTAGTAGACATGGATGCTTGGGCAGGTGGCAACGATAGGTGTGCCGCGCCGTTCCAGCTTTTCGGGATCGATCGTGTCGCTGGTGACCGTAGTGCTGGTCGCAGACTGGCGGAGATAGATCGCCGCCGAAATAACAATGCCGATCACGATGGCCTGTGTCAAATCAAGCGCTGCCGTCGCAATGATAGTGATGACCATGGTGACGAGCGCGTGTTTCAGGCGCGTGCGGGTGAAGAAATGAATGGACTCCCACTCATTCATGCGCCAAGCTGTGACCAGCAGTACACCGCCAAGCGCAGCCAGCGGGATGTGCCCAATGAGCGGAGCCAACACCAGAGCGCTCAGGAGCAATGTGCCAGAATGCACGAAGCTGGTAACGCGGGTCACGCCTCCGCTCTTGATCGCCACGCTGCTGCGAGCAATCGCCGCCGTCGCGGGGACGCCGCCGAAGAAAGGGATGACGATGTTCCCGACCCCCTGGGCGATGAGCTCCTGGTTACTGTCGAAGGGCCGCCCGCTCATGGCGGAGCCGACTGAGCCGCAGAGCAGGCTTTCGATGGCTCCCAGCGCGGCGATGGAGACGGCCGGGGTGAGCAGGTCGCCGAGATGCTCCCAAGGAAGATGCGTCCAACTCAGGCGGTTATCCAGCAGAATGGTGCGCGGTATGTCACCGATGACAGCGACGTCCCACCCGGCCAAGGCAGCGACAATGGTAGCGAGAACAATGCCGATGAGCGAGCCCGGCACTACTTTTGTCAGGCGAGGTGATACGATCATCGTTCCTATCACGACCCCTGCTAATGCCAAGGCGTGCCAGTCGGGCAGCACCGGGTGTGCGAAGTACTGGAACAACTTCGCCAGAGCATTTTCGGCCTTGGGTGTCGTGACACCGAGCACATTGTCGAGCTGACCAATGGCGATGATAAGGGCGATCCCGGAGGTAAAGCCGGTGATCACCGGCGACGGAATAAACGTGATATATCGCCCAAGCCTGAACAGACCGAGCAGGATCAGGAACACACCGGCGAGCACGGAGGCAACCCACACGCCCTGCAGGCCATACCGCTGGGCGAGTACGATCAGCACCGCTGACATCGCTCCTGTCGGCCCACTGATCTGGTAGTCTGCACCGCCCAATCCCGCGATGATGATGCCGGCCAGAATAGCCGTTACCAGCCCGGCGGCGGCATTGGCACCGCTCGCTACACCGAACGCCAGCGCCAGAGGTAGGCCCACGGCCCCGACGGTGATACCAGCCAGCACATCTTGTTGAAACCCTTTGAGATCGTATCCTCGAAACTCTTGCCGCAGAAGCCTGATAAACGGCGGTACACTTCCCCCGATTGTCATAGAAGCCGTCCTTCTTTCCCACGAGCGGAAACGTTGTTATTATAGATGGGCCCGACGGCTTCTTTGCCGCTGCCTGTCATCGCCACAAATGACAGGACGTATGCGGTCGCTCGCGCCATAGGAGGTGCATCGTCTCTCCAATCCCCCTCCCACATACTTCCTGTCAATCAAGTCGATATCACAACTAAAGTTGCTGAAGCATCTCCTGTGTGCCGATAAGCTGGTTATTAAAAATAACGCGGGCGATATCGAGGAGTTCAAAGAGCGTGGGATCGCGCACCCGGTAATAGACGGTCGTGCCTTCCTTGCGCATCTCCACGATGTTCCGATTGCGTAATATGCTCAGTTGTTGCGAGACACTGGACTGGTCGAGGCCCAGTAATGTCTGGAGTTCATTAACGTTCTTTTCCCCCTCGCGCAGATTTTCGAGAATCACAAGCCGTGCAGGATGCCCCAGGGCTTTGAAGAATTCTGCTTTGAAGCGATGTACGGGCTGATTCATGGATCACCATTCATAGGATGTACACGGTCGCCCACAGCGCGGGAGGTGTGGCGGGCCACCGGGCCTCTGTGGAAGTTCTTCTCGCGTGCGCAGACGCACCGTGGCGGGCAGGCGCGCCCAAGGAGGGGTTCGCCCCTCCCTCCCACCGCGTACGTCCTGTCTTTCAGGATAGGAGTAAACGTCTTGGCTCACGTGCATGGACCGGCAGGCCATCGCTTCCACCCTCATGCGCGCGGGTCGGGCGGCCATCGTAACGAACCATTCGTGCTCTGCCCGCCCGCGTC
This sequence comes from Roseiflexaceae bacterium, assembly GCA_042408595.1. Taxonomy (GTDB): domain Bacteria; phylum Chloroflexota; class Chloroflexia; order Chloroflexales; family Roseiflexaceae; genus JBHOQX01. The sequence continues at coordinate 9,569 of JBHOQX010000079.1, read as the reverse complement.
CCGCGCCGGAGTGCGGGCGGGGGGGGCGACGACCTGCTTGAGCACGATACACAAAGGTTTTTTATATTCAAATATACAAATGTTTATACCACCACTTCGCTGGCTTGTCAAGTCGCAGACCTGCGGACATGGGTGTGGTAACTCTGGGGCGGGCGCGCCGACGCCCCGCGATGATCCAGGCGACCCGCCAGATCGAGGGGCATGGGCGCAGGGCCGGCGGCACGGCAGGGGCTCTTCTTTTCCTACGAAAGAAGCTACCCCCGTAGCGCCGTGAGCGATAGGTAGCCGAGCGCCCCCAGGCAGAGGAACGCACCGTAGGAGATGTATTCGGGGATGTTCGGCCGCCCGGCGCGCCGCAGCACCAGCAGGACCGCCGAGAAGACGCCGGCCAGCAGCACGCCGTAGAACAGCGCGGGCATGAGGTTGGTCAGCCCGACCGCCGCGCCGATGAAGATCGCCAGGTAGACATCGCCCATGCCGAACGGCGTCTCCCGCCCCGGAAAGAGCGCCCGCGCCAGGACGAACAGCAGGATGAACACCACCCCGCCGACCACCGCGCCGAGCAGCGCGTTGAGGAAGCTAAACTGGGGGATGGCCAGCGTGGCGAGCAGGACGATCAGCGCCGGCCCCAGGATGAACAGCGTGTAGATCCAGCGGTGCAGCCAGTCCACCACGCCGGTGACGACCAGCACGGCGGCGACGAACGCCAGGTAGAAGAACGGCGCGCTCAGGCCGTAGCGCAGGTAGAAGATCGTCAGCACGGCGGCGTAGCCCAGCTCCACCAGCGGGAAGATCGGGTGGAGCCGGCGGCCGCAGCAGCGCGCCCGCCCGCCCTGCAGCAACCAGCCGGCGACCGGGATGAGCTGCCAGGGAGCCAGGCGCGCGCCGCAGCGGATGCAGCGCGGCCAACCGCCGAACGCCTGCTCGCGCGGCAGGCGGACGATGATCGTGTTCAGCAGCGTGCCGAGCAGCAGCCCGGCGACGAAGACGATGATGGTGGTGAGGTTCATACGGTTGCAGCGCGGCGTCGTACGTCGTGCGTTGTGCGGAGGACACACCAGACATGGCCGACGCGCGACGCACGATCAATCGGTCACCTTGTCGGTAGAGCGCCCGTGGCCATCCACCGCCCTGAGTGTACGCCAGTCCACCGGCGCGGCGTGTGGCGAGATGGTGGCGAACGCATCGCGGAACGGCAAGCTTACACCGGGCCGGGCCGCCAGCCGACCGCCGCGCCCATCGCATCGAGCGGGGCCGGGCGGCCCGTCCAGCGCTCGAAGGACAACGCCGCCTGCCGCACCAGCATTCCCAGGCCATCGGCGGTGTGGGCGCCGCGGGCTGCCGCCTCGCGCAGCAAACGGGTCAGGCGGTAGACCATGTCGTAGACCAGCGCATCGGACGGGATGGCGGCGGCCTCCAGCGGAATCTCGTCGTCGCGCCAGCCGAGCGGGGTAGCGTTGACGATCAGCGCCGCCCCGGCCAGCACTGCTGGGAGCGTCGGGTCGTCCGGCGTCATCGCGGCCAGCAGGACGCCGGGGCGGGCGACCTCGGCCAGCAGCGCCTCGGCACGGGCCAGCGTGCGGTTGACGATGATCAGCCCCGCCGCGCCCGCGCCGAGCAGCGCCACGGCGGCCGCGCGGGCCGCACCGCTCGCCCCGAGGATCGCTGCCACCCGGCCTTCCGGCGCGTAGCCGCAGTCCTCGCGCAGCGCCGCGAGGAAGGCCGGAGCGTCGGTGTTTGCGCCGGTCAGCGTCCCGTCCGCCTCCCGCACGATCGTGTTGACCGCGCCGACGGCGTGGACCAGCGGGTCGAGCCGGTCCAGCAGCGGGATGACCGCGATCTTATGCGGCAGGGTGACGTTCGCGCCGAGCATGTCGGGCGCGCGCAGCGCGGCGATCCGCGCCGGCAGCGCCGCCGCGGGTGTCGGCCAGAGCGCGTAGCGGGCATCAATGCCGAGCGCGGCGAAGGCGGCGTTGTGCAGCGCCGGCGAGCGGCTATGGGCGACCGGGTCGCCGATCAGGGCAGCGAGCATAGCGTGGTACGTGATGCGTGATGCATGATGCGGAACAATGGACGATGGACGATAGACGATGGAAGGCCGGCAGTGTCACCGCTTCATCCCGCCGTCTCGTCGCCATGTCTCCCCTTCTCCGTGTCGCCCTGCCCGCCCGGCTGCGCTCATCACCGCCTGGCGCACTTCAGGTATTCCTGCTCGAAGCGCTGGAACTCATCAAAGGTGACGGCAAAATTGTGCGCGCCGGGCGCGGTGCACGAGGCAACGAAGTAGAGATACGGCGCGGATGCGTCCGGCTGGGCGGCGGCGCGCAGCGCGGCCAGGCCGGGGGCGGCGATCGGGCCGGGCGGCAGGCCGGGGTTGGCGCGGGTGTTGTACGGGCTGGCGAGGTTGTTGATCTCGTCGGCGCTGAGCGTATCGAGCTTCGGCCACCAGTTGCCAGGCTGCCCGAGCACGTACTGCACGGTCGGGTCGGCACCGAGCCGCCCGCCGACCTCGCCGCTGTTCTCCGGCTTCAGGCGGTTCCAGAAGACCGCGGCGATCTTCGGCATCTCATCCTCGCGGGCCGCCTCGCGTTGCACAATCGAGGCCATTGTCACGATCTCGTGTACGCTGCGATCCAGCACGCGCACATCTTTCTCGATCGTCCTGTACTGCGTGTCGAAGTTGTCGAGCATCAGCTCAATCACTTCGGTCACGCTCGCGGTCGCGGCGATGCGGTAGGTGTCGGGGAAGAGGTAGCCTTCGAGCGAGGCGCCGTCGGGCAGGCTGCTCAGCAGGAAGTGCCTGGGCTTGAACGACGCGCCGTTGCGAGCGGCCCGCAGGAAGGTGCGCTCGTCCACCTTCTCCAGTTGTGCGGCGCCGATGAGTTGCGCGATCTCCTCAAGCCGCATCCCTTCGATGATCCGAACCTGCACCTCCTCCACCCGGCTGTGCTGCAGCGCGCTGATGATCTCGCCCGTCGTCATGTTCGGGCGCAGCTCGAAGCGGCCGGCCTGAAGCTTGCCGTCCAGGCCGTTGAAACGCACCAGCAGATTGAACAACAGCGGCTGGCGGATGACCCCTGCCTCCGCCAAGCGGGTCGCGATCGCGCCCGTGCTGTCGCCCGGTTCGATCACGACCTCGACCGGCGTGCTGCTGACTCCCGCCGGGCGGCGAATCTCGCTCAGCAGCGCGTAGCCGGCGCACGCCACAACCAGCGCCACCAGGGCCACTCCAAGAAAGATCGCACGCAGCATTCTGGACAAGGCGGACCTCCGAACCGGACGAAGGACGAAGGACGAGCGCAAGCCGTTCACCCCTGGAGCAGGTTCCCGGCCGGCAGAGCCGGCTTTGGTCCATCGCCCGCCGTCTATCGTCCCGGCTCACGGCGTCGGCGTCGGCTGCGGCACGGGCGTCTCTACCGGCAGATCGGCAGGCGGCGGCGAGACGATCGAGCGAATCACCCAGCCGGTGCCATCCGGGCTGTCGATCCGCGAGCCGGGCGCGCGCCGTTCGCCCAGGCGGACGCGGAACCACTGGCCGTCCGGTGACACCCCCAGGAACACCACATCGTCACCGACCGACACCAACCCGATTCGCTCGCCCGTCTCGCGCGAGGGCGCGGCTCGCACGTTGCCCGTCGTCAGCACGCTGCCGGCCGGCAGGGCGGCGGTGGGGCGTGGGGCGGCGGTCGCGGCCGGCCCGGCCGCCGAGGGAGCCTGGGCAGGGGCCGGGGTCGGCACGACGGTACGGATGATCGGCTGCGAGGGCGCCACGGGCGTGCTGCCGATCTGCCGCAACTCATCGCGCAGGCTGGCGACGATCGTCCAGGCAAGGATGAGCGCGACCAGCATGGTGACGCAGGCCAGCGCAGTTTTCAGCAGCTCTGCGCCGCGGAAGAGCACGTTCTGCGCGCGCATGCCATCGAGCGCGCTCTGGGCCGCGCCGGCCACCGGCTCGCCCCAACTCGTCTTGCCCCGGTCGTCCCGGGCGACACGCCGGAGCTCCAGCATGGCGCGGGCGTCGCCGATGGCCGCGAGCGCGCGCACCGCCCCCCAGCGGACGTTGCTGTTCGGGTGGCGCAGCGCCTCGATCAGCGCCCCGGTCGCCCGCCCGTCGCCGATCCGGCCGAGCGCCTCGGTCGCGTGGTACGCCATCAACCAGGGGCGGCGCTCGTTCAGCGCTTCGCAGAGCGCCGGCACCGCCGGGTCGCCGATCCGCGCCAGGGCGTCCACCGCCTCCGGATACAGCGGGTTCGCCGGGTCGGCCAGGGCGGCCACCAGGATGGCGACCTGCTCGCGCACGACGCGCGACTCGGCCAGCGGCGCGGTGCGCGGGGCCAGGGCGCGCGGGCTGCGGGCCAGGCTGCGCGTGAGCGGCGCCGCGCCGTTCGTCTCGCCCGCGCCATCACCTGCCTCCGCAGGATGCTCGATTTGCTCGTCCTGTTCGTTCATCGACCTGTTCAGGAGATAGGAGATTCGGGGTTGAAGATCAGAGATGAGAGATTCGTGCTAGTATTCGAAGGTTTGTATCGTCGATCATGCAGAAGCTGCCTGCAACGGGAGATTTGGAGGTGCAGCTCTCCAAGACTCTTCACCAGGATTTCTTTTAGGGACCGGCGGCACCCAATTTCCCAGCCAGAATCCCTCAGACAGCCACTCACCGCTGCTCGACCTGCCCGAGGCGCTCCGGCCAGCGGCGCAACACCTCGGCCAGGATGGCGGCGGCGGTCTCTTCCTTCGGCTGAAGCGGCAGCGGCGTGGCCCCCGCGGCGTCCAGCAGCGTCACCTGGCTCTGTGCGCTGCCGATGCTCGTCGCCGCATCGTTGGCCACGATCAGGTCGAGCCCCTTCTCCTCCAGCTTGGCGCGTGCGTTGTCGAGCAGATGCTGCGTCTCCGCGGCGAACCCGACCTTGATCAGATCGCGCCGCCCGGCGAGGCCGGCGAGAATATCGGGATTGCGGACGAGGCGCAGATCGAGCGTCTCGTCGTCACCCTTCTTGATCTTCTGCCCGGCGCGCTCGGCGGGGCGGAAGTCGGCCACCGCGGCGGCCATGATCAGCAGGTCCGCGCCATCGAGCGCCTGCTCGACTGCGGCCTGCATCTCCAGCGCGGTCTCGACCGGCACCACGGCCACGGCGTGGGGCGGCGGCAGCGCCGCCGGCGCGCTGATCAGCGTGACCTGCGCCCCGGCGTCGCGCGCTGCGGCGGCGAGTGCGTAGCCCATGCGGCCGGACGAACGGTTGCCGATGAAGCGCACCGGGTCGATCGGCTCGTGGGTGCCGCCGGCGGTGACGACCACGCGGCGGCCGCGCAGCGGCCCGGACTGCCGCCCAAGCAGCGCGCGCAGCTCGGCCTCGATCTCCTCCGGCTCCGGCAGCCGCCCCCGCCCGACGACCGGCTCGGCCATGCGGCCGTAAGCCGGCTCCAGCACATAGACGCCGCGCCGCCGTAGCGTGGCGATGTTCTCCTGCGTGGCCGGGTGCTCGTACATCCGCGGGTTCATCGCCGGGGCGCAGAGGATGGGCGCGCGGGTCGCCAGCGCCGTGGTCGTCAGCAGATCATCGGCGAGGCCGGCGGCCAGCCGGGCGAGCGTGTTGGCGGTGGCCGGGGCGATCACGACGGCGTCGGCGTGCTGCCCAAGCGACACATGCCCGACGACGCCGTCCTCCGGCAGCGCCCACAGGTCGGTCAGCACCGGGCGGCCGGTGAGGGCCTGAAAGGTGGCCGACCCGACGAAACGCTCGGCCGATTCGGTCAGCACGACGTCCACCGCCGCGCCCGCCAGCGTCAGCAGGCGCGCCAGTTCGGCCGCCTTGTACGCGGCGATGCTGCCCGTCACGCCGAGGACGATCTGCTTGCCGGCCAGGATGCTCATCGTGCCGCATTGTAGCATCGCGGGCGGGCGGCGTCAAAGCCGTAGCAGGGGGCGTGTGATGAGGGCGGGGGACGAGTGATGCATGGAGCACGACCAACGACACATCGTGTCATCGTGTCACCCTGGCTCCGTATCTCCTGCCCTTGGCGTCCGTCCTCCGCCCATCACCCGCCATTCGCCAGATACCGCACCCAGCACCCCAGCAGCCACGCCGCCGCCGTGTTGCGGCTGATGCCGAGCGGCTGCTCGCCGAGGCCGCCCTCGAAGCGCAGCGTGCTGACGATCAGGCGGCCCGCGCCCCACGGTACCTCGGCGGCGTAATCGTGTACGTACATCGTGCGCATGTCCAGCCGGCGCAGGATCGGCCGCGCGCCCGGAAACGCGCCGGAGTCGAGCGCGTGGTCGGTCGCGCAGCCGAAGAACTGGAGCCCGGCGAACCCCTCGTGCGGAAAGTCGCCCCAGGCCGGGTGCGGCTCGACCAGCCGCAGCGCCTCGCGCCAGAACGGCAGCGCGACGGTCGGAAGGGGGCCAGGCGGGCCGCCGCCGGCCTGGAGCAGAACCGCCTGCCCGCCCGCCTCCACGAACCCGCGCACCTCCGGCGTCCAAGCGGTAGCGACGAGAACCGCCGGCAGACGCTGGACGGTAGACGATTGCCCATCGCTTACCGTCCAGCGTCCATCGGCCAGCGTCCACCGGCGAGCGTTCAACGGCCAATCCCCCAGCCGCCCCGACGGGTCCACGAGCGCCACATCCTCCAGCCCGGCCCACGGATCGCGCGGGAAGAACCAGAGCGGCCAGGCGTTCCTGGCTGTCTCGCTGCCGATGCGCAGCGTGACGCGCAGCGTAGCCCGGCGCGGCGACGCGACCTCCGGCGCGAGAAACTCGGCGACCGCGACCTCGCGCAGGTCGCCCGGCGCGAGCACGACATCGCTCAGATGCTCGCCGGACGCGATCATGCCATCCGGCTCGGGGGCGTTCCTGCGCCGGCGCGCGCTTCGTGCGCTTTGTGGCTCGCGCTCGCCCTCGGCCCAGGCGACCGACCAGGCGACATGCGCCGGGCCGCGCGCCCGCCCGTAGTGTGCGGCGATCAGGTGCGGGCGCACCAGCGCGCCGGCGGGGTAGCTCCAGACATCCCACGGCGCGGCGCGGTCGCCGCCGGCCACCCAGGCGCGCCGCCGCCCCCACCCGACCAGCGCGACCAGGTCGTCGTTGAAGGCGCGAAATGCCTCCGGCGCGAAGCGCAGCCGCCCGGCGTCGTCCCACATGCCGGCGGTCGAGATCGGTGTGTCGGCCTCGCCGGTGACGACATAGCCGCTGACCTCGTGGTAGGCGCGCACCAGCTCCAGCGTGTATTTGCGATGCAGCAGCGCGTGTCGGACGGAGATCGCCTCCAGCTCGGCGCCCCGTTCGAGCAGGCCAGCCGCGCGCAGGCGCTCCTCCTGGTAGGGCGCATCCATCAGCCAGCGCGCCCCCTGCGGGTTCACCGCCGGGTCGGGGCTGCGCCACCAGGGCAACGGCGCCTGCTGCAAGATGTGTGATGCGCGAGACCCCCGGCGGACGAACGACGCGGGGCGAACACCGGCCGGGCCTGTTTCGGCGATGCCAGACGACTGACCGGCGTTCGGCGGCCGCCCACCATCCGCCGAACGCCCGCCAGGCGGGCGCGGGTCACGGAAGGCATCGTAGTCACAAAACTCACCGAAGAGCCACGGCTGCGCCGGGCGCCAGCGGGGGGCGAAGCTGTCCAGCAGGCCGCGCAGGAACGGCAGGTCGCTGTAGAAGTGATAGTCGTAGAAGTCGGCGTACTCGACCAGCAGGCCGCCGTACGCCTCGCCAGAGCCGCTGTTGTCGCGCACCAGCGCGTCGCCGGCCAGCCCCTTCACCAGCGCGTAGAGCGACCCCAGCACCTCCGGCCCGACGGCCCGGTTCAACTCGCAGCCGAGGGTGTAAACAATCATGGACGGATGGTTGCGCACCTGCCGCACGATTCGCTCGTACTCCGCCGGGGTTTGGGCGCGAAAGAACGGGGTGACCTGCGGCAGCCACATCGGCAACTCCAGCCACAACAGCATCCCCAGCTCGTCCGCCAGGTCGAAATAGTACGGCGGCGGCACCCACAAACACAGCTTGACACCGTTGTAGCCCAGGCTACGCAGCCGCAGCAGGTCGGCGCGCACGCGCGCCGGCCCGGGGTTCGGGTGGAGCATCCCCGCGTACCAGCCCCACGAGAGCGCCAGTCGCGGGTAGACCGGCGCGCCGTTGAGCCGGATGGTCGCGCCGTCCGCCGCCAGCGTGCGCAGCCCGAAGCGCACCGTTCGCGCGTCGCCGTCGGGCGTGGAGAGGCGGGCGGTGTACAGCGCCGGGTCGTGCGGCGACCAGGGGCGCGGCTCGGGGATGACGAATGTGGCCTGCTGCGTGGTGGCCGGCGGGCCCTGGCCGCCGGGCGACAGCCGGTGGCCGGCGGGCGCCGCATCGCTTCCGGAAGCGGGAAAAGACACGCCCTGTCCGTGCGGCTGCGCCTGCTCCGCCCGCAAGGTCTCGCGCAGCAGCACGCGCCCGGTGGGATCAGACAGTTCGAGCGACAGCGGGGCGGGTGCGGAGAGCTCGGCCCGGAGCGACACCCGGCCGTCCGGGCCGCCGCGCAGGTGGACATCGCCGAAGACCGCCGCGCCGGTAGCGGCGAGCGCCGCCTCCTGCCAGATGCCACCGAACATGTGGCCCCAGACGTACGGCAGGAAGCCCGACAATGTCTCGCAGAGCGGGAAGGCCCCCGGCAGGGCCTCGGAGCCGGGGCCGGCCCGCAGACTGGCCGGCTTCTCGACGCGCACCAGCACCTCGGCGGGCGCGCCGGCATGCGCCGCGCCGGTGATCTCGACGGCGAAGGCGTCCCACGCGCCGGTATGCCGCCCGACCTCCGCACCGTTCACGAAGACCGTGCAATCATAACTGACCGCGCCGAAGCGCAGCCAGAGCCGCGCCCCCGCCCAGGCCGCCGGTATGTTCGCGACCGTGCGGTACCAGGCCGGCCCGGGGCGATCCTTCGGCGCGCCGGCCTCCTCCCAGCAGCCGGGCACGGCGATCGGCCGCCAGCCCGCCTCATCCTCGAAGCGGAACTCCCAGCTTCCGGCGAGCGATAGTGTGCGCATGGCGAGTTCAGAGTTCAGCATATAGCGATCCTGCGCGGATTGGCGTATCGCCTGAAGGGGCCACGACGCGCATCGCGACAAATCGGAGAGGGCTGCGAGACAACGTTCAACGTCGGTACCGCGTCCTGCGAAAGGCGCCTTCCGTGCTCCATCCTCACCCTTCTATCCCCTGACCCCTGCTATTATACGCCCGTGACTCGTGCCGCGCGGGAGCCGTCTCGATCCGTGTCCAGTGCGCGCCGCCGGGGAGCATGTCCGTGACTGCAGCCAGACGCCAGCCGGCGACGATCGATGCGCGGGGTGTCAACCTGCGCTTCAACGAGACGACCGCCATTTTCGACCAGACCTCAACCCGCTCTCTTCCGGGACGATTCTCGGCATGATCGGGCCGAGCGGCTGCGGCAAGCCGACTATAGCCTGCTGTACTAAAACCTAAATCGGCATGGTATCATGCCGGCTATGAGTACAGAACGCAAACCGACCGATTGGCGCGAAGGGCGCCGGTTGCGCGCCTGGGAGTTGCACGAACAGGGCTGGCAGAATAAGCAGAT
>JBHOQX010000078.1:0-7091 GCA_042408595.1 Roseiflexaceae bacterium | reverse complement strand
ATCTGCTTATTCTGCCAGCCCTGTTCGTGCAACTCCCAGGCGCGCAACCGGCGCCCTTCGCGCCAATCGGTCGGTTTGCGTTCTGTACTCATAGCCGGCATGATACCATGCCGATTTAGGTTTTAGTACAGCAGGCTATAGCCGCGCAGCGTACGACACGCGCTCAGAAGCGCCGATCGATACCCAATCTATGTCGCATGCATCACCGGTGAAGCTCTCCCCCGAAGTCCTGATCTGGGCCTACTCGCAGGGCCTCTTCCCGATGCCCGACGAAGACGGCGCGATCGCCTTCTACGACCCGGACCCGCGGGCGATCATCCCGCTGGACGCCTTTCACGTCCCGCGGCGGCTGGCGCGCACTGTGCGCAACGGCGGCTGGGAGATCCGCGTGGACACCGCCTTCGCCGCAGTGATCGACGGCTGCGCCGCGCCCGCTCCAGGCCGCGAGACGACCTGGATCAATGCCGAGATGCGCGCCGCCTACCTGCGCCTTCACGAGCTCGGCTTCGCCCACAGCGTCGAAGTCTGGCGCGACGGCCGGCTGGCCGGCGGGCTCTATGGCGTGGCGTTGCACGGCCTCTTCGCCGGCGAGAGCATGTTCAGCCGCGAGCGGGACGCCAGCAAGGTCGCGCTGGTGCATCTGGTCGCGCGCCTGCGGCGCGGCGGGTTCGTCCTGCTCGACTCGCAGTACATCGTCGGCACGCACATGCTCCAGTTCGGCACGATCGAGATCCCACGCCGCGAGTACCGCCGCCGCCTGGCGCATGCGCTGGCGGTTGACGCGGTGTTTTGAGCCATTCCAGGTCGAGCCGCCGGGAGGGAACGGAGGCGCAGCGGCGCCCAGGGAGGGCACAGCGGCGGCAGACCGAGTATAATGATCGCATCCCGTTCGCACCCTGCGCTCGCATACCACCGCTTTCGTGCGCGACGCGTCCTTCGCGTGACACAAGGAGGATCGATGATGACGAAGCTGAGCTACGTCAGCGGCACGAGCGACAAACCGCTCCTCGGCATCACCATCGGCGACATGTTCGACCGGATCGCAGCGCAGTACCCGGACAACGAGGCGCTGGTCTCGCGCCACCAGGGGCTGCGCTACACCTACCGCGCGCTGCGCGCCGAGGTCGACCGCTGTGCCCGGGCGCTCATGGCGCTCGGCGTGGCGAAGGGCGAGCGCGTCGGTATCTGGGCGCCGAACTGTGCCGAATGGGCGATCACCCAGTTCGCCACCGCCAAGATCGGCGCCATCCTGGTCAACATCAACCCTGCCTACCGCCTGCACGAAGTGCAGTACGCCCTCACTCAGTCCGGCTGCCGCTATCTGGTGATCGCGCCGCGCTTCAAGACCTCCGACTACACCGCGATGATCCAGCAGCTTTACCCCGACCTGGCCGCCTCGCCGCTGCGCGCCGTGGTGCGCCTGGGCGAGGAGCGCGCGCCGGGGATGCTGAGCTGGGGCGACCTGCTGGCCCAGGCGGACGACGTGGCGCCCGCGGCCCTGGCCGAACGCCAGCGCGAGCAGCAGTTCGACGACCCGATCAACATCCAGTACACCAGCGGCACCACCGGCTACCCCAAGGGCGCAACCCTCAGCCATCACAACATCCTCAACAACGGTTACTTCGTCGCCGAGCTGATGCACTTCACCGACAAGGACCGGCTGGTCATCCCCGTGCCGCTCTACCATTGCTTCGGTATGGTCATGGGGAACCTGGGCTGCATGACCCACGCCGCGACGATGATCTACCCGAGCGACGGCTTCGACCCAAAGGCGGTGCTGGAAGCCGTCCAGGCTGAGCGCGCCACCGCGCTGTACGGCGTCCCGACCATGTTTATCGCCGAGCTGAACCACCCGGAGTTCGCCCACTACGACCTGCGCAGCCTGCGCACCGGCGTGATGGCCGGCTCGCCCTGCCCGGTTGAGGTGATGAAGAGCGTGAAGACGCTGATGCACATGCACGATGTCGAGATTTGCTATGGCATGACCGAAACCAGCCCGGTGAGCTTCCAGACGCGGATCGGTGCGCCGCTGGAGAAGCAGGTCGGCACGGTCGGGCAGGTGCATCCGTTCGTGGAGGTCAAGATCGTGGACGAGCGCGGGGCGGTCGTGCCGATCGGCACGCCGGGCGAGCTGTGCACCCGCGGCTACAGCGTGATGCTCGGCTACTGGGACAACCCAGAGGCGACGGCGAAAGCGATCGACCCGGCGCGCTGGATGCACACCGGCGACCTGGCGGTGATGGACGAGGAGGGGTATGTCAACATCGTCGGGCGTATCAAGGACATGATCATCCGCGGTGGTGAGAATGTCTACCCGCGCGAGATCGAGGAGTTCCTCTATACCCATCCGAAAATCCGCGACGTGCAGGTGATCGGCGTGCCGGACGCGAAGTACGGCGAGGAGATCATGGCCTGGGTGATCCTGCGCGAGGGCGAGACGGCCAGCGAGGAGGAGATTCGGGAGTTCTGCCGCGGACAGATCGCGCATTACAAGATCCCGCGCTATGTCCGATTCGTCGATGCCTTTCCGATGACCGTGACCGGCAAGGTGCAGAAGTTTGCGATGCGCGAGCAGAGCGTCAAAGATCTGGGCCTGGAGCAGGCGGCCCCAGTGAAGACGGCGTGAGGCGTCGGGTGGACCGAAGATGAAGGACGTTTGGACGAGAGACGAGGGGCGGAGACCGGTCATAGCGGCAGCGGGCGACCTTGACCTTGCCCAGGTGCGCATTCGTCCCCTGCCGGTCGTCCGCCCATGATCTGAATGCGAGGCAAACGCATGGCCACCGACGATATCGCCCACCAGCAGGAGCTGCTGCGTATCAACCGGCGCAACCTGGCGCTGTATCTGCAACAGCGCGACCTCCAGGGCGCGGCGTTTGTCACCCCCGCCGTCGCCAACGGCATCGTCGAGGCGCGGGCAAACATCGCCCGGATCAAGGGCATCCTGCGCGGCTGGGGCGTCGCCGTCGAGGATCACCCGGACGACGCCGCGCCGCCCGCGCCGCCAGCCGCGCCCTGGCCCGTGCCGGGCGGCAGCGTCACGATCACCGGCGGCGTGGTGAGCGGGCCGGTGGTCGGCAGCAATAGTGGGGTGATCAACGCCGGCATCCCGCCCGGGGCCATCAGCGATCTTCGTGGCTCGCTCGATGCTCCGGGCACACGCCTCGACGGCCCGCGCCAGGGAGCGTGTGTGCCGGGCGATGAGCGCACCGGCATCGCCGAGCTGCGCCTGACGACGCGCGACCTACCCGATGACGATGAGCTGGGTAGTCATGCAAGCAGTAGTGATGGTATCCTACCTGATCAGGAAGCGGAAAAGTGACAGGGAGATCAGACCGATGCTGTGTCCACGATGTCAGGAAACACGGGTCGTGAAAAACGGGTCGATCCAGAACGGTAAACCCAAATGGATGTGCAACGACTGCCGGCGCCAGTGTGTCGCGAACCCAGCACAATCGCGCATCACGACTGCAACCAAACACCTGGTCGATAACCTGCTGCTGGAACGCATGTCACTGGCGGGCATCGTGCGGGCGACCGGTGTTTCTGCACGCTGGCTCCAATACAACGTCAATACCAAAGATGCTGCTGTTCCACGCTCTGTGACCATCACGGAGCAAAAAAAGGGCACGTGGTCCTCGAGTGCGACGAACTCTGGTCCTTCGTGGGCAAGAAACGCTGCCGGAAGTGGATTCGGCTGGCAATCAACCGAGAAACGCGCGAGATCGTGGGAATAGCGGTTGGTGCTCGCACGAAAGCGATGGCGCGGCGACTGTGGGCCTCCCTTCCGGCTGTCTATCGCCAATGTGCCGTCTGCTACACCGATTTCTGGGAGGCGTATGCTGCGATCCTGCCCTCCAAGCGTTATCGACCCGTTGGCAAAGACAGTCCGGCCAAACCAATCACATTGAACGCTTCAACAACACTCTTCGCCAGCGCTGCAGTCGGCTCGTCCGCAAGACGCTCTCGTTCTCGAAAAAGCTGGCGAATCACATCGGTGCGCTCTGGTATTTCATCCACGACTATAACGCTCACTGTCGCGCCAAACGCGGTATTACTACGTTTGCATGACTACCGATGAGCTGATGCGACGGCGCATCGCTACGCTGCGGCAACACGGCTTGACCCCGGGCCGACCTCCAGGCGGTGATCGCCATGCTGACGCCGCTGCCGGGCGCAGCCGAGTTTCTCGCCTGGCTGCGCGCGCACTATCAGTGCATCATCTTGTCGGACACCTTCTATGAGTTCGCCGCACCGCTGATGGCACAGCTGGGCTATCCGACGCTGTTCTGCAACTCGTTGGAGATCGACGCCGACGGTATGATCGTGGCGTACTGCATGCGCATGCACCATGGCAAGCGTGAGAGCGTGCGCGCCCTGCAGGGGCTGGGCTTTCGCGTGCTGGCCGTTGGTGACTCCTACAACGACACGGCGATGCTGGCCGCCGCCGAGCAGGGCCTGCTCTTTCGGCCACCGGCCAACATTATCGCCGAGTTCCCACACTTCGCGGTGCTGCACGCCTACGACGAGCTGCGCGCGGCGATCAACGCCTTTGCCGCATGCTGAGGAGCACTACCAGCCTGGCGGCGGACCAAGGATCTCCACCTGATAGTTCGGTGCCAGAGCCAAGAGCTTGTCAACCGCGGGAGGACCTGGCGGCGGGAGTGTCAGCTGCGGCGCGGGCTCGCCGACCTCCACGTGGAAGCGCTCAAAGCCGGCGGGTATGGTCCATTGGAGCAGGCGCGCCGGCGCCTGGTCCACACGAAAACTATGCGGTAGATCTTTGGGCAGATACACAAACGAACCGGCAGGAGCCGCCAGCGTCTGGTCCCCACAATAAAAGGTGAACGAGCCTTCCAGAATGTAGAACGCCTCGTCCTCAGCATGATGGACATGCAGCGGCGGCGCAAATCCGAGAGGCAGCGTTTGTTCGATCAGGCTGAATTGACCGGCAGTTTCGGCGGTGCCTGCCTTGATCGTCATGAGTGTACCCAAAAACCAGATCGACTCGCCCTCAGCATGGGTACGAACGTAGGGAACAGGGGTTGTTGCCATGGCGCTCCTCCTTACGCTACAATTAGTAAAATCATCTGACTATATAATAAGACTATCTTACCATCTTGTCAAGCAGGAGCTGCGCTAACCATGAGCGGCGACGACGCGGATCAGTACATGCTCGGCGCGCTGTTGCGCATTCCGTTTCAAGTTATCGTTGAGCGGATTCACGCCGGTCTCAGGCAAGCCGGCTTTGATGATCTCAGTCCAGCGCACCTTGTCGTCTTTCAACACATGCGGCCCGAGGGTGTGCGCGCCACGGAACTCGCAGAGCGGGCACAGATCACCAAGCAATCGATGGGCTACTTGATCGACCATTTGGAAGCGCGCGGCTATGTAGCGCGGGTGGCCGATCCCAGCGACAAGCGGGCACGCCTGGTACAACTGACCGAGCGCGGGCGCATGCTGGACGCGGCGGCACGTCGGATTATCGCGCAGGTGGAATGCGAATGGAGTCGGTATCTCGGCGCAGATCGATTCGCCGAACTTAAGCATCTGTTACGCGAGCTCATTGGTGCATTAGAATCGCACACCTAAAACTACCGAACACCAGCCTGCGACGACTGCTTGCACACCTAAGCCTGGCGCTGCTGCTCGCGCTGCTGCCTATGGGCGCGCGCATGGCACAGCGCGCCTCTGCTGAACGGCCGCTCAGCGGCCCGTTGCGCGTCGCGTCTACGCTGGCGGATCAGGCCCTGGGCATCGGCCTGTTGCGGGTACATTGAGAAACGGCGCGTGACGGCGCGGCGCGCATCACCCATCAGGATGCGCCGGAGCGGGTGCTGTGGCAGACGCTGCCCGGCCAGGGCTTTGTGGCCGCAGCGCACGGGAGCGAAACGGTCGCAGAAGCGCGCGGCATGTTCTTCTTCCATGACCGGCGCAGCGCGATCTGCACGGATCAACTGATCGAGGCGTTCGCGCTCGAAGCTGGCGCGGCAGTGCTGCACAGGCGGCTCCGCTGCAGCAACGGCGCGACGATCTGGCGACGGCTGGCATCCGTGTGATGGTCTACCTCAGCCCGTTTCTGGCCGATGTCGCCGACAAGCCCAACCACCACCGCGCGGCCGTGCCCGCGCTACCCGTGCACGGTGGTGCAATCCTCCGCAGAGCTCACTGTGGAGGAAGCCAACGCATGCAGTATGTACTCGACCGCTTCGCGGCAGAGATTCGCGCCGCGCTGGCGGCTATACCGGTATCTAAGAGTTTCAGTGCTCTCTACGAGCCGAAAGCGGTTGTAACTGTTCGAGTACCTGCCCGGTCCACCAAGAGTTGACGTTTCAGTGCTCTCTACGAGCCGAAAGCGGTTGTAACTGTAAAGCGTTACGGCGGTGAAGTGCTCGGTGAAGGTTTCAGTGCTCTCTACGAGCCGAAAGCGGTTGTAACTCAACGCGGGTAAGGAGCCGGCCCACTTCGAGCCGTTTCAGTGCTCTCTACGAGCCGAAAGCGGTTGTAACCCGTGGAGCACTGCTGTCCAGAACTCGAATATGCGTTTCAGTGCTCTCTACGAGCCGAAAGCGGTTGTAACGGGTCTTACCGACACCGTAGCCGGCCGCGATAACAAGTTTCAGTGCTCTCTACGAGCCGAAAGCGGTTGTAACCATCGAGGCCACCATCGAAGAATAAGCCTCCGCAAGTTTCAGTGCTCTCTACGAGCCGAAAGCGGTTGTAACCAGGTCGAGCGTAAGCTGGCTGCCGACTACGAGCAGTTTCAGTGCTCTCTACGAGCCGAAAGCGGTTGTAACCCGGCCTGCGACTGCGCCCTGGAGTACACGTCAATCAGTTTCAGTGCTCTCTACGAGCCGAAAGCGGTTGTAACCGGCTCCCGCTCCCTGACGATACAAGGAGGGCCTACCTAGTTTCAGTGCTCTCTACGAGCCGAAAGCGGTTGTAACCTTGGGGAGCACAATCGGCTGGCGACGTGCATAGGTTTCAGTGCTCTCTACGAGCCGAAAGCGGTTGTAACACGAACTGGATAGCGTCGTTGACTATATGCTGATGAGTTTCAGTGCTCTCTACGAGCCGAAAGCGGTTGTAAC
>JBHOQX010000070.1:0-36631 GCA_042408595.1 Roseiflexaceae bacterium | reverse complement strand
ACGTCGTGTGTCGGAACCGGACTCAGCTACGCTACGAGTTGCGCTTGGCGACGGCTCGCCTCCGGCATAAGCCGCACGTCATCCAAGGTTGCATCACCCAGGCCGGGCTCTCACTTTAGATGGCTGTGCAGCAGGCTATATGGAGGAGATCTTCAATATAAGCCTTCCCAATGAGGAACATAGTGGTCACACGACTGGCGGAAAATGGGGGGTTGACAAACTGCACCCTGGGTGCTAGGATGAGCACGAGCTTAGAAAACGTTTTCTCACATCCACCGACACGACGTCATGCAGCCCGCTTGTTCTGTCGCCTGAGGGGCGCTGGCGTTCGCTTTCCTGCAGGCGGCCGCAAGGTCTACCTATGGCGCAACGTACCATCGGCATCATCATGAACGGTGTCACTGGAAGGATGGGGACGAATCATCATCTGGCGCGTTCGATCGTCGCAATACGCGATCAAGGCGGGGTGCTTCTGCCGGACGGCAGCCGGGTCGTACCGGTGCCAGTCCTGGTTGGGAGAAATCCCGAGAAATTAGAGTCTCTCGCAAAAGCATATCATATTAAGCGCTGGAGCACTCGTATCGACGATTGTTTGGAAGATCCCGACAATATTATCTATTTCGACGCACAAAGCACATCAAGACGCGAAGAGAGCGTCCTTTCCGCTATATCCGCTGGGAAACATGTGTATTGTGAAAAGCCAGCGGCGGCCACGCTGGATTCCGCGCTACGCCTGGCACGACGCGCACGCGACGCCGGCGTCAAGAACGGTGTCGTGCAAGACAAACTTTTTTTGCCCGGTATGCTAAAGCTGAAGCGACTGGTAGATAGTGGTTTCTTCGGGGATATTCTTGCGGTTCGCGGCGAGTTCGGTTATTGGGTTTTCGAAGGCGACTGGCAGACGCCACAGCGTCCATCCTGGAACTACCGGAACGAGGATGGCGGTGGAATTATCGTGGATATGTTCTGCCATTGGAGATATCTTTTAGAGAATATTTTCGCCCCTGTGCGTTCTGTTTCGAGCATAGGTGCGACACATATCCCGCAGCGCGTGGACGAGAACGGGTTTTCTTATCGCGCGACGGCTGAAGATGCAGCTTATGCCACATTCGAACTAGAAGGTGGCATCATCGCCCAGATGAACTCTTCATGGGCCGTTCGCGTGTATCGCGATGATCTGCTCATCCTTCAGGTCGACGGAACGGAAGGCAGCGCCGTTGCCGGCCTGCACCGCTGCTGGACGCAGCACCGCGTGAATACGCCACGCGCATCCTGGAACCCCGACGTCCCCGATGTTCGTGATTACCGCAAAGATTGGCAGGAGGTGCCCGACAATCAGACATTCGATAACGCGTTCAAGGTGCAATGGGAGATGTTCCTGCGCCATGTCGTCGGTGATACGCCGTTTCCCCACGATCTGTTCGAAGGCGCCAAAGGGGTGCAACTCGCCGAACTGGGGTTGCAGTCGTGGCGAGAACGGCGCTGGATCGATGTCCCCGAGCTGCGGATATAGGTGGAGGCACGATGGCGCTGACCTTGCTGCTGCCGCGATCCGATGGCACGCTGGTGCCATACCAGCCCGGCCGGCGCGAGCCGGTACCGCCGCCCGCCGCGCCGGGGCGTGCCCGGGTCGCCTATGCCGCTGCCCACGTGGTCTGCGACCCGTTACGGACGGTCGATCCAACCGCGGATGCGTGTATCGACTGGGAGGCGACGCTTGCCTATCGGCGCTACCTCTGGTCGATGGGGCTGGCCGTCGCCGAGGCGATGGACACCGCCCAGCGCGGCATGGGGCTCACCTGGCCGGCCGCGCAAGAGTTGATCCGGCGCTCGGTCGCCGAGGCGCGCAGCGTGGGCGGCACGATCGCCTGCGGCGCCGGGACCGACCACCTGCCGCCCCGTCCGGACAGGCGGCTCGCGGAGATCATCGACGCCTATGAGACACAGTGCTCCTTCGTAGAGCATATCGGGGGGCGGATCATCCTCATGGCCAGTCGGGCGCTGGCCGCCTGCGCCTCGACCGCAGACGATTATCTGGCGGTCTATGATCGCATTCTGTCGCAGGTGCGGCAGCCCGTGATCCTGCACTGGCTCGGCGCGATGTTCGATCCCGAGCTGGCCAGCTACTGGGGGGCGCACGATCTTGACGTTGCGATGGACACCGTAGTGCAACTCATGCATGCGCATCCCCAGGCGATCGACGGTATCAAGCTATCGCTGCTGGACAAAGACCGCGAGATCGCCCTGCGCCGCCGCGTGCCGCCCCATGTCAAGGTCTATACCGGTGACGACTTTCATTATGTCGAGCTGATCCGGGGTGACGCGCGCGGGTACAGCCACGCCTTGCTCGGGATCTTCGATGCGATTGCGCCGGTGGCAGCGGCGGCGCTGCATGCGCTCGATGCCGGCGATCTGGGCCGTTACGAGGCGCTTCTGGCCCCCACCCTTCCGCTCGCGCGCCATATGTTCCAATCCCCAACGCGCTTTTACAAGACGGGGGTCGTGTTTCTGGCCTACCTCAACGGCCATCAGCGCCATTTTCGCATGCTCGGCGGCCAGGAGAGCGCCCGGTCGATCGTGCATCTCGCGGAGCTGTTTGTGCATGCGGAGCAGGCCGGGGTACTGCGGGATCCCGTGTGCGCCGCGCATCGCATGCGGCACGTGCTCGCGCTGGCGGGCCTGGAGCAGGAGGCGACATGGTAGCGGACCCGGGCATTGCGCGCCTGAGCCTCAACCAGGCCACCACTGAGCCGTGGAGCCTGGCCGAAACGGTTGATGGGTGCGCACGCGCGCACATCCCGGCGATCGGGCTGTGGCGGCACAAAGTCGCCGAGGCCGGCCTGCAGCAGAGCGCACGTCTGGTGCGCGATGCCGGGCTCAAGGTATCGAGCCTGTGTCGCGGCGGCATGTTCGTCGCCGCCTCGGCCGCCGAGCGCGCTGCCCGGATCGACGACAATCGCCGGGCGATCCACGAGGCTGCCGAGCTCGGCGCCCCCGTGCTGGTGCTGGTCTGTGGCGGGCTGGTCGGACGCGACATCGGCGCCGCGCGTCAGATGGTCATCGAGGGCATCGCGGCGATCGTGCACGATGCCAGCGCCTGCGGCATCCGACTCGGGATCGAGCCGCTGCATCCCATGTACGCCGCCGACCGCTCGGTGATTGTCACCCTCGCCGAGGCGCTGCTGATCGCCGAGCAGTTCCCGGCGCAGACGGTCGGCGTCGTCATCGATGTCTACCATGTGTGGTGGGACCCACAGATCGATGCCCAGATCGCGCGGGCGCGCGGGCGGATCGTCGGATTGCATGTGAATGACTGGCTGACTCCGCTGCCGGATCCGCTGCTCGGCCGCGGCATGATGGGCGACGGCGTGATCGACGTGCGCCGTTTGCGCCGGGCCGTGGATGCCGCGGGCTACGACGGCCCGATCGAAGTCGAAATTTTCAATCGGGCGATCTGGAACATGCCGGGCGATGTCGTGCTTGCGCGTGTGTGCGAAGCGTATCGCGCCTACGTCTGAGCGGCCGATGGGAGCACCACAGCGCACACGCGGAGCCGCCAGCAGCCAGATACGCCGCCCGGCGAACGCCCGCCAGGAGTGCCGCCAACCAACATTGGTGTTGACGGGTATAGCCAATTCCAAAGGAGGAACCCTTATGGCCCGCACATGGACCCGGCGCGACTTTCTGCGATCGGTGAGCATCGGCGCCGGAACGATGCTCATGGCGGCATGTGGCACGCCCGCTGCGCCGGCGCCCACACCCGGCCAGGCCGGCGCTCCTGCCACCGCCCCGGCGGCCACCACTGCCCCGGCGGCCACCACCGCCCCGGCCGCCGAGGGGCTGCCAATCGTGAAAGAGCCGCTCACGCTCACCTACTGGACCGGAATCAGCGGAAACGTAGCGGCCACCCTGAAGAGCTACAACGACATGAGCTGTTATCGGGAGCTGGAAAAACGCACCGGCATCCATATCGATTTCCAGCACCCGCCACTCGATCCTGCGCAGCGGGACGAGCAGTTCAACCTTATGATCGCTTCAGGCAAGTACCCGGCTATCATCGAAACAAACTGGCTGACGTTCCCGGGCGGCCCGGCAAAAGCGCTGCGGGACGGTGTGATCGTCCGCCTCAACGACCTGATCGACCAGCATGCCCCGAATCTCAAGCGCGTGCTGGATGAGCACCCCGATTGGAGGAAGCAGATCGTTACCGATGAAGGCGACATCTACTGCTTCCCGTTCCTGCGCGGCGACCCATTCCTGCTAGTTTTCTCAGGGCCGGTCGTTCGCAAGGACTGGCTCGACAAAGCCGGCCTGAGCATGCCGACGACGATCGACGAATGGCAGACGATGCTCCGTTCGCTGAAGGGCAAAGATCTTAATGGCAACGGCAAGGACGACGAGTGGCCCTTCACGCCGTGGCTGGACACCACTGTGCTGCGGGCGTTCGGAGAGCATGCTTTTATCGGCGCCTGGGGAATCACGACCGGCTTCTATCAGGTGAACGGCAAGGTGCACTATGGGCCGCTGCAGCCGGAGTATAAAGAGTTCTTGAAGACCATCGTCCAATGGTACAACGACAAACTCATCGATCCGGATGTTGTCACCATGGATCAGAAGGCCTTCGATGCTAAAGTGACAGGCGGGCAGTCCGGCTCGATGATCATGCGATCCGGCAGCGGGATCGGCAAATTCATGGGCCTGATGCGGGATAAAGATCCAAATTTCAAGCTGGTGGGCGTCCCGTACCCCACGCTGAAACCCGGCGACAAACCCATCCTGGGCCAGCGCGACAACGTCTATCCTGGCCCGACCAGCGCGGCGATCACAACCGCGAACAAGCATGTGATCGAGACCGTCAAGTGGCTCGACTATGGCTACAGCGAGGCCGGACACATGCTGTTCAACTTCGGCGTCGAAGGGCTCAGCTATACCATGGTGAACGGGTACCCCAAATATACCGATCTGGTGATGAAGAACCCGCAGGGGCTGCCGGTGGCGCAAGCGATGGCACAGCATTGCCGGGCGAACTTCGGCGGTCCCTTTGTGCAAGACAAGCGCTATGGCGAGCAGTATGGCAGCCTGCCGGAGCAGCGGGAGGCGGTGCAGATCTGGTCACAGCCAACCAACGAGCGTCTGATGCCGCCTGTCACGCCGACCCAGGAAGAAAGCCGGCGGTTTGGCAAGATCATGACCGATGTCGACACCCGCTACCAGGAAGTGTTCGCCAAGGTGTTGACGGGCGCGCAGCCGCTGGATAGCTGGGATGGCTTCGTCAATGAACTCAAGGAAATGGGAATCGACGAAGCGGTTCAGATTCAGCAGGCGGCGCTTGAAAGATACAACAAACGACCATAACAACGTGTGTCAGCCGGTGCGATACGACGCAGGCCGCGCTGTATCGCATCGGCCCCTATCGGCGCCCAGCGCAGCGCGCCGGCGGCCGGACCAGCGGAGGGATATCGCATGAAAATGGCACGCACAACCGTTTCGCTCCCGACCCCATCTCGGCGCTCACAGCTGGGATCGCTGATTGTTCGAGACTTCCGCCGGAATAAGGCAGTCTACCTGATGGCATTGGCAGTTATCGCCCATTACATCGTATTCCACTATATTCCGATGTATGGTGCCATCATCGCATTTAAAGACTACATGCCCTCGCGAGGCATCTGGGGCAGCCCCTGGGTCGGCCTTGAGAACTTTATCGAGTTCTTCAACGGACCTTATTTCTGGCGCATAGTGCGTAATACCCTGGCGATCAACGTGCTCGATATCGTACTCGGCTTTCCTGCACCGATCATTTTAGCATTACTGCTGAATGAAGTCACAAGCGAATCATTTAAGCGCACCGTTCAAACAATCACATACATGCCACACTTCGTTTCAATTGTGGTGATAGTGGGAATGGTCATCGACTTCCTTGCAAGAGACGGCCTGGCCAACAATATCCTTACCAATTTCGGCGTCGCTCCAATCGCGTTCCTGCAAGATCCGCGGTGGTACTGGTTTATTTACGTCGTATCGGGAATATGGCAAACTGTCGGCTGGGGTTCGATCGTGTATCTGGCAGCAATTACAATGATCGACCCCGCGCTCTACGAGGCCGCACGGGTGGACGGCGCCGGGCGTTTTCGCCAGATCTGGCATATCACGATTCCTGGCATCATACCCACCATTATGCTCCTTCTGATCCTACGCATCGGCACAGTCATGAGCCTGGGGTATGAGAAAACGATACTGCTCTACAATCCGTTAATCTACGAGACCGCTGATGTCATATCGACCTATGTCTACCGAAAGGGGATATTAGGCTCCGACTACGGCTACAGCGCGGCGGTCGGACTGTTCAATTCAGTCATTAACTTCGCGTTGCTGCTGATCGCCAATCGGATGAGTCGCCGTTTCGCTGAGAGCAGCCTCTGGTAAGCGGGGAGGGTATGCGGCGCCTGCGTGCGCCACATACGCCCCTCCGGCCCCTCGCCGCGCACGATAAGCAGGGCGGAGGGCACGTTGCTCACAGAAACGCCCCAGGCGCTATGCAGGCGGCCTCTGGGCGGCAGCGAAGGGCTGGCACGTGTGAGGATACAACCTGGGGCGGCCCAAGCACCCAGAAGGGGGGTAGCATGAGGAAAAGTCTTGGAGACAGACTATTCGATACAATAAACGTCATCCTGCTCTCAGCGCTCAGTTTGGCGACGCTTTACCCATTTGTGTACGTTTTATTCGCCTCTTTGAGCGAACCGGCAGATGTTGCGCAATACCGTGGCATTTTATTTAAACCGCTTGGATTCACGCTTGAAGCATACCAACGCGTTCTCGGGAATCCTTCTATCGGCACTGGGTATCGAAATACACTGACCTATGTTGTGCTGGGAACGGTTATCAACCTCTTCTTAACAAGCCTTGGCGCCTATGTGTTGTCGAGGAAAAGCCTGCTCTGGAAAAAACTGATGATGTTCCTGATCGTTTTTACGATGTTCTTCAGCGGAGGTCTCATTCCAACCTATCTTCTTGTGAGCAAGACATTGAACCTGACCGATACGATCTGGGCAGTGATTGTTCCGAGCGCGATCAACACCTGGAATCTTTTAGTTCTCAAAACATCATTCGAGGCCGTACCAGAAGCGCTCGAAGAAGCCGCCAGGCTAGACGGGGCCAGCGATTGGACCATCCTCTTCCGTATTATCATTCCGCTTTCGCTGCCTGCTATGGCGGTTATTACGCTGTTCTACGCAGTCGGTCACTGGAATGCATACTTCAATGCACTGATTTATCTGCGGAATCGCGAGCTTTATCCGCTACAACTTATACTTCGCGAGATCCTGATCTCTTCTAACGTCGAAGGCATGACGACCGGCGCAGCCAGCGGCGATGTAGAGCAAATCGGTCAGACCATCAAATATGCGACCATCATCGTTGCAACCGTGCCGGTCTTGCTCCTTTATCCTTTCTTACAACGTTACTTCGTTAAGGGTGTCCTTATCGGCAGCGTGAAAGAGTAGCTCTCTGGTACAGGCGCCTACCCGCGCCGTACCACTACGCTCCCATCGCTGTATAGCGCGTAGAGCAGCCCCATCAGGTTGTTCTTCTGTCCGGCATACTCGCGCCGCAGCGCCAGCAGCAGCTCGCCTAGCGGCTGCCCACCGGCGGTGAAACGCCGCAGAAACTCCTGCGCGAACTCGGCGGCGAAGGCCACCGGCGTATCCGCCTCCGTGCCGACCACGCCGCGCATGCCTTTCGCCACCAGGTACGGCACCAGGCCGTCATACAGATACGGGCTCAGTTCGGCGCTCTGGCAGGCGTTGATGAAGACCAGCGGCGCGCTCTTCAACGCGCGGTCGGCCCCGGCCGGCGCCTCGATGTCCATGTCCTCCAGGGTGACGTCCGCGTCCGACAGCTTGAACTTAGACGCCGCTACCCCGGCCGGCTCGCCCGGCAGGTTGCTGACCGCGTGGCAGTAGAAGTACAGTACCTGCTCGGCGGCATCCGGGTTGTTCAGCAGCTTGAGAAAGTCGGCCCGCGTCGGGATGGGCGTCACGCTGACGCCGTCCAGCTTGCGCAAAAACTCGAGCTGCTGCGCGACGACCGGGCCGATCCCGGCGCGCGCCATCTGCTGATCGATCGTCGTGTTGCAGATGAAGCCGAGCCGAAGCACGCCGGAGCAGGCGATCTCCGGAAAAAACGTCACCGGCGTCGGGCTGGCGAACTCCGGCCGGTACTCGACGACATGCTTGAGGCCCCAGAAGCCGCTGGGGTCCACATGCTCGAGGTCGAGCGGGTCGCGGTCGTAGAGCAGCGCCCAGGGGAAGATGAAGCGCTCGGCGACAATCGTGATCCGTAGCTGCTTCTGCTGCGAGTACAGCCGGAGCTGCCTGCCCAGGTTCTGCGCCTCCAGGCCGTTGCCAGGCGCGAAGAATAGCTTCTGGTAGAGGTAGTAGCCGAGCCGGGCCAGCTTTTTCAGCGATTCCCGGTGGATGTCGGGCGGGATCGTCGTGTTCGCGAACTGGTAGACGTAGTTGCCGGCGGCGTCCTGTAGGTAGACCAGCTCCTTCAGCGTGTCGCGCGCCCGCAGGATCAGCTCGGCCAGCGCGGCCTCGCTCACCGCCAGCGTCGCCGGAGGGACCGCCACGCCGTTGAACATCCGCACCCGGTAGCCGGCGTCGCGCCGCTCGATCACCAGGTTCACCACGTTGTCCGCCGGTGGCAGCAGCGGCCCGGCGAGTGTCACGCCGCGCGCCTCGACCGCGACCGGCGCCGCCCCGTCCGCCGCGCCAACCTGCAGGGTGACCGTCATCCGCTGCAGCACGCGGTTGTTGGCGATAAACACCGCACTGACCACGCCGCGGCCGTTGCGCTTCGGCTCGATCGAGAAGCGGACCGTGTTTTTCGATGGTCTGGCGTCGCGTGGGACGATCAGCGTCTGCTGGTCGTCGCCGATGATCGTGAAATCATCCGAATCGATCGCAACAGTTATGTCGATTTGTGTCACGTCCGGCGGGAGTCCACGGAATGCCTTTGCCGCATCGAACGGGGCGGTCGTCGCGCCGGCTTTCGGGCGGGCGACGTTGAAGCACAGCTCGTAGACCGTGCCGAGTTCGAGCGGTTGGCCGTCGTTGCCGTCGATCCAGGCGTTGAAGACGCGATCATCGGCGGGAGCCGGCGTACTGCGGCCCGGCGCGGGCGAAGGCGGCGCGGGCGGCGGTTCGGCCTCTTCGCCGAGCACAGCTTCGGATGGCGGCTCCGCGCCCGGGCCGCGCCCGCGCATGAGCCCATCGAACGGATCCTCGGCCGCCGGCGCACCCATCAGCCGCATAGCGACCAGCCCGCACACGGCGCCGTCCTCCAGCACCACCAGCCGCTTGCCCGGCTGCTCCTCGGCCCGTTCGCGCGCCAGTTGCCGGGTGAGCGCCGCGCGCTCCGCGCCGGCCACCGGGCCGGGGATCGCGCCCCCTGCCGCGAGCTGCGACAGGGTGATTCTGGCGCGCTCATCCACCGCCAGCGGCGCGACCGCCTGCTCCAGCGCCGGCCAGTCCACCACCAGGAAGCGCCCGTCGTCCAACGGGGCGATGACGAAGAACGATAGCCGCGCGGCCCGCTCCAGCGGCAGCCGCCCCATCAGGCGGACCACCGGCTCATCCGCCCCGGCCAGCACGAACGTGGTCTTGAGCAGGCTTATGTCGAGTGCCATGGGCGCCTCCTTAGAAAAGGAAGAAGGAAGAAGTATGAACGAGGCAGATGCACAGCCGAGCCTTACCATGCAGCACCGCATCTATTCTACAAGTCCTTCTTCCTTCTCCCTTCTTTCTTCATCCATGCAGCCGCTCCCACCGAACGACGGCGCGCTTTGGCAGGCGGTATTCGGCGCGGAGGCGCGCCAGGAGCCGCTCCAGCGCCGCGCGCTGCGCGTCGGGCGGGCCGCCGGGGGCGCGCTCGACCGCCACGCCGATGCTGATCGGGTTGAGGTTGCGCCGCCGCCCGTTCCAGACCGCCAGGCCGGCCCACCGCGCGGCAAGCCCCTCGTCCACCAGTTGGTAGGTCGTGCCGTCCCGGGCGACATAAAAATGCGGCGTCCGGCGCGCGCCGGGCAGCACCATCTGCGCCATGCGGCGCTCCGCCGGGCCGCGCTCGTCCCGCAGGACGATCAGCTCGACCGTCTGCCTTCCCCGGCTGCGGGCCGCTGGCACAGCGTGGTAGGGCCGGAAGCGCACCACGCGGTGCGCCGCGTCCGGCGGCTCGAAGAGGGTGCCATCCGCGAGGACGGCTGCCACCGGCAGCGCGCCGGGCTCCGCGCCGAGCACGGCGGGCCCGGTGGCGCCCGGTCTGGCTACCTCTCTCAGGCGCTTCACGTCCTTCCAGTTCGGCACCAGGTTGAACAGGGTATCGGTCGCGTAGACCTGGAGGGCGTACTGCTTGCCGCCAGCGGTGGCGGTGTAGTTGCCGGAGATCACCGTGCCGAGGTTCCACCGGCGCGCGAGCTGATGGAAGGCCCACTCCGGGTGGTAAACCGCGCCGCCCTTTTTGTACGTCTCGGCCAGCAGCGCCTCGCGCAATTGTACCTGCGCCGGGTCGGTCGCCGTGGCGAGCTGGCTGAGCCGCCGCACGTCGCCCCAATTCGGCACCAGGTTGTAGAGCGTATCCACCGCGAACGCCTGGAAGCTGTAGGCCGCGCCGCCGACCGTGATGCGGGCGCTGTCGCCGATCGGCGGGCCGAGGTTGTTCGTCACGGCATACTGATGGAAGGCCCACTCCGGGTGAAAGACCGCGCCGCAGGCCTGGTAGCTCGCATCCAGCAGCGCCCGCGCGAACCCGCCGGACGGGATGCTACCGCCGAGCAGCGCCGAGAGGCGCTTGACCTCGCCATAGTCCGGCACTTCGAGATACAGCGTGTCGCGGGCGAACGGCTGGAACTGAAGGCTCTTGCCGTCCGCCGTAAGCTGGCCCAGCCGGGCGACAGGGAAGCCCAGGTTGTTCTGCACCGCGAAGGTGATGATCGCCGAGCTGGCGCTGTAGCCGTCGCCGCGCGCCTTGTAGCTCTCGTTGGTCAGCAGCTCGATCAGCTCCTCAAGCTCGGGCGGCGGCCAGCCAGGGGGCGGCGGTGGGGGCGGCGGCGGCGGCGGGCGGTTGTTTAGCCAGGCGTTGACTTCGGCGAACACCCACTCCTTGGTGACCGCCCAGCCGGGGCAGCTTTTCTGGTTGGTGTAGTCGCGGTGGAACGAGATCAACTGCTCGGGCGGAATGCCAAGCCGCCGCGAGAGGCCGCCCATCACCGCTTTGGCGTTCTCCCAGACCGCGCCGGCCGGCCGCACCGTGTCGAAATAGCCGACCATCTCCAGGCCGATCGAATACCAGAACTGGCCGCCCACCGTGCCGGAGTTACCCGTGCCGGCGTGGATGCCGACCTGGCTCATCGGCGTGAAGAGCCAGATGCCATCCGGCCCACTGTAGACATGCGGCGCTGCCGTCCATCCCAGCCCACGGTAATAGTTCTGCATCCCCTGCATCGACGCCAGGCCGCGCCACTGCTGCTCATTAGGGATGTAGGTATGGTGCAGCACCAGGCGCGACGGCGCGATCCGGCCGAAATCGTAGTGCGCAACGTAGTCCAGCCACTCAGGGATCGAGAGCCGCCGACCGATCATCGGCGGCATACCGGTGGTAGGGAAGTCGGGCACACGGGCCTCCTCAGTTGCAGGGTTCAGGGGATCACGGTTCGGGGGCCAGGGTCAGGCGCTCCTTTCCTGCAACCTCCGGCCACAAGACGCCGGCCCCTCCGTGGGCATGGAGATCGACCCTCGAACATTGTTCTTCGTACTGCGGGCGATGGTAGCACGACGGTCGAGGCGCGTCAATAGCCGCTCGCGCCGCTTGCGCGCGCGCCCCGCTTGCGCTACCCTGATGCCATGCACCCAATCTGCAATCTACCATCACCCTAAGGAACGATTATGCTACCGACATTCGTACGCGCCTACCCCCCCGCCCGGCCCGAACCCGGCCCGGCGCTCTGGCTGCTGCTGCAGGATGGGAAGCTGCTCGTGACGGAGCACAACGGCCAACTCGTGCTGCCTGCGGCAGACGACAATGCGATCGCCGCACTGTTGGCCGAGGAGCCGCTGTTCCTCGGCACGCTCGACGGCACACCCTGCCTGGCGGCGGCGCCCCGCGCGGACGCCGCGCCGCCAGACGGCTGGCAGGCGGTCGGGCTGCGAGCGCTCTACGGGCGGACGGACGAGTCGGTGTACGGGCTGGCCGGCTATGCGGCACAGTTGCTCGAATGGCGGCGCACCAGTCGCTTCTGCCCGGTGTGCGGCGGCGTCACCGGGCCGGTCGCCGGCGATTGGGGGCGGCGCTGCACGGCCTGCAGCTACACCCGCTACCCGCCGGTCAGCCCGGCCATCCTCGCGCTGGTGCACAACGGTGACCGGATTCTGCTCACGCATAAGCCGGGCTGGGGGCCGATGTTCAGCCTGATCGCCGGCTTCGTCGAGCCGGGCGAGTCGCTGGAGGAGTGTGTGGTCCGCGAGGTACGCGAGGAAGTCGGCGTGGATGTGGCGGATGTGCGCTACGACGGCAGCCAGCCGTGGCCCTTCCCGCACCAGGTGATGATCGGCTTCACCGCGCGCTACGCCGGCGGCGACATCCGCCCAGACGCGCTGGAGTTGGACGACGCGCGCTGGTTCGATGTCCACGACCTGCCAGCGCTCCCGGCGCCGCTCAGCCTCTCACGCCAGCTGATCGACCGATGGGTGAAGGGGAGGTTGCAGAGCGCAGCGTGCACACTGCAAGGGTGATCAGGATCGATGCAGCAGGAGATTGTTCGAAACCTCTCACCATCTCCGGTTACGGTGAACGCACACCCCTGGACGGTGCCCTCCTTATGCCGCCACCCGCGCCAGCCGCTGTGCGTGCGCCAGACCATCGCGCACGTCGCGCAGCGCGGTGATCTCGCCCAGATCGAGTCCCAGGCCGATGATCGTCTGCGCCACCTCGGCGCGCAGGCCGACCAGCACCGGCTCCGCGCCGAGCAGCCGCACCGCCTGTGCCGCCTGGACAAGGACGCGAGCCACCTGCGTATCCACCACCGGCACGCCCGTCACATCCAGCAGCACTGCGTGGGCGCGCTCGCGGTAGAGCGCTTCGAGCAACTGGTTGAGCAGCAACGCGGCGCGCTGGCTGTCGATGCTGCCGACCAGCGGCAGGAGCAACACGCCATCGCCGATCGGCACCACCGGCACGCTGAGCTCGCGGATCGTCTCAGCACTGCGCTGCAGGTCGGCCATAGCTGCGCGAATCTCGCGCGTACGCTCTTCCACCCGCTGCTCCAACGTGGCGCGGGATCGCTCGAGCTCGGCGGCGTGCTGCATGGTGGCATCCAGCATCCGCTCGTAGCTGCGCGCCAGCAAGAAGGCGATCAGCCCGATCAACCCATAGTAAGTCGCGTGGACGGCGATACCCAACGCATAGCCCCCCACATCCCAGGTAGCGTAGTCGGCACTACCGAACAGCACGATCAGATAAGCGAGCAGGGCGAGGCCAGCGTACACAAAGCACCAGCGCGGCCGCAGCAGCAGTGGCGCGCCGACGATCGGGATGAACACCACCAGCATGGCATTCGAAGCGGTGCCGTACCCGATGCTCACCAGCACGCCCACCACAAGCATGCTCATAAAGTAAAGGTGCGAGGCGAGCTTCTGGTAGCCGGCCCGACTCAGCCCCCAGGCCGCGACCAAGCTCAGGCACAGGCCGCTCATGGAGACCACCGTCGGGGAGGTCTCGCGCGTAATGCCCCGCAGCGCGATCAGCAGGAGCGTGAGCACCAGCGCCAGCACAAAACTGATAATGAGCAGCCCTTCTAGAATTTTGCGGCGCCGCTCGATTTCTACCTTCTGCATCTGCACCGGGTCGTAGGCCATCTGCGCCTTTCCCCTTTGTCGAGGCGCGGCCGCGCCGCGCACGCCGTACCACACCCATCCTACATGGGGCGGAGGCGCCTGACAAGGGGCGATGTGCACCTGAAGATCGCAATGCGGTAGCAGAATGATAGCACCTTGCCGTCGCGCCGCCGTGCTACAATGGCGCCTAGCCGAGCAGACCAGGAGGAGCCAGCATGCCGACCGGCGAGACTTTTCTGACCCGCATCTTGGAGCACACCCGCGCCAGGCTTGAGTATCGCCGCGTCGCCGTGCCGCTCGCCCGGCTCGAAGCACGCCTGGCCGCCGCCCCGCCGCCGCAGCCCTTCGCGACCGCGCTGCGCCACCCGCAGCGCGCCACCCTGATCGCCGAGGTGAAGAAGGCGTCGCCGTCGCGCGGCGTACTGATCGAGCACTTCGACCCACTGGCGCTGGCACGGACCTACGCCGCCAACGGCGCCGCCGCGATCTCCGTGCTCACCGACGAGCACTTCTTCCAGGGCAGCCTGGCGTTTCTCGAGCGCATCCGCTCGCAGTTCGAAGTTCAGCGTAGAGCGTCCGACACGCCGGCGCCCCAACCCCCGGCAGATAGCGCGCAGCGCCCGCTGCCGCTGCTGCGCAAGGACTTCATCCTCGACCCGTACCAGGTCTACGAGGCACGGGCGGCTGGCGCCGACGCGCTGCTGCTGATCGTCGCCGCGCTGGACGACGCGGCCCTGCGCGACCTGCTGGCGCTGACCCGCCAGCTCGGCATGGAGGCGCTGGTCGAGGTGCACGACGCGGCCGAATTGGAGCGGGCGCTGGCGGCGGGCGCGACGGTCGTCGGGGTGAACAACCGCGACCTGCACACGTTTGTGACAACCCTGGAGACGACCGAGCGGCTCGCGGCGCGCCTGCCGTCGGCGGGGCGGCCGGTGCTGGTGAGCGAGAGCGGCATCTTCACGGCGGCGGATGTCGCGCGGGTGCGGGCGGCCGGCGCGGATGCCGTGCTGGTTGGCGAAGCGCTGGTGACCGCGCCGGACATCGCCGCTGCCGTGCGCGAACTGGCCGGAGGGCGGCCATGACCTGCCCACGCTGCGGCGCGGCGGCCGTGCCCGGAGCGCCGTTCTGCCCGCGCTGCGGCGCACGGCTGCTCCCCGAGCCGCCGTCGAGCGCCGGGCGGGCGACGGTGGCACTGCCGGGACTCGACCCAACGGAGCCGGACGAGCCGGCCTGGCGCGGGCATCCGCCAGCCCGCCCGCCGTTCACCATTCCGGCGGAGCAGAGCACGCTCGCCGCCGTCAGCCTGGTCTGCGGCATCCTGGCCTGGACGGTGCTGCCGCTGCTGGGGGCGGTGGCCGCGGTGGTCACCGGGCACCTGGCGCGCAGCGAGATCCGCCGCAGCGAGGGGCGATTGGGCGGCTGGGGCCTGGCGACCGCCGGCCTGGCCCTCAGCTATGCCTGGCTCGCCCTCGGGCTGCTGGGATGCTGCGCGCTGGGGCTGCTGATCGGCGCAGTCGCCGTGGTGCGCTAGGGCGAGTGCTTGACTATCTGACCATCTGACCGTCTGCCCCTCTGATCCCTGACCCCCTGACCCCTGGCTTCTGACCGTCTGACCGTCTGACTTCTGGCTCCTGACTTCTGGCTCCTGCCCCCTACGCCCTGCGCCCGACGGCCCGCCGCGGTCAATCCACACCGCCGCTTCACAACAGGACATAGGCGGTCGCTCGCACCGCGGGAGGTGTGGCGGGCCACGGGCCCTCCATGAAGTTCTTTTTCGCGCGCACACGCGCGCACAAGAAAAGGTTCGAAGGGGCTGCACCGCTCCAAACCTCCTCACCGCGGAAGTTGTGTCAACTACGTACCACCGTACTACCCGCTGATAATACGGTCTGTGCTATACTGGCGCTGATCGGAGGCAGCGAACCCTGGAGGATTCCGTGCCACCCACGATGCGCCCCGATGACTGGGATCGCCTGTTTGCGCCGAACGCGCCGCGTCGCGGCGGCCCGCTGCGCGCACTGGCCAACGTGCTAATCGCTCTTGTGCTGGTCGGGCTGATGGCCGGGGGTGGTGTCTTTCTCATCAACGCCCGTAACCGCCAGATCGCCAGCGCCAACGCCACCGCCACCGCGGTCGCCCCGACGATCGCCGCCTACCTGACAGCGACCGCCCAAACCCAGACGCGCGTCGAGGCGACCCGCGCCGCGCTGCGTACCGCCACCGTCACCGCCCGCACGCCACAGGCGACCGCCGAAGTCGCGCTGGGGCTGGGCGTGGTCACCCGCAGCGGCAACATCCGCAGCGCGCCGAGCCTGGATAGCCAGACAATCATCGGGCAGGTGTGGGCTGGCGATCAGGTAGTGTTCCTGGAGCAGCGGCAGGTCGGCGATGTGACCTGGTTCCGTGTGCGGCTGGCACGCCCGGCGGACAACCGCGGCGGGGCGGGGGTCGCACCGGGCACGGTCGGCTGGGCATCGTCGGTGCTGCTCTCGCCGCCGACACCCGCGCCGTAGGAAGTGCAAAGTGCAGCGTGCAAAGGTCGGCTTGCCAGCGCAGCAGGAAACTTTGCACTTTGGACCCTAATTCACGCGAGATCGCTATTACAAACATTGAACTTTGCACGTTGAACACTGAACGTATGATCCAGGCTTTGATCTTCGACTGCGACGGCACGCTCGTCGATACCGAGTCGCCTGACTACGATGCGCTGAAGGAGATCTACGCGGAGCACGGCGCAGAGCTGCCGCTCGATCTGTGGATCGCCGACCTCGGCACGGTCGGCGCGTTCGACCGCTACGGCGAGCTGGAGCGCCGCGCCGGCCGCGCGCTGGAGCGCGCCAAACTCCTGGCCGACCACGAGGCGCGCTACCGCCAGCGCGTCGTGGCCCAGCCGTTGCTCCCCGGCGTGCGCGAGCTGCTCCACGACGCGCGGGCCGCCGGGCTGCGGCTGGCGGTGGCCTCCAGCGCCGGCCGCGCATGGGTCGAGGGCTGGCTGGCGCGCCACGGCATTCGCGAGCTGTTTGACTGTGTGCGCACCCGTGACGACGTGCACCGCGTCAAGCCCGATCCAGAGCTGTTCCTCAGCGCTGCGGCGTGCCTCGGCGTGCCGCCCGCCGCCTGCCTGGTGATCGAGGACTCGCCGAACGGCGTGCGGGCCGCGGCCGCCGCCGGCATGCGCTGCGTCGCCGTGCCCATCCCGCTGCTGGCCGATGTGGAGCTTCCCCCCGCCGCGCTGCGCCTGGCCTCGCTGGAGGGCGTGGCGCTGGCCGAGTTGCTGGAGCGAGTGTTGCAGGATGATGAACGACCAAGGACGACGGACCACCGACGAACGTAAGCTTGCGTCATCGGACCAGCTTGCGTCCATCGTCCACCGTCCATCGTCCACCGTCCGCCGCCAAACCGCCATGACCCCCGATCATCCCCCCGTTGACGTGGCCAAGACCCGCCTGGTCGCTCGGCGGCTGGAGGAGGTCTACGGCCCGCGGACGCTGCGCCCGGGGCGCGACCCGCTCGATGAGCTGGTCCTTACCATCCTTTCGCAGAACACCAGCGACCGCAACAGCGGCCGGGCCTACCACGCGCTGCGCGCCCGCTTTCCAACCTGGGAGCAACTGCTCGACGCCCCGATCGCCGATATCTACGACGCCATCCGCCCAGCAGGACTCGGCAATATCAAGGCCCCGCGCATCCAGCAGACGCTTCGCGAGATCGTGGCGCGGCGCGGCAAACTCTCGCTCGACTTTCTGGACGACCTGCCGCTGGACGAGGCGAAGCGCTGGCTCACCTCGCTCGACGGCATCGGGCCGAAGACCGCCGCCTGCGTCCTGCTGTTCGCGCTCGGCAAGCCGGCGCTGCCGGTGGACACCCATGTCTACCGTGTCGCCCGGCGGCTCGGCCTGATCGGCCCGCGCGTCGGGGCGGAGCAGGCGCACGACCTGCTGGAGGCGGCGCTGCCGCCGGAGCAGATCTACGCGTTCCACATCAATATGATCCAGCACGGGCGGCGTGTCTGCCACGCACAGCGCCCGGCCTGCGCCACATGCCCGCTGGCTGCATACTGCGACTTCTACGGCCAACATCCGCCGAAAGTCTGAGACGCGCCCGCTTGACAACCCCCCGCCTGCCTGCTATGCTACGGCCAGTCTAGCGTAGCAGGTATCCGACTACCAGGATTGATGTCAGAAAGGGGACGCACGATGGCTATCGCGACGATGAAGCTCCACACTGTGGGCTTCCGCGTGGAGGAGGTGCGGCTTGCCGTGCCTCTGAACGCGATCGCTCGCGGCCGCACTGCGCCCAGTTTCCGGAGGCGAACGAGCTGAGTCTCAGCACATCGTGAGCACCCGGAGGCCGTGGGCGGCAGGAGTCGGCGCCCACGGCCTCGATTATGTTTCGAGGGCCGTGGGGCGCGCATACGCCACCCCGCGGCTTTTTGTTGCCCCTCACGAGGCCCGCCGCGGCGAGAAGGACGACGGCAACGGCAGATGGTAAAGGAGCACAACCTTGATAATCCAAAACCGCGACGGTTCGTTCGTCGATGACCATGCGCCGTGGAGGCAGCAGCCGTTCCAGCAGGAATGCTACGCCGAGGTTCCGGCCCGCATGCTCGACGCCGAGAACCGCCTGATCGACCGATTGATCGCCCTGGCGTTCGATATGTTCGATGCCCGCCGGGTGACCGTCCGGGTGTTCGAGCAGGAGTAAGCGAGCCGCGGAGCATACAGCGCGCGCAGAGACCTGGAACAGTCCCCCGCCGACCTCGGTGTGCTCTGTGGCCTGTCCACATCGTGTGTGAAAGGAAACGTCTGTGATCACCGCTCCCGAACCCACCACCGGTGCACGGCCCGGCCGCGCCGACGTCCGCCTCTCCTCGCGCGAGCGACAGCTTCCGGCGCTCGAGATCGTCGGCGCGCTCAAGCAGTTCGGCAAAGCGCAGCGGGACAGGCAGCCCTTCTGGCAGCGCGACGCGCGCCCGGCCCGCGCGGTGACCGTCGCCGTCGATCACATCAGCCTGACCGTGCCGCGCGGCGAGATTTTCGGCCTGCTCGGCGCGAACGGCTCCGGCAAGTCGACGCTGATCCGCCTGATCTCCACGCTGCTGATCCTGGACGGCGGCGAGATTCGCGTCTTTGGGCACGACGTACGGCGCGAGGAGCGCGCCGTGCGCCGCCTGATCAACCGGGTCAGCGTCGAAGCCTCGTTCTTCAAGAAACTCTCGGCGCTGGAGAACCTGATGTATGCCGCCCGACTCTACGACTTGCCCGCCGCCGACGCGCGCCGGCGCGCTGCTGCCATTCTGGCCGGGCTCGGCCTGAGCGAGAAGCGGCTGTACGAGCCGCTCGAACACATGTCGCGCGGCATGCAGCAGAAGGTCGCTATCGCGCGCGGGCTGCTGACATCGCCGGTGCTGCTGCTGCTCGACGAGCCGACCACCGGCCTCGACCCGCGCTCCAAGCACGACGTGCAGCGTTTCATCGGCCAGATGCGCCGCGAGCACGACACGACCGTGTTCCTGACCACCCACGACATGGACGAGGCCGACCGGCTCTGCGACCGGATCGCGATCATCGACGGCGGCCGGATCGTCGCGCTCGACACGCCGGAGGGACTGAAGCGGGCAGTCGGCGCACAGACCGGGCACAACGGTGCGACGACGATGGAGGAGGTTTTTCTGGCCTACACCGGTAAGAGCCTGGACGACGACCTCGAGGGCGAGGTGAGCGACATCGCGCGTGTGGACGAGGAGGCGTAACGGATGCGCGGGATGGTGCTACGGGCGCAAAGCGGCTTCTTCTGGGTGCGGACCGACGAGGGCGTGCTGGAATGCACGCTGCGCGGGCGGCTCAAGAAGGAGCGGCAGTCGAGCGACATCGCCGTGATCGGCGACTGGGTGGAGGTCACGCGTATCTCGCCGCGGGCCGGCGTGATCGAGGCCGTCGAGCCGCGCCGGACGAAGCTCGCGCGCCGCGCGGCGCACACCAAGGGCATCTGGAAGGAAGATGTGCTGGCGGCAAATGTCGAGCAGGTGCTGATCGTCTGCGCCTGCGCCCAGCCGGAGTTCACCCCCCGGCTGCTCGACCGCTACCTGGTGCTGACGGAATACAGCGCCCTGGAGGCGGTGGTTGTCGCCAACAAGGTCGACCTAGTCGGCGAAGACGCGGCCCGCGCTCTGTTCGCGGACTACGAGCGGATCGGCTACCCGGTGCTCTACACCAGCGCCGTGACCGGCCTCGGCATCGAAGCGCTGCGCGCGCGGCTGGCGGGCAGGATCAGCGTCGTGACCGGCAAGTCCGGCGTCGGAAAGAGCAGCCTGTTCAACGCGGTGCAGCCCGGGCTGGGTCTGGCGGTCGGCGCGGTGAGCCGCACGCTGAACAAAGGCCGGCACACCACCCGCGTCGCCGAGTTGATCCCGCTGAGCGGGCCGGGCGGCGGCTACCTGGCGGACACGCCGGGCATCCGCGAGCTGGGGCTGTGGCGCTTCCCGCTCGACCAGTTGGACTGGTGCTTCCGCGAATTTCGCCCGTACCTGGGCGGGTGCTTCTTCGCCGGCTGCACCCACACCCACGAACCGGACTGCGCCGTGCGCGCCGCGCTCCAACGCGGCGACATCAGCCCGGCGCGCTACGAGAGTTATGTCAGGCTGCGGGAGGACGCGTAGCCGGGAGATAAGAGCCATGAACCCATCTCACTTCGAAGCATCCCGCTACCACGCAGAAGATCTGCTGCGGGAGAGCGAGCAGGCGCGCAGGGTATACGCCGCGACGGCACACAAACGGCGTGCGGCGCGCTATGCCCCGGTGGCGCTCTGGCTGGCGGACCGGATGGTCGCCTGGGGCTGGCGGCTGCGGGCGCGCTACGGCGACCTCGAACGTGCCGGGCCGGCCTATGGCGCGAACATGACATTCGAATAAGCCGCAGCGGGCGCGGAGACGAACGACCCCGGCGTCCCCTGACAGGACGTGCGCGGTCGTCCGCACCGCGGGAGGTGTAGCGGGCCTGCGGCCCGCCGCGGAGAGGCAGTCTGCAACGCGCCCAGCGGGGAGGTTGGGGGCCGCAGGCCCCCAGCAGACATCCTACCCCCGCGCGATCGGCGGAACATCAGGAATCGTGGAGGGCTGCGCCCTCCAAACCTTCCCGTTGCAGACCGCGTCTGAGTCCTCTGTGGCGCAATCGGGCAATGTAAGGAGCGATCCGGCGATGGATGATGACATGGACGGGCTCGACCGCTGGGCGCACTACGCTGAGCGTTACGACCCGTCGTACGACACCGGGCGCGCGCGCCGGCCGAAAGCCCCGGCGAAGCGCCCACCGCCCGCCGTGGCGCTGGCCGACACCAGCGTGCCGGAGGGCGACTTCACGACCACCTACCAGCCGGCGCGTTTCGAGGCCGTCTGGCTGCGTGATTCGCTCCGCTCGTTCTACGAGCAGCAGCTGATCACCGACGTGCTGGCGAGCGTCAAGGGCGGCAAGGAGGCGAGCGTCTACCGCTGCGCCGGCCACCCGAGCACCGGCGCGGCGCTGCTGGCGGCCAAGGTCTACCGACCGCGGTCGTTCCGCAACCTGCGCAACGATGCGGTGTACAAAGAGGGCCGCCCGGTGCTCACCGCCGACGGCCAGCGGGTAAAGAACAGCGACCACCGAATCATGCGGGCGCTCGGCAAAAAGACCGCGTTCGGCGAGCAGGTGGCGCACACCTCGTGGCTGATGTACGAGTTCACCACGCTGGAGCGGCTGCACCGGGCCGGGGCTGCCGTGCCGCGCCCGGTCGCCGCAAACGACAACGCCCTGCTCATGGGCTACGTCGGCGACGAGCGCCGCGCCGCGCCGATCCTTCAGAGCGTCCGGCTGGGCCGCACTGAAGCCGTGGCGCTGTTCGGGGAGGTCATGCGCAACGTGGAGCTGCTGCTCCAGCAGGGGTTCATCCACGGCGACCTGTCGGGCTACAACATTCTGTACTGGGAAGGCGCGATCACCCTGATCGATTTCCCGCAGGTGACAAGCAGCCGCAGCAACCGCAGCGCCCACGCTATTTTGCAGCGCGATATCACCCGCGTCTGCGAGTACTTCGCCACGCAGGGCGTGCGCCGCGACCCGGCGGCCCTCGCCGATGATCTGTGGCAGCGTTATGCCGCACCGAACCCGCAGGACCGAGCCGCCGACGAGTCGCTGATCGGGCGCGACGCCGAAGCAAGGGAGATCGGGGATCGCGGATGAGCACGGGGCGATAGCTCGAGGCATCGCTCATCTCTACCCGCTCGTCGCGTTATCGCAGAAAGGAGGTGCCGATGTCTGCGCAAACATGCACTATCAGTCTGGTGACCACGGACGCCGTTATGTCGATCACACCGAAAGACTAGCCGGGGCGCGCATGCCCGCTGCGCCCCGCTGCGGGGAGGGCGCTTACAGCAATGCCGCGTGTCCATATCAACGTACAGGACATCGACGACGCCGAAGAGCTGGAACAGCAGGAGGACTGGGAGCGGATGGTCGGGCTGCGGGTGGCGGATGAGCGCCGCGCCGCGCAGGCCGGCAGCGCCGAAGGCCAGTGGCTGCGGCGCCTGGCGCGGGGCAGCGGCGAATCGCGCGACCGCCGCCGCGCCGACCGGCGCAAGACCGTCCGCCGGGGCGGAAGACGCGTGTAAGTGCAGCGTGCAGCGTGCAAAGTTCACAATTGCGATAGGATCTTCCTTGTAACGCTGCACGCTGCACTCCGAACTCTGAACTGATACAAAGGCGGTTATGAGCACACTTTCCAGCGGCGGGACGCTTGGCCGCGAAATCCGCGGCGCGTACGCCTTTATCGAGCGCAACGCCAACCTGATCAAACGCTACTGGGCCTGGGAACTGGTCTGGCTGGCGTATTCGGTCGTGAACGCCCTCTCGATCATCTTCATCGCCGAGGGCTCCAGCAGTGTCACCGGCGTCGCGCTGAGCCCGGCGCAGGTCAACTACTTCGTGCTCTACCTGATGGTCGGGACGCTCGTCTGGCACTATCTGTCGATGGTCTTCGACCTGGTGAGCGAGTCGATCCAGTGGGAGCGCTGGGAGGGGACGATCGAGTACACCTTCATGGCGCCGATCTCGCGGCTCACGCACCTGCTCGGGCAGGCGGCCTTCGCCGTGCTCTACGGCGTGCTGCATACCGCGGTGATCATCGGCATCGTCTCGCTCTTCTTCCGGGTCGATCTGAGCAACGCCAATCTCGCCAGTATGCTGCTGATCGTGGTCGTCGGAAGCCTGAGCTTCATCGGCCTGGGGATGTTCGCCGCAATTCTGCCGCTGCTGTCGCCGGAAAAGGGCCTGCAGATGACCAACATCATCAAGGCGCTGGTGCTGCTGGTCAGCGGCGTGTACTACACCATCGACGTGCTGCCCGCCTGGCTGCGCTGGATGGCCTACCTGTCGCCGGCGTTCTACATGCTGGAAGGGATGCGCGCGGCCCTGCTGAACGGCGCGGATGCCGCAGCGCTCTGGGCGCCGTCGATCATGCCGCTGCTCGTGACCGGGCTGCTGACGGTGCCGGCCGGGCTGTGGGCCTTCGCCCGCGCCGAGCGCTACGCCAAGGCGACCGGCGTGCTGAAACGGAACGGGTGAGCGGGACGGAGAACCATAGGCGATGGGCGGTACGGCGTAGGGCGATTTCAGTACCGTCCACCGTTTTCCCTCCGACTCGCTTTTCGGCGTTCAAAACCGGAGACAGTGTGAGCGAGATAGATAGAGAGCAAGCCGCGGCGCTGCTGGCCGACTGGAGCCGGCAAGACGGTCTTGCACCGCCGGAGCTCGACGAGGATACACAGATTCTGCGCCACGAGCGGGCCGGCGATCTTGTTGGGCTGGCGCTTTTGAACGACTACGGCAGCGGCAGCGAGGCGGGTCTGTGGGTTCGCCCGGACGCCCGGCGGGCCGGCGTGGGGCGGGCGCTGCTGGCGGCCATCACCGACGACGCTGGCAGGCGCGGGCGAGAGAGCTTCCTGCTTGTCTGCGATCGAGCATCGGCGTCGAGCGAGGCATTCGCACGGGCGGTCGGCGCTCAGTTCGCGTTCGCCGAGCACGCCATGGTGTTGGACGCGGCCCTGATCGAGCGGAGACGCCCGCGCGTGCCTGGGCTGCGTCTCGTTCCCGCCGGCCCTGATGAAGCTGAGATGCTCGCCGGTATCCAGGCTGCGGCCTTCAACGATCCATTGGATGAAGCTCGCCGGCACGTCGCCCGCGGCCTGGCCACCCCAACACAGCAATACGTTCTCGGCGAATTGAACGGCGAGTCGGTGGGTCTGCTGCGGATCGGGCGCTACCCGAGTTTCGCCGACGTGACCGCCTTCGGCGTGCTGCCCGAGCGTCAGAGGCGCGGCATCGGCCGGCAGATGCTGCTGAATGCGCTCGACATCCTGCTCGCCGACGGCTGGCGCGACATCCGGATCGAGGTAAAGAGCGAGAACCACAACGCGCTCAGATTATACGAATCGTGCGGCTTCCGTGTGCGGCGAAGTTTTGGATACTACCGCGTTTGCGTGACGGGATGACGAAGGGCGAACGCCAGGCGTAGGAAACAAAGAGACAAGAAGGCCACCGGATCAGGAACGAGCTGATCGCCTGGGTGCCTGGCCTCCTTTTCTCCGTTTCTGAACTCACCGTCCATCGCCCTCCATCCACAACAGGAGATACGCCATGCCAGAGATACCCCTCCACGACCCGCGCTACCACCGCGACCTGGGCGACGGCCTGGTGGCGCGCGGGTCGGCGCCGGCTGACTTACCCGGGATCCAGGAGCTCTACCGCTATGTCTTCCGCGAGAGCCCGGAGGCCCCACTCAATACCTACGTCGCCGAGTGGGCCGCCGACTTCGCCGATGGGCGGCACCCGCTCGGCGGGCCGGGCGATTTCGCGCTGGTCGAGGATACGCGCCAGCGAACGATCGTCGCCGCGCTGGTTGTGATGCGCCAGCCGTTCGAGTACGCCGGCGTCCGCCTGGCGGTCGGGCGGCCCGAGTTCGTCGCCAGCCACCCGGACTACCGCAACCGCGGGCTGGTGCGGGCGATCGTCGACATGTTCCACGCCCGCAGCGCGGCGCGCGGCGACAACCTGCAGGCGATCACCGGGATCGCATATTACTACCGCCAGTTTGGCTACGAGTACGCGCTCGACTTGGCCAGCGGCTACGTCGTGCCGTTCAGCGCGATCCCGCCGCTGAAGGAGGGCGAATGCGAGGCCTACGCCCTGCGCGACGCAACACCCGACGACATGCCGCTGCTGATGCGGCTCTACGCCCGCGACCGGGCGCGCGTCCCGATCAGCACGCCGATCGACGAGCCATACTGGCGCTGGATGCTCGATGGTCAGCGCGACGCAGCCGGCAAGGGCTGGCGTCCGCAGATCGTCAGCGACACGGACGGCAACCCCGCCGGCTATGTGCTGATGCAGCGGCTGCGGGCCGGCGCCTACCTGGGCGTGAACGCCATCGGGTTCGAGGCCGGCGTGCCGCCGGCGGCGGCGCTGCCAGCGGTGCTACGCGCGCTGCGCGACCGTGCACCATCGCTGCCGTGCTGGACATCGCTCAAAGATCCGAAGCCGGTCGCCAACCTGCGACTCTTCCTGGGGCGCGATCACCCGTGCTACGCCCTGCTGAGCGAGGAGAACGGCGCGCGCCGCTGGCCACCCTACGCCTGGTACATCCGCGTGCCGAACGTGCCGGCGCTCATCCAGCGGCTCGCCCCGGCGTTGGAGCGGCGGCTGGCCGGCTCGCCGCTGGCGCACCACACCGGCGAACTGAAGCTCGACTTCTACCGCAGCGGGCTGCGCCTGGCGTTCGCACAGGGGCGGCTCGTCGCCGCCGAGCCGTGGCGGACCGGGCCGTGGGAGCCGAAGGCCGACGGCGGCTGCCCGCCGCTGGTCTTCCTGCAACTACTGTTCGGGTATCGCAGCCTGGCGGAGCTGAACCACGCCTTTCCGGACGTCTGGGTGAACGAGCCCGCCCGCCCGCTGGTCGAGGCGCTCTTCCCATCCGTGCCGGGCTGGGCGCTGCCGCTGGACTAGTGTCCCACTGTAGGGGTCAGGGGTCGGGGGTCGATGGAACGGACAGCCCACGGCGAGCGGCGACTCTCAGCGGCTGTCTGCACCGCGCCCAGCAGGGGTGTTGAGGGCCGAAGGCCTCCAGTAGACATCCTACTCCGCCGCGCGGTCGGCCGCGCAGTCGTCGACCGCGCGGCGGAACATCGGGAATCTTGGCGAGAGCAGCTCGCCAAGATTCCCCGTTGCAGACAGCTTCGCAGGCACGGGCAGTCAACGCGCGTCCGACGAGCCTTGTACGGGCTGCCCATTCAACGCGACACTCCCGGACACGGGCAGCGCACGCTGGAGAATATCGAGCACCGGGCAGTGACGGTTCACGTCATCTATCAGTGCTGCGATGCGCTCCGGCGACTCTGGGCTCTCGATCTGCACGTGGAAACGCACCTCGGAGAAACCCGGTGCGACCTCCGCGACGCCGAAAAACCCACGCGGGTCGAGATCGCCCTCCACGTCGACAGCAAGGCGCTCCAGGCGGATGCCCGCCGCGGCTGCATAGACCGCGTACACGATCTCCTGGCATGTGCCGAGCGCGGCCAACACGACTTCGACCGGATTGGGCCCCTGATCCGTGCCCCCAAGGTTGGTCGGTTCGTCGATCGTCAGCGCGAAGTGCCGAATATTGGCGATGGTTCGCACCCCTTCGGCAAGCTGTGTGGCAGCCCGAAAGGTGACAGACGAATCCGCCGTAGGGAGGGTGCGCAGGTGATCACGGATCTGCCCCACGACATTCGCCAGGCCTGGCGCCACTGGCTGAGTCTCCACACTCATGGCGTCCTCTTTTTAATTAAGTTGATCTTGTTTATCAGGAATATACCTGAGAGAGCCGCGCCTGTCAAGCGGGCGCAGCTCGACACATCAACAAAGGAGCACACATGACCTTCTTCACCCTACGGCCGGCGACGCCGGC
Organism: Roseiflexaceae bacterium; assembly: GCA_042408595.1. Classification (GTDB taxonomy): domain Bacteria; phylum Chloroflexota; class Chloroflexia; order Chloroflexales; family Roseiflexaceae; genus JBHOQX01. The sequence goes on along the minus strand of JBHOQX010000070.1, from coordinate 9,772 downwards.
CGACCTGCCGGCGGCGGTCGCCTTATTCAACCGCGCCAGCCGCGCCGTCACCGGCCGGGATGACGTGACGCTCGAGGAACAGCGCACCGAGTGGAGCGATCCAATCCTCAGCCTGCGCGACGACACGCGCGTAGCCGTCACGCCGGATGGCGCGATGATCGGCTGTGTCGAAGTCTGGAACAGCGCACCGTTCGTGCAGGCGTGGGTCTTGGGCCGGGTCGAGCCGTCGCTCCGCGGCCAGGGCATCGGCACGGCGCTGATGGCCTGGGCGGAGGAACGGGTGCGGACGCGGATCGCCCAGGCGCCGCCGGACGCCCGCGTTGTCATGCGCGCTTCGGCGCTCGCCAGCGACGAGCCGGGCGTCGCCTTGCTCCGCGGCGCCGGCTTCCAGCCGGTGCGCCATTTCTGGACGATGCGGCGCGAACTGGACAGGCCGCCGCCCGCGCCCGTCTGGCCGGCGGGCATTGTCGTTCGCGGAATGCAGCCGGGCGAGGAGCCGGCGTTGCTCCGGGCCGACATCGACGCCTTCCGCGACCACTACGGCTTTGTCGAGCGGCCATTCGAGGACGAATTCGCCCGCTGGCAACACCACCTGGCCGGCGACCCGTATTTCGATCCGTCGCTATACTTCCTGGCCTGGGACGGCGACCAGATCGCGGGCATCTGCCTGTGTGCGGCGCGCACGACGGACGACCCGGAGAGCGGATGGGTCTACTCGCTCGGCGTGCGGCGCCCATGGCGGCGGCGCGGCCTGGGGATGGCGCTGCTCTACCACGCCTTCGGTGAACTGCGCGCCCGCGGCTGCCGGCGGGTTGGCCTCGGTGTGGATGCCAGCAGCCTGACTGGAGCGACACGGCTCTACGAGCGCGCCGGGATGCACAGCTTCCGCGAACGCATCCATTTCGAGAAAGAGCTGCGGCCGGGCACCGAACTGGCGACGACCGCGCTCGCGGCGGAGTGAGCCGTTATCGGCCTGGGGAAGATGAGGCCCTACCGTGCGCACGGCCTCGCAGCCATGCTCTGCAACCGGGCAGCATCCCGGCAGGCAGGCGACGGTGCGGGCCACACTGCCCCCAGCGGCCACGCTGTCGCCCCCTCCGGTCGGCGGCACACGGCCAGCGGGCGGCGTTCAGATCGCCCGCGGCGGCGGCGATCCGCGCGGGCGCCGCCACGTCGCCCGGCCCCCGCCCCCCGCCGCCCGCCTGCTCCAGCACTCCGCCGAGCTCGACGGTCGTCACCCCGCCCGCCGTGCGCGTCACCCGCTCGCCGTCGCCATCATACGTGTAGCGCTCGCCCGCCGCGCCGGTCAGCCGGTGCTCGGCGTCCCAGGTGTACGTCAGCTCGTTGCGCGCCGTGAGGTTGCCGTTATTGCGTAGCTGTACGGCAGCCCGCCCACCACCCGCGCCGGGTGCGGCCCGGCCCCCGTCCCGTTGCCGCTCGCGCCATAGCTGCTGCCCACGCCGGCCGTGCTGGTCAGGTTGCCAATCGCGTCATAGCTCATCCACTGGTCGTCGGCCCCGGTCGTCGTCCCGCTCGTCCAGGCGTGCGTCAGTCGGTCGCGGTGGTCGTAGCTGAAGCTCAGCGTTTGCCCCAGCCAGTTGTCCCAGATCGTGGTGACATTGCCGACCGCGTCGTAGCCATAGCCGCGGTCGCGGATGCTGCCCGCGCCGCCGGTCACACGCAGACTGCTCAGGCGCGCCAACGGACTGCTGTAGGTCGCGCGCCGCGTCATCTGGCCGCTCGCCAGGCTCCAGGTCAGCGGCTGGCCCAGCGCCGTGTAGCTCGCGCTGGCGACGAAGCAGCCGCCCAGCGTGGTGCACAAGCTGTACGGGCGCGAGGCCGCGTCGTAGGTAGCGGTGAGCGTTTCACCCGGCAGCCCGCCCCCCGCCGCAAATTGCAGCGTCGTCACCTGGTCGGCCGAGTCGTAGTCTGGTGGTAGCCAAGCGTCACCCCCACCACCGTCTGGCTGACGCTGGTGACCCGCCCGCGCGCGTCGTACGTCCAGCTGGTGCTCGCCCCGCCAGCCACGCTCATACTCGTGCGCCGGCCGATGCCGTTCGTGCCGCTGTCGTAGCGGTAGGTGCTGCTCGGCGTCCCGTCCGAGGAGGTTTTGCTCGTCAGCCGGTCGAGCGCGTCATAGGCGAAGCACAGCCGCTGCCCCTTGGCGTCGGTCTGGCGCACCAGGTTGCCTTTCGGGTCGTAGGCATACCGCCAGCTCCCCATGTCCGGGTCGGTCATCGTCTGCTTGCGCCCGAGCGCGTCGTACCCGAGCGTCGTCCGGTTGCCTAGCGCATCATCCACCTGCGTGAGCCGGTCGAACAGGTCGTAGCTGTAGCTGGTCGAACTGGCGACGCTGTAGTTGGTGGTGAACGCGCCACCACAGGGGTACAGCGCGGCGTAGCTGCCGCTCGTGGCGCAGTCGCCGGCGATCTCGTCCACCCGCCGCAGCCGTCCGAGGCTGTCTGAGCGCCACTGGGTACGGTGGCGGTTGGCGTCCACCCGGTCATGCACCGTCAACCAGCCGAACGAGGTGTCATGCGTCACGCTGTACCGATCCTCGCGGCGGCTGCCGTCCGGCTGGGTCACAAAGCGCGCTCGCCCCAGCGCGTCGTCGGTCGTCGTCGTCCAGTTCGCGCCGATCTGGCTGCTGCTCTGCCCCAGATCGATGCCATAGAGGTGGGTGCGCTGATACGCCCCGGCATGGCCCACCCCGCCGAAGAAGCTCTCGGACACCCGGATGACCACCCGGTCGACCTGGTCGCGGTTCGCCATGCTGCTAAGGTCATACTCGACCGTCGCGACGGTGGTGTGGGCCGCCGCGCTGTCGGGCAACCGGTGGTAGCCGGCCCCCTGGTTGTTGCCCGTGCCGTCCGCGTCGTGCGGAAGACATCGGTAGGATCGCATCGATGCGCCGTGCCGGGCCGCATGCAGGGGGCAGGAAACAGTTCGGTACCTGCACAGAACTTCTGGAGACCGAGCGGTATGCTCGATCGTGGGCAGACCCCCGCCGTAGACGAACGCGTGAGCCTTTTAGAACGGAGCACGGAGCGCGTCGCGACCGGCCTCCCCTATGCTATACTTGCGGCACGCTGGTCATCGACCGGCCACGTTATACCTTTCCGCCATGAAACTGCTCATCCTCGGCGCCGATGGCCGCGCCCATACCCTGGTCTGGAAGCTGTTCAACAGCCCGCTGGCGCAGGAGGTCGTCTGCGCGCCCGGTAACGGCGGCGCTGGCCAGCTCGTCCCGTGCGCTGACCTGCCGCTGGCCGACGCAGCGGCGATCGCCCGCTGGGGGTTCGACGAGGGGTTCGACATCATCATCCCGGCGGGCAGCACACCTGTACAGGCCGGGCTGGTGGACGAGGTGATCTCGCTGCAGATCAGCGTCTGTGGCCCCTCGCAGCGCTCCGCCGCGCTGGAGCGCAGCCGCTGCCGCGCCAAGGCGTTTATGCTGCGCCACGGGCTGCCTACGCCCGTGGGCCGCCCCTTCACCGACCTGCCGACCGCCGAGCGGTATCTCGCCACCCTCCCGCTCCCAGTGATCATCAAGGCCGACCACCCGGCCGGCGGCGAGGCCGTGTTTCACGACCGGTACGCCGCGCTCGCCGGCCTGCGCGAACTCTTCGCGCTGCGCCCGGTGGATGTCGAGAGCGAGGGCGTGGTGATCGAGCAGTTCATTGCCGGCCCGCGCGTGGTGCTCTCGGCCTTCACCGACGGCCGCACCGCGGTGCCGCTCCTCGCAACACGCCTGTACGACCGCGTCACGCCGGACGATGCCGGGCCAGCCGCGCGCGGCATCGGCGCACACACCGGCGAGTCGGAGTACGCCCGCCGGCTGACGGAGTACCTGCTGGCGAAGTTTATCCGCCCGCTGATGGCGGCGCTGGCCGCTGATGGACTGCCGTATTGGGGGATTCTGTCCGCCGATTGCGTGATCGGGCGCGACGGGCCGCGCCTGATCGCCATTCGCTCAAGCATGCGCGAGGGCGAGGCCCAGGTTGTCCTGCCACGCCTCGAGGACGACCTGCTGCCGTGGGTGCAGGCGATGATCGCCCAGCGCCTGCACGACATGCCGCCGCCGCGCTGGTCGCCCCGGCCGACGGTGGGCATCGGGCTGTACACCCGCGGCTACCCGAGCTACGCGCCGTCGGGCGGCACCATTCACGGGCTGGACACGCTCGATCCCGGCGTGATGGCGTTCCACAGCGCCACCGAGAACCCGGCCGGCTTCCAGTACACGCCACGCGCCGCCGCCGGGCGGCGCGGGCTGCCGCTCTCCGGCGGGCTGTTCAGCGGCGGGCCGGCCGCCGCGGGGATACGGGCCACCGGGGGCCTGGCGATCACGGTGGTCGCGTCCGGGGCAACCCTGGCTGAGGCGCGTGAGCGGGCGCTGGCCAACGCCGGGCGCATCAGCTTCGACGGGCGCATGTTCCGCGAGGACATCGGGGCGAAAGAGTTTGGGTGATTATCGAATGCTGAAAGATGAGCTGAACACGGCCCTCTGGGCTGCCAACCCCTGCACCAGTTCACTGCCAAGCAAGCCGAGCAGCACGCCGCGGTCGTGGCTCTCGAAACGCGCGCGCTCGAACCACTGCACGACGCGCGTCTGCCCGTCCGCCTGGAATTCGAGCTGCGCCTCGGTGAGCGGGAGCCCGAACAGCGCCAGGCTCTCCGCCGCCGTGACGCCGCGCCGGCCGTCGATCTGCAGGCCGTGCGTCCGCCAGTAGCGCAGAAACGCGCCGCAGACATTGTGCCCGGTTTCGGCGAAGTACAGGCAGCCGGGCTGCGGCGCGGCCCGCGGGAGGCTGAACCAGTCGATCCCGCTCTGCCGCAGCGCCGCGTCGCCCATCCGCGCCAGCAGCACATCATACGGCGGGGCATTCTCCGGGTGGTACTCAAACCGGTGGCGCTCGAAATACTGCACCACGTAATCGCGCCCGCCCTCGCCGCGCTCGGTCAGCTCTTCGCTGATCGGGTAGCCGAACACCGGCAGCCCGCCGTTCTGCTCCCAGAAGCGGCGGAACGCGCCGCGCAGCGTGTGGCCGGTCTCGGGGAAGTAGGCCACGGCCGGATCGGCGGGCGGGCCGACCGGGGCGAACGCGTCTGCCGGCGGCGGGGCAAAACTCAGCCGCACGGTCGCCATGCTCAGCGCCGTCCCGGTGACCGACGCCTGCGCCGCGCGCGTCTGCCCGTCCGGGCCGGTCGCCGTCACGGTGTAGCTGCCGGGGGCCAGCCCGTCGAAACGAAACGCGCCGCTGGCATCGGGTCGGGCCGTCCGTCCATCGCTCAGAGTGATCGTGACCGCCTCGAGCGGCGCGCCCGCGACCGTCCCCTGGATGGCGGAGCGGGTGAGCAGCGCCGGGTCGCTGGCGACCGCCAGCGCCCGGGCGACATTCAGCCGGCCATAGCCGGTCTCGCGGTCGCGCCCCGGCGCCGCGATATCGTCCGCGCCCAGCTTCAGCACCTCGGCCACCTGGTCGGGCGTCAGCTCCGGGCGGACCGACCAGACCAGCGCGGCGGCGCCGGCGACGTGCGGCGCCGCCGGCGAGGTGCCGTCGATCGCGCCGTAGTCGTCGCCCACCAGCGGGATCCAGAGCGTGCTCAACACCCCAACGCCCGGCGCGGCGAGAGCGACGAAGTCGCCGCTGGTCGAGAACGGCGCCGGCTGATCGTCGGAGGTCGTCGCCGCGACCGCCAGCACGCCGGGATAGGCTGCCGGGTAATTCGGCAAATTGCCGCGCTGCTGGCCATTGCCGGTCGCCGCCACCAGCAGCACGCCACGCCCACGGGCGTACTCGACCGCCTCACGAAGCGTCTGCGAGTCGGTGCGCCCGCCCAGGCTGAGGCTGATGATCCGTGCGCCATGGTCGGCCGCCCAGCGGATGCCTTCGGCGATGCTGGCATCGTTCCCCTGGCCACGCCGGTTCAGCGCCTTGATCGGCATGATCAGGCAGCCCCAGCAGACGCCGGCCACCCCCATGCCGTTATCGCTCTCCGCCGCCGCCACCCCAGCCATGTGCGTGCCGTGGCCTTCGTCATCGCGGGTGTTGTCGTTGCCCTCAAGCGTGTTGTAGCCCGGGATCAGCTTGCGCTTCAGGTCGAGATGGGTTGGCGAGACGCCAGTGTCCAGGATGGCGATCGGGATCGCCCCGCCGGTGGTGATGTCCCACGCCTCCGGGGCGTGAATGTCGCGCAGCGCCGTCTGGCGTGGAAAGAGCGTGTCGTTTGCCTCACGAAAGGCGGCCCGCACGTGGTTCGGCTCGGCGTAGACCACTGCGGGCACGGCGGCGAGGCGCCGGGCGGCATCGGTCGGATCGGCGGCAAGGCGCAGCCGCCACGTCCCGGGGGAGATCGGCGCAGCGGCCCCCGCCCCAAGCGACCGCAGCAGGCGGTCAAGCGGAGCGCTCTCTGGGCCGGCGGCGCGGGCGCGGGCATCGAGCGACAAACCCGGGCGCAGCCGCAGCAGCACCTCGCCGGGTAGTTCGTCGCCCACAGCGCGGGCGGGCGGCGGCGCAGCAGGGCCGGCGGCGAGCATGCCGAGCAGAAGCAGGAGACGAAAGCACAGGATCAGCGCGCGACGTGGGCATGACAAATGCGGCATGGCACGATTGAGTGGCAGGACGTACGCAGTGGGGAGATGTGCAGGGCGGCGTCCCTCCAGGACACCATCTACCTTCTTGGGCGCGCGCAGGAGAACTCCGTGGCGGGCCGCAGGCCCCACACCTCCCCCGGTGCGGGCGACCACGTGCGTCCTATAAATGACGGGAGCAACGTTGACAGACAATTCGTCGTTATTGTACCATGGTACGGTGCGCGCTGGGAGGACACCATGGCGGACACACCGCAGCAGTCACAACCGATCCATGCCGTCGGCGGCGTCGTCTATCGCTTCAGTGGCGCTGAGCCCGAGTTTCTGCTGATCAAGAAACGCGGCGGCTATTGGACACTGCCTAAGGGCCACGTCGAAGGCGACGAGACCGACGAACAGGCCGTGGCGCGTGAGATCGAGGAAGAGACCGGGATCGAGGGGCCGGTCGGCGCGGCAGTGCGGCAGGTGAGCTATACCGTGTACAAGCATGGGAAGCCGCGCTGCAAGATTGTCACCTACTACCTCATCCGCGCGGAGCGCGGCGCGGTGCGCCCGAGCCGCCGCGAGCGCATCGCCCAGGCGCGCTGGTTCGGCGCACGGGCCGCCCTGCGTCGCATCCGCCGCGGCCGGGTGCGCAAAGTCGCCCAGCGAGCCGTGGACCTGCTGCGCGTGCCGGCCGTCGCATGACGCCCATCCCCGCCAGCCTCCCCTCTCTCGCGCCCTTCGGCATCACCAGCGATTGGCTTCGCCCGATCGCGGCGTCGCGCCGCCTGCTGTTTGTCTTCGCCCACCCAGACGACGAGAGCTTCAGCAACGCCGGCACGATCCTGCGCGCTGTCGCGGCGGGCGCGGCGGTGCACTATGCCTGCGCCACCCGCGGCGAGTGTGGCTCGGTCGACCCGGCGCTGCTGACCGGCGTTAGCAGCACCGCAGCGCTGCGCACCGCCGAATTGTCGTGTGCCGCCCGCGCGCTCGGCCTGGCCGCCGTCCACTACCTCGGCTGGCGCGACTCGGGGATGGCCGGCGCACCGGACAACACCCACCCGGACGCCCTCGCGCAGGCTCCGCCGACGCGTGTCGCCGCCCAGGTGGCGGCGATCATTCGCGCCGTGCGGCCACAGACGGTCGTGACGTTCAACCCCTACGGGGGCTACGGCCACCCGGACCATATCGCCATCCACCGGGCGACGCGCGCTGCCTTCACCGCCGCCGGCGACCCGGCCTATGCGCCGGAGCACCTCGCTGCCGGCCTCGCGCCGTACCAGCCGGCACGGCTGTACTACACCACCTTCGATCCCCGCCCGCTGCGCCTGAGCATCGCCGCTATGCGCCTGCTGCGCCGTGACCCTCGCCGCCTCGGGCGGAACGCCGACATGGACCTGTTGCGCATCGCCGAGGCGGTCACGCCGACCACGACCGTGATCGACACCCGCCCCTGGCTGGCAGACGCCGCTGCCGCCCGCCGTTGCCACCGCAGCCAGTACGACCCGTCGCGCGGGCTGGAGCGACTGCCGCGCTTCCTGCAGCGGTGGCTCACCGGCGCGGAGCGCTTCACCCGCGTCCACCCGCCCTGGTCACCCGGCGCGCCACTGGAAACCGATCTGTTCGACAAAACAATGGATGCATGGCGCTGATGGGTAGGGCCGCGCTCACCCGTTCAACACCTCCGAGACCGTCCGCACCTCAAGCCCCATCGCCGCGAACCGATCCAGGATCGCCGGCAGCGCCGCGGCGGTCGGCTCGCTGCCGCAATGCGCCAGGATGATCGCCCCGCGCAGCTGCGCCGGCGGCAGTTTGGCGGTCACCCGCTCCAGCAGGAATTCGGGTGTCTTCGGCTCCCCCACCGAGTCGAGGCTATCGAGTGTCCAGTACACCGGCAGGTAGCCGGCGGCGGTAGCCGTGCGTAGCACACGCTCGTCGTAGGCCCCGTACGGTGGGCGAAACAGCGGGCGCATGCTCGCCCCCGGCGCCACCGCGTGGAGGGCCGCCTCGGCCTCGGCCAGCTCCTGCTGCACGGCCGCCGTGCCGAGGCGGGTCAGGTCCGGGTGACTAAAAGTATGGTTGGCGATCTCATGGCCGTCCGCGACGATCTGCCGGGTCAGGTCGGGATTCTCACGGATCCACCTACCGGTGAGGAAGAAGGTGATGCGAATCGTGCGTTCGCGCAGCGCCTGCAGCATCCGCCCGGTCGGCGCGGCGCCGGCCCCAGCGTCCAACGTGAGCGCCACCCACGGCCGGGACGCCGTGCCGCGCCGCACCAGGAGCACTGCATCGGGCAGCGTGCTGGCGCGCCCGGCCAGCCGCGGCACGATCAGCGGGCGGCCCGGCGGCGGCTCGCCAGACAGCCGGTTGTACCAGGTAATCTCGGCCGCCGTGCTCCCGCCAGCCTCGGCGATCCGCGCCAGCGTCTCGCCCTCGCTCACGACATGCCCGAGATAGCCGGCCAGCTCACTCATCGCCGTCGGCGTTGGCGCGGACGGGGCCGCCGTTCCTGCTGGAGCAAACGTGGCGGTTGGCGCAGGTCTGCTTGTCGGCTCCTCCGTGCTGGTCGGCGCGGGCATGCCCGTTGACGATCTGGTAGCTTCCGGCGCGATCATCGGCACGTCGGTCGGCGCGGGCGCAGTGGCGGTGGACAGCGCGGCGCCTTCGTCCCGGCGGTCCCCCGTAGGGGCCAGGCCGGAGGTCGGCGCGGCGCGGCCTGGCGCCAGCGCGGGGCCGGCCACCACGTCGCGCAGGAGCCAGCCGAGCGCCATCCCTGTGATCAGGGTGAGCGCCAGCAGCGCCAGGCTCGTACCGCGGTGCGGCGTCTCCGGTTGCATAGCGACGTTTCGGCGCCCTACGGCGCCGGCTCCAGGAACTGTACCGCCACCCAGCCCTCGGCGCCCTCCGGGTCGCGTACGTGCTTCCAGGTCATGTTATCGCCGGCCGCGTCCGGCCCGATCACCGTCAGCACCGTCCCATCGACCAGATTCTTGATCGGCGCCTGCTGCACGCTCGGCTGCGCGCGCATGCGCACGCCCGTCCCGCCGGTGTCGATCACCCGCACCCGCGCGGGAGCGCCCGGCGCAGCGGTCGGCGCCGGTGCGGGTGTCGCCGTCGGTGCCGGCGCCGGTGTCGCTGACCCGGCAGTGGCTGGAGGAGGCCGAGAAGCGCCTGCAGGATGCCCAAGAGGCGGTGAGA
>JBHOQX010000069.1:0-3375 GCA_042408595.1 Roseiflexaceae bacterium | reverse complement strand
TTGGCGGCGGGCGCCGCCGTGGCCGGCGCCGCGGTCGGATTGGGGGCCTGTGGCGCGCCACCACAGGCCGCCAGCACGGTCATTCCGGACCCCGCAGCGAGCGCTTGCAGGAACCGCCGACGTGTCATGGGCTGCTGTTTGCGCATGGAACCCTCCTTTGGTACATCTGCACACGGTATCGACAATGACCCTCTGGGGCCCTACCCCGCCCGGTTCGGTTCAGATGCGCGTCCGCCCGCATGCCGCCTGGCGTGGCGTGGCCTCAGCGGAGCCGGCGGGTGGACGCGCGCTCCACCAGCACAGCGCCCTGCACGATCGCCTGTGCTGGAAGGTCAGGATGGCTGATCCGCTCGAGCAGCAGCCGGACACTCTGCTGCCCGATCCGCGCCCAATCGACGTGGCAGGTCGTCAGCGGCGGGTGCGTCAACTGGGCTGCGGCGATATCGTCAAACCCGATGATCGACAGATCGTCCGGCACCTGTCGTCCGGCAGCCTGCACGGCCTGCAGGATGGCAATCGCGTTCGCGTCGTTCATGGCGATCAGCGCGGTCACATCGCGCGCTTTCTCGCTTCGCAGCCATTTGCTCAAGCCAGGGATGCCCTGTTCGATTGGCTCGGGCCACAGGCTGCCTTCGGGATCGATCTCGTTGCGCTCGAGCCCCAGGCGCGCGACCGCCCGGCGATACCCTTCCAGGCGTGCATCGAAGCTGGGGTTGCCGACCGGCCCGCGCATGATCGCGATCCGGCGGTGCCCCCAGGCCGCCAGCTGGGCCACGATGCAATAGAACGCACCGATGTTCTCGACCAGCGCCCGATCCAGGTTGAGATGCGGCAGATCGTTGTCGATCAAGACAATCGGCCGGCCAGTCCGCTGCACCTCCAGAATCGCGTCCTCAGCGATCGGGCCGGCCAGCAGGAGCCCGTCGGACTCGCGCAATTGGGCCAGCAGTCGCGCGTTCGCTCCGTCGAAGCGGCGGTAGTGCAGCACGATATGCTGCTTGCGGCACTCGCTCTCGATGCCGCTGAGCACCCCGCTGTACACCGGATTGGTCGCCTCGTAGGGGGTGATCATGGCGATCTGCTCGACCGCTTTCGGTGCAGTCGTTGTGCGCGGCGGGCGCCGGGCGCGGAGCCGGTAGCCCAGTTCCTGCGCCACGGCGCGGACCTGCATCCGGGTCTCCTCGGCCACCTGCGGCGCATCGCGGAGGGCCAGCGAGACGGTGCTGATCGAGATGCCGAGACGTTCGGCGATCGCTTGTTGATTGATTGGCATGGCGATGGACCTGTGCGCTCGCAGGGCGATAGACATCCTGCCTGGTGGCGGCCGACCCGCCGTGCTACGGGCCGACGAATTCGTAGGCGCCGCGGTCGAACCAGGCGCCTTGCGGCCGCAGCACACCGTCGTAGTCGGTGTTGGGCGCCTTTTGGGCGGTGCCGCTGTCGATCGCCGGCGAGGTTCGCTGCACGTGAAAGTCAGCCACCGCTGGATCGGTGCTGGGATTGACAAACTGCGGATCGGCGATCAGATCGTGGCGTCCCATCGTTTCTGGCGCCAGGCCGTTATAGTAGATGTTATAGTCATACGTCACCCGCCGGTTGCGGTAGTTCCAGTTCGTCGGCTCGCCGGCGCGAACATAGGAGACGTTGTTGAGCACATACGCATCGCTGCTCTCGGTCGCAGCGATGTTCGCGTAGTTCAGGGCCGGGAAGCGCGAATTCAGATACGCGGTGTTGTTGACGATATCCACATGCTCACTCGCGTAGGCGTGAATACCTGAGCCACCGTTGTTGAACGAAATGTTGTTCACCACCAGCGTGCGGCCGTTGTACGGGCGACCGTTGTCCTGCGTGTGTTTCGTGTCATCGATGATGATGCCGTTACCATCCGAATAGCAGTTGCAAACATACCACTTCACCCGGCTCTCGTTGTCATAGGCGATATTGTTGCGGACAAACATCTTGTAGCCGGTGTAGCTGTCAACATCGACCGGTTCGTAGATCGAGATGCCGCTGTTGGCATAGATCGAGTACCAGGCGTTGGAATGCACGCGGTTGCGCTCGATGGTAAGGTGATCGGCGTGCACAGTGGCGATCCCGCCGGCAGCGCATTTGTGGATGTCGTTGTTGCGCACGATGATATGATGTGGAATGGCGCCGGTTGCATTATTCTGGCGAATAAGGAGACAGTTGGTGTTATAGGTGGGGCTGTTGGGATTCGCGTTCTGTTCGGCCTCGGCCAGGGTGATATTGTCGTTGTTCCCGCGAATTTCGAGGCCGTCGATGATGATGTAGGATGCGCCCGCGATCAGGATGCCGTTCCAGCCGGAGATCGGCGCGATCAGTGGATGGTGGCCCGGGTAGACCGTATAGGTGATCGGAAGTCCAGGGAGCCCAGAGCGCGTGATCTGGACTACCCCCTCGGTCGAGATGTCGTTGTAGACCCCATCCATGATATAGACAGTGTCACCGGGGTTGGTGAGATCGGCGGCTCGTTGAATGGTGCGAAAAGGTGTGTTGGGTGAACGACCGTCGTTGCTGTCCGAGCCCGTTCCGCTCACATAGTAGGCTGTCGGAGCGGCTAGCGCCACACCGCGGCCCCCCCAACTGACCAGCATCGTCAGGACCGCCACCATCGCGAGCATCCGCATCCGTCGCATCGTGGCCTCCGTTGGCTCTGCAGCGGCGTTGTGCGCCGAAACCTGTGAACGCGGCGGCGGCACAGCGGCCGCCGGCGGAGCTGGCAGTACGTGTCGGGTTAGGTAACCCCTCTCCGCCTGGAGCTGCGCTGCTGCCCGGCTAGAACGCATCTTGAATTCAAGTAGGCGGTGGAGAAAGGGTAAAAGGTCTCAAAATATGCTATTCAAAATTAGACGATAGATCGATTTTGTAGGTGGTTGCGTCCGCGTGCCAGCGCACAGTAGCCATGGGAGGAATGCGCAGCAGGCAAGCCCCCTTGGGATACCTCTGTTGCACCCCATCCGTCCGCTCTAAGCGGCGAGTGTTCGCCCGGATGATGATGACTTACGGAAAGGCGCTGGGTCAGGATTGCCTGAACTATAGCATGCGCTGCGCCGGATGTCAAGACCAATTTGGCAGCGATTTGAAGTATTTGAATCTTTTGAAGCAGCGGGTGCTGGCGGTTAGGGGATGTGGTACGATCGCCGGGGTGTGGTCCATCCGTGTCCCGGCTGCCGCGCGGCAGCGGTGTAGTCACGAAAGGCCGTCCGATGCTCTCGCTCGCCCTGCCGCTCCCGGAACTCGCCGCCGCGTTCATGCTGCGGCGCGACATCACCTTCCTCAACCACGGCAGCTTCGGCGCTTGCCCGCGCCCGGTCTACCGGGCGCGGCAGCGCTGGCAGCGCGAGCTCGAGGCCC
>JBHOQX010000068.1:0-12165 GCA_042408595.1 Roseiflexaceae bacterium | reverse complement strand
CGGCCTCGCGTTCGCCGGCTGCGGCGCGGGCGGCGGCCAGGCGCGCCTCGGCCGCGGCCAGACGCGCGGCGATGGCGTCGCGTTCCCGTTCGAGTTCGTCGCGGCGCAGCGCGACATCGCGGGCGATGCGGGCGGCGTCCTCCTCGCGGCGGGCGAGGGCGGCCAGACGCTCGGTGGAGACAGCGAGGTCGCGCTGGATGGCTTCCGCGCGGGCGTGGAGCGCGCTGCTTTCGCTGTGCAGCGCGCCGAGGCGCTCGCGGAGGGCACGGAGGGCGTCGCGGGCTTCACGCACCCCGGCGACCGCCGCCTGCTGCTCGGCCCGCCGGGCCGCCACCAGATTCGCCTGGGCGCGTTCGGCTGCCTCGGCGCGCTCACGGGCGGCGCGGGCATCCCGCCACTCTCGCGCATAATATTCAACCAGAAGACCGCGCAACTCGTCGTGGTACTCGCGCCAGGTGCGAGCGAGGCTGGCCTGCCGCTTGAGCGAGCGCAGCCGCGGCTCAAGCTCGGCCAGCACGTCGGCGCTGCGCTCGATGTTGGCGCTGGTTTCGCGCAGGCGGCTTTCGGCCTCGGCTTTGCGCGCCTGGTAGAGGCTGATCTCGGCGGCGTCCTCGAACAGGCGGCGGCGCTCCTCCGGCTTGAGCGTGAGCGCGGCGTCCACCAGGCCCTGGTTGATAATTGTGTAGGAGCCGCCGAGCGGGCCGATCGCCTCGTGGATGTCGCGCAGGCGGACGCGATTGCGGTTGATGAAGTACTCGTTCTCGCCAGCCCGGGTGGCGCGGCGGGTGATGGTGACCTCGCCGTAGGGCAGCGGCAGCAGGCGATCGCTGTTGTCGATGGTGAGCGAGACCTCGGCCAGGCCAGCGGGGGCGCGGCGGGGGCCGCCGGCGAAGATCAGATCTTCGGTGCGCTTGCTGCGCAGCGCGGCGTAGCTCTGCTCGCCGAGCACCCAGCGCACCGCATCTGCGAGATTCGACTTGCCGGACCCGTTCGGCCCCACGATCGCGGTCGTGCCGGGGCGAAACTCAAGCAAGGTACGGGCGGCGAAAGTTTTGAAACCCTGAATTTCGAGGCGTTTGAGGTACACGGCGCGGCGTTCGACGTTGGATGATGGGAGATTATACCACAGGGCTGTTTGTCGATCGGAGCCATCTGGCGAATGCAATTCGCCCGTATGTGGTACGCAGGGTTCCAGAGGGCGCCTACTCCGTGGGCGGTGGGCGGTGCGCTGCGCCCCTGCCCCGTGCTTCCCTGCCCCCTGACCCCTATACCCCAAGATACGGATAGCGTCAACCAAAAAACCGGCGTATAATCCAGACAGCGGACGCAGATGCCCGATCTGCGATGATCGGGCCGAGAAATGGCGACAACGATGACACGAGCACGGAGCGCGCTGGTTGCGGGGCTTGCCGCGCTACTCGCGGCGGCGCTGGCGATCCCGATCTGGACGCGGCCGGTAGAGGCGGTCAGCGTGGCGGACTTCGCGCCGCCGATGCCGGCGGCCGAGGCGCAGGCGCGCGTCGCGCAGGCCCAGGCAGCAGAGGCGGCGGCCCTGGCGGCCCAGGCGCGCCGGCTCAACGCGACCTCGCCGGAGCTCTTGCCGAAGATCCAGAAAGTCTTCTTCGGCCAGAGCGCGCACCATCTCAGCGACCGGGTCGGGTTCCTGACCTTCTGGCGCGAGAACGGCGGCGTGATGATCTTCGGCTACCCGATCAGCGAGGAGATCGTCGAGGGCGGGCGAATCGTGCAGTATTTCGAGCGGGCGCGCTTCGAGTACCACCCGGAGGCGCTGGGGACGCCGGAGCAGGTGCAACTCGGCCTGGTGGGGCGCGAGGCGACGGCCGGGCGCGCCTTTCCGCCCGGCGCGCCGGACGCCGGCGAGGAGTATTTCCCCGAGAACGGGCATACCCTGAGCGGCAAGTTTCGCTACTTCTGGCACAAGCGCGGCGGGCTGCGGGTGTTCGGCTACCCGATCAGCGAGCCGATGGACGAAGTGAATCCGTTGGACGGGCAGATGCGGCGGGTGCAGTACTTCGAGCGGGCACGCTTCGAATATCGCCCCGAAGCGCTGGACGGCTTCTACCAGCAGATGGCGTTGGCGAACGGGCTGAACCTGCTGGGGCTGCACGAGATCGAACTGGGCGACGTTGGGCGGCAGGCGGCGCAGCAGCGCGGCTACCAGTTCGGGCGCGGCCACGAGCTTCCCGGCGCGCCGGACTGGTCATCGCTGGTATGGCCGCGGCGGATCGAGGTGAACCTGAGCACGCAGTGGCTGACGGCCTACGAGGGCGACGTGCCGGTGTTCAGCGCGCCGGTGGCCACCGGCAAGAATGGCTTCAACACGCCGACCGGTTCCTACGCGATCTATAGCCGCACGCCGATGGAGACTATGGTGGGCTCCAGCGGCGGCGAGACGTGGTACGTGCCGGACATCCCGTGGGTGCAGTATGTCGTCGGCGGGGTGGCGCTGCACGGCACCTACTGGCATGACCGATGGGGCACCGGCGTGCGGATGTCGCACGGGTGCATCAACCTGAACATCGACGATGCCGAGTGGCTGTACAACTGGGCCGATATCGGCACGCCGGTGGATATTCATTACTGAACACGACGCGCCCGGTCGACCGCGGCGCGGGAGGCGTGGTGGGCCTGTGGCCCGCCATGCGGTTCTTTTGTAGCGCCTGCACGCGCGCCAATGAAGCGGTCCTGGTGGGGCTGCGCCCTCCAAACCTCCCCACGGCGGGGGTACCTTGCTCTGCCGACACAGCCGCGGCCTGCGGCCCGCATCCCCCTGCCCCTCGCTCCCAACCTTGGAGCTGGAAACCCAAAGCGCTGGAGCTGCGCTCCGGCGCTCGTGCCCCTCCCTTCCCCGGGTACGTTCCAAGGGCGGACAGATATCCACACCCCTC
This sequence comes from Roseiflexaceae bacterium, assembly GCA_042408595.1. Classification (GTDB taxonomy): domain Bacteria; phylum Chloroflexota; class Chloroflexia; order Chloroflexales; family Roseiflexaceae; genus JBHOQX01. The sequence goes on along the minus strand of JBHOQX010000068.1, from coordinate 9,256 downwards.
CCCCGTCCCCTCCCCGCCTGCGGGGAGGGGGTAAGAGGGTGAGGGTATGGAGCCCAGCACCATGCGACAAACGCCTGTCGCCCCCGTGTTCGGTGCGCCCAAACCCGTATGCGGGGGAGGGGTGGGAGTGGGGCCGGGGGTTCGTCCTCCACCTCACCACTGTCCTCAACCGGCGCGGAGAGGGCGATCAGGGTGCTGGAGCGCGGCGGCAACGCTGTACCCCGGCGCCCGTGATCGGCCCGGCGGCGCGCAGATGAAAATTGTGCAATTTGGCACGTGCCCACATTGGCACACATGTCATTGAAAATACCTTGACAGAATAACTCCGGAGCGAGTATAGTACCGTCACGCGGGAGAGTATTCCAGCTTCACAACTTCCGGCGACATCGATGCGGCGCGCCGGTTGGCGTGCCGTCTGTCGCACCTTAACAAGTGCATAGGAGGGCAATGTGCCTAGTTTCGGATGGGCCGTCGTCGCGCTGGTGGTCGGGCTGGCTGCCGGTGCTGGCGTCGGCATATTGATCTATAGGAGCGTGATTGCGAGCCGCATGCGTGCAAGCGAGTCCGAGGCCCGGCTGATGCTGGAGCGCGCGGCATCAGAACAGAAGGACATTATTCTCAAGGCCAAGGACGAGGCGTTGCAGATCCGCAACGAGGCCGAAGCGCAGATTCGCGAGCTCCGGCTCGGGCTGGCGCGGCAGGAGGAGCGGTTGCAGCGCAAGGAGGAGAACCTCGACCGCAAGCTGGAAGGGCTGGAGCGGCGCGAGCGGCAGGTGCAAAGCCGCGAACGCCAGATCGAGCAAATTCAGCAGGAGGCCGAGCACCTCCGAGCGCAGCAGCGCAGCGAGCTGGAGCGCATCTCCGGGCTGAGCCAGGAGGAGGCGCGCGAGATCATCCTCCAGCGGGTGGAGATGGAAGCGCGCGACGAGGCCGCGCGGCGCATCCGCGAGGTCGAGCGGACGACGCAGGAGGAGGCGGACAAAACGGCGCGCAAGATCATCGGGCTGGCGATCCAGCGCTGCGCGTCCGACTATGTCGCTGAGGTGACTGTCTCGACGGTACCGCTGCCGAGCGAAGAGTTGAAGGGGCGGATCATCGGGCGCGAAGGGCGGAACATCCGCGCCTTCGAGCAGATCTCCGGCGTGGACATCATTGTCGACGACACGCCGGAGGCGGTGACCCTTTCCTGCCACGATCCGGTTCGCCGCGAAGTGGCCCGCATCGCGCTCACCAAGCTGCTCAAGGACGGGCGCATCCACCCGACGCGCATCGAGGAAGTGATCGCCAAGACGCGCCAGGAGATCGAGGTGACGATGCGCGAGGAGGGCGAGCGCGTCGCCTACGAGGCGAACGTGCAGGGGCTGCACCCCGACCTGATCAAGCTGCTCGGGCGGCTGAAATACCGCACGAGCTACGGCCAGAACGTCCTGCAGCATTCGCTCGAGTGCGCGCTGCTCGCGGCCCACATGGCCGCCGAGCTGGGCGCGAACATCAACGTCGCCAAGACCGCGGCGTTGCTGCACGATATTGGCAAGGCGGTGGACCACGAAGTGCAGGGCCCGCACGCCCTGATCGGCGCGGACATCGCCCGCCGGCTCGGCCGGTCGCCGGCGATTGTGCACGCGATCGCGGCGCACCACAATGACGAAGAGCCCCAGACGGTCGAGGCATTCCTCGTGCAGGCCGTGGATGCGATCTCCGGCGCACGTCCTGGCGCGCGGCGGGAGACGATCGACCTGTACATCAAGCGCCTGGAGGCGCTGGAGACCGTTGCAACCTCGTTCCCGGGTGTGCAGCGGGCCTTCGCGATCCAGGCTGGGCGCGAGGTGCGCGTGCTGGTACAGCCAGACATGATCGACGACCTGGGGAGTATTCATCTCGCACGCAACGTGGCCCAGAAGATCGAGGAGAGCTTACAGTATCCTGGCCAGATCAAGGTAACGATCATACGGGAGACCCGCGCGGTCGATTACGCGCGGTAACCCAACTCCTCCTCGGAGGAGCGGCTCTCCGGGCGTCATGGGCAGGTCGTGCTGTCGCAGACACCTTTCGCGCAACAGGAGCCTCCTTATGGACCTCAGCACCGACGACCCGGAGCTTGTCCGGTCGGCAACCAGTTCTACATCATCGCAGGAGGAGCGTATGTCGTCCAACATCAGCCAATCCGCCCCGCTCGAGCGCGCTGTCGGTATGCCCGCTGCCCAGACCGTCGAACGCAGCAGTGCGGAGGTGCTGAAGGTGTCATCACGTTCGCGGCCTAGCGCCGTCGCCGGCGCGATCGCCGGGGTGATCCGCGACAGCGGCGTGGCCGAGGTGCAGTCGATCGGCGCCGGCGCGACTAACCAGGCGATCAAGGCGATCGCGATCGCCCGCAGCTATCTCAGCGAGGAGGGGATCGATATTGTCTGTACGCCGTCGTTTATCGATGTCGCCATCGATGATGAAGAGCGCACGGCGATCCGAATGGTGGTCGAGCGCCGCTAGCCGGCCTTTCGGCATCCCCTGAATCTCTACGAATGGCGGTCGTACAAGCAGGTACGGCCGCCGTTTTCGTTGGGCGGCGGCGCGCGCTCGCGCCAGCGCATCCGCCGAAGGTCGGGTTGACAGCCGCCCATCGGCTGGCTACAATCCCCGTAACGGCGGCAGGATGAGTAGGCGCGCCGCACTCCCAGCGAGGCGGGGCCACCGGGTGGAAGCCCCGCCGAGACCGCCCGCGCCGAACGTGGCCTGCCAGCGGGGAAGACAGCAACCGCCCGCAGCCGGCTCCGGGTGCGCCCGTTAGCGCGCGCAACGAGGGCAGCCCGCACGGCTGCCGAATCAGGGTGGTACCGCGGAGGTCGCACGCCTTCGCCCCTGGGACGGGGCGGGGGCATTTTTGTTGGAACGATGCACCAGGAAGCGCCGTTGAGTACGCATCGCGCATCACGGATCGCACGCTGCACGCTGCACATCGCAGCCATCGCCGCTGCCTGGCTCTACGCCAGCGGCCTGGTAGCGCTGGCGCTGCTCTGGGCGGGACAGCCTGCCGCGCCAGCCTGGCTGGCACTGTCGAATATCTTCGCACCGCTGCTGTTCGCGCCGCTGTTGCCGCTGGCGGCCGCCGCGCTGCTGCTGCGCTCGCGCCCGATGCTGCCCGCGCTGCTGCTGCCGGCCGCACTGTTCGCCGCGCTCTTCGGCCGGCTGTTCCTGCCGCCAGGGGCCCCGCCGGAGCCGGGGCCACGCCTGCGGGTCGCCACTCTCAACGCGCTCTACACCAACCGTGACGTTGCGGCGCTCGCCGCCGCGCTCCGGTCGGCGGACGCGGACGTGGTCGTCCTGCAGGAGCTCTCGCCGCGTGCTGCCGATGGGCTACGCACGCAGATCGGCGCGGCCTACCCGTACCAGCACCTGAGTCCGCACGACAGCCCGGCCGGCATGGGCATCTTCAGCCGTCTCCCGCTCCGCCCGGTCTTCCGGCGCGGCTTTCCGGGGCAACTGACCCAGGTCGAGGTGGACGGCACAGATGTGCTGCTGCTGAACGTCCACCTGCCTGCTCCAGAGTGGCGGCGCGGCTTCAGCACCAGCCGGCGCGACGCGGCGGCGCCCCGCCTGCTCGCCGCTATCGACCAGGCGCCCGGGCCGCTGGTGGCCGCCGGCGACTTCAACACTGCCGAGCGCGAGCGGCTGTACGGCGCGCTCGCTGCGCGGCTGACCGACGCCTTCCGCGCGACCGAGCGCGGGTTCGGCTTCACCTTTCCGAACGGCGGGCGGATCGGGCCGGCGCCCGCGCCGTTCCCGCTGGTGCGGCTCGATTACATCTGGAGCGGCCGGGGTGTCGCGCCGCTGGCTGCCCGAGTTGACTGCCGCGCGAGCGGCTCGGATCATTGCCTGGTCATCGCCGATCTGCGGCTGACGGCGGCTGGAACGGCTGAAAGGGGGTAGTTGCCATGGTAGCCGATGGCGTAGGCGTACGGCGTCTGTCTTGATTGGAAAGGAGCACCTGCCATGGCATTGCCACCGCGTTACGACCCCGCGGAGGCCGAGCCGCGCCTCCAGGCCGCCTGGGCGCGCGACGGCATCTATCGCTTCGACCCGGCCAGCCCGCGGCCGCTGTTCAGCATCGACACCCCGCCGCCGACCGTCAGCGGCGAGATCCACATCGGCCACGTCTATTCCTACGTCCAGGCCGAGGCGATGGCGCGCTTCTGGCGCATGCAGGGGCGCAATATCTACTACCCGTTCGGCTTCGACGATAACGGCCTGCCGACCGAGCGCTATGTCGAGCGTGCGCTGGGGCTGCACGGCCGCGACCTGCCGCGCGGTGAGTTTATCGCCGCATGCCTCCGGGTCTCGCACGAGGTCGAGGACCGCTTCGCGCGCTTCTGGCAGCGCCTCGGCCTGAGCGTCGACTGGCAGCTGCGCTACTCGACCATCGACCCGGCAGCGCGCCGGCTATCGCAGTGGTCGTTCCTCGACCTGTACCGCAAGGGGCGCGTCTATCGGGCCCAGGCGCCCAACCCCTGGTGCATCGAATGCCGGACGGCTATCGCCCAGGCCGAGATGGAGGACACCGAGCGGGGGACGGTGTTCTATTCGCTGGTGTTTGGGCTCGCCGAAGATCGGGGATGGAAGGTGGATGATCGCGGATCGAACCTTGATCCCCAGGCTTCAACCCGCGATCCTCAGGCCGCTAACGCGCTCCCAATCACCACCACCCGCCCCGAGCTGTTGCTGGCCTGCGTCGCCGTGTTTGTCCACCCCGAGGACCCGCGCTACGCCGGGCTGATCGGCGGCGCGGCAATCGTTCCGCTGGTCGGGCGGCGCGTCCCGATCCTGGCCGATGCAGCGGTTGACCCGGCGAAAGGCAGCGGCGCGGTGATGTGCTGCACCTTCGGCGACACGACCGACGTGGCCTGGTGGCGGGCCCACAGCCTGCCGCTCATCCCGCTCGTCACCCGCGACGGCCGGCTGAGCGAGGCCGGCGGCCCCTATGCCGGCCTGGAGCTCTCGGCGGCCCGGGCACGGATCGTCGCCGACCTGCGCGCCGCCGGCGCCCTGCTGGCCGAACAGCCCGCCGCGCAGGCCGGAAGCCGGAGCTGCTGGCGGCCGGGCGGCGGATCGCCTGGCATCCGGCGCACACGCGGGCCCGCTACGAGCATTGGGTCGAGAACCTGGGCTGGGACTGGTGCATCTCGCGCCAGCGCTTCTATGGCGTGCCCTTCCCGGCCTGGCACTGCGCGGCGTGCGGCGCGGTCGTCCTGGCGGACGAAGCGCAGCTTCCGGTCGATCCGCAGGCCGACCCGCCGCCGAGCCCCTGCGCCTGCGGCAGCCGCGATCTACGCCCCGACCTGGATGTGATGGACACCTGGGCGACCTCCTCGGTCTCGCCGCAGATCGCGTTGCGCTTCTTGGAGGGCGACGCGCTGCCGCCGCCGGCCGATCACCTGCCGATGCAGCTCCGGCCGCAGGCGCACGATATCATTCGCACCTGGGCGTTCTACACGACCGCCAAATCGCTGCTGCATTTCGGTCGGATTCCGTGGGAGACGATCCTGATCGCCGGCCACGGGCTCGACCCGCACGGGCGCAAGGTCAGCAAGTCGAAGGGCAACACGCCGTTGGCGCCGGACGCGCTGATCGAGCGCTACGGCGCGGATGCCGTCCGCTACTGGGCATGCGGCGGGGCGCCCGGCGCGGACCAGGCGCTGGCGGAAGACGAGATGCGCCAGGGGGCGCAGCTGGTCGCCAAGCTGTGGAACGCGGCGCGGTTGCTCGAGGCCGGGGGCTGGACGCTGGAGGCTGGCGCGCGCCTGGAGACCAATGCGCGCCTCGCGCCGCACGCCTCACCAAGCGACCGCGCGCTGCTCTCCTGGCTCCAGCGCCTGATCGAGCGGGCGACGGCGGCCGACCGCGCCTACGACTACGTCGCGGCGCGCGACATGGCCGAGCGCTTCTTCTGGAGCACGCTCTGCGACAACTACCTGGAGCTGGCGAAGGCCCGGCTGTACAGCGGCTCCCCGGCGGCGCGGGCAGCGTTCGGCGCGGCGCTGCGCGCCACGCTTCAGGTGCTCGCGCCGATCATGCCGCACGTCACCGAGGAGATCTACCGGCGGCTCTTCGCGCCAGATGGCGGTTCGATCCACACGGCGGCCTGGCCCGCGCCCGATGCGGCGCTGCTCGACCCGGAGGCCGAGCGGGCCGGCGAGGCGCTGCTGCTGATCGCCGGGGCCGTTCGCCGCGCCAAGACCGCGCGCAAGGTCGGGCTGGGCACGCCCCTGGCGCAGCTGAGCGTCGCGGCGGCGGATGCCGGACTGCGGGCGCTGCTGCGCGAGAGCGCGGCCGATCTGCGCAGCGTCAGCCGCGCGTCAGAGGCGACATTCGCCGCAACACCGGGCGCAGATTGGGAGGAATTGGCGCCGGAGCTGTGGGCCACGTGCGTGTTTTGAGGGCAGCGCGCAGAGTGTTCGGTTGCGGTTTGAGGGGCGAAGGGATGCAGAGGCGCGCGAATAGCCTGATCATTCGCCTGCCGTTGGACTCCTTCGCCGATATTCAACGCTAAGAAGCTGTCTGACATGGGGAGGTTTGGCGGGCTGCGCCCTCCCAGACTCCTGATGTTCCGCCGCGCGGTCGGGAGCGCAGCCGCCGCGCGTGTGGCAGGGGAGGATTTCTTCTGGGGGCCGCAGGCCCCCAACACCCCGCTGGGAGCGTTTCAGACAGCCGCTAACCCCTGCATGCTGAACTTTAAACGTTCACCGCCCCAATTGCCGCCGCACCGCCGCGAGAAAGAAGGCCAGCGGCTCGACCTGCAGCAGCAAGCACAGCCCGACATAGGCCGCGCCGCCCAGCGCGCCGCCCGCTGCGACCTGGATGAGCGGCCCGAACCCGGCGAGCCCCGCCGCCACGGCCCATGCCAGCGCCGCCATCCCCAGCGCCGCCACGGCGCATTTCCACAGCGCCTCGCCGAGCCGCAGCCCACGCAGGCTGAACAACCCCCGCGACAGGGCCAGCAGGATCAGCGCGTGCCCGACCCACTGCGCCGAGTTGCCCAGGATCAGTGCCCCGACCCCCAGGCTCGTCCCCACCAGCAGGCCGATCGCAGTCACAGCGTAGATCGCGATCGCCGCGCCCTGCACCAGATTCGGCGCGAGCGTTCGGTGACGTGCGTAAAAGGCGAACAGCAGCACCTGGTCGAGCGCGGCCGCCGGCAGCCCCGGCAGGTAGAACAGCAGCGCCCTGGCGGTCGCTGCGGTATCCTGCGGGGTAAAGGCGCGCCGCTCGAACAGCAGCCCGGTGACCGGCGTGGCCAACGCCGCCAGCCCAGCCGCCGCCGGCAGGATCAGCAGCAGCACCACCTTCAGGCCCATGGCCAGCGTCCGGCGGAACGCATCGTCATCCGCCGCCGACGCCTGGCGCGAGAGGGTCGGCAGGACGGCGAACGACACCGCCGCCGCGACCAGCCCAAGCGGGAATTGGATGAGCGTCGTCGCGTAGCGCATGGTCGAGATCGCGCCCTCGCCCAGCCGCGAGGCCAAATTGCGGTCGAGGACGATCCCGCTGATCGAAAAGCCGATACCGAGCGCGACCGGCGCGTAGAGCGCGAGGATACGCCGCACGCCGGGGTGCCCCAGGTCGAGCACGGGGCGATAGCCCAGCGGCCGGAGCCCAGGGAGCTGCAGGACAACCTGCAGCAGCGCGCCGAGCAGCACGCCGGCGACCAGGCTCAGCGGGCCGAGGAGCGGCGTCAACAGCAGCGCGCCGGCGATGATACCGAGGTTGAAGGCGCTGGTGGTGAAGGCCGGCAGCAGGAACTTCTGCCGCGCGTAGAGCAGCGCGGTGATCAGGCCGCACAGGCCCATGAAGATCACCGACGGCATCAGCACGCGCACCATCTGCGTCGCCTCGGCGCGGATGCCCGGGGTGAAACCGCCCGCCAGGAGCGCGACCGCCGCCGGCGCCTGCCAGACCACCAGCGCCACCACCAGTGTGACCGCCATGAGCGCCAGGTTGATGACCGTGGAGACGACCCGCCAGAACTCCTGGTCGTCGCTTTCCGCATACTCACTAAACACCGGCACCAGCGCTGCGCTGATCGCCCCGCTGACCAGCAGGTCGTAGACGATCGTCGGGATGGCCGAGGCGGCGGTGAAGGCGTCCACCGCCGGGCCGACGCCGAAGACGCCGGCGATCACCGCCTCGCGCAGCAGTCCCAGCAGCCGGCTGGCGATGTTGCCGGCCGCGATCAGCGCCGCCGCCAGCGCGACCCGCCGGGCGACCGTCGCCTCAGACGCGTCTGTCACCGCCATGGCGCTCGATCAACCACACGGCGCGGGGGCCGGGGCGGCGCTGCCGGGCGCCACCGGCGCCGGCACGGGGGTCGGGTCGGGCGCAGCGCCGGTGAACTGTGCCACCAGCGCTTTCAGGTCGGCCGGATCGACGGCGAAGGTCGCCGGCGGCTTCAGCATGTAGATTTTGTGCGCATCGATCGCGTAGCGGTGGATATCGGCGGCGGTCAGCCGGGCGCCGGCCCGTGCCAGGCCGAGCATCGTCTCCACCGGCATATCCGTGCGCACATAGTCGCGCAGGATCTCGGAGTACTCGTCGATAGTGGTCAGATTGATGAGCAGGCCCTGCGCGCGAATTTTATTAAAGATCGCCAGCATCACCTGCTGCTGGCGCTGGTTGCGGCCGAAGTCGTTGTCCTGGTGGCGCGTGCGGGCGTATTGCAAGGCACGCTCGCCGTCTAGGTGCTGGCAGCCGGGGTCGAAGTGGATTTTGATCGTGCCGAAATCGGCGGTCGGGTAGGCCGGGTCGTCGACTGCCCGCGGGATGTTGATGTCGATCCCGCCGATCTTGTCCACCGCCGCGCGGAAGCCATCCAGGTGCATCAGCACGAAGTAGTCGATCGGCAGGCCGAGCAACTCGCTGACGGTCTGCTTGGCGAGCGGCGCGCCATAGCCGGGGCCGATATCCAGCTCCCCGACGGCGTAGGCGGCGTTGATCCGATCCTGGCCGTGGCCAGGGATGTTCACCCACAGGTCGCGCGGGAAGGATAGGATGCTGGCGCGGTTGCGCCGCGGGTCGAGCCGCACGACGATCATGGCATCGGTGCGGCCGGCCCGCTGGTTCGGGCGCTGGTCATAGCCCATGATCAACACGTTCACCGGCCCGTCCGGCTCGCGGGCGGGCGGCGGCGTGGGCAGCGGGAGCGTGGCGGGCGGCGGGGCCGGTGCGGCGGTAGGCGCGCCGGGGGCGGCGGTGGACAAGATCGGCGGGATCG
>JBHOQX010000067.1:0-22810 GCA_042408595.1 Roseiflexaceae bacterium | reverse complement strand
TCGGACTTGGGACGCTCCCAGGCCACCCGCGCAGGCGCACCGTCGAGTGCCTGCACGATGACGACGACCGGGCACGTCGTCGGCTTGAGCTCGAGAGCTCCGACGGTGCGAACATCGACCGAACCGAGCGTCGGTTCGTGCGAGCGTATGTTCCCGCGCAGAAACTCGGTCGCGATGGCCTCGGCGTGGTCGGCACACACGACCGACATCCTCACGGCGCCCTTCTCGGTGATCGCGTGCAGGCTCATGCCGGCGCTGGCGTTCTGAGGTCCGAGGAGAATGACGCCGCCCGGTTGGACCTCGACCGAGACGCGACGGGATTCGCCGACGCCCGGAGCCCCCTTGTCGCCCGGCGCGGGATGTCCGAGCTGGACGCGCACTCTGCCGGTGCAGAGGTCGATCGTCATGGCGACTCCCTTCGCGAGCGTCGCCTTGAGGTCGTGCGTGCCTTGCAGCTTGATCTGGAGCTCTGCCGCGTCATCGGGCGACGTTCCGAACATCGTGCTCGCGGCGCCCACGACCGACGACCACATGCCCACGCTCTCGACGTCGACATTGCCGATCGCCGTGAACTTCGAATCCAACGTCTCGTCGGGCGTGAACCACAGCGTCGCCACGTGGGTGCCGCGATCGAACGCGATATCGAGGTCTCCCTCGATGGTCGCGGCGACGCTGAACCGGACGTACTGCCGTAGCGAGAACGTCCCGCCGTCCTTGGAGCGCGTCTTGTCGACCCACTTCCAGCCGTCGCCCGCGACGCGGACTTTGAGACGCGTGCCGAGGCTGGTGATCTCGCATTCACGGAACCACACGACGCCGATGATGACGTTCGGGTTCTCCGATCCGCGCAGACCACGGAGCCCACCGCGGATCATCGGGCACACCTTCGACGACGCGAGCTCCGCGAACATCACGCGGAGATCAGAGTCTCCGGCGGCGCCGCGGAGAGGGGCAACGGCCTTCACTGGCTCCGCAACCGGAGCGAGCGGAGCCGCCTCGTGACATGCAGCCAGCATCGCAAACGCGATCGCGAGCCACGCTGCGAGCTCTAGCGTACGTAGCCTTCCTCGTAAGTTCGCGCCCGTAGTGGATACACGAGCCAAGTCTCGCTCCAGGTGTTGCCTGACTCGATCGGTTGCATCTCATGTGCCGCGGGCGAGCGAACGCGAAGGGCAGGCGACCCACGTGGGTGCGCGCCTATAGGGCAGGCGGGCGTTCGGCTACTCGACGAACAGCTCGACGAACTCGAACCCCGAGTTGCCCGACCCCGACGCGTCGGCGATCTCGGAGAGATAGATGCGGCCGTTGCCCGTGCTCGCCTGACCGCCGCCCGGTGTCGCGCCTTGCGGGCGCGCGGCTTCAACCGTCCAGCTCGCCCTGCTGTCCGCCGGCGCTGCGCCGCTGGTGCGCTGGAAGATCTGGAGGCCGCTGTTGGCTTGCGCTGGAGTCGGGCCTTCGACGAGATCGTGTTGTGCGTTGCTCAGCGAGAACGTTTCGGAGCCGTTGATCAGCGGGAACTTGTTTGTGGTGTTGACGAACGTGACGTTCGCGGCGAGCGCCTTGCCGTAGAACGTCTCGAACTGGCTACGCGTCGCGTCGCGGGCGATGACCATGTAACCGCCGTGCGGAACGATGGTGCCGGGCGGCACGGTGAACGTAGCCGTCGAATTCGCCTGCGTGACGACAAAGCCGGAGAGGTCGACGCCGTCGACGCGCGGTGTCGCCACGGACTCCTCGCGGCCGAGCGTGCCAAGGAACTCGATGAGCTTTTCCTGGTCGTCGGTCGAGAGTGCGGTGAACGCGGCCTGCGAGCTGCTCGCTTCGCCGCCGTGCGCGACGATCGCGCTGCGCAGCGTTGGCGCGCGGCCGTCGTGCATGTACGGCGCCGACGTCGCGACGCCCCACAGCGGCGTGGTGATGAAGTGCGACGGAGGGATCGTCTTGAACGGCTTGCTGTCGGCGAGCGCGCTGCCCATGTCGTGGCGTTTGAAGTCACTCCACAGCTCGACGGAGGTCGAGCCATCGCTCGAGCGCGCGGGGTGCGGGTCGTGCATGTCGCGGCTGAGGTCGAGCGTGATCCCGGCGCCGCCCGTGGTGTCCGCGGGTTCGACGTGGATGGGCGATGCCAGGCGCATGCGCGCGGTGTGGCAGCTGCCGCACCCGACGGAGCCGAACAGCTGCTCGCCCGCGCTCGCACGGTTGCGCGTGGTGTCGTTCGTGAGTGGGACGCGGACGGGAGTCTCGCGGAGCGCCATGTAGACGGCCATCGCGGTGAGCTGGCCTTCGGTGACCTCGTCGGTGATGAGGTCGGCGTCGGGGTCGCGGCAGTTCGAGCCGGTGCCAAACGTGCTCGGGTCTGGCGTCGCGCAGTGCTTGGCGATCGACGGTCCAGACTGCATGCCGAAGTGCACGCGGAAGCCGCCCTCGACGAAGCGACGCAGCGTCGCCTCGCGGCCCTTCCAGCCAAACGGCTTGACCACGAGGTCGGCGTCGACGCCGGCGACCGCGCTGGTGTCTACCGTGCCGTTCGGGCTCGCGCTGATCGAGCCGAACGAGATGCCCTTCGCGGTGAGCGTCCTGGTCACGGTCGTTCCGCTGCTCGCGGCCTGCGACTTCGCGGCGGCAAGCTGTGCTTGGAGCTCGCTCGTCATCTCGATCCCGATCTGCTGGCGCAGACCAAGGCCGAGCACGACCGGCGCGTTGCGCTGCAGTCCGGAGGCTTTCGAGATGCCGTCGCCGATCTGGAAGATGTTGTGGTTGAGATCACCGGCGCCGTCGTCGCCGCCGACGTTGTGGCAGGTGATGCAGCTCTCCGCTTCGGGAGCACCGAAGCCGCCCTGGTGCACGGTGCGGAAGTTCGGTAGCGGGCCGGGACCGGCAGGTGCACCCGCGAGCGCGTTGCCGAGCCCCTCGTCGATTCGAAAGATGTGCTCGAAGAGGAAGTCGCCGGTGTCGAAGAGAGCTTCGGCGCTGACCATGCCCCGATCGATGTCGGCTTGCGCGATCCGCGAGCGCGCGAACGTCATCTCGCCGGGGATCTCGCAGGCGCCGTTGTCGCAGGTGAGCTTGAGCGCGTAGTGGCCACCGCCGCGCTGCAGGAAGCTCGTCGCGACGATCAGGTACTCGCCGTCGACGGGCAGCGTGAAGCGGTTGATCTGCGAGTCGTTGCTGCAGGGCGAGCCTCCGCTGTCGTCGCTGGTCGCGAGATCGCTGCCGCGGTTCCCGGCATCGTTCTCGGGGCCGAACAGATGAAGCACGGTGTCCAGCTGCCCGCACGACTGCGCGTTCATCGTGATCGTCACGACGCCGCCCGCCTTGCCGTGGAACTCGTAGCCGTGAAAGTCGCCCTTCTCGAGCAGCGTCGTCGGGCTCTCGGCGAACGCGATGGCGTTGAACGTGAGCACGCCTTCGGCGGCGACCTGGGTCGCGGGCGTCAGGGTGAGCGGGTCGTCGATCTTGCCGAGGTTGTCGTCACCGCCACCGATCGCGCAGCTAGCGAGCGCGGGCAGGGCGAGGAGGATCGAGAGAGGTCGTCTTACAGAGCGCATAAGCTTGTTCTTTCAATGTGAGGAGCACAGGTTGGGCGCGGGCGATGGCTGATCGACCCACGTGGTTGCGGACTGTCGAGAGACGCTGTGGCCGGCGGCCACGTCGGGGCAGCTCGGGGTCGCGGCGTGGCCCGTTGCATCGAGCAGGCCGGCGAGGTTGTTCTGGCCGCACAGCACCGCGTCGAGCGGCACGCTCGAATCGGTGACCTGCGTCGTCGGAACGTCGAACAATGCGAAGCCCGAGGCTTGTCCGTTCGTGCCCGAGCCATTGATGAGGTCGGGAGAGAAGTTGAACGTCTGTCCGTAAAGCGGGCTGCCGTTGCTCGCCACGCTCGTGGGACCGCCGATCACGAAGCAGCCGTGCGGGGCGATGATTCCGGCAAGCTGCGCGCGTGAGTACGTGTAGCTCGTCCGGCCCGATCCGATGCTGTACGCGCCGAGGTCGATCGCGACATCCGTCGTGTTCGCGAGCTCGATCCATTCGAAGCCGTCGTCGGTGCTGGTCGGGTCGTACTCGATCTCCGAGAGGGTGAGACCGGTCACGCCGATCGCGATCGACTTCGACGTCGCGCCGGCCGACGCGGTGAGCGCTACCGGATGGGCCGGCCGCTTGCCCACGACATCGATGTCGAGCGCCGACAGGCCAGCTTCGATGTGCACCGCGCTCGGGACGCCGAGCACGGTCCCGTCATCGACATCGAGATCCACCGTTTGCCCGCCGGCAGGCGCCGGGTGCGCGAGTGTGATCGTCACCCGGGTGTGCTCGCCGGCACGAAGCGTCGTGCTCGCCGCTGCGATCGCCGCGACATCGGAGGGATCGCCGACGCCGCCGTCGGTCGGCAGGTCGGGATTCCCCGAGCGTTCGCAGCTCGCGCCCGCCCGGATCCATTGCTCGATCTGCGCGATCTTGTCCTCCGACAGTTGCGGTGCACCGAAGGGCATCGGCTCGTTCGAGTCCGCGCAGTCCGACGACACCGCGCCGCCGAGGCCCGTGCCGCGCAGCTTGTCGAGCAGGAAGCTCTGCTCCGGCTTGCCGGGCACGACGAGTAGCTTCGTCGGGAACAGACACGACGCGTGCCCGACCAGCGCGCGACAGACATCACCATTGCGCAGATCGAGATGAGCGGCTGGCTTGGTTCCGGCATGGCAGCTGCCGAACGCACAGCTCGTCTCGAGGATCTCCGAGCGAATCGCCGGGAGCGTCGCCTGCGCAGCGATGGCCGAGCCGTCGGGAGACGTCCGGTAATCCGTGCCGCACGCCGTTGTCGCAATCACGATCAGGAAAGGAGCTCGCCACATCAGTGCACCTCGCAAATTCCGGGGGTGCCGACCGCCTGGGTCGTCCACTGCTGCGAGGTGCGGACGTACGTTCCGTTCGCCGGTGCAGCCGCGACGACCTGCGCGAGGTCCCCGGTTGAATTGATCAGGCTGTTGTTGTCACCGCCGTAGACGACGGCGTCGTACGGCACATTGCTGGGGGCGATCTGATCGGCGGCGAGATCAAAGAGCGCGACGCCGCTGGCCTCGCTCTGCGCCACACCGAGCGCCGGAGAGAACGGGCCGTTGACGACGATGCAACCCTTCGGTGCCAGGCTGCCGGCGAGCGGCACGCGCGTGGCGGTGTAGTCCTGGCGACCCGCGCCGATGCTGAACGTCGAAAGATCGACGGTGACGTTCGAGAGGTTCGCGATCTCGATCCACTGGCTCGCGCTGGTCGACAGCTCCGAGAGCACGAGGCCGCCGACCGTCGTCGACAGCGTCTTCGATGTCGCACCGAGCGTGGCCGTCACCGTGACGCGGCGAGGACGTAGCGCGCGCGCGGTGAACGATGCCGTCGTCTGCCCGGCGGGAACAGCGATCGCCTCGGGCACTGCGAGCGCAGCCGGATCCGACGCCGCGAGCCGCACCGTCGCACCGCCCGCGGGTGCTGCCTCGGACAGCTCGAGCGTGTAGGTCGCCGTCGCGCCGACCGCAACCGGGGGCTTCGGGCCCGCGAGCGAGCGCACCTCGGCGGGCTCGACGATACAGAACGTCGATAGCTCCTCGGCCGGATAGTAGTAAGCGACCATGTTGCAGTGCTCGGCACGCTTGGTGTCGGCCCCCCACGTGATCGGGATGTCGGTGTGATTGAAGAAGTCGCACTCGAACTGCAGACCGTCGCCGTCGGGAATCGGCGGTGGCTCGTCGAACACCTTGAACTGGAACGTCTGCTCGTCGAGTGCGTCGTAGATCTGTGATCCAGTTGCATCACCCTCGCGGCGCTCGTCGATCGTGTAGCGCTGGCCGAGTCCATGAAAGTGACCCATCAGTGCCAGCAC
The DNA here is from genome assembly GCA_042408595.1 of Roseiflexaceae bacterium. GTDB lineage: Bacteria > Chloroflexota > Chloroflexia > Chloroflexales > Roseiflexaceae > JBHOQX01. Next base: position 16,944 of record JBHOQX010000067.1, on the reverse strand, counting down.
GTGTGCGCCGCTCGGCATCGGGCACCACTGGCGCACCACCTTGCGCTCGTGCGGCTGCATCGCGGTCTGCTTGTTGATGCCGAACACCACGCCGACGTGGGCGCTCGATTGCGTGGTCTCGTGAAATGCGAGCTCGATCTCGCCATCGATCGGCGCGTTCGTCACGTTGAGCCAGTGCACCTGGACGAGCAGCTGCTGATGCGCTTCGAGCGGAACCGTGCGACCGGGCGGCAAGCCCCAGTCGAGCGGCTTGGTCTGCGCACCGACGACGAGGTGCCAGCGCGTCCAGTCGATGGCCTGCCAGCAGTCGGAGACGTCGTCCGGCACCGGCGTGTCGGACCGGTAGATATGAACGTGATGGCTGCCCGCAGCGAACTGGACCGTGATGCGATCGAGCTCGACCGGATCTGCGTTGTCGAGCTTGAACACGTGGCACTGCTGGATCTCGGTGCCGGGTTCCTGGTGCCAGCGCAGCGTGCGTGTGATCGTCTCGTCACTGTCACTTTCAAGGCGACAGCCGATCGAAGGCGCGACGACCGCGCCGAGCAGGCAGAGAGAAACAACCGGGGACCACATGTCGGTTGTTGAATTAGCGGAGTCGGCGGTGATCTGTCAGCTCGCACCGGATCGCGCGCCGCAACACGCAGCGATCCAAGCGGGAATCGCGACTCACCCGAGCTGGCGCCGACTGCGTGCTCAGATCGACCAGATCTCGGACACGGCCAAGTGCGCGAACTCGCACGCACAGACTTCGCGCAACCGGCAGCCGGACAGGTCGATAGACCTGCCATGCGAATGCCCAAAGCAACACCGGCTCCTCGCCGCCACCCGAAGACCCGCTACGCCGAGATCACGGTCAACGCGATCCTGGTCTCGGTCGAGCGCATCCTCGAGAGGGAAGGCCCTGTGGCGCTGACGACCAACCGCATCGCCGACGTCGCGGGCGTCAGCATCGGCACGATCTACCAGTACTTCCCGAACAAGGAAGCGCTCGTCGGCGCCCTCCAGGACAAGTACGCGGAGGACACGCTAGGCCGCGTACGGGATGCGCTCGCCGGCGCCGAGGCGCTGCCTCTCAACATCGTCATCGCGCGCGTCGCTGAATCCGTGCTCTCCGCGCAGCGAGCACAGCGTCCGATCCATCGCGAGCTGATCGATTGGCGCACCGCCGCGGGTGGCCAGGAGCGCTATCGACGTGCGCTCGACCAGCATGTCGAGCTCGTCGCCGACTTCCTCGCGCTCCGCCCCGACGTCAGGGTCGTCGACCACCGCGCCGCGGCGTTCGTGCTCGTCCATGCGATCGAGGGCATCATCGAGGCGGTCGCCGAGCGCGCCGAGCTCGACACGCTGGCGATCACGATGCACGCGATCCGCATGGTCACGCTGTTCGCCACGTGATCGTCGACCTAGCCGCGCCGACCAGCAGGTGCGCGCGTCCCGCGACGGGTCATGACGATCTGGAACAGCTGCTGCGCGCGTGCGCGGAACGAGCCGGCACTCGCGAGCAAGTAGAACTTCCACATCCGGTAGAACTTGTCGTCGTAGTGACCGTGCAGGTCGGGCCACGCGGCATCGAAGCGCTCGAACCAGGCCATCAGCGTCGGGTCGTAGTCCTCACCGATGTTGTGAATGTCCTCGGGAATGAAGATGCCCTCCATCGCGCCGGCGAGCTGCGCGAGCGACGGCAGTGCCGAGTTCGGAAAGATGTACTTGTCGAACCACGGATCGATGCGACCGCGCCCCTGGTTTCCGCCGATCGTGTGCACGAACGCGACGCCACCTTCCGCGAGGCGTCGATCCACCAGCTCCATGTAGTTGCGGTAGTTCTTGGGCCCGACGTGCTCCATGAGGCCGATCGACACGACCGCGTCGTAGGTACCGCTGACATTTCGGTAGTCGTCGAGCCGGATGTCGATCGGCAGATGCGCGTAGCGCGCCTTGGCGTAGTCCACCTGTTCGCGCGACACGGTGACTCCGACGACCTCGACGCCATAGCGCTCGGCCGCATAGGCCGCGAATCCAGCCCAGCCACAGCCGAGATCGAGCACGCGCATGCCGGGGCGCAGGCCGGTGCGCTGGAAAAACACCCGGCTGTGCTCCGCCCAGAAGTCCGACTGACGCATCAGGCGCTGCAACGCGTGCTCGCTGTGGCCGAGGATGTAGTCGCCGCGCGCCATTTCGGTACCTGTCATACTGCCGCTCCTTTCCGAAGGCGGATGGTGAGCCCGATGATCGAACCGAGAGCAGGGGTCAGGCCGGCGCGAGCGCCCAGGCTCCCAGCGTCCGTCGGTCGATCGCGGGCATCTTGGCGATCAGTGCGCCGCTAGCCCGGCCATGTACTGCGCGTGCTGATAGGCGACGAGCCCGCCGCCCTCGCCTCTCGTCGGCGCGATCTCGCCGTCGCCGTTCTGGTCGCGCCCGCGCGCGATCCAGACGCTCAGCAGCAGCAGCCGGTTCGTGTCATCTGTTGCCGCGCCGGCATCGGTCGCCCGGGCCAGGCGGAGCGCCAGATCGCGGGCCTCCTCGGCCCAGCCCTGCATGTTCGTCGCAGCGATCTGCACGTGCCCGGCATGGAGCCGGATGGCGTCGGTCGCATCTCCGGCCCTGGCGGCACCATCCGCCGCGGCCAGGATGGCCGCCAGGTAGCCGGCCTGCGCCCCGTTGCGCAGCAGCCCGAAGCCGTCGCCTGGGTTTTGGGCGCGCCCGTCGCCGTTCAGGTCGCCGAAGCGCGGGTCGAGCGAACCGGCCAGCAGGTTGAAGACGTGCTCGGCGTGGCGGCGCGCGCCGTCCAGGTCGCCGGCGGCGCGGGCATCGGCCAGGAAGCGGGCGTGACGCTCCAGCTCGTCCGCCTGCCCCTTGAGGCCGACGGCATAGCCCTGCGCTGTGGGCAGCCCCGGCCCGTTCTCCAACAACTGGCGGATGAAGGCGGCGGCCCGCGGCGAGTCGGCGGCCGTCTGCGGCGGGACGGTCGGGAGCGGCGCGGCGGTGGCCGCGGCGACGGCTGCCGCGGCCGGCAGCGGCGCCTGGCCGGCCGCGACGACCCGGATCACGCCGGCCATGTCCACGCCGCCAGCCGCACCGTGCAGTTCGCAGAAGTACGGAAAGACGCCGACCTCGCTGAACGTATGGCTGAAGCGCTGGCCGCGCGCCAGCGAATCGGACGCGAACCGCCGGTCGTCGGCGGTGGCAGTGTGCGGCGCGCCGTCCTGGTTGATCCAGACGACCGTTGTGCCGGCCGGGATGACCAGCTCGCGCGGGTTGAAGACGAAGTTGGTCATCGGCACGAGCGCCTCGTTCGCCGCCTGGGCCGCCGGCTGCGGCGCGGCGGCCTCCGGCGGGTTGAGGTACCAGGTGGCGTAGACCCACACGCCGAGCGCGGTCACGGCCATGTAGGCGGCGTAGGCGGTGCGCATGAACAGCTTGTAGTTGCGGAACTGGAGCGCCCGCGGGACGAGGCCGTTGCCGCGCAGCGCGACAAACGCGCCGAAGAGGAAGGCGAACAGCCCGGCCAGGCCATGGACGGCAGCGACGACGTAGTACGGCTCGCCCAGGCGCTGCGGGATGCCGGGCGCGGCCGACTTGAAGAACGAGCCGAGCATCACCGCCAGCACGATCGCCGCGTTCAGCACAACGGCGCCGGTCTGCACCCAGCGGTGCGCTGTGTAGCGCCGGCGCAGCGCCAGCCCCGCGCCGACCGTGAGCAGCAGCGCGACGCCCAGGCTCAACACCAATGAGATGTCCGCCGCCAGCGGAGCGTTCGTCCCAAGAAAGCCGCGCCCGCCCATCGTTGTCCTTTCGTCCATCCAGAACAGCTGCCGGTGAGGGAGGGGGTCCGCAACAGAGCAGGCAGCCGCGCAGCCGTGCCCGCAGCGCTCGCGTGCCCACGTGCCCGGCCGCGGACCCCGGACCCGTGCCTGGCAGCACGTTCAAACAATAGCAGCCGCACTCGCGCGGCACCATGGGAGGACGCCTGAACGCAGGCTAAGGGAAATGCGTACGCTGGATGAGGGTATCGCGGGAGGGGTAGGAGCACAGGGGGGAGGAGCGACGGCCGCCAGGCAGCCTTCGTCCTCCGCCCGCTTATCGCAGCGCCGTCACATAGAAGAAATCGCGGGTGTCGGGCGTGATGAACTGGCGCGGGCCGCCCTGCATGCTGGCCAGCAGCTTCTGCGCGGCGGGCGGCTGGCCGGGGCGGGTTGGCACGAAGGTCACAAAGCGCGTCCAGAAGCTATTAATATCGAGCTGCATCCCCCGTTCGGCACCGCCGGCCGCCAGCGCCTGTCCGAGCGGCGGGAGGGTCAGCCCATCGCCGACGGCGTAGATCAGGTAGCGCCCGTCGGCGCTCAGGCCCAGCCCGCTCCGCCAGGTCGTCACGCTGCCAGAGACCGTCTTGCCCCACGGCGCCTTCGGGTCGTACACCAGCGCGGCGGGGGTCAGCGCGCCATGGTCGAGCAGCAGCGGGCAGTTCTGGCGGTATGCGACCATGTCCGGTGTCTGGTGCATGTCCTGGCCCCAGACCCCGATCCGCACATGCCCGTCGCGGTAGATCGCCAGGGTCGCCAGGCCGTCCTGCGGCGGCAGAAAGGTCACGCCGTCGACCATCATCCCGTAGTGGCCGTTCACCGCCTTGAAGCCGCCGTTGAAAGCGGCCACCAGCACACCGCCGAGCCGGTCGGCGGCCGGGATCACGCCGGGGCGAGGGACGCGCAGCGGCGAGGCCGGCTCCTCTGTGCCGGGGACAAGGTGCAGCCGCAGCCGTTGCATGTCCATCCGCACCAGCGCTGCCGAGACGTAGGGGCGCTCCGGGTCGGGCCAGACCAGCGCCCGCTCCAGGAGCGGCTGGCCATCCGCTCCGTAGACGAACGGCGTCCAGGCAACCGTGGTGCTCCCCACGGCCCGCGGCGGGGCCGCGGGAGCGGGCGGCGGAACCGGCGCGGACTGGGCATGGGCGGCGGCGCCGGCCGGTGCGGGGGGTGGGGCCGGCGCAGCCCAGGCCAGCGCATCGCCCTGGCCGGTGGCGCGGTAGCGGGCGCTGCGCAGCGCATCCTGGGTCTGAAAGGCGGCCGTTTCGAGGCGCGCGGCGGCCTCCGGCCCAAATGTTGCCCGCACCAGGTCGACCAGGTCGGCCTGGAGCGCCTGGTTCGTCGCCAGCCAGCCGACCAGCGCGCCGCAGGCGAGCATGAGCGCCGCCAGCGCCAGGAGCTGCCGCCGCGCGTGGTGTGCGAGCCGGCCGATCTGCGAGAACCGCCGCTGCATCGGTGTGCCTCCTGGTATCGCTCTGCGCTACAGGGCGCGGTACCGTCCTATCGCACAGAGTCTACCGCAGAAAGATAAGAGGCGGATGAGCAGCGGCTGATGCGTGGCCCAGAACGGGCCAGCCGGTGGGGGCTCCCACCGCGCGGAGAGGGCGGTGAGACGGGATATAGCGATCTCGCGTGAATGGTCGTGCCGCCTTCAGGCGGCGTCTGCGGACCGCCTGAAGGCGGCACGACGTTGATCGTTACGAATCAGATAGGGCTGCTAGAGGCCACGGAAGGAGAGCGTCGGTCAGGCCGGCGGGAGCTGCGCCAGCGCGGCGCAGATATCCTCCGGCGGGGTTGTCTTGTCCAGGCAGAGCGCCACGCCGAGCCGCACGGCTTCGCGGCGCGCCGCGTCGTCCGAGGCCGCGCTGATCAGCACGACCTGCGGCGGCGGGGCCAGCGCCCGAAGCGCCGGCACGACCGCCAGCGAGTCGCCGTCGGCCACCCAGCGGTCGAGCAGGACGATCTCCGGATGCAGCGCGGCGGCCAGCGCCAGCGCCTCCGCGGCGCTGGCCGCCGCCCCGACAACATCGAAGGCGCCGTGCCAGCGCAACAAGATGCCGAACGAGCGCCGGACATACTCGGTGTCATCCACGATCAGAACGGTGCGGCGCGGGGCCGCCAGCGGATCGCCCATGGTCGCCCACCGGCGGCAAGCCCGGAGCTACCGCCGGCGCCTCCTTCCTCAGAGCTACGGGTTGCAGCGCATGCCGCCGTGTGTTGGACGAAAACCGACACACGGAGGATACCAGCGCCGCCCGACCCGGGCGATGGGCAAATGCCGCGGTTGCGCCTAAGGAAAAATAGTAGGCAGGGCAGTGGCTCATGCTTCATTCCTCATCCCCGCTCCTGCGCCGCGCTGAGCAGCTTCTCCACCTGGTACTCCGACGCGGCGTCGGCGGCGGCCAGGCTGGCCAGCAACGCCTCGGCCGGCCCGCCGTGCCCGTCCGCCTCGGCGGCCACCGCGGCGACCAGCCCCAGCCAGCGGCACAACTCCTCGAAGCTCTCCTTGCGGTACCAGAGCACATCCTGATAGCGGTTGACGCCCAGGAAGCGGCGCACGTCGTCGTCCTCCAGCAGCGCCTTGAGCACGGCCGCAGGCTGCGGCTCGCCAGCGAACCAGCGCTGGTGCGCCGTGAGGATCTTGATCAGCGCGACGCCCCGCGCCGCCGCGCCCTCATCCATCCCCATCTCGCGCAGCGTCTCGTCCAGCACCCGCCCGAGCAGCCACTCGTCGATCCAGCTCCGGCTGAGCGGCGCAGGATCGTCCGGCTCGACCAGCGCGCCCAGATAGTGGACGAACAGCCAGCCGAGCGCGACAGCCCAGTCGCCGGAGCGATGCAGGATGAACGATTCAGGATGCGCGGCATGCGATTGATCAGCGGGGGCGTCCGGCGCGGCAGGCTGCGCCACTTCGCTCGCTTCCGTCGCCTCCTCATCGCCGGCGGGTTCACCGGCTGCGGCGCCCTCATCACTGGCGGGTTCGCCCGCTGTGGCGCCGTCGCCCTGCGCCGCGGCCGCTTCTGCCGGGGCGACGCCGTGGCGCAGCAGGGCCTCCAGCCGCGCGCGAATCTCCGCCGCGACCATCGCCGGCTCGCCGGCGCCGCCCGCGAACGGGCGCACCTGCTCCAGGAAGGCGACGAGCTCGGCTTCGACATCGTCCAGGAGCGGCCGGGGTGCAGGGTTCAGCGTTCGCGGTTCGGAGGCCGATAGTCGGCCCTGCGCCGGCAAACTGTCTTCCGCCGCCATCTGCTGCTCCCGATCGCCCGCCGCCTGGCTCCCGGCTTCCGTCGCCTGGCTCCCGCTCTCTCCGTCTTCTGCGTCCCTGGCCTCTGGCGCCTGCCGTCTGACGTCTGACGTCTGGCCCCTCCTATCCGCCAGCCCTGCCAGCGCGCGGAAGCGCCCGGCGTTCACCAGGGCACGGAACGGCTCGCGCAGCGGCGCCAGGAAGATCTCCCGCAGCGCCTCCTCGATGCTCGGCACACCACGCCCGCCCAGGTACTCGGCCAGGCGGCCGTAGCGCCGGTCAGCCCCGTCGGTTACCTCGCGGAAGTCCAGGAAGACATGGCATTTGTACGCGCCGAGCTCGATATACAGCCCCTGGTCGTGCAGCTCGCGGCTGCGGCGGATGTACTCCAGCCCGGCGGCGTGGTCGCGAAAGATCGTGTAATCGTGCTCGCCGGCGCGCAGCCCCAGGCCCTCGCCGAGCGTCTTCTGCGCCAGCATCGCCCCATCGCCGCCCTTCACGGCGTAGGCTGCCGAAAGGCGCACCCAGCCGCGGGCGCTCTCGAAGCGGTTTAGGTACACTACCAGACCGCGCTCGTCGCCATGGCGGTTCGAGTAGGCGAAGACATCCTCATTCACCGTTCCATCCACCTGATAAAAGTCGTAGAGCAGGAAGTCGCGCACCTCGGCGAACAGGTAACGCTTGTGGACCAGCGGGAAGATCTCGCGCCGGTGGCGGGCCACCAGCCACTCATCCGGCTGTTCGTCGTAGTACGCCCGGCGGTACTCCATCCCGTATTTTTCGGTGAACCCCTCGATCTGGCCGTGGCCAAACATCGGCAGGCCGGGCATCGTCACCATCAGCGTACAGACGCCGAAGTATTTGTCGCCTTTGCCGAACTGCTCGACCGCGGTCTTCTCGTCCGGGTTGTTCATGAAATTAACGTAGCGCTTGAGAATCTCCGGATCGAATTCGAGCGTGTTCTTCATCAACTGGCGGTACTTGGCGTTGTCTTCGTCGCGCAGCAGCACCATAAACGCCGAGTTGTACACCCGGTGCATGCCGAGCGTGCGGACGAAGTAGCCCTCCATCAACCAGAACGCCTCGGCCAGCAGCAGCGTGTCGGGCGCTTCCGCCGCGCAGCGGTCCACTACCTCGCGCCAGAACTCCTCCGGCATCGCCGCGTCGAACTGCGCCTTGGTCATGCCGTGCTCAGCGCGCGACGGGATATCGCCGCCGCTGCCCGGCTCGGGGAACCAGAGCCGCTGATAATGGCGCTTCGCCAGCGTCATCGCCGCGTCGAAGCGGATGATCGGGAACTGCCGCGCCACATGCAGGATCGTCTGGATCACCGCCTCGCGTGTCTCCGGCAGCAGGTAGTTCAACTGCGCGGTATCGTTCCACGGCATACTGGTGCCGTCGTTGCCGTGGTAGATGTAGGTTGTGCTCCCGGTCCAACGATCCAGACGCTTGTAGACCACCGCCGCGTCGCTCCGGTCATAATAGTGGTCCTCGATAAAAATGCCGACCCGCTCGTCAGAAGAGAGGTCCGGCCCGTTGAAGGTGTAGGACGGGAAGGGCGGGTAGGGGAGCTGGATGAAGCGCTCCGGGTGTTCGAGCACCCATCTGCCGTCGATCCCGACGTGGTTCGGCACCATGTCGCTCGCCAGGCGGATACCGCGTCGCCAGGCGCGCTCGCGCAGCTCCTGCACCGCCGCCTCGCCGCCCAGGTCGCGGGCGATCACATAGTCGTAGAGCGAGTAGGCCGACGCTACGGCGTCCGGGTTGCCCATGATCTGCTTGATGCGCTTCGAGGCCTCGCTGCGCTCCCACAGGCCGATCAGCCACAGGCCGGTGATCCCGGCCTGGGCCAGCGCGTCCAGCTCCTCGTCCGGGATCTGGTCGAGCGTCGTGATCGGGCGCCCATAGCGCCGGGTGAGCTGGTCAAGCCAGACGAAGGCATTTTTGGCGATCAGCACACAGCGCGGCATCCAGTCGCGGTCGGGTGTGAACTGCTCGGGCTCGGCCTCCAGCCCGCGGAAATCGGCCAGCGGCAGAGAGGCGGCGGCGGTATCCCCCCCACCGACGCCGAAGACCGGCTTCTCCTCCTCGCGAATCACGTCGGTGGCGGTCAGCAGGCGGTAGAGGAACTGGCGGTCGATCACCTGGCCCCAGCGGTTGAGGATGAAGTCGAGCTGGGCTTCGAGCGAATGGGGCGCGGCGAGCGCCGGGGCGCGCAGCAGATCGATGATGTTCTGCGCGCCGCCGGCCCCACCGAACGGCGCGGGCTGCGCGCTGAAGAACTCGTACAGCCGGTCGATGGCCGCGGTATAGCGCGGGCCGCGCTCCAGCTCGCTATCGTCGAACAGCTCGCGGAACGGCGCGAACGCCGGGTTGACGTTTGCCAGCCAGAGCATCAGCAGCTCCTCCAGCGCCACCTCGCGGTGGGACATCCCACCGGTCTCGCCGGCGAGATACTCGTCCAGCGTCTGCTGCCGGCGGTAGACCGCGACCGGCGGGAACTGCTCGCCGAAGGCCCACAGCATGCGCTCCACCGTCTCCGCGCCAAGCGTGGCGTTCAGGTAGGCCAGGGCGTCGCGCAGCATGGCCGGGTTGGTCTGCTCGCGGTAGCGGCGGAAGATCGCGTGGTTGATCTCGTCGATCAGGCCCATCGCGCTGAGCTGACCGGCGCGCACCGCCTGCTCCGGAAAGCGGACCAGATCGCGCTTCTGGTTCATCTTCTGCGCGAAAACGCGCGCGGCGTGAAAGTTGGCCAAGATCACGTTGCCGTTGAGGCTGAACAGCGCGTCGTCGAACTGGTAGCGGTCGCGCGCGTCGCGGGAAACGTGAAATTCCATCAGCGGGCGGTCAGGCATACCCGGCTCCTGTCGGCGATTGCCGATTGCAGCGTGCAGATTGCAGATTGAGGCGACTGTAGAGGTATCATAGCACGGATCGGCGGGCGGCGCACCGCGCCGATCAGCGCGGGTGGCGGTGCCGTGTCCACGCTCCGTGTGCCCTTTCGCGCACCAGGCCCCACCTGGCGGCGCCAGCGACAGCCGACCGGCATGCACCGGGCAGGGGTCGTGGCTGTGTCTTGTGGAAAATAGAGGCCAGCGCGTGCCGGCGGCGCGGAGCTCCTCGTTCAGGACCGCTGCCGTGCCAGCCGCGTCGTGGATCAGGAAGACGGAGCCGCGCGCTGGTGTGCACGGGCGCTGGTAGCGGAGATGGCTCTCGATCAGGCAGCACCCCCGTCTCATTGGGGCAACACAGCGAGCAGGAGATGATAGCAGCGCAGAAGTATTAGTGTGAAACGAGCCTACCACTCGCTTCCGTCACCCATCGCAACGCTTGTGGGGCAATATAGTAGCCACTATGCGGGTCTCTCGTATAGGTTCTACGCATCCATCTCAGCATTCCGTCAGCCCATGCGATGAACTCCGGCGGCTTTTCTCGCCACATTCCCGCATTGTCAACTGGACTTTTGCAGATTTTGGCGGATCGCTCTGTGATGCGGTAGAAGGCCAGTCGCTGAACAGGCGAATAGCGGGCGCTCGTCAACCACTGGATCGCATTAGAACGCCATATTCCGCCTCTCGCCGAATACGAACTCTTGTTCGGAAAGCCGTTTCTTACGAGAGTCTGCAAGGGTCCAGATGCCATCTGACGCCTGGGGCGGTCTGCCATCGTGCTGCGGCATGGGCGCACGATGATGATGTGGATGGGACGCGTAAGGTGCACTGCAACACCTGTGACGAGCAGGCACGGCCCTGCGTACATCTCTGCGGGTGTTGTGGGGATGGCTACGGCGTAACTGCATCTGTATCTGACCACGTCTGCGGCGCTGCTCACCACCACACAGGTAACAGCCACCCTCATCCGTCGCATGGGTTGCGGTGACCCGTCCGCGCACGCAGGCTACACAAGTTCGTATGTCAAACATTTGCGCGGTGCACTTCATGGTCCAAGCACACAATCAAGGTAGTGTAGCGCGACATCTATCCGCTGTTGTAACCCAAGACGCTGTGCGACATCGGTATGGCTAAGCTTTCGTAGTTCCACGCGCACCTCGCCAAGTATTTCGCCTGACATTGCACTAATAGACATTGCTGCATCGAGTGCTGAGCTCCATTGCACCTCGCCCTCCGCCTTTAGATCGTCGCTCAGCGCCCGTACATGCCGATAAATGTCGAAGCTCATGCGGATCTTCCTGACTTATCGGACATGAAATCCTTGCAGTAACACACTGTTTGGTTCGACAACAACCTCAATGCCACCTCCAGATCTATCCCCAAAACGCAGGCGCGGAACGTGTGATGAACACTGATCCGGCTTTGAGTACACCATGCTCAATAAAATCTGCTCTGTCAATATTTTTCGGACGGAATTCCATATCGAGTTGCATAGTCAGGAGCGCTCGGATGTTCGAGCGCCCAATATTGTCCTTCCGGCCCGGCACTTCGACTCAGCGTGCCCATCCGATAAAGCATGGCCCCCTTTATAACTTGACCTCGAGCTGCGAGCGCCTCTGATGATAGTTCTTGGTACGCTTTGCCGTGTGGTGTATTAATACTAAATGCTCGCCTCCGCGGGCCGCTACAGTTGCCCCAAAGACAGCCACCCCGAGCGCCCCTCCGGCGCCAGCAACGGCTTGGCCAGCCCCCAGCAGGGAAGTGGAACCCGTTGCAACTCCGACACCGGCAAGGACCTCACCCGCCGCAGCGACCGCAACCGGAGCACAAGCAGTCACCGCCGCGCCCACCGCCGCGCCCTGAAGCGCCGCGCCGGCAGCCTCCCAGCCGGAAAAGTCGCCCTGATGCGTGGAGGCATAGAGGCCAAAGCCAATAAGCACGCCAACTACGGCGCCCGCCACAATCCACGCGACATGCCCCGTCGGGTCCGTCCAGCGCAGCGGATGAGTCCGCGCGTCGGCGTAGCGGTTCAGGTCCTGCGGGTCGCCCAGCCTGCCACCCCCCACCGCCCACGCCGCCACCGCCGTCGCGTCGTGCGGCGACGCGGTCAGTGGGCCGGCGCCGGGCACAATCGTGTCCGCCGAGATGAAGCGCCCCAATCCCGGGTCATCGTACCGCGCATGCTACTCCAACTGCCCCGTCCCGTTCAGCCGCTGGCCGGTGTCGTTGAGCGTGGTTTGGCCGACGCCGCCGGAACGGACTTTCCCCCACGGGTCGAACCCCTGCTGGCTGAGCAGCGCGCCGCTGCTCGTCGTGGTCAGGCTCACCGAGCCCAGGTGGTCGCCGTGGAGATAGGTGACGGCGTTGGTGCCGCCGTCGCGGCTGGCGACGATCTGGCCGTTGAAGCGGTAGAGGCGCTTGGCGCTGACGCCAATCGTGTCTTCCCACAGCCCCTGGGTATAGATCGTCGTCTGCCCGCCCACCGTGCGGGCGATCCGCTCGCCGTCGGCGTCATAGCGGTAGCGCTCGGTCACGCCATTGCCGGCCAAACTGAGCGGGCGGTTCGCGCCGTCCCAGGTGTACGTCAAACCGTTGCGCGCTGTCAGGTTGCCGTTCTGGTCGTAGGTGTACGGCAGCCCGCCGGCGGTGCGCGCCTGGTGCGGCCCGGCCCCCGTGCCGTTGCCGTTCGCACCATAGCTGATCCCGGTGCCGGCCTTGCTGGTCAGGTTGCCGATTGTGTCATACACATAGCTCTGGCTCGCGCCATTCAGTGTCCAGCTCGTCAGCCGGTCGCGGTGGTCGTAGCCGAACGCCTGATTGTTGCCGGCGCTCTTGTTGTCGCTGATGCTGGTGACATTGGCGACGGCGTCATAGCCATAGCTGCGGTCGAACAGGCAGCCGCCCCCGCTGCACCCGCTCGCCCTGACCGTCAGCCGGCTCAGGCGCGCCATCGGGCTGCTGTAGCTCCAATCCTGCACCACGCCGTTGCCCAGCGTCCAGGCGTCCGGCTGGTCCAGCGCCGTGTACGTGGCGCTCGTCACATAGCATCCACCCAGGCTGCTGCATAGACTGACCGCCCGCCCGGCCGAGTCGTAGCGGTAGCTGACCGTCTCGCCGGCTTAGTAGTAATTGAGCGAGGTCACCCGGTCGGCGCTGTCGTAGCCGGTCATGATATGGTGCGTGCCATAGCCGGTCACCGACGTGCCGGCCAGCGTCTCGCGCCCGCGGGCGTCGTACTCCCAGCGCATGTAGCTCTGCGAGGCGCCGTTCAGTGTCGTCGAGGTCGAGGTGCGCCGCCCGATGCCGTTGATCACCGTGCCGTTGTAGGTCGCTTCGTCATAGGTGTAGTTCGCCACCTGCCCACCGGCGATCGTCTGGGTGCGCATCCGGTCGAGCGCATCGTACGTGAAGCTGGTCACCCGGCCGGCGGCGTCGGTCTGGGTCTGCAGCGTGCCCGCCGGGTTGTAGACATAGCTCCAGCCGCCCATGTCCGGGTCGGTCATCTGCTTCTTGCGACCGAGCGAATCGTACTGGATGCTGGTGACATTCCCCTTGGCGTCGGTCACCCCGGTCAGTCGGTCGAGTTGGTCGTAGCCGTAGTTGGTACTGGTGGCGACTGCCCACGGCCCCTCGCTGCCGTTATTGCCGCTGTACTCGACCACCTGGTGCAGCCGGTCGAACAGGTCGAACCGGCGTTCCGTGGCATGGTTCTTGGCGTCGTAGACGGTCACAATCGTGCCGAGCGTGCCAGGGTAGTAGCCCGTCGTCGTCGTCGTCCCGTCCGGCTGCGTCACCTGCGTCACCCGCCCGCGCATGTCGTAGCTGGTGGTCGTCCCGCGGAAGAGCGTTCCGCCCGGGGCGATGTAGGACGCCGCGGCGCTGGTATCATAGCGCGGCTGCGACTCGGCCACCACCCGCCCCAGCCCGTCGTAGCGCCAGTCGGTCACGATCCACTGCCCGCCGTAGCCGGCGCTCTCGCGCTTGGCCTGAATCTTCCGCCCCAGCCCGTCGTAGAACCAGAACGCCTCGTGCTGCCCGTCGCCGCTGGCGTCGGGCGCGTGCCGGCTGGCGATCTCAATGCTCACCGGCTGCGCCCAATCGTCGTAGACGACCACCCGCGTCGGCGCATCCCGGCTGTCGCCCGGCTTCACCAGCTTGACCATCCGGCCAAACACGTCATAGACCGCGCAGGTCGTCTCCTCCGTCGCCGGGATGCTGTAGGCCACCGCCGGATCGCAGTTGGTCACCGCCCCGCCGCTGCTATTCGGCCCGGTCACCCGCAGCAGCGTCCCCAATTGATAGTCGTAGTCGGCCTTGACGATATGCCCGAGGGGGTTGATCTGCTGGATGGGGAAGACGTGGACGGTCGGGTCGTAGACCGTGGTGGTCGTGCGCGCCGTGCCATCCGGGCCGGTGTAGGTCGGCGGGTCGCTCTGGCTGCGCGTCCCCGCCCCGGTGTAGGTCGTCACCGTGGTGCGGTTGCCCCAGGCGTCATAGCCGTAGACGGTGTCGCGGCTGTGCAGCACGCTCGGCTGCGGCGCGTCATAATACACCCGCTCCAGCGTCAGCAGCCCACGTGTCCCGATCCCGGCATACCCGGTCTGCCCGTCATAGAAGTACTCGGTCAGCGCCACCATGGTGGCGGCACTGGTGGACAGGGGCGGGGTGAACACCGCCCGGTGCGCCAGCCGGTCCACGAGGTAGGCGCTGCCGTCGTCCCTGCGCGCGTAGCTCTGGCGCGTCAGGCGCAGCGGCGCGACATTCGGCGCCGGCAGGTTGGCCGCATCGCCGCTCGGGTTCTCGCAGGTCGTCGGCCCGCCGGCCGGGAAGCCATCCACGGGGCTCTGGATCGAGGCAGACCAGAGGAGTTGCGCCTGCGCGAAGCCTACGCCGCCCCCCGTCTACAGACGATCGATGCTGCATGGGGGCTGCACAACGCTCTCACGGGGGCCAAGCTCCAGGTCGTCGCGCAGTACGGCCGCAACTCGACTGTTGTTCAGTCGAGTGGGTGGAAGCGCCTGATCGATCGCCGCCGGCCGGCCCGGCGCGTTCTGGTGGAGACGAACAACCAGCGGCATCGTCGTGCCGAAGTGCATGCGCGGGTCGAGATACAGAAGAAGAGGGACACGTAACTGTCTTGGACGGAAGACGGGGGACGATAGACGAATGACTAAAGTAGGCCATCGAATATCTGAGCGCCTTCAGCACAGGTGTAGTTAGCTTTCGTCCTTCGTCCTTCATCATCGGTCGGCAGCGCCACAAAGAACCGCGCCCCCTGCCCTGGCGGCGACTCGGCCCAGACGCGCCCGCCCATCGCCTCGGCCAGCCCGCGCACGATCGCCAGCCCCAGGCCGCTTCCACCGGTTTCGCGGGCCCGCGCCCGGTCGGCGCGGTAGAAGCGATCGAAAATCCGCTCCAGCTCTTCCGGCGGGATGCCCGGTCCGGTATCGCGCACCTCGAAGATAACCACCCGGCGACCGCCGTCGCTGCCAGCGCGCGCGCCGAGCGTGACTATGCCGCCCTGCGGGGTGTAGCGCAGCGCGTTCTCGATCAAGTTGCCGAGTATCTGCACCAGCCGTTGTTCGTCGGCCCAGGCCGCCGGCAGCCCGGGGGCGAGCTCGGTGCGCAGCTCGATGCCGCGCTGCCGGGCCCGCGCCGCCGAGAGCGTCGCGACGCGCTCGACCGCCGCCGCCGGCGCGACCGGCCCGGGCGTAAGCGCCAGTTGCCCGGCATCCGTCAGCGACAGCAGCCGCAAATCATCCACCAGCCGGCTGAGCAGCCCGACCTCCTCCTGGAGCGATGCGAGCACCGCCGGCGATGGCTGAACGACGCCATCCTCGATCCCCTCCAGATCCATCCGCAGCACGCTGATCGGCGTCCGCAGCTCGTGGGCGATATCGGCGACAAGCTGGCGGCGCTGCGCCTCCTGGCTGGCCAGCTCCGCCGCCATCTGGTTGAACGCCGCCGTCAGCCGGCCCACTTCGTCCCGCGAGGCGACCGGAAGCGCCGGCGCGCCGCCGCCCGCCCGCGCACCGGGCTGCGCCAGCCGCTGCGCCGCCCTGGTCAACGCCTTCAGCGGGCGTGTCAGCCCGGCGGCCAACACCAGCCCGACCAGCGCGGCGATCGCCGCGGCGATCACGCTGGTCAGCAGAAACAGTCGATTGATGTTGCCGGTGAAGCGATCTTCGATATCGCCAAGCTGGCTGATCGTCGGCATCACCACCACCGAGCCGACGGTGCGCCCGCCGGCCTCGATCGGCACAGCAAGCGCCCGCTGCGCTGCGGTGAGCTGCTGGCCGAGCGCCGCGCCGCCGCGCGAGTCGGCCACGATGCGCCCGGCGGCGTCGGCGATCAGCACGCGCTGCCGCCCCAGGCGGCTGAGCAGCGCCGGGCGCTTCGCTGCCACCCGCTGCACCCCCTCCCACGACCCCTGGCGCTCATAAAGCTGACCGAACAGCGGTGCCAGGTTGCGCGCCGTCTCTAGCGCCTGTTCGGCCGAGAGCCGGCGGAAGGCGGCGGTCAGGCCGACATTCAGCGCAACGGCGAAGATCGCGATCCCGACGATCGCGACCAGCGTGTGCGTGAGGGTGAGTTTGGTGCGGAGAGACATAGTGATGCGGTGAGCGGGTGAGTGAGTGAGCAAGTGACAAGATGACAAGGTAACAGGGTGACATGATGTGTCACTGATCATCCTTCACGCTTCATTCTTCACTGAATCAAGCCTTAGGAGGCTGTCTGAAACGATCCCAGCGGGGGCATTGGGGGCCGCAGGCCCCCAGCAGACATCCTACCCCGCCGACCGCGCGGCGGAACAGCAGGAATCTTGGAGGGCTGCGCCCTCCAAAGCTCCCCGTTTCAGACAGCTTCTTAGAAACTATCTCAAAACTCTGTTGCCGCCAGACGAACGGAGCGGCGATACCAAATCCATCCACACGCGAGCTTGAGCAGCCCGAGGTAGTTCGATGCTTTCTTGTCGTAGCGCACCAGAATGGCGCGACACGTGCTT
>JBHOQX010000065.1:0-12867 GCA_042408595.1 Roseiflexaceae bacterium | reverse complement strand
CGCCCATGCTCGGGTCGGGCGCGCCGCTGCCCCAGTCGAAATCGACCGTGGCGTCGGTGCGGGTCAGCTTGAGGGCGGTGAAGTCGATATTGTCGTAGTACTCCCCCTTCAGCCCCGTACCGCTGCCGCCGCTGGGCGGGGTGGCGGTGGGGGTCGCCGTCGGCGCGGGCGTGGGCGTCTGAGTCGGCGTGGGGGTCGCTGTCGGCGCGGGCGTAGGCGTGCGGGTCGGCGTGGGGGTCGCCGTGGAGGCGCAGTTGCCCGACGGGCACCAGCGGTACATGAGGTTCTTGGCTCTGGCGTCCTCTTCGACCAGCACGATGTACTCGCCGTTGGAGCGCTTGTAGGCGCGCAGGCCATACGGCATATCGACCCAGCCGCTATCGCCACCGACTTCCGGGCCCGGCACCATGGTGCCGACCTTGTTCCCGGTGTTCGCATTCCAGACGTGGACCATGGCCGGCTTGCCGCCGGTCGGTTGTACCATCACCGCAAAGATGTAGTCGCCCACGACATCCAGCGATTTCGGATGCAGGCCGGCGTCGTCCTTCGGCATGTCGATGACGTACTTGGCAGTGCGATTGCCGGCCTTCCAGTTATCGTAGCGCGCCAACACGCTGCCGATCAGCCCCCAGGAGACCTCCGGCTTGTCCGGAGTGTAGCCGGACAGGTACATGGTATCGGTCTCGGGGATGTACTTGATGCGCTGAATGCGATCAAACGGGGCCGGGATGTTGGTTTCTTCGGGCGACGCCGTGTTATAGATCGGGTTACCGTTCGAGTCGAAACCCTGGAACGGGTAGCGGCGGATCTTGCTGTTGGGAGCTTCGCCCTGCCAGATATCGCCGTTGCTCTGCACCTCCCAGGCCCAGCCGCCATCGCGCGTCACGCTCCCAGCCGGGCGGGCGATCTGGCTCGGAGCGTCTTCGAAGACAAAGATATCGAAGCCGCCGGCATACTGGCCGATGTTGTACAGCACTCGCTTGCCATCGAGGGTGCGGATCATGGCCGTGCCAGCATATTGCGAGTTCGCCCGCGGGTCGTTGGGGTAGGTGATCAGGTCGCGGGTGATCGCCTTGAGCTTCCACTCCTGGCCAACGGGCTTGCTGAAGTCTATTGTGAACAGTTCGTCGTTGCCGTAGACTTCGGTGGCGTCGCTGGCGGCCGAGGCGTCGTAGGTGTCGACAAAGGGGTGTGATTGCAGCTCCCACACCAGCGTGCCATCCGGTGTGAACTTGCGGATGATCGCCTCGCGGTGGCTCAACGCGACATAAAGATTGCCGCTGGAGTCGGTGCCGGCCCCCCGGAGCGCGAACAACTTCTGCGGCTCGATCACGCCGGGCGTCCCGGCGCGCAAGCCCCCCTGGACGCCGAAGGTCCGCACCAGGCTTGGTGTGCCGGAGATCGAGTAGAACAGCACCTGCTGGCGCGGCCCATCGTCGGTGACCACCAGCCGGCCCTGGTTGTCGATCGAGACCGACATCGGTTTGGCGACATCGGTGATCGTGCCGCTCAGCGCGCCACCGGTATCGGAATAATGCTTGATCTGAGTGCCGATGATGATCCAAAGCGTGGTGTTGCCATCCACCGCCAGATCGACGACCCCGGAATCGACAGTGAAGGAGCGCACCAGCGAGAGGTCGGAAGTGTTGCGGATCTGCACTTCGCCGTTCTGGCGGGCGAAGTAGAGTTTGCCGCCCCGGGCGACCATCCCGACCACATCGCTGTCGCCGCCGATCGACACCGTGGTTGCATAGCTGGCGGAGTTGATGTCCGACGGGTTCCAGGTGAACTTCAGCAGCTCCTTGTTGGTGTTGACCATGTAGATGCCGTTGTCGTCGGCCGCCGCCGATAACGAGGCGGTGCCCCAACACCAGGCGACGTGCCCGCCGGCGCCGTTGTACTGCTTGAGCAGCGTGGTGTTGACGTCGCCGTCCTTGTACAGCCCGGTGCAGCGGCCGGCCTCGTCCCAGCCGGCCGCGGTGACCACCACGCCGCCGGAGGTCACATCGATGTCCTCGATAAAAGATTGCACCCATTTGGCGGTGCCGCCGTAGGTGTTGCCGACCCACGAGGTGGTGTAGGTCAGCGACGATTGGGCGCGCGTGACCGCTCCCGGCAGCGTTACCGCCAGCGCGGTCAGTACGACAAGCATGAGCTTCCAGAAACCAGCCTGGGGTCCTGCGATGCGATGTCGAACGTTCAGCTTCATGGAATGCTCCTTTCCCCTTGCGGGGCTGACGCTGTCCGGGGCAGGGAGATCCGCTCCCTGCCCCGTGGCCCGTGTTACGGGATGACCGTGACGTTATCGAACACCGACGTGTTGATCCGGGACGGGTTGTGGCTGGTGACCGCCAATCCGACGAACACCTCTTGCCCCATGCTGATCGTTTCGCTGGTGGTCTGGGTCCAGTTCACGCCATCGAGTGAAATGGAGCCGGTGAACGTATTGCCCTGGCGCACCAGCCGCACCCAGTAGGGCCGGCCGAGGCCCTCCTGCAGGGCCCGGTCGCCGCTGAAGCCGCCGGTCTCGCTCCGCCACTGGAAGCGCGCGCCCGCCTGGTTCGCCGCTGCTACGAAGGCGTGCCGGGAGTTAGCAGCCAGCGACTCGCGGATCATCACACCCGCCTTGGCCCAGTAGTCCGTATCCTCCATCGACACTACGCGTGCGACGATCTCGCCATCGCCTGACAGCGGCTGGTAGACGTAATGGAACTGGTCGCTATCGTTCCAGATGTCGGTGCCGGCACCGCGCACGGTGAACGTGCCGTCGCGATAGTCCACATCGCCAGCCAGCTCTGGGGTGCCAATATCCGCCGAGGCCCACGCTCCGAACAGCAGCCGGACTTTGGCCTCGTTCGAGTTGGCGCTCTCGCCCGCCGCCGTGACTGCCGAGACGACGTAGTAGTAGGTGTGGTTCTCGGCGACACTGGTGTCGGTGTAGCTGGTGCCGATGACACCGGTGGCGATCGTCGCGTAGGGACCGCCGGGGGTATCCGAGCGCTTGACGTTGTAAGTGATGCCGTCGGTCCCGCCGCGCCAGGTCAACAGCACCTTGCCGCTCTGCGGCGCGGCCCGCAGATCGACCGGGGTCGGGTCGGTGGTGGCGATCAGCGGGGCGCTGGCCGGCGAGAGGTTGCCGACGGCGTCGCGCGCCCGCACGACCAGGGTGTAGCTGGTCCCGGGCGTCAGGCCGGTCACGGTGGCCGCCGGGAAGCCGTCGGTCGCCGCCAGCACCGCCGTGCCGCTGTAGACCTCGTAGCGGATGATCCCGACGTTATCGACCCCTTCATCCCACGCCAGGCTGAGGGTCGTGTTGGTCTTGCCCTGCAGGCGCAGGTTGCCCGGCGCGGTGGGCGCCTGGGTGTCGGGCGGGCTGATGTACAGCACGTCCAGCACCACGCCGCCATTGTTGCCCGGTTGGTGGGTGATCGCGATGGTGTTCCCCGCGCCGGGCTGGAGGGTCAGCGGCGTCGTGACGATACCATAGACGTTGTCCGAGCCGCCATAGCCGCCGGTGCCGCTGAAGACGAGGGTGCTGCTGATCGTGTTGTTCACTGTCAGCGTCTTGGTCGCCTGCTCCGAACCGGTGGCGTAGCGAATCGCCAGCGTGCGCGGGCCGCCCGTGCCGCCATCGATCCCGCCGGCGGTGATGCCGGCGCCGGGGCCGAACTCGGTGCAGCCCACGTTGCGCCCGCGCGAGGCGAACGAGTCGAAGCTGATGCACGCTGGCGGATGGACGGTCGTGTCTTCGGCTTCGACGATCTGCACGGTGGTCGGCAGGACGCGCACGGGCGCCGAGTCGCCGCTGCTGCCGGCCGGGCTGCTGGCCGAGACGACATAGTAGTAGGGCTGGCCGGTGACAAGGCCGGTATCGGTGTAGCGCGGCAGCCGCAGGTTGGCGGCCAGTGTGGTGAACGGCCCGCCGGGCGAGGCCCCCCGCTTGAGGGTGTAGCTCGTGGCGCCCGCCGACAGCTCCCACGACAGCTCGGCCGAGGTCGGGCCGGCGCTGGCCCAGATCCGCGCCGGCGGCATGGGCACGATCGCCGTGCTACAGCAGCCGGGCGGTGGGTAGAACTGGCGGGGCGGGATGACCTGCGATGGCTGGTGGGGGCTGACCCAGCCTAGGCGCACGAAGGCATGGCCCGTGTTGTGGGTGTATTCGAGCTTGAGGTCGTACTTGCGGCCGCCCTGCAGGGCGATGCGGGCCGATCGCTTTGCCAGCGACCGATCGTTCCAGGCGTCGATGATCAGCCGGCCATCTACCCACAGGCGCACTCCGCCATCGCTGAGCACGCCGAAGACATACTCCTCGGTGAAGCGCGGCAGCACCTGGCCCGTCCAGCGTACCGAGAAGGTATCGCTGATGATGACCGAGGCGGGGTCGGCGGCGAAGGTGTTGCTCATCACGTGGGTGTTCGGCGAGCCGAGCTGCCAGTCGAAATTGATCTGTGCGTCCTTGCGGACGACCTTGCGATTGGTGAGGTCGGCATTGTCGAAGTACTCGCCCTGCAGGCCGGTCCCGTCGCCCAGGTTGGCGTCGGATGCCGGGCGCTGCCAGGGCGATGGGCCCTCCCGCCCCTGCGCAAACCCCCACCGCGTGTCGGCGCTCCAGCCCTCCATCCAGCGCGGGTGAAACGTCGACTGGTCGCGCTTGCTGCTGCTCCGTCCCTGCGACGAGATCGGCCCGCCCCAGCCATCCGCCAGCTTGAACGCCAACCGGGTGTCGGTGCGCCAGCGGAGGTCTGGCACGGCGCTCCAGGGCAGCGCCACCTCGTACCGTAGGACGTCGCCAGTGCGCGTGACGACCGCCGTCGCGCCGGGGACCTCGCCCTGCGTTGGCGGGCTGAACGGGTAGCGATGCCGCCAGTCGGTGCCGGGCGCGCGGTGCTGCCACACCTGGGTCGTGCCCTGCTGAGTCCGGTAAAAGCTGAAGAGATAGTCGGTCTCGTACTTGGGATAGCGCTCGTGCAGCGCGCTGTCCCGCGGATAGAGGTAGTCGTCCACGTTGTCGCGGCTATTGATCGCGAGCTGGAGATGGTCGCCGTACATCAGCCACTGCGGATGCAGTGTGTAGACGCTGCCTTCCGGGTAGGTGGCATAGAACTGCCCCCGGAGCTGATCGACCGGATAACTCTCGGTCGGGTCGTTGACTTCGGCGAGCACATACAGGTTCCGGTCGTCGTAGGCCAGCCCGACGGTGCCGGAGACCGGGTCGGTCGCCGTACCGACGTGGATGGGCGTCACGCCCAGGCGAGCCATATCGCCGCGGACGTCGCCGGCCAGTGCCGGCGTGCCGCGGGCGATCACATGCGCCTCGATGTGCTCGCTCCACTGCGCCGTCCCGTAGGGCGTTGTCACGGTTACCTGAATCGGGTAGCTATTGGTGTCGTTGGGCGTGGCACGCACCAGCTCAAAGCGGAACTCGCGCGACTGCCCCGGCGGCAACGCTCTGAGATCGACTGTGGCCGACGCGAACTGCCAGCCCTCCGGTCCGTGAATCTGCAGCGTGCCGCTGATCGGCTGCGGCAGCACATTGGTCAGCGTGACGCGCAGCGGCTGCGGCTGGCCCAGCGGGCGAGTCAGGTCGTCCAGCTTGATCTGCACCGGCTTGGTCCCCTGCACCATCAGTCCGTCGATCGCGGCGTGGAGCGCGTCCAGCGTGCTGGCTTCGAGGTACACCGGCGCGTAGCCGAACGGCAGCTGATATGAGCCATCGGCGGCGCGTGGGTAGGGGTTGCCGAACTGGTCATAGGCCGTCACCCCCCGCCGCGGATCGGGCAGGCGCATGGTTCCTGGCGTGTCGATCTGCCAGAACGGATAGGTGGCGATCTCGACCGGCACGCCGTACATGGCGGCGACGTAGCGCCCCTGCCCCTTGAAAATCGTGGTATATGGCAGCCGGTCGGGGTGCGGCTCCTCTAGGAAGGTCGTATCCTCCAGGAAGTGCGTCAGCGCACTGAACCCAATCGCGTTCGGCTGTGGCGAGAATTGCTCGGGATCCGGGCCGGGGTCGTAGTAACCGCCGGCGTCAGCGTTGCCGCTGAAGAAGTTGCCGACGACCACCTGGTTGACCTTTTTCGCCCCCGAAGCCAGCCCGATCAGCGCGTGCTGCACGGTGCGCGGGGCCTGCGCGGTGTACCAGTCCTCGGTGCCCCAGAGTGGCAGGTTGCCGATCTGGCGCTGGATGTGGAAGTAGGCCGGATTGCCGCCGCCGTGGAAGGTGGCCAGATCAAAAATGTTGGGCCAGTCGGGGTCCGAGATCAGGTTGTCGTTGATATTGTCGTGGCTGTCGTTGCCGCCGACCAGCACGGTCGGGTCGGCCAGCTTGACGCCCTGCATCGCGTAGCGCGACAGGTTGCGGTAGTGCAGCCCGGTGCCCATCCAGCCGCTGATGCCGAAGTCCTCCCACGGCTCGTTCCAGACATTGATCGCCCGGATGATGTCCCCGTGCCGCTTGATGAGCTGGTACCAGTAGGTGGCCCACTCGCCATAGTGGTCGGGGGTTGGGCTGATATCGCGCCCGGCCAGCAGCTTGCCGTTGCGCATCCAGGGCGCCACGCCACCGCCCAGATAGATCATGTACATCTCGTTGCGGCGCAGGCGGTCGATCGCCGGGTCGATCACGCTCCAGTCCCAGACCGCGGGGGTCGGGCGCACCGTGGCGACATCCTCGCCGCCGCGGATCCATTTGACGCCAAGCTTGCGCAACGTCGCGATCTCCAGGTCCCTGCCGGCATCGCCGGTCGAGCGCAGATCGCCCATGAAGAACGAGTCGGGTTTGAAGCCGGGGTGCGGTGGGAAGGCCCAGCCGAGATTCCCCAGCCAGCGGGTAGCGCTGGTGGCACCGCTGCTGAGCTGTGCGTAGACTCCGAACACCCCGTTGCGGCTCGCGGCGAAGTCGAAGCGAATAGTGTCCTGCCCGTTCGGGCCGAGCGTGCGGCTAGCGACCGGCACGCTCTTCAGGATCGCGCCCGGCACGATCTTGACACCGCCGTTGGGCAGCAGCTCCTCGCTCAGCTCCGCAACGGCCACCGTCCCATTGATCGTGATGGCAGCGTCGGTCGTGTTGGTGAGTGTGAGGGCGAGCTGCGCCGTCTGGCCGGGGAAGTACAGACGATCGAAGACATCGGCCCGCAGCCGCTCGGCCCAAGGGGTCGCTGGGGGCTGTTGGTCGGGCGGATAGACCGGATCGTTGAAATGGGCGCCGATCCCGAAGCCCTCGAAGGAGATCGGCGGCAGGCGCAGGCCAGCGGCCTGGGCCTGGGCGCCGGGCGCGCCCGCGCCTGGCGCGAGCAGCGCGCCCAGCAGCAGTACGACGATCAGCGCGTGCGACACGGCTTTGTGCATCGATGGCCTCCTTGCTTCTCTCGTTTCGGCATCATGGAGACACAGCGCGGCGCGTGCCCGCCGGCACGGCGCCGGGCACAGGGAGTCAGGGCGATGATGGCGTGCATCATCGCAGTGGCGAGAAACGCTCCAATGCGTACGAAATGGCTGATTTGCCCCGCGCTACCCTTGCAAGCCGGTCAGATTCACGCCGCGGATGATCTGCTTCTGGAAGAACAGGAACAGGATCAGCGGCGGAATAGCGGCGATCGCGTTGGCTGCGATCACGACGTTCATCGGCACCGATCCGTATTTGTTGCCCGACGCAGCAAACGCGCCGATCCTGGTCATGATCGGCCACAGGTCCTGGCGCTGTTGCAGCACCAGCATGGGCCAGAGAAACTCCTGCCAGGCGCCCATCACCACGCCGATCGTCAGCACGACGATGGCTGCCTTGGAGAGCGGCAGCACGATGCGCAAGAACATCTGGGTCGCGCTGGCACCGTCGATCCGGGCAGCATCGGTCAAATCGGACGGGATCGTGTTATCAAAGAAGGTTTTGAGGATAAAGATCCCAAACGCATTTGGTGCGCCAGGCAGCCACAGACCCAAATAATTGTTCATCAGGCTGATGTGGAAGATCGGCATCTCCACGACGCTCAGATAGCGTGGAATCAGCAGCGTTGCCCCTGGTACGAGCATGGTGCTGTAGAGCAGGTACATGATCACGCGGCTGCCGAAGGGGCGCAGTTTGGCGAGCGAAAATGCCGCCATGCATGTCGCCGCCATCTGAGTGAGCCAGCCGCCAAAGGCGATCACCATCGTGTTAAAAAAGGCGCGCGGGAAATTGATCTCTTCCCATGCCTTCACATAGCTGGTCCAGTAAAACGTTGATGGGAACAGCGTGGGCGGCACCTTGAAGAACTCCTTCGGGGCCTTCAGCGCGCCAGAGAACAGCCAGAGCAGTGGAAAGAGCGTGCTGAGGGTCAACAGCAACAGAATCAGAAACACCCCCCAATAGACCGCCCGATTGAGCGGACGGCGCATTTCGAGCGGCGACAGCAGCGATCGTTCGGTAGCGTCGAACTCGCTCCGGCGCCATGGTTTCATGCGTGGTGTCAGCAGTGCCATAAGAGTTCCTCATTCCGCTGGCATGGCACCTTATTGCGATGCCCTGAGGATGATGCGCACATACCAGAACGATAGACCGGAGAGCACAAAGAACGTGATCAACCCCATCGCATTGGCTGCGCCGAAATCGAACTGCTCGAAGGCATAGCGATACAACAGGAGCATGGGGGTGACAGTAGCGTTCGCCGGCCCGCCGCCGGTCACCACGTACGGCTCGGTGAAGAGTTGCATCGTGCCAATGATCTGGCCCGCCAGGAACAGCAGCATCACGCCGCGGATCTGCGGCAGGGTGACGTGAATCATGCGTTGCCAGAAGTTGGCCCCATCGATCTCGGCGGCGTCGTACAGGTGCGCCGGGATGCCCTGCAGCGCAGCGAGGTACATCAGCGCAGCCCCGCCCGCGCCGGCCCAGACGGACATCAGCACGAACGACCCCATCGCGGTGCGCCCGGACTGCAGCCAGGGCACCGGCGGCAGCCCCAACAGCCGCAGGATGCTATTGGCCAAGCCATCGGGACCTGGCGCCAGAATATACGCCCAGAGCAGCGCCGTCACTACGCCGGGCAGGATGCCCGGCAGATAGAACGCGGTGCGGAAGAAGCTCTTCCAGCGCATTTCGTTCAACGCGATCGCCAGGATCACGGGGGCCATGTAGCCGAAGAACAGCGACAATATGGTATAGTAGAGCGCGTTCCCCCATGCCTTGAAGAATACCGGATCGCTCAAGACTTTGCGAAAGTTGTCCAGGCCGTTCCAGGTTGGCGGGTGGATCAGATCGACGTGCTGAAAGGCTACCAGAAAGGCCTGGATGATCGGCCACCAGAGGTACATGCTGAAGACGAAGAGCGCCGGCAGCAAATACAGGTAGGCCGGGACATTGTCTTGCAGAAAGCGGCGCCAGCGTATGCGGCGGCGCGCCCGCGGGATCGGCGACACGAGCATGTTGCGCAGGTTCATTTTTTTTCCTCGCGCGGCGACGTACGACGATGCATGCGGCCCGACCGGGCGCGGAGGCGACGTCCGTCAGACGCGCCTCCGCGCCGGCCAGCGCGCTTACTTTTGCGCCTTGTCGATGACTGCCTGGAAGTTCTTGTTGGCCGTGTCCAACAGCGCCTTCGGATCGGCGGACTTGTCGGTCAGCACTGCCTGCATCACGTTGGTGAGCTCGGCATACATCGCCTGAGTCTCGATCGGCGGCTCGAGCTTCAGGGTGATCTTGTCCAGGTTCTCGATGAACGGCTTGTAGATCTCGGCGGGCACGTTGGCGTACTTGGCCAGGATCTGCTGGCGTTCCTGGAGGAATGGCCCGCTCTTGAACAGGCTGTAGGACGGATGGCCGACGAGTTCGCCGCGCTCCACGATTTCCTTCAGCCCTAGTTCGTACTCTTGTGGCGCGAAGTAATGATACAATACCCAATCGACCGCCGCCTTGAGCTGCTCTGGGCTGGACTTGGCGCTGAACATGTAGGCATAGCCGCCGCTGATGGTGGCATTGCCGCCATCCTGTGGCAGTTGCGCCACGCCAAAGTTCTTGATGTCGGTCGAGTACTGCGTGGCCATGCCGCCAGGGGTGTCCGGGCCGCCCAGCATCATCGCCACCCGGTCAGTGGCCATCATCTCCTCGATCTTGCCGCGGTCCAGCAACTGCTCCTCGGTCAGGATGTTATCGGTCCAGCGCATCTCCTTGAGCATCTGCATGGCCTGGACGATCTTGGGATCGTTCAGCGCGGCCACCCATTTGCCGTTCTCGTTGCGCTCGGGATCGACCCCCATGGTGTACAGGATGGTGGTGAACTGCCAGCCGCCGGCGTTATCCTTGCTCGAGATCGCGAAGCCCGCCGCGCCGGTCTTCTCCTTGATCTGCTTCGCGTATTGGCGCAGCTCCTCCCAGGTCGCCGGGGGCTTGTTCGGGTCGAGGCCGGCCTGTTCGAAGAGCTTGCGATGGTAGACCATGCCGATCCCGTAGGTGTCGACCGGGACGCCGTAGATCTTGCCGTCGGGGCCGGTGACGACCTTCAGGATCTCGGGCCGGATCTCGTTGAAGTGCTCCCACTTCTTGATATGGTCGGTGATATCGGCAGCGACCCCCTGCTTGATCAGCTTCTGCACTTCGGTGAACCAGACACCGAAAGCGTTCTCAACCGTGCCAGCCGCCATCTTAGCGGCGAACTGCTGGGGATCGTAGCCGCCGGGGACGGACTGGATCTCGACATCCGGGCGGACCTTGTGGAAGCGGTCTACCAGTGCCTGGAAGCTAGCTTTGCCCTTTTCATCATCCGGGCCGGGGCCGCCATCGACCAGAATTGTAATCTTCGCACCGCCGGCCTGGGCCTGGGTCGGCGCAGCGGTCGCTGCGGCTTGGGTGGGAGCCGGTGCCGCGGTCGCGGCGGGTGCCGTTGTCGCGGCTGGGGCGGCTGTCGCGGCTGGGGCGGCCGTGGGGTTGGCCGGGGCCGCAGGTGTGGTGGCGCCGCCGCTGGGCGCGCCGCAGGCCGCCAGGCTCAAGACTGTCACCAGGATCAGCATGCCAATGCAACGCATGCATCTGCGAGAGCTTTGCATCGTATCCTCCTTGATAACGCGAACCACAATCGCACCAGTGCGTGGCAATCGGGGTACGTCCCTACATCGAGCACACCTCCTTTCTGGCCTGGCCAACGCGCGGCCCGCCGCTGGTCCAGCAGTGCGGCGGCTCTGCGCCGATCGGGCTGATGGGGATGCGAACCTGGATGCCGCCAGTATAGCGCCCCCGCCGCCCCAAGGGTTGGACTTTTCGGTACATATCTTGGATAATAGAGCATACTGTGGGAAGTGGTCATACCACATGGGCGCGCCCTTCGCTGAGCGTATCCGACCTGCGGCGGCGCGGACCGGCCGCGCAGCAGCGAACGGCCTCGTTGGAACCGGGCAGGATGAAGTTCGAACCGTGCTGCCCCGAGGAGGTCTGGACGTTTCGGCGAACTTCCGGAATCGTAGAGTAGCCGCACGAACTGGTCATACCACGAGGGAGTGCTGCGTATGAATCACGCGGCCGCTGTCCAGGATGAACTGGCCGAATTTCGGGCCGAGGCGCTCACGGTGATGCTGGCCCTGCTGAGCCTTGGGTGGATGATGGCGTTGGTCGCCGATCTGATCTATACGCGTGCGGTGGCCGCGCCCTGGCGGCCCGCGCCGCTGGCGGTGATGCTGGTGGCGTTGATCGCGGCCAACCGGCTGCGCCACCGGCGCTGGGTGCTAGCGGGCGGCGGCACGATGGTCATCGGGCTGCTGGCGGCCAACGGCGTGGCCTTCTGGCAGCACGGCTTTGGCCCGGCGACGGCGGCGCTGCTGGTCATCCCGGTTCTGGCAGCGAGCCTTTTGCTTGGGCGGGCTGTCGAGCTCGCCGTCGCCCTCGTCGCCAGCGTGCTGGCGCTGCTGGCCGCAGCCGCCGATCACCATGGCTCGATGGTGCTGCGGGGGCTGTTGGCGCTCGGCGATATCTGGCCGTATCTGGCGGCCTACTGGGCGGCAGCGACGATCAGCCATCTCCACGCCCGCCATGTGCATACCCTGATCGGCTGGTCGCTCGATAGCCAGCAGAAGGACGCCCGCCGCGCCGAGTTGTTCTACCAACAGTCCGAGCAGCTCAAGCAGACGCTCCTCGCGCTGGAACATGCGCACGCGCGCCTGCAGATCGCTAACGCCGAGCTGGCCGAGGCCCGCCAGATCGCCGATGCCGCCAACCGCCACAAGACGCAGTTCCTCGCGAATGTCAGCCACGAGTTGCGCACGCCACTGGGGATTATCATCGGTAGCAGTGAGACCTGGCTGTGCGATAGGGCGCTGGGCCGGCTGCCGCCGGGGTTGCAGCGCGACCTGCACCATATCCATCAGAGCGGCGTCCATTTGCAGCGCCTGATCAACGATCTGCTCGCCTGCTCCCGGCTCGAAATCGGCGCGCTGGAGATCTTCCCGGAGACGATCGACACCCGCGCCTTTATCCACGAGGTCTTCCACAGCCTGGCCGACCACACCGTGGCGGGTAGCGCGGTCGCCTGGCGCCTGCGCCTGCCGGAGCGACTGCCCTGCCTCAACGCCGACCCGGTGCGGCTGCGCCAGATCTTGCTCAACCTGCTCCAGAACGCGGCGCAGCACACCCACCAGGGATCGATCACCCTGGGTGTCGAGGTCTGCCCGCCGCACCTGCACTTCTGGGTTGAAGATACCGGGTGCGGCATCCCCTTCGATATGCAGCAGCGGATTTTCGAGCCGTTCGTAACGGCTGGCGATCCCGCGCAGCGGCGCAGCGGCATCGGCCTTGGGCTGAGCATTTCGCGCCAGTTGGTCCAGCTCCACCACGGGCTGCTGACCCTGGAGAGCCAGCCCGGTCGCGGAACGACGGTGCATCTCTACCTGCCGCTGCCGAGCCTGAGC
>JBHOQX010000063.1:0-1972 GCA_042408595.1 Roseiflexaceae bacterium | reverse complement strand
GGGCGAAAACAGGGGTAGAATAGGGGGAGAAGGAGCGAAGCAAGCACAGGGGTGGGGGATGGTAGCTGTGACAGGTTTTTTGCATAGGTGAGCGGAGGGAATCATCGAACGCCCGCGAGGGCATTAAGACTTCTGTCAGGTCGGCGCCTGATAGGTCACATTCTACCAGGAGGGAATCATCGAACGCCCGCGAGGGCATTAAGACGGCGTAGTATTGGCACTGATGTTGCCGGAGAGGGATTGATAGGAGGGAATCATCGAACGCCCGCGAGGGCATTAAGACGTAGCCGCTCAAGGAGGCTGCGATGAACACAGCGGATAGGAACGAGGGAATCATCGAACGCCCGCGAGGGCATTAAGACCGCTCAGCAGAATCTCATTGCGTTCCTCAGTCATGACGAGGGAATCATCGAACGCCCGCGAGGGCATTAAGACATCGAGATCCGGTTTGTGGGGACGGGGCAGGCCAAGAGACGAGGGAATCATCGAACGCCCGCGAGGGCATTAAGACGGTGAATGTTGACGGAGCACATTGACGGCCCATGTCAGGCCGGAGGGAATCATCGAACGCCCGCGAGGGCATTAAGACGGTCACCATACAACCTTATCACCTCCGCTTCCCAGGGAGGGAATCATCGAACGCCCGCGAGGGCATTAAGACTGTATATACCATGCTTTGCTCTTCATCTGGCCTCTCTGAGGGAATCATCGAACGCCCGCGAGGGCATTAAGACCCATCATCGTCACGGTTGCCCGTGACTCTGTTCCATGTGCGAGGGAATCATCGAACGCCCGCGAGGGCATTAAGACCTCCGTTGGCTCCCCCCTTTCCTCAAGCCTGTCCCAAAGGAGGGAATCATCGAACGCCCGCGAGGGCATTAAGACGCATTGCAAGAGAGAACGCATTTGTTAAGTAGACCATCCGGAGGGAATCATCGAACGCCCGCGAGGGCATTAAGACTTAGGGTTGCTCCTGACAGATCTGCACCTGATAGGATTGAGGGAATCATCGAACGCCCGCGAGGGCATTAAGACCTCTACGGTTCAAGGAGCCTAAAAGCGAAGCGGAAGTTAGGGGAGGGAATCATCGAACGCCCGCGAGGGCATTAAGACCCTTTCTCAACCAGTCTTGCAATATTGTAGAATTCGGACGGAGGGAATCATCGAACGCCCGCGAGGGCATTAAGACTGGCATAAGGCTGTCATCCAGGACATCCAGCCGGACGAGGGCGAGGGAATCATCGAACGCCCGCGAGGGCATTAAGACCTACTTGTCTCAGTATCTCTGAGACAAGCTCGTGACTGTGAGGGAATCATCGAACGCCCGCGAGGGCATTAAGACTATATCGTCGCCCGCTGCTTGTCTCAGTATCTCTGAGAGAGGGAATCATCGAACGCCCGCGAGGGCATTAAGACGGCGTTAAGGGACACCGATAACGACGGCCTGACATGGGGAGGGAATCATCGAACGCCCGCGAGGGCATTAAGACCCCACCTGTGCGCCGGCGAGCAGTTGTTCCACTGCATCTGGGAGGGAATCATCGAACGCCCGCGAGGGCATTAAGACGCTACAATAGGCCATTGTCTCTCAATAGCTCCCATAGCGAGGGAATCATCGAACGCCCGCGAGGGCATTAAGACAGGATTGCATCAGTTAGATTGGCCAGAGTTAGCACTGCGAGGGAATCATCGAACGCCCGCGAGGGCATTAAGACTTAGGAGGTTGAGATGCAGCCTACAGTCAGCCGCATTCTGGAGAGAGGGAATCATCGAACGCCCGCGAGGGCATTAAGACAGAAGGTTCCTGCCACTGCCGCCAAGGACGATCCAGGAGGGAATCATCGAACGCCCGCGAGGGCATTAAGACGAATGTCATCCCTCCCGCAGAACGCACCAGACATGCCGATAACCACGGTGTGGCACCCACCAAGAAGCCGCGACGCCTCAGCGCCGGATGGCCGCTTGCCCCCAA
>JBHOQX010000058.1:0-25386 GCA_042408595.1 Roseiflexaceae bacterium | reverse complement strand
GCTCCCACAGATCATCTGGCACGCGCCAGATGGTGGGCAGTTCCTTTGGTTGCTTTCGGGTACGTGGCAGTGCGTGCGCTCCTTCCTCATTTCTGCTGCACGGGATGGTACCATATACCCCAACGTTTTGAGATAGTTTCTAAATCTTCCGCTCAATCAGCCCTGCGATTCGCTCGCGCAGCGCGCCCTCCGGCACGCGGTCGAGCACCGGCTCGAAAAAGCCATAGACGATCATGTGGATGGCCTCCTCGCGCCGGATGCCGCGCGCCCGCATGTAGAATAGAATCTCTTCGTCCACCTGGCCGCTGGTAGAGGCGTGGCCGGCGCGCTGGACGTCGTTGGTGTCGATCATCAGGCCGGGGATCGAGTCGCTGCGGGCCTTCTCGCCGAGGTGGATGGCGTGCTCCTCCAGGCGCGAGATCGTGCCGCGGCTCTGCTTCTCGATCTTGATCATGCCGTCGAAGACGGTGTAGCCACCGGCGTTGACGACGGTCTTGAAGTCCATGTGGCCTTCGGTGTTCACCCCGACATGCCGCAGCCACGGTGCGTTCACCAGCGTCTGCTCACCGGCGGCGAAGGTGGACGCGCGCCACTCGACGCGCGCCCCGTTGCCGCCTAGAAAGGTCTCGGCTTCGGTGTGCTGGAGCGTCCCGCCCAGGTTGAGTGCCACCCACTCCAGGCTGGCGTCGTCGCCGACGCGGGCGAGCTGCCCGCCGATGTGGTACACGCCGCGCCCCCAGGTCTGCGCCGAGACGAAGCGCAGCGACGCGCCAGCGCCGAGGAACAGCTCGCTGATCGGCCCGGCGAGCGCCTGCCCGGCGCGGTCGTTCGAGACGTACTCCTCGACAAACGTCGCCCGCGCGCCGGGCTCCAGGATGACGAGCACACGCGGGAAGATCGCGTTCGCGCCGTCTGGCATGGCAAAGCGGACATGGAGCGGCGACTCGACGGCTACATCCCGCGGGATGTAGAGCAGCGCACCATCCTGCCAGAGGGCGGCCCGCAGCGCGGCGAACTTGTGCGCCGCCGGGTTCACCGCGCTATCCAGGTAGCGCTCGACCAGCGCGGCGTGGCTGTGCAGCGCCGTGGCCAGCGGCAGGAAGACGACGCCCTGCGCCGCCAGCCGCTCGTCCCACAGCAGGGTGGTCTGGTCGGCCCCGCGCGGCGCGGCGATCGTCTCGGCGCGGAACTTCGACAGATCGGTGCGTTTCCAGAACGGCGGCTGGCTCTCGGCGAACTGCTGCCAGGCCGCGACGCGGCGCGCGATCAGCCAGGCCGGTTCGCCGGCGGCGCGCGCCGCCGCCACGATCTGCGCATCGGAAAGCTCGGAAAGGATGGGAAAGGTGTTCATAGGCTTCAGCGGCCAGGAGCCAGGGTTCAGGGGTCAGGGCCGAGACAAACCATCGCGCTGCGATCCCATCCAGGGGCAGCGCTGCAGTCATGCGGCTTGTCTGGCGGCCGACGGCTGACGGCTGACTACTTGGCGGCGACCTCCTCCCGCAGCCAATCGTAGCCTTTCTCCTCCAGCTCCAGCGCCAGCTCGGGGCCGCCGTCGCGCACGATCCGCCCATCCATCATCACCGAGACGAAATGCGGCTTGATGTAGTTCAGCAGCCGCTGGTAGTGGGTGATCACCAGCACGCCCATCTCCGGGTTGCGCTCGAACAGCCGGTTCACCCCGCCGGCGACCACGCGCAGCGCGTCGATATCCAGGCCGGAGTCGGTCTCGTCCATGATCGCCATGCTCGGCTTGAGCATCGCCATCTGCAAAATCTCGATCCGCTTCTTCTCGCCGCCGCTGAAGCCCTCGTTCAGGTAGCGGCGGGCGAAGCTCTCGTCTACCTCCAGCACGGCCATCTGCTCGCGCAGCTCCTTGCGGAACTGCTGCATCGGGATGGCGGTCTCCTTCGGATCCTTGCCCTCCTCGGCGCGGTGGGCATTGACCGCGGCGCGCAGAAAGTTCGCCACGGTGACGCCCGGGATGGCGACCGGGTACTGGAAGGCGAGGAACAGGCCGAGCTTGGAGCGCTCATCGGCCTCAAGCTCCAGGATGTTCTGGCCCTTGTACCAGACCTCGCCGCCGGTCACCTCGTAGCCGGGGTGGCCCATCAGGGTGTAGGCCAGCGTGCTCTTGCCGCTGCCGTTCGGCCCCATGATCGCGTGGATCGTCCCCGGCCGGACGACCAGGTTTACGCCTTTGAGGATCTCTTTCTCTTCCACCTGCGCGTGGAGGTCTTTGATGACGAGCTCAGTGTTCATGCACAGTCCTTTTGCACATCGGTCGAAATGGTTCTATCGGACGAATGACGGTGGGCGGTGGACGATGGACGGCGGGTAGTGGCCGTCACGCATCGCTCATCACGCATCATGCCTCGTATCCGTGCACAACAAACCGGCAGCTCCGCTGCCCCTCGCGGATCGCGCTGTCCAGGCGCAGCGGCTCGCCGAGCACGTGCTCCAGCATCTGCCGCTCCATGGCGCAGACGGCGGCGTGCTCCCGGGCGACATCCAGGTATGGGCAGGCGAAGACCTGCAACCCGGCGCCATCGGGCGCGACCTCGGACGGGATGCCGCGGGCCGCGAGCGCCGCGTGGAGCTGATCCAGCCGCTGCCGCAGGTCGCCCCCGGCCACCGCGCCGCGGTACTCCTCCGCCAAGCGCTCGCCGACAGCGCCGAGCAGCGACTCGAGCGCCTCCGGCCCCGCGCGGCTGGCGATTTCGCGCAGCAGCAGCGCCGCCAACCGGTCGTACGACGAGGGCACGGCGCGCTGGCCCAGCGGGCTGAGGCAGTAGACCCGGTGCGGCCGGCCCGGCCCATGGCGGACGCTCCGCGACTGCACCAGCCCCCGCGCTTCAAGATGCAGCAGATGCTCGCGCACAGCGGTGGTGCTGACGCCGAGCACCTCCTCTAGCTCACGGACGGTCGCCTCGCCGTGGCGCTGCAGGTGGCCGATGATCTGGCCGGCGGGCGTCTCCGGTGCGATGGGGCTGGCTTCCACGGTCGTCCTCCCTGGCTCTGCCAGGCAGTATACCGTGAGATGCGGGTATTGTCAATAAAAACAGGAAAAAGTGTCGAAACTGTCATGAGGACAGGATGTCGCGCACCAACGCCTCGGGCACGTCGCCGCGCACCGCCGCCGTGCCGATACCGGTGGGGAGCGCCCAGCGCAGCCGGCCGGCCTGAGCCTTTTTGTCGCGCAGCGCCAGGGTGAGGAGATCGTCGGTCGTGATGCCGGATGGGATCGCCGTCGGCAGGCCATTGGCGCGGAGCAGCGCCCGCTGCCGCGCCACCATCGCGTCGTCCACCATGCCGAGGCGCCGGGCGATGCGGGCCTCCAGTTCCATGCCGATCGCGACCGCCTCCCCATGCAGCAGCACACCATAGCCGGCGGCGGCTTCGATGGCGTGGCCGAGGGTGTGGCCGTAGTTGAGCAGCATCCGCTCGCCGGCCTCGCGCTCGTCGGCGTTGACGATATCTACCTTGACCTTCGCCGCCCGTAGAATCACTGCGGGGTCGGGGAGCAGGGCCCGGGGTTCTGAAGCGCTGCGGTTCGCCGCCGACCCCTGATCACTGCAAGCCCCGCCCTCTAGCTGCGCGAACAGCCCCGCATCCCGGATCACGGCGTGCTTGATCACCTCGGCCCAGCCGGCGCGCAACTCGCGCGGAGGAAGCGTCGCGAGCGTGTCGGTGTCGCTGAGGACGAGGCGCGGCTGGTGAAACGCGCCGATCAGGTTTTTCCCGAGCGGGTGGTTGATGCCGGTCTTGCCGCCGAGCGCGCTGTCCACCATCGCCAGCAGCGTGGTCGGGAGCTGGACGAAGGCCACGCCGCGCAGGATCGTCGCGGCGACGAAGCCGGCCAGGTCGCCGACGACGCCGCCGCCCAGCGCCAGCACCGTGTCGCGCCGCTCGACGCCGCCCTCGATCAGCCAGGTGTACAGCGCGCCGGCCACCGCCAGGTCCTTGCTCGGCTCGCCAGCCGGGACCTGGTAGCTGGCGATACGAAAGCCTGCGGCGCGCAGCTCGCCCTCGATCCGCGGGCCATAGTGCGGGTAGACGGCGGCGTCGCTGATCAGCCAGAGCGCGCCGCGCACCCCGAGCGCCGCCAGTCGGGCCGGCAGCTCCCGCAGCGCCCCCGCCCCGACGACAACCTCGTACGAACCGGCGGGCGTGGTAATGGTGAGCGCGTCGGACATCGCAACCCCATGACATAGCCGCGCACCGCCGCGCCGGAGCAACGGCGCGCGGCGATTATACCCCTGCGCCCGGCTGCTCAGCGGCGCTCCTGCCGCGCCGCCCGGCGCAGCGCGAGCGCCACGCCGCTCTGGAGCGTGCCGACCGTCGCGAGCTGGCTCATATCCAGGCCGAGGCTCACCAGGGTCTGGGCGATCTCCGGCCGAATGCCGCTCAGGATCACCGTCGCGCCGAGGAGCTGCACAGCCTGGGCCGCACGTAGCAGCGCGTTCGCCACCTGCGTGTCGACCACGGGTACGCCGGTGATGTCGATCAGGACATAGCGCGCCCGGCTGCCGCTGATCCCCTGCAGCAGCGCCTCGACCACCTGCTGCGCCCGTACGGTGTCGATCGCGCCGATCAGTGGCATCACCAGCACGTCGTCGGTGATCGGGATCAGCGGCGTGGAAAGCTCGCGCAGCATGGCGGCCTGCGCGCGGATGATCTCCTCCCGCAGGCGGTTCACTTCTTCGGCCCGGTCGACGAAATCGCGCAGGACGCCCGGCAGCAGTTCGGCGGCGTCGAGCGTCATCGCCAGCAGGTTCTCGCGGGTGACGAGGGCGGTGGGCGTGACGACCACCCCGGGTTGTGGCCGGCCGGCGGCCAGATTCGCCGCGGCCTCCACCGCCGCGCGCCCGATCCGCCGGAACGATGGGTTGACGGTCGCGGCCAGGGAGCCGTCCAGGATCGCGCGGTACGCCTCCGGCACGGCGTCGTAGCCGGTTACGAGCACCTTGCCGGCCAGACCTGCGCCACTGAGCGCCTCGATGGTCGCCAGCGCGATCGAGTCATTCGGGGCGCAGATCGCGTTCACGTCCGGCGTAGCCGCGAGCACGGCCTGCGCGAGTGGCCGGCCGTGCTCGGGGCTCCAGCCGGCGGTCTCCGCCGCATAGGCGATCTCGATCGCCGGATACGCCCGAAACGCATCGCGCCAGCCGGCCGAGCGCTCGGTCGCATCGTTGTAGGCGCGTGGACCGTCGAGTAGCGCCACCCTGCCGCGCCCGCCCAGCCGCTGTGCCACGAGGTCCGCCACGCGCGCTGCCCCGCCGCGGTTATCGGACGTGATGTGGCAATCAACCTGGTAGTCGAGCAGCTCGGTCAGCACAGTGACGACCGGAACGCCGCCGGCGCGGGCGCATGCGAGCGCCTCACCGGCGCCGCGTGAGCCGAAGGGGGCGACGATCAGCGCATCGACGCCGATGTTGATGATCTCGCGGATAATCTGCGGCTGATCGGAAGGATGGAGTGCGGTGCGCATGTCAAGCGCGATCCCCTGTTCCGCCGCTGCCTCCCCGGCGCCGAAGCCGGTGATCGCCCACACCGCGGAGTAGGGGCTCTGTGAAGCAAAACCGATACGCATAGGCTCACCGGTTCTCGGCAGAAACATTCCGTTAAGCATAAGGATAGGCGAGGCCCGCCGAGGAAAACGAGCGGAATGGTTGCAGATCGGAGCCAGTCAGCGCATGGCTGCGAGAATCGTATCGCAGATCGTAGCGAGGGTGAGGTGCTCGGTGGCGATCTGCAGGTCGGCGACTTCGGCATAGAGCGGGGCGCGCGCCACCCGCTGCGCTGCCAACCGCGCCGTCGCGTCCCCGGCGAGCAGCGGGCGCGCCTCGTCGTGCGCGGCCAGCCGGGCGGCCAGCACCTCAGTTGGAGCGTCGAGCCAGGCGACGAACGCCCTGGCGCGGAGCAGAGCGCGGTTCTCCGGGCGCAGCACGACCCCCCCGCCGGTGGCGACGACCGCCGGCCCGCGGTCGAGCGCCGCCGCCAGCGCTGCGGCTTCCAGCTCGCGGAAGCGCGACTCGCCTGCGGCGGCGAAGATCTCGGCCACCGGACGGCCGGCCGCGGCGGCGACCATCGCGTCGGTGTCGCGGAGCGGCCAGCCCAGCCGGGCGGCCAGCGCCCCGCCGACGGTTGACTTGCCGCTGCCGCTCAGGCCGACGAGCGCGATGGAGCGGGTGACGACGTTCACACGGATACCCCCGACCGTTGGCGCAGGGGCTGCTGCGCTGCGGGCGGACGACGGACAACGGAGGGCGGCCAAACGGTCATCCACGGGCTGCTGTCTGCTGTCTGTTTCCTGATGGCCTGCGCGCCAGCCTCCCGCGAGCAGGATATCACACACGGCAGGGATGGCACAAACCACACCGGGCTTTTGTATGCCTTTCTGAGGCCGAGCGGCTCGCGTGCTTGCTGAACACTGTATCGGGCTTGTTCTTGCACTTGCTCGCGTAAAAGTTGCATCAGGGCGGGATTTTGGCGCGTACGAGCGACCTCATCGGCGAAATCGCCATCTTCTTCGGCTGCGTCCGTGACAGCAGTAAGTAGAAAGACTTCGCCGTTCGGTCGTCGCAGCAATATTTCCTCTGTGTCGGCTCGATCGAGCAGATCCTCGACGGGGTTGGCAATGGTTGTCAGCTCGATCGTTCTCATAGTACATATTCCTCTCCACGAATGTAGAGTGTGTTACGTTCTTTCCAATCCACTGTCTTCACGAGCACGAGCTGCGTCAACATGTCTAAATCATAGAACACCCGATAGCGGCCGATATGCAGTTCCCATGTACCGGGTGGATTGATCTCCAGCAACTTCCGGTTGCGTCTTTCCACGCCAGGCTCATCGATTAACTGATCGTCGATCGCATCGAAGATCAACCCTTGGTAGCTGATGGTTGGCTACCGCGCCGACCCCCTGCCCCCACTCCCCTTAGCAACTGTCTGAAACGGGGAAGTTTGGCGGGCTGCGCCCTCAACAATTCCTGATGTCCCGCCGCGCGGTCAGCAGCGCAGCCGCCGACCGCGCGGCGGGGTCGGATGTCTTCCGGTGGCCTGCGGCCCCCAACACCCCCGCTGGGAGCGTCTCAGGCAGCCTCTTATGAGTCGCCACATGCCAGCGCGCGCTCGCGCCAGACGGCGGGATTCGCCAGGAACGCCGGGCGCTCGCCGCGCAGCGCGGCCAGCAGCCCCGCCGCCGCGACCATGGCGACCCGCCGGCGCGCCGCTGCGGCGCCGCCGGCCATGTGCGGCGTCACCAGAGCGTTCGGCAGCCGCAGCAGCGGGTGGTCCGGCGGCAGCGGCTCAGGGTCGGTCACGTCCAGCGCGGCGGCCAGCGGGCGCGATTCGAGCGCGGCCACCAGCGCGCGGGTATCCACCAGCAGGCCGTGCGCGGTGTTGATCAGCGTCGCGCCGGGGCGCAGCACCGCCAGCGCGTCGCGGTCGACCAGATGATAGGTCTCGTCGGTCAGGGGGCAGTGGAGCGAGATGAAGTCGCTGGCCGCCAGCAGCTCCGGCAGCGCGGCGCGCTCGGCCCCGAGGGATGCCGCGGCGGCGGCGGGGCGTGGCGCGGCGTACAGCAGGCGCATCCCGAAGCCGGCGGCGCGCCGCGCGACGGCCGTGCCGACCCGCCCCAGGCCAACAAGCCCGAGCGTCGCACCGTGGAGGTCGCGCCCGAGCAGCGCTTCGGCCTGCCAGACGCGCCACTGCCCGGCGCGGGTGTAGGCCGCCCCATCCACCACGTGGCGGGCGGCGGCCAGCAGCAGCGCCAGGGTGAAATCGGCGGCGGCTTCGGCCAGCAGCTCCGGCGCGGCGACGACCGGCACGCCGCGGGCGGTCGCCGCGTCCATGTCGATATTGCTCTCGCCGATGGCGACGACGCCGATGGCGCGCAGGCGCGGCCCGGCGTCGAGCAACGCCGCGTCCACCCGGTCGGTCGAGAGCGCCAGCAGCCCGTCGGCGGTGGCCAGCTCCCGGCGCAGCACGGCGCGCGGCGGGGGCAAGTCGCCAGGCCAGACGGCCAGGTCGGCCTCGCCTTCGAGCAGCGCCAGCACCGGGGCCGGCAGCCGCCGGGTGACATAGATGCGCGGGCGGTCGGCCATCGCGCGCTCCTTCGCGTATGAGCCGATCGTATCGCCGCGGAGACGCTGAGCATATGAAGAGGTGTGCGTCCCCTTCCACGCTCCGCGCCGCTGCGGTGCAACACCACGAGGGCGCGTAGTGTACCAGAGGTCGACGGCCGGCGCAAGGCGGCGCCGTACAAGGCGCGCTCGCCTCATCCAGCGCGCCCGGCGCGGTGCGGGCGGGCGACAGGCCGCCGCCGGTCGCCCATCGTAGCGTCGCCGCGCAAATGCGAAGGGTGCGCCGGTCGTCCGTGGCACGCTTCCTGCTCTCTCGGCGGCGGCAGCCGCGCAGGCGGTAGACCCGGAAACGCCTAGAAAAGGAGCACCATCGTGTCGGAGCGGAAGGACACCTTGCAGAAGTATGCCAGCGATATGATCGCGTTGAACAAGCACATTCGTGAGGCGATCGAGCGTCAGCTCAACACCGATTCGCTCAAGCACGATCCGATCGGCTTCCCGCTGGTCAGCCGGATCGATGGCGTTCTGGAGCACCAGATCGCCGAGATGGAGCGGCATGTCGAGGCGCTCGGCGGCGATCCCGGCTCACCGGTGAAGGATGCCGTCAGCTCGGTGCTCGGATTCGCCGCCGGCATCATCGACAAGGTACGCACGGATACCGTCTCGAAGATACTGCGCGACGACTATACCGCGCTGAGCCTGGCGGCGATGGGGCATACGATGCTCCACACCACCGGTCTAGCGCTCAAGGACCAGGCCACCGCGGATATCGCGCTGCGCCAGTTGCGCGAGATCACGCCGATTCTGGTCGATATTAGCGAACAAATCCCCCGTGTCGTGGTGAAAGAGTTGCACGACGATAGCGAGATCATCGACAGCTCGGTGGCGGACGAGGCGGTGCGCAACACGCAGCAGGCCTGGAGCCGCGAGCACGTTGGGTAGAAGAGGGGAGAGGAGCGGGAAGCGGGAGCCGGCGACCAACGCGCCGGCTTTCGCTTGCTCTGCACACTGATGGGTTGCCATGCCATTCGCGCTCTGGTCGCTGCTGGTTGGCGGGCTGCTGTTCGGCATGGCGCTGGCCGCTTCGCTCCTCAAGCGACTGCCGCTGACGACCTCTATCGTCTATCTCGCCGTCGGGCTGGCGATTGGGCCGCTCGGCCTGGGCCTGCTGCGCATCGATCCGCTGGCGCAGGCCGGGCTACTCGAACACCTGACCGAAGTTACCGTCATCGTCTCGCTCTTTTCCGCCGGTCTGAAGTTGCGCGCCCCACTCACCGACGGGCGCTGGAAGGCGCCGGTGCGGCTGGCATCCGTCTCGATGCTGATCACGGTCGCCCTGATCACCGTTGCCGGCGTGGCCGGGCTGGGGCTGTCGCTCGGCGCTGCCCTGCTGCTCGGCGCCGTGCTCGCCCCGACCGACCCGGTGCTCGCCTCCGACGTACAGGTAGAGGATGCCGGCGACCGAGACCGGGCGCGCTTCAGCCTCACCGGCGAGGCTGGACTGAACGACGGGGCCGCCTTTCCGCTCGTGTTCCTGGGGCTCGGGCTGCTCGGCCAGCGCGACCTGGGGACGTTCGGCTGGCGCTGGCTGGCGGTGGACGTGCTCTGGGGCATCGCCGGCGGCCTGGGCATCGGCTGGCTGCTCGGCATGCTGGTGGGGCGGCTGGTGCTCTACCTTCGGCGCGAGCACCGCGCGGCCGTGGGGTTGGACGACTTCCTGGCGCTCGGGCTGATCGGCATGTCGTACGGCGCGGCGCTGCTGGCGGGTGCGCTGGGGTTTCTCGCGGTCTTCGCCGCCGGTCTGGCGCTGCGCCGCATCGAGGCGCGCGAAAGTGGCGAGGCGGCCCCGCCCGATGTGCGGGCTGCGGCGAGCGACCACGCGGCGACAGACCCGGAGAAGGCGCCGGCGTACATGGCCGAGGCGGTGCTTGGCTTCAACGAGCAACTCGAACGCATCGGCGAGGTGGCGGTGGTGGTGCTGGTCGGCGCGCTGCTGGCGACAACGGCGTTTTCGAGCGCGCTGCTGTGGTTCGTCCCGCTGCTTCTGCTGGTCATCCGGCCCGCCGCGGCGCTGCTTGGTCTGGCCGGCCTGCCGATGTCCTGGCCGCAGCGCGCGGTGATCGCCTGGTTCGGTATCCGCGGAATCGGTTCGATCTATTACCTGATGTATGCCATTGCCCATGGCCTGCCGGACGAGCACGCTCAACTGTTGCTGTCCGTGACGCTGGCAGGGGTGGCGGTCTCGGTCGTGGTCCACGGCGTATCGGTCACGCCGCTGATGCGCCGCTACCAGGCGACGCGGCCGGGCGGGCAGCGCAAAGCCGGTGACGAGGGGCGGAAGCCGGCCATGCCGATGGCTGAAGAGTAGGCAGGAAGGGAGCCGCCGCTTTCGTCATGATCCTCCACGATCAGGCAAGAAACTACGATTCACAAAATAGGACCACGGGGCTATGCCGGATTAGCCCCTCGCGCGGGCGGCGCTCCCGCCCGTGGTCCTATTCACAGGCAGCACGGCGCGTGCTAGAGTACCCGCGTGCCCTGGTCTGGGGGGCGGCGGTGCGGGTCAGCACGTGATGGTACGCCGTTCGCCTCCCAAGCCGGGGTGATATTATGGAGAGGCCAGGAGCCAGACAGTCAGACGGTCAGCTGTTCGATGGTCAGGCATGCTGCCCGCTGCAC
The DNA here is from genome assembly GCA_042408595.1 of Roseiflexaceae bacterium. GTDB lineage: Bacteria > Chloroflexota > Chloroflexia > Chloroflexales > Roseiflexaceae > JBHOQX01. Next base: position 14,624 of record JBHOQX010000058.1, on the reverse strand, counting down.
GCATGCGACGGTCAGAGTTCTGATCCCTAAACTCAACCTGCCGCGCTTGGGCCGCTGAAGTCCGATCGTTGAACCCAGAATCCGACCTCAGAACTTAGTCCTCTGCCAGAATGCGCCGCAGCACGTCTGGCACGTCGGTAATGATTCCATCCACGCCGAGCGCAATCAGGCGGCGCATGAGCGCCGGGTCGTTCACCGTCCAGACGTTCACTGCATACCCGGCCCGGCGCACCAGCGGGACGACACGGCGCAGCAGCGGCAGCTCCCAGGCCGGATGCCAGGCCCGCGCCGCCACCTGGCGCAGCGCGAAGAATGGCCACCCCTCGCGCAGGCGCACATCGGGACGGAAGGTGCGCGTGCCCATCAGATAGGCGCGCGGGATGTGCGGCGCGACCTGCCACATCTCCAGCAGCGCCGCCTGGTAGAACGACGAGATTAGCACCAGCTCCTCCACCCGGGTCTCGCGCAGGAGGCGGGCGACCTGCGCGCCCACGCCAGGTTTTTTTAGCTCGATATTCAACCGGATGCCGCGCTCGCGGGCGAAGACGCAGACCTCCGCCAGGGTGCAGACACGCTCGCCGCCGATATCGAGCGCCTGGAGCGCGGCCAGTGTCAGCCCGGCGACCGGGCGCCGCCGCCCATCCCAACGTTCGGTGGTATCGTCGTGAAACACCGCGAGCTGCCCATCCGCCGTCGGCTGCACATCCAGCTCGAGCATGTCTGCGCCCAGCCCGGCGGCGAGCGCGAAGGCGCGTATGGTGTTCTCGGGCGCATAGGCCGACGCGCCGCGGTGGGCGATCACGAGTGTCATACGTGGACGAGGAACGAGTGATGCATGAAGAATGAACCATGAACCATGAAAAATGATCGATGACACACCGTGCCACTTTGTCGCCTTGTCACCTTGTCATCGTGTCATCGTGTCACCCGCTCACCCGCTCACGAGATCGGCTCCCTCCCCTGGCCCATAAAATCGCCCCCTCCCGCGATGGAAGGGGGCGAGTGACCACGAAGGGCGCGTGCTAGCCCAGGGCGCTGGCGATCTTGTCGGCATCCACCGGGCTCATCCCGTAGTTGCGCGCCTCCTCGGAGAGCATCGGATTGAAGATTTTCTGGAAGGCCATCACGTGGGCGCAGGTCCCGCGCATTCGGTAGAAGTCGCAGTCGCAGGTCCAGTGACCATTCGACAGGGTGATCGTATGATCATTGTTGCCGCCGCGGAACTGCGCCTTGAGCTCGCCGAGGTTGATGCGCTCAGGCTCCTGCGCGTACCGGCGCGCCTTCTCGATCTTTCCAATCAGGTCAGAGTGCATATGCGTCTCCTGTTTGCAGCGCGCACGTGCTAAACCGTTCAGCGCCGTCCACGCTGCGCTTGACCCCGTCGTACCAAGGAGCGATGCGGTGCTGAAACGACAACGGCGGCATCAGGATCGCAACCCTGTGCCGCCGATAGCCACCCGATATTTCGCTGGCGTCACCACTCGCATATCGCTAGGCCCTCATGCGCTTCCCGTGCTGGCTCGGCAAGAACCGGAGATCGAAGGTGGCTTGCATGGCATTATAGCGTCATGCCTCCCCTGAGTCAAGGGTTTTCTTCGACCGCGAGCGATTGTATTTCTTCTCTCTCTGATGCGGTACAATGGGCCAGGCGATGCGAGCGGGGGATGCGATTCTTGCCGGCCAGGCGAAGCCGATACGCACGCGATCGCCCGCGCGGCGCACCCATCCGAGCGCCCCGGCCGCGCGTACCCCGGACTGGGCACACCTGCCCATGCTGCGAGCCGGCGTTGTCACGAAAGCGGGAGCGATGGCGGGCACGTTCCAGGTGGGCTTCACGACGCAGCCGGTCGAACTATGCCTCGATCGGCTCCCCGTCCGTGGCGTGATCCCGCCCTGGCTGGCGGGCACGCTCATCCGCAACGGCCCGGCGATGTTCGAGGTCGGCGGGAGCCCGCTGCGCCACTGGTTCGACGGCTTCGCTATGCTGCACCGCTTCTCGATCCACGGCGGCGCCGTCGCCTACGCCAACCGCTTCCTGCGAAGCCGCGCCTACCGCCAGGCCGTCGCGACCGGGCGGATCACGATGCGCGAGTTCGCCACCGACCCCTGCCGCCGGATGTTCGGCCGGATCATGAGCGCCTTCTCCAGCCGCCCGACCGACAACAGCCACGTCGGCGTCGCGCGGCTGGCCGGCGTCTACCTGGCGATGACCGAGACCCCCCTGGCGGTGCGGTTCGACCCGGAGACCCTGGAGACGCTCGGCGTTGTGCGGGACGCCGGGCCGGGCGCCGGCACAACCACCGCCCACCCGCACTTCGATGCCGGGCGCGGCGAGGCGCTCAACTCGTTCACCCGCTTTGGCCGCCGGACGAGCTACACCATCCAGCGGATCGGTGCGCGGGTACGACAGCTCGCATCGTTGCCGGTTGCCGAGCCGGGCTACATCCACAGCTTCGGCATGAGCGCGCGCTCTGCCATTTTGGCGGAGTATCCGTTCGTCGTGAATCCGCTCGACATCCTGCTGAGCGGGCGGCCGTTCATCGAGAACTTCCGCTGGCATCCGGAGCGCCCGGTGCGCTTCCTGCTGTTCGACCGCGAGGACGGGCGCGTCCAGGCGTACGAGGCGGACCCGTTCTTCGCCTTCCACCATGTCAACGCCTTCGAGCACGGCGGCGATACCTTCGTCGATCTGATCGCCTACCCGGACAGCTCGCCGATCGCCGCCTTCTACCTCGACACGCTGCGGCGCACCGGAGCTGCGCCGGTCGGCGAGCTGCGGCGCTACCGCCTCACGGTGGGCCGCCGCACCGCCGGCTACGAAGTGCTGTCGCCGGTGCCGGTCGAGATTCCGCGGATCGACTACGAACGCTGCCAGATGCGGCCGTACCGGTTTGTCTACGGCGTTGGCGCGCGGCTGCCGCACAATTTCAACGACCAGATTCTCAAGATCGACACCAGCAGCGGCGCGGCGCAGGCGTGGTACGAAGAGAACTGCTACCCCGGCGAGCCGATCTTCGTGCGCCACCCGGAGGCCCGCGCCGAAGATGACGGCGCGGTGCTGTCGGTCGTGCTGGACGGGCGCGCCGGCACGTCCTTTCTGCTCGTGCTGGAGGCCGCATCCTTCGCGGAGCTCGGGCGGGCGCTCGTGCCCCAGCACATCCCGTTCGGCTTCCACGGCGAGTTCTTCGCCGGCGAAACGCCAGCCCTCACACCACCTCGACCGGACGACCGAACGCCTTCTGAAACAGGCCGCCCCGCCGGTTCGCATCCCAGATCTCGACCGTAGCATCGCCGGCGGCCTGGGTGATGACCCGCACCGTCTCGCCGATCTCGACCGTCAGCCCGCGGATAACCTGGCTCTTGCTGCGCTCCAGGTACTCCGCCAGCCGCAGCAGCGCCGCCAGCCGGGCGACCCGCTGTTCGTCGGATGCGGAGAGCACCGCGCGGTAGCGGCTGACATCCACATCGCCCTTGCGGTGGTAGCGCACCAGCGACGCGAGCAGCACGAGCTCGCGGTGCGAGAAGCCATTCAGCGCGGCATGAAGCACGAGATACTCGCCGTGTTTGTGGTGGTCGTAATAGCCGATCGCCACGCCGATGTCATGTACGGTGGCGGCGTAGCCGAGCAGCTCGCGCTCCCACGGGCCATAGCCGTGCAGCGAACCGAGCTGATCGAACAGCGAAAGCGACAGCTCGCGTACCTTGTTGGCGTGGATCTGCTCGTAGTTGTAGACCCGCGCCAGGTTGAGGACGCTGAAGCCGCGCGGGTCGCCCATCAGGGCTGGCTGCTCGCCGACAAGCAATTGCTCGTAGAACAGCCCTTCGCGCAGCCCTTGGCCGCTGATCGTCACCGCGTCGAAGCGCCCCTGCAGCATCAACTGGTATAAGATCATCGCGCCGGCCAGGATGAGGTCGGCGCGGTCGCGGTTCAGGCCGGGCAGTTCCTCCCGTTGGCGCTGGTTCATCCCGCGCAGCCGCTCGATGATCGCCGCCAGCCGCTCGCGGGCCAGCCGGTAGCCGTTCAGCGTGTCGAGCGGGTAGCCGCGTTCGTCCTGGTCGATGTCCGCCAGGGTGCGGATCGTGCCGCCGATTCCGGCCAGTATGCTGCCTTCCCCAGCGCGCAGCCAGTCCAGCCTGGCGAAACGCTCGATGATGCCGGCCTCCAGCGCCCGGAAGTCGCGCGCGCTGATCGGGTCGGAGTGGACGAACTGCTCGGTGGCACGCAGCGCGCCGAGCGGCTGGCTGAACGACCGGACGTAGCCGCGGCCGCGCACCATCGTCACCTGGGTGCTGCCGCCGCCGATATCCACCACGAAGGCGTCGCGCAGGTTCAGGGCGTTGGCCGCGCCGATGTAGCCGTAGTAGGCTTCCTCCTCGGCGGAGAGCACGCGCAGCTCGAGGCCGGCCTCCTCCCGGACACGGGCCAGGAACTCGGCCTGGTTCGTCGCCTCGCGCACCGCGCTGGTGGCGACCGGGATGATCTGCTCGACACCGGTGGCCCGGCAGAAGGTGTGGAACAGCTTCATGGTCTCGACGGCGCGGCGCATCGGCTCCGGCTGGAGCCGGCCGTCGCCGCCGATGCCCTCGGCCAGCCGCACCGTCTCGCGCACTTCGTCCAGCAGCTTATAGGCGAAATGCGGCGTATAGCCCATCACAATCAGGCGGGTTGTGTTCGAGCCGAGGTCGATGACGCCGAGGCGATGCTGCATGTCAGCGCTCCTGTCCGCTTTGCGCAGCGAGCCGGCGCTCCAGCCGCGCCGCCAACTGGCGGTACATCGCCCCGCGGATGCGCTCGGCGCGCAGGCGGCGCTGCACGATCACGAGCCAGATCAGCAGGCCCAGCAGCATGCCAAGCCAGAAGATGGTGCGCATCGGGTTCACCTCTCGTCGGGTGCGATACTGCGAACAGCGTGTCCGAGCGGAGCGCGCCGCCCCGCCAATCGCATTGTACCGTATCGCGGCGGCGGCGCACAGGCCGCGCGTGTGGTAGACTGATAGTGAATTTTTCTCGTGGATGGGAACACGACGATGGACCTGCTCCGTGCGCTGTTCACCGGCCGCCGGCTCCTGGCGACGCTGGTCGTCGCCCTGGGGGTCGTCGTGCTCTGCGGCTTCGGCTTCTGGCAGCTCGACCGGGGGCGCCAGCGCGCGGCGCTGAACGCGCGGATCGACAGCCGGATGAGCGCCGCGCCGCTGGCGCTGGATGGGGGCCCAGTGGATGCCGATGCGCTCGACTACCGGCGTGTGACGGTGCGCGGCACGTTCGACTCGAGCCAGGAGATCGTGCTACGCAACCGCAGCTTCGGCGGCGTGACCGGCGTGCACGTGCTTACACCGCTGCGGCTGGCGAATGGCACGGGGGTGCTGGTCGACCGCGGTTGGTTGCCGATGGAGCTGGCCGGCCCGGCTGCGCGCCGCCCCTATGGCCCGCCGCCTGGCGAGGTAACGATCGAGGGCGTCGCCCGACAGTCGCAGCACAATCTGCGCGCGCCGGTCGACCCGCCGCTCGCGCCGGGCGAGGCGCGCCTCGACGCCTGGTTCCGGGTGGACATCCCGCGCATCCAGCAGCAGGTCGGCTATCCGCTGCTGCCGATCTTCATCGAGCAACAGCCGGCGCCCGATGCTCCGGAGCTGCCGGCGCGCACCGCGACCCGCGACCTCGGCCCCGGCCCGCACCTGAGCTATGCGATCCAGTGGTTTTCGTTCGCGGTGATCATGGTCGGCGCGTATCTCGCCTGGACCTACCAGCAACTCCGGCGCCCACGCGAGGCATAGCCGCGGCGGGCGGCGGCGCCGACCGCCTGGCCCTCCGGCTACTCCACGAACACCGTCCCAACGGTGATCCATGCCCCGGCGTTGCCGGCGAAGTCGAGCGGCTGGACGCGCAGCAGGTAGCGCCCCGCGCCGAGCGGCGGGGTCTCGGTCTCCGGCGCGGCCACGAACCACTCCGATGTGCCCGCCGGATCGTCGCCGAGGTAGACGCGGTAGCCGGCGATGCCGGAAGCGGCGTCGCTGGCGGCGGGCCAGGAGAGGCGTGCTGGCCGCCCGGCGGCCAGGCGCGTGTCGCCGTCGGGCGCGGGCGGGGCGGCGGGCGGTGTGGTATCCAGCCCGACCGGCCCGAAAGCCGCCAGCGTCTGGTGGCCAGCCTCGTCCCAGGCGCGCACGAAGAGGGTGTGCAGCCCTTCGCCGGCCTGGGCCAGATGCGCCTCGCCCGGGCCGGCCTGCGCCGGCGCGTCGCCGCCGGGGTCGCGATCCCACGCGGCGCTGAAGCCGCCGGCCATCGCCTGCCCGCCGAAGCGGATGGCGACATCCGCGCCGTACCAGTGGCCCGGCGCGATCGCCGCCTGGAAGCTCACGCCCTCCGCTGCGGCGTTCATCGGCCCGCCGGCGATCAGCACCGTGCCACCGTGCTGGCTGCACCCGCCGATGTCGGGGAGATCGTACCCTTCGACAAAGGCGAGCGGCGTTGGGCGGCGGTTGCGCGCCCAGGCGCCATCGGCGGTGAAGGCCATGAAATGCAGGTGCGGCAGCCCGCGCGTGCCGCGGTCGCCCACCGTGCCGATCACCTCGCCACGGGCGAAGCGCCGCCCGGGCGTCGGGTCGGCGGCGCTGGCGAGATGCGTGTACTGCGTGTAGAAGCCGCCGCCGTGCGAGAGAATGAGCGTCCCGCTCTTGCTCACCCACACGAATACCTCGCCGTCTGCGGCGGCCCGCACCGGCGCCCCGTATGTCGGGCCGTCCGTGTTGACAAGGTCGAGCGCGTAGCGATCCGGGCCGGTGTGGGTGCCGCAGTTGTAGCCCTGGATGATCCGCCAGCGCTCGCCGGGCGGCGTCGGGAGCGAGAGCTGCGGGTTGGCCAGCGCCGTGCCGGGGGCGCGGCCAGCCTCGAGCAGGATGAGAACAGCCGCCAGCGTGAAAAGCAAGAGCCGCCGTGCCGGAGCGCCGGCGCGCAGCGCGCGGCGGGGCACGGCGCGCGCGAAACGACGCGCACGCGGTTGCGCCAAGGGAACCTCCGTGGGTTCAGCCTATCAGCGTGGATATGGCTTCGGTCGTCGCGGTGTCATGCGTGCCGCGACGATAGCATAACTCGCCTGGGGTGTCAAATCAAGGTTAAGACGGGGTGTAGTACGGACAGGCGTTGGAGGCGTCGAATGGCCGGCTGCAGGCGCCCGGCGGCACCGGCGCGCTCGATCCGTGCCAGGCGCGCCGGGGAACCTGGCCGGAACGAGCAGCGCGGTTTCGGGTCGGCTAATCGGGTAGCGCCTCGACCGAGATGATCGTCCGCAGCCGATGCTCGCCGCCGGGCGGCACCAGCACGGCGTCGTCGGCGGTGTTGGCCGCCTCGACGCACACCATCCCGCGCCAGGCGTCCACGCCGATGTCGGCCATCGCGCGGGCGCGCTCCGGCCCTGGGCTCCAGACGACCGTCGTGCGGCTGCCGGCTTTGGCGACACGGATGCGCCGCCCGGCGCCTGGGTCGTCGATCAGGGAGTCGCCGGTGGTGTCGAGGTAGATCCGGTTGGTCTCGCCGGCGAAGGTAACCGGGCCGTGCTGGAGGCGGCGCGCATAGCCGGCGGGCTTGTCGAGATACGCGCGTCCATTCAGCCCTTCGATCCGGATCGCGCCAACGTCGCTCACGGCGATGTACGAATGCAGCGCGGCGGTGATCGCGAACGGCGCGGCGTCGATGTTGCGGGTGATCAGTTCGACCGTGAGCGTCGGCCCGACGCTCACCACCAGGCGGAGCTGAAAGGCGTGCGGCCAGAGCCGGCGGGTCTCGGCGTCGTCGTGCAGGCTCAGGCGCAGCTCGGTCACCCCGCCTTCGATGGCGGCGGCGCTCCAGACGCGCCAGAGCGAGGTGCGGGCGAAGCCGTGGTCGGGCTTCTGCCGGTCGTGCGGGTGTGGGCCGAACCACGGCCAGCAGACGGGGATGCCGCCGCGAATGGCGCGGCCCGGCTCGTAGCGGGCGTTCGGGCTGAGCCAGAGCACCGGCGTGGCGCCTGCAGGGCGGTAGGTGAGGACCTGGCCGCCATACAGGCTGATCCCGGCGCTGCCATGAACGTTTCGAATCTCGGCAACAGGGAGGCCGTCCATCCCCTTCGCAAAGGAAAGATGATCGGGGATGGAGAAATCATCGTTGAGCGCCTGAAGATCGACAGCGACCATAGGCAACCCCACTCCGGGTCCGCTGGCGGGCGGCAAGCGACCGATAGTGCCAGTATACCCGAAGCGCCGGCGAACTGCGAGGGGACAGGACCGCATCAACGCCGGAGTCGCCGGGGGCCCCTCGCAACGCATGTTCCTGCCGGGCTCAGCGGTGAGAAGGGGGCGAGCGCGGTCCCCAGGCCACCCCAACCTGCGCTCTTGGCGTGGCCCGGGAGCATGGCCAGCGATGCGAGCGCGGCGCAGGAGCGATAGTCCCCTACCCCCGCCGGTGGATGCTACAGCAGGTCGTCATCCCCCGCGCGGCGGCTGCCAGCGCGGGAGGTCGCGGTGCGGCCATTGGCCGCCGGCGCGGCCATCGCCGGCTCCTCGTCGATCGGTGGAGCGCCGCCCTGCTCCTCGCCAGACGCGATCAGCTGCGAGGTCGTGACCGACCAGGCGATCGTCTGGTCCAGCACCCCTTCGATCAACGCCGCCCACGGCCGTGTCGTCCAATGCCGGACGAGATAGTCCTTGTCGATCACGGCCGGCACCTGCGCGACGATCGGCGTGATCTCTTTCGTCGCCGTCCCGGTGCCGCGGGTGACGTCCGTGCCGGGGCCGAGCGGGATCGAGCAGGCGTAGAACGGCGGCTGGAGCGGCGGCTTGCCGTTCGCCGCGCGCAGGGCGTCCACCGCGTCGAGCACGTCGTACTGGCGCATGAGCGCGGCGATCAGATCGCCGGTCAGGGTGCCCTTCACCGTCACGAGCAGCGGCTCGTCGAACCCGGCGGCGAGCAACGCGCGCACGAAGGCGCGGAACCGCAACTGCGACTGCTGCCGCCCGCCGGGCAGCGTGCGCCAGCCGAACGCGATGCCGTAGCGCTCGGCGGTGTGCTGCATCTCCTGAATCGTCTGCACCCCTTCGGCGACGACGAACAGGTCGGCCGTTTCGACCGCCCAGTGGGTCACCAGGTTGCCGCTGCCATGGCGGATGGTCACCTGCGCGAAGCCGGCGCGGGCCATCGCGTCGTCCAGCGCGGGGTGACGGCCGGCTTCGGCCAGCCAGCCGGCGTAGATCCGGCGGTCGTTGGTCTGGAGGCCGGTTGCCCATTGGAGCAGCGGGTCGGCGACGCGGGGCAGCGGCCGGCGTGCCGGGCCGCGGCGAAACGTGATCTCGTCCATGACTCGTCCCTCCTGTCGGTGCTCTCCCGGCGTCACGTTGCCGCGCCGGTATGGTCGCACCATTATAGCACATATGTTCGTATTTGCAAGTAGTCGGTTAAGGGCTTCGTCGGGGTCGGGGAGCGTAGGGGGCGACGTTTCTCGGGCCTGTTCTCTCGCCGTGCAGAGGCGCCGCCCCATGGTGCCCCGGCGGCGCAGCGGCGCACCATGGGGCGGCGCCAGCCACACCTCGCCGTTTCAGACAACCCTCCCGGCGCATTGACGCGCCGCCGCTTGCGGGCTACCATGGCGCTATGCCGCCCTACCGCGCCATTCTGTTCGACCTGGACGATACGCTCTACGACTTCCGCGCGCACTGGCGCAGCCGCCTGCGGCTGGCGCTGGCCGAGGTGCTCGCGCGCCACCCGCAGCTCGACGCCGCGGCGCTCGAGGAGGCCGCGCTCGCCGCCCAGGTCTACATCGACCAGCTGCCGGACTTTCTGCGCCGCCACGGGGTCGCTGACGAGGCGCTGATCGCCGCAGCCCATGCGCGCTATCGCGACGGCTGGTTCGAGTGCATGGCGCTGCCGGAGGCGACCGCCCGCGCGCTGGCGGCGCTGCGCCCGCGCTACCAACTCGGCCTTGTAACAAACGGTCCGGTAAGGACGCAACGGGCGAAGATCGAGCGCTTTGGGCTGGCGGAGGTGATGGATGCGTTAGTCATCTCCGAGGAGGTCGGCGTCGCCAAGCCGGACCCGGCGATCTTCGCGCTGGCGCTCCGGTGGCTGGGGGTTGCGCCCGCCGCGGCGTTGCATGTCGGCGATTCGCCGGAGTTCGACTTGGCCGGCGCGGCGGCGGCGGGCATCGCCGCAGTCTGGGTCAACCCGTCTGGCACGCCCCTGCCGCCCGGCATCCCGCCGCCGCTGGCGACCGTCCGGAGCGTGGCGGAGGTGCCGGCGCTCCTGGGTGAATAAAGCTCTGTCTGACGGGGCGCGCAGGCCTTGCCGGATATCCCTGCGCCAGGCATCTCTTCATGGAGAGCAATCAGCCGCCTGCGGCTGACTCTGCGGCGACCGCTGTCGGAACTGCGTTGCTCACGCGCATACGGCTGCGAGCGTCTCCACGGCGATCTGCGCAGCGGCGAGCGCAGTGATCCCCGCCGGGTCGTGCGGTGGGCTGGCCTCCACGATGTCCACGCCGACGATCGGGACGCGCCGAACGATCGCGCGGATCAGGTCGCGCAACTCCTGGTAGCAGAGGCCGTCGAGTTCTGGCGCGCTCACGCCGGGCGCGAGCGTCGCGTCCAGCACGTCGATGTCGATGCTCAGGTAGGCCCGCTCCATGGCCGGCAGCCGGGCGGCGATCGCTTCAGGCGCGGCGTGGCGCAGCTCCTCGCGTGTCACGAGTGTGTTGCCGCGGGCGCGGGCCGCCGCGAATGCCGCCGGGTCGGTGCGCAGGCCACGCAGCCCGAGGCAGGCCATCGGCCCGACGAACGACAGTTCGCTGATGCGACGCATGCCGGTGCTGCTGTTCAGGCGCACTCCCTGCACCGCGTCGGCGTAATCCAGGTGCGCGTCGAGTTGGATGATGCCTAGCCCGGGGCAGTCGTCGAAGGCCCGCACCAACGGGTAGCTGATCGAGTGGTCGCCGCCGAGCGCCAGGAGCAGCCGGCCCGTTCGCCGCGCCAGCCGGGCCGCCGCCGCGATCGCCGCGTCTGTCCCCTCCTGGCTCGCCCGCACGGCCGCCACGTCGCCGCAGTCCGCCACCCGTATGCCGGCCAGCTTCTGCCGCCCGTCGCTCACGTCCCAGTAGCCTGTTGGCTGGTCCGCGTTCCAGAGCGGAAATCGGGCGGATGCCTCGCGGATGGCGCGCGGACCGTGGCGCGCCCCGCCGCGCAGGCCGGTGCCGCCGTCCCACGGCACCCCGAGCACCGCCACAGCCACGCCGGCGTCGTCCCCGGGCTGCGCCAGCGGGCTGCGGCAGAAGGTGGTGATCCCAGGGGGAGGGAAGCGCAGCGCTGCCATCGAACCTCCTTGCCAGACGGTCGACGGTCTGGCGTCAGTGCCGAGGGGAGAGCTGGAGGGCATACCCTTCCGGGTCCATATACTTCCCGCCGCTCCGTCCGCCTGGCCGAGTCGGCAGAAGCGCCGAACCCGCAAGCCTGCCCATCATCCCCGGCTGAGCGCTTTCTTAGACAGCCGTTGCTATCACTTCGGACGCTGGACTTTCACCTCCCCCAGCACCAGCCGCGTCCCGCCCAGTGTCGGGGCGGTGCTCGCCACCGGCAGGCGCGCCTCGGGGGCCGGGTCGCCCAGCGGGTAGATGCCGAGCAGCAGGGTGTAGCGGCCAGGCGGCAGGTCGGGGGGCAGACTGACCGCCCGCTCGTCGTGCACCGGGTCGTTCACCCGCCAGGTCGTCGTGCGGCCGGCCGGCGGGTAGCCGCCGAGCGGTGGGCTGTCATCCTGGGCCAGCGGCGGCGCGGAGCAGTCCTGGCACAGATGGAGAAACATCGTGTAGTCGCGCGTCGGTGGGCGGGCCGCCGCCCAGAAGAGGGTGATCGGCAGCGCGCCGCCGGGCCGCAACGCGCCGCCGTGCAGGCTGAGGGTGTAGCCGCGCAGCCGCAGCTCCCCGCCGAATGTCGCCGCGAACGCAACGGCAGGCTCGGGCACGGCTCCCGGCCCGCCGGCGTGGAAGGTCTCGGGAAAGCTCTGGCACATCACCTCGACGCCGATGAACTGCTCGCCTGTGCCGCCGCAGGGCCAGGTTTTCTGCGGGTAGGCGAAGCGCAGCCCGAGCCAGCCGTATGTGTCGCCCGGCAGCGGTGGCGGATCGACCGTGCGGGCGTGATCCGGCGCGATCAGCAGCAGCGCGCGCGCCTTTCCCTCCGCCTGCTGGTTGAAAAACGGCTCGTAGCGTTTGCGGACAAACTCCTGCAACTGCGCAGTGGTCGGGTTCACAAGCCGCCCGCGGTCGCCCGCGGCGAAGATCGGGAACGTCACCGGGCGCGGGAGCGGGTCGGGCGTGACACGCGGCGCGTAGTAGTCCCACATCGGCTGAACATAGTACGGATGGAGGATGAGGAGATCGTCCGGATGGACCCGCCGCGCGACATCCGTGATCGCCTCGCGCCACTGCTCCTTGACCGGCGCGCCGGAGAACTGCCCGTGCTGCGGCTGGAGCAGCACGGCGGCATCCACGGCGACGGCGAGGGCGAGCAGTGCCGCCGGGGCGGCGGACGACGGGCGACGGAAGAGGGACGAAGCCCAGGACCGGGGGAAAGGCAGTCCGGGAGCGGGGGCGAAGGATGCGCTGTCGCGATCCTGATCGCCCGTCTTTGCTCGCTCCGTGTCTTCCGGTCCCCGAGGCTCCTGGCCGCCCTGCCTCCATGTCTCCCTGAGCCCTACCGCCTGCGCCACCAGCCACGCCGGAAAGGCCAGGATGGTGTAGCGCGCCTCATAGACCGGGGCGAACGCCAGCGCCACGGCGAACAGCACCAGCGGCGCGGCCAGCGCGCACAGCACCGCGGCGGCGGACGCGCTCCCGCGCCGGGCGTCGCGCGCCAGCAGCGCGATGCCCCAGCCGGCCAGCAGCGTGCCCGGCAGCATCCAGACGGCCAGCGGCACGCCGAGCCAGCCGCCGATGTTGCCCCGGTTTAGGCTGTAGTGCGCCACCGTCAACCACAGGCCGAGGGCCGGCCCAGCGGCCATGTGCCCGCCCGCCTGGCGGCTCTCCGTGCCGACCGCCAGGATCGTTCCGGCGATGCCCAGAGCGGCCAGCAGCAGCGCCAGCAGGCCAACGGCTGCCCTGCCGATCAACTGCGGCCCGCCAGGCGGGGAGAGGGGGCGGCGAAGAGCGTGCGAGCGCATCTGGCTGGCTGCCTTCTCCGCTCCCTGGTTTCCTCTCTCGTTGCCGGCCCCCCACGGCCATGTAACACACACCGCCAGCGCCATCCCCGCCAGCGAGAGGAGCGCGAGGCGGTGAACGAAAACGCTTATCATAGCGACGGCCAGCGCCGGCAGCCAGGCCCGCCCGCCCAGCCGCAGCGCCCGCAGGACGAGCCAGAGCAGCAGCGCTGCCACCAGCAGCAGCAGGCTGTAGACCTTGGCGTCCTGCGCGTACCACAAGGCGAACGGCGAGAGCGCTGCCAGCATGCCAGAGATACGTGCTGCGCGCTGAGGGAGCGGCCCTGCGTTGTTCCCTGGCCGGTGGCCGCTAGCCGGCGGACGGTCGTCTGTCGCCGGGTGCGCTTCTGCAGCCGCCAGCGCGACCGCCACCGCCGCCGCCGCGCCGGCCAGCGCCGATGGGAAGCGCAGCGCCCACTCGGAGTCGCCGGCCAGCGCGACCCACCCCTTCATCAACAGGTGATAGAGCGGGTAGGCAGCGTCCTTGCTGAAGAGCTCGGCGAGCAACGTCGGCCAACCTTTGCCGGTGATCTCGGCCCAGGTGCCGCCTTCGTCCAGCCAGAGGCTCTGCGTGCCGAGGTGATAGAGCCGCAGCGCCAGCGCCCCGGTGAACAGCAACGCGCCCGCCAGCAGCCCGGCGTGCCGCCGCGCCCACACCTCGCCGCCTATCTGGATTGACTCGCCTGCCGCCGTCCGGCTCTGGAGCGCCATCGGTGTCTGCCTTCGCATCGTGGGCCGGATTGTACCCGACGGGCCGGGGTGGGTCAAACCGGCGCGGAATCTGCTATCATGCCGCGAGACGCACGGCGGAGCGCACGCGGGGATCGCCTTCCGCGACGTTGCGCCCCTTGCGACATAGGACAAGGAATGGCGTATGCCGATCTCAGTCAGCCAGCGTGCGGAACTGACCTGCCCGAGCTGCGGCGCGGCGTTCACGGCGGAGGTCTGGACGCTGGTGGACGCCGCCGAGCGGCCTGACCTGGCCCAGGCGCTGCGCGACGGCACGCTCGACGCTGTCGCCTGCCCGTCCTGCGGCGCAAGCGGCCCGGCCGGCGCGCCGCTGCTGTATCACGACCCGGCGCGGCAGCGGGTCTATTTCGCCGCGCCAACCGGTGTGCCGGAGCACCGCTGGCGCGCGCGCGCCCAAGAGCTGCTCTATCTGCTCGTTGGCGAGCTGCCGGAGGAGGCGCGGCTGCCATACCTGGCGGATGTCCAGGTCGAGCAGGAGGTCGCCGGGGTGCGCCGGGCGGTGCTGCGCCACGCGGGGGGTGAGCGCCGCGCCCCGCCGCGCTCCGCCGCGCCCGCCCGCCCGCCGGACGCACCCCGGCGACCTCCTGCTCGACCTGGACATCCGCCAGGTATGGCAGCCGCGCCTCCTCCGGCAGCTCGCCAACGAGCAGATAGAGCAGCTCTTGGG
>JBHOQX010000055.1:0-12529 GCA_042408595.1 Roseiflexaceae bacterium | reverse complement strand
GCCCCCACCCCGGTCGTGCTCGTCAGATTGCCCAGCCGGTCGTAGGTGTAGCGTTCCTCACTGGGCGGCGGCGCCCCGTCGTCGTCCTCGATCGTGAGGGTCGCGCCGCTCGGGCTGCCCAGCGTGGCGTTGGTCGGGCTGCTAAGGGTCAGTTGGACGGTCTCGGCCCCTTCGCTGGCGGTGTCAGTGGTGATCGGTACCGCATGCTCCGGGCGGTCTCGCCGGGCACGAAGGTCAGCGTGCGCGTGAACGATTCGCCTGGCGCATTGGTCGGGTCGTTCCTCAGCGCTCCTGGATCGTGCGGCGGGGCTGGCCGGGGGCAACGCCCAGTAGGGCATGCAGTGCGCGTTGGGGTCATAGACCGCCGCCTGCAGCACCCGGTGGCCGAGGGCAACGCCCAGTGGGACATGCAGTGCGAGGGCGTCACTTATCTCTCAAGAACCATCCTGGAGCGGGGATCGCCTTCCTCTCCCGCTACCTTTTGAATGCACTCCAGCCAGCGCTCCCACAGGGCCGGATCTGCCGTACCTCCATCCGGAAGGACCAACATCGCACCTAACAGGCCACCAACATCATCGGACCGTGTTTCTGCGTAGAATGCTTCCAGGAAGCACATCATCGCTGCGAATGCTTGTCGCTCGGTCAAGGTGCTCATCGACCGCTCCTATCTCGGCTTCGTGGGGCTGGATGGTCCCGTTTCAGGATGCCACGACCTGGGAACCTCATTCAAGCCACCGTTTATGATGTTGTTTCCCCGCACCTGGACCCAGACTTGCTTGCCATCGGGTGTGATTTTTGCATACCAGTCGTTTCCGAATTTGTCTGTCCCCAGAAAGTTTGCCCGATCGGATGCTGTGTTGATCAGTAATTGGCGATTTTCAGGCGTATCGGGCAAATGACCTGGCCTTCCTTGCTTGGAGAAGATATGTCCTGCACGATCGTGGGGAATGGTAACCGGCCCACCCCGGCCCGTCAGCTGCTGCCAGGCCCGCTGGCCGAGCGCGCGCAGCCGCGCCAGCCATCCGAGCCCGCCACCCGGCGGCGGGGCCTCCGAGGCGAGCGGGGCGGGCTCCGGCCCCGCTCCGCGCCGGAAGAACGCCCCCGTTGCCCGGGCGCTCAGCGCCGCCAGCAGCGCTGTCCCCATGCCCTGCCCGAACCGCCGCCCGGCGGCCTCCGCAGGCAGCGGCGCGTCGGTTACCAACTCCCGTCCGCGCAGCCCTTCGAGGATCCCGGTCAGCCCCACCAGGTCGCCCAGCGCCAGCAGCCCGACCAGCGGATAGGCGTACCACGGTTTCTGCAGCGTGTCAAATTGCCGCCAGCGCTGCCACACCACCACGACCGCGCCGACGAGGAGCAGGGCCAGCCCGACCAGGAGCGCCAGTTCGGGCGCCAGCAGCGCCAGCCCGACCAGCGCCAGGGCGAGGACCGCTCCCGCCGCCAGCGTCTCCAGAAACCCCTGCGCCTACTGGGTGATGAAGGTTGTGTCCAGCGGTGTGTGCTCCATCACCAGGAGCGGCACCCCGAGGACCGGGAGGGCGAGCCGCGGCGGGCGGACGGGGCCTGGCACGAACCGCACCTCAAGCAGGCGATCCGGCGCGAAGCCGGTCGCTGCGTACAGCACATCAGCCACGTTCACCGGGCGGAACGCCATAATCGTCAGCGGCGTTTCGACTCGCGTCACCGGATCGAGGGCGACTGCCTGCCAGCGCTGCGGGTCGAACCGGACCTCCCGGCCGGTCTGTGGATCGGCCAGGACGACCTGGTGCGCGACCGGGTCGATATCGAGGCGCTGCCACGGCTCGGCCCGCACGATGACCGGCGTGTGGTCGTCGGGGCGGATGATGATCGCCCGGGTGGGGGTCGGCCGGAACGGATCCGGCACGAAACGGACGACCGTACCGTCCGGCAGGGTGACCTGCGGAAAGAGGTGCGCCGGGGTGTTGGCCGTGCCAGGCGCGCCGCCCTCGAACGATGCGATCTGTCGCTCGTGGATGGCAGCCATCGCGGCCCCCAGCCGAAAGCGGCCCTGGTACACCGCCGCGATAATCAAACCGGCAGCAATGATCATAATCGCGCTCACGCCGACGTACTCGACCGCCGACGCGCCGCGCTCATCGGCCAGGCAGCGCCGCAGCCAGCCCGTGCGCGTCATACGTTCCCCCAGGCATATGCGAGCGCCGGCAGGGCTGGGGCATACATCGGCGCCGGCAGACGGCGCGCGGTCTGCGCCTGGGTCGCCGTGGCCAGCCACACGGCCAGCAAGAGCGCGCAGACC
Source organism: Roseiflexaceae bacterium (assembly GCA_042408595.1). Lineage (GTDB taxonomy): Bacteria > Chloroflexota > Chloroflexia > Chloroflexales > Roseiflexaceae > JBHOQX01. Next base: position 10,254 of record JBHOQX010000055.1, on the reverse strand, counting down.
GCCAGAACCAGCAGCAGCGCCCGCCGGATAAGAGCTTGCGACCGCGCCACGCCCATCGATGCCTCCTCGACGGATAACGACTGTGGCTCAGACGTTGACTGCCCGATCCTTGCCCGATACCCGCGCGACATCATGGCACAAACAGGGATGGCACACTCAACACCGGGGTGAACACCACCGGCTGCGCCGGCTGCACTTCGTAGCGCACCACCAGGAACTGCATCTGCTGGGCCTGCTGTAATGTGATCGGCGCGGGTGTGGTGTGATCCGGCGAAAACAGCACGGCCGTCCCGTCGTTCACGTTCAAGAGCACCTGCTGGCGCCGCACCGGACTGGTGAGAATCACCTCGTGCCGCTCCGGGGCGTAGCCGACCTGCACCCCCGGCAGTGGTTGCACCACTGTTCGGATACTGTACGTTTGCCCGAAGGCCGTCCGCGTGAAGACGCCCGGCTGGAACGGTGCGGCCTGCACGGCGCCCGGCTGCGCCGGCACCGGGGCGACGGCAGCGGGCATGAATGGATCGTGCTCGAAGCGCCGGGGGGCCGCATCGTTCGGGTCGAATGGATCGGGCCTGAACATTGTCGCACGGGCATCATCGGCCAGATACGGGCTTTCCAGGTAGGGTGTCGGGTCGAAGGTCACCACCAATCCCTCGACGACCGGCACACGGCCGGCAGGCCCGTTCGTGGCGAGGCCGCCATCGAAGCCGTGAGCATAGGCATTGACCTGGGCCTGCACGGCGGCACGCAGCTGCCGGCCCGGCCCGCCATAGAACACCGTCCAGACAGCCATCATCAGGGCGATAACCAGGCCGGTGGTCGCTAGCCACTCGACAAGCTCCATGCCGCGCTCATCGCGCAGCAGGCGGCCCAGCCCAGCGGGCGCCAGCGCCCGTTCCTGATGGAAGTGGAAATGCCGATGACGCATACGACCCCGCGCTCGCGTGCAGGCGCCCAACTGGCCGGCAGGCCGCCCGCGCCGCCATCTCCTGTCGTCCTCCAGCATAGCAGCAAGGGCGCGCAAACGGGAGGGGATGGGTGTAAATCTTGTGTAACGATTTTGAACGGAGCGCCGGTGCGCCCACGGTCAGCGGCGGCGCCTCGGGCGCCGGCAACGCCAGCCCGCACAGCGCCACGCCGGTGCAAGCGGGCCCCGGGTAGACCGACGCTCTCTGCAGACCTACACGCCCAGCGCCTGCCGCATGCAGCGGATCGTGCACACCCCACTGCCGCAGCAGCCAGGCCCGGTCGTGCATCTCGCTCCCATCGCCAGCGGCGCTGGCATCGACCGCCTCAATCGTACAGTTCGCCACGACGGCAGGGGTTCCGCGCAGGCTGTGGACTTTGATCCGGCTGAGCCGGGTGCGCAGGAGCCGGGCGTCGGTCAGGTCTGCGCCGCGCAGGTCGGCATTGCTCAGGAGTGCGAGCTCGAAATTCACACCGCGCAGTGTTGCACCGGCGAAGGAGCTGTCGAGGAAATGAGCGCGGCGGTCATTGGCACCGGTCAGGTCGGCATAGTCAAACCGGGCACGCTCAAAGCCGGCCTTCACCAGCGACACGCCGCACAGGGTCGCATGGTCGAAGGGCAGATCGCGGCCATACTCGATGTCCAGGAGCGCGCCCTCCAGCAGGGCGCGTGAAAAGGTGACGCTGTCGCAGCGGGCATCGCTCAAATGCGCGCCAGCCAGGCGCGCATCGCTGAACTGGACGTGGCGCAGCGTCGTGCGATCCAGCTCGACGTTTGTCGCGTCGCATCCGCTCGCATCTACATCTTCAAGATGTGATCTTCAAGATGTGCCCGGATCAGGCGCCCGGCGAGACGCAGGCCGCGCAGACTGCCGCCGCGCAGCTCCATGCGCCGCCCCTGGGCCGGATCGCGAATCCAGGCTTCGTGCGCGGCGATCAGGTGGTCAAGCTGTTGCTGGTCCATATGTAGCTGCCCGCTGAAGCGCCCAACCTGTGGTCTCCGGACACTTCGCATTATGGCACAGCCGGGCCGCCGACGAAGATGACCCGTCCTGCGCCGGGCGGAAGGCCCGCCTGCACCTGCTGCACCAGGGAGGCCTTTGCTTCGGGGGTCAGGCCGGTGCAGTCCACAATGATATTCTCCCCCGCCCGTGCGCGATCGATGATGGACGTAGCGCCGTCGCTGGCTTGCTTCACCTCCCAGTGATGGCCGCTGCGATCGATAAAGTCGCCGCCGTCGCTGTCGCCGGTACTGGGATTGATATCGCGCTCGAGCTCGCCAAGCTGGGCTTCAGCCTCGATCGCGGCCTTCGCTTCATCAACCTTATACTGCTTTTTGTCGGGGTCGAAGGCGAGGCGCTTGCGCCTGCCGGTCGGGTCGGCTTCGATCCAGTCGCGCTGAGCTCGCGTCAACGTCGCATAGCGGCCCTTCGCGTCCCACGCCTGCATCTCCTGGTCCAGCCGCTTGGCGTGCGCCTCGCGCACCCGCTAATTCCGCTGCACCTCACGCTGCCGGCGCGCTTCTTCGAGGCGCTGCTGCCTGGTGAGATCGGGGCCGGGCGGATCGCCTGGTGTATCGCCAGCGGCGGATTCTGGCAGCTGCCCTGTTCTGGGCTCCGTCGGCGTGCGCTGCGCAGGGATCGGCTCGCGCGCGCCGCGGCGGAACAGGGCGCGCAGCCCGACGCGCACACCGACAAATGTCAGCCCCAGTTGCAGCGCGCCGCCCAACACCGCCTCCCAGCGCGCTTCCATGCTCAGCTTGAGACCGGTCAGTACCTGCCGCCCGGTGAGCCCTTCGTAGATCGAGACGACGCCGACCAGATTGAGCAGGCTCACCCCGGCCAGCTGCACCACATCCCAGCAGCCGGGCGCGCCGCGCACTGCACGGAAGGCCTGCAGCCGCGTCCAAAACTCCCAGACGACATACCCGACCGCCAGGATGACGCCCGCGATCACCAGCGCGGCGGCAATCGCGTAGATCAGCGCCGCCAGCGCCGCCAGCGCGACCACGCCGATCAGCGCGCCCAAGAGCACCTTGCCGAGCGCCGCGAGCCAGGGCGGCAGGGTGCTGCCAGCCCCCGCCTGCGCCAGCGCCGTGCTTGGCTGCACGCTGGCGGCACGCAGCGCGGCGGCGCCCGCGATGGTCAGACTCGTTGCCGCGAGCGTGAGGCCGGCAAGCACCGCTGTCTGCCAATTCGGCTGCCACGCCTGGAGCGCCGCCGGCACGGCCACCACCCCCTGCGGCAGGTGTTCCAGCGATTGCGCAGGGCTGGACACAGCCATGGGTGTCTGGGCAGCGACCGGCCCCTGAGGGAAGCGCACCACCTACGCGATCGCCGCGCCGCCGAGCCGCCCGCCCTGCGCGTTGAAGACGACCAGCACCGCCAGCGCCCTCGGATCTCCCCACCCCGCTTGTAACCCGATTCAAGACATGCTTGGCGCTGAAGCAGGACCGAAGAGGTGCCGCCACTCCCGGCACCTTACCCACCGGCACGGCGCCGAGGCAGGGGATGCGACTCAACCTGCGCGTGGCAGCACCGAGTTCATCCACCCTGTCCGCCGCCCGTGCAATATCATCGACCTTGCCCAGCTTGCCGATCTCGTCCAACCCCTTCGGTCCACCAATGATCCTGACGGCTTCAAGGACGCCCCGCCCAATCGCCTCGCTGTAGCGCCCTTCCTGCCAGTCCGTGACCACCGGCTCGACCATCACGCTCAACACCACCTTGCCCGTGCCCCACGGATCGGTCTTGAACACCTCCACCAACGCGCCGTATTTCTCGCGGGTCTCTTGGTCGCCCGCAGCGTACTTCACTGCATCGCTGCCGAGTGTCCACAGCCCCTTGGTCATATCCACCACGCCTTCGCCGATGCCTTTGAAGAAGCCACCGGCTTGGCAGAAGAAAACCGCAGTCCTCCTTCTACGGCGCCTCGGCTTGCCCACTCGCGGGGGCCGTGGTTTCCCCAGGCGGCGCGTCCGCGGTGGCTGCCGGGACGCTGCCGGTGCAACGAGCCCCGCCCGTGAGCGTGGCCGTGGCACAGGCAAAGGCGCGCTCCAGCAACGGAGCCAGCGTGTCCCGCACGCTCCCGAGCAAGGCCAGCACTACCAGCGCCGCTGCTAACGCTGCCCCCGCTGCTTGCAACGCTTGGCTGCCTTGCTCGAAACGCAGCCCGCGGTTTATCCCCGGTCGTGTCATTATCTCCCGTGCTCACGGCTCGTGCAACCGTACTATCCAGATCGGCGGCCCTGCTCGATCAGGCCCAGCCAATCTTGGAGAATCCGGCGCAGCTCCGCGGTTGGCACGACAACGGTGTCCTCCTCGTTGTACAGATTTTCTATCTTCGTTTGTTCAGGCTCAATCGTGACAGCAAACAGATTTCCTGATGCCTCATAGGCTCCACTGTTGGAGGCCCTAACTGTGTCAGCAGCCGCTATCAGTTCATGGTACCAGGTACTGTTATGCCCCACATCCATCTGCAGCCACAAGCCTATCAATCCATACCTAGCGGGCAGTTCATTAAACACCGCTCGTGGATACCCCTGTTCATCTAGAAACATGCGATACTGGGCCATAACAACACTCACATGCAATTCCATAGGGAAATGCCGAAATATAGATCGATAGCGCCCAACCTTCGATCCATACTCCTGCTATGGAATTGGGAAGGCCGTGTTGATATTGCCTGCATTATCAAGATACCCGCCAATACGTACGCCGCTAGGAGAAATGCCCTCCCAGTAGTTGGGCCGACTGGGATCTGGAAATGTGGCATTGCTGTATGCTCCACGAATTTCCGTCAAGACCTGCCCACGGTTCCATGAATCGGGAAAGAACGTTGATGGTGCATTCTTGCGCACCCACGTATTACTCGCAGGATCAAAGATTTCCACTTGTGCCTGGAACACGCCCTGTGCGTTTGGTAGCGTTTCGGTTCCAGGTATAATCCGGGCTTTCTACGGAATCACCGGGCAACGGTAGGCTGAGTCGCTTCTCCACAGCGAGCCAGTCGTCGGCTGTCCCAGTCTCAAGCGGCGGGAGCGGCGGTAGAACTAACCGGATGAGTTGGTCAATCGTCATAGGTCGCTCCCCTAGATGCTAAACCCCTTAGCGCAATCTGGCTCCGCGCAGGGCCGACCAATGCAACGGTGGCTGGCCTAGCGACCGACAAACTCCTTGCAGGGAACGCGACCCCAAACCTCTGGTACGGTCTAACACTCGGATCGAGCGGTTATGAATGCAGCCAGAGACCTCGATACATCCTTCGCATGAGGGCTCCTGCGTAGGAATCTCACGGGGACGCGCGGGACGCACATGCCTTGGTTTATCGACGTAGACGTTCTCGGTATTCAGCTCGACGTTCCGCGTGGGCTCGAGAACAGGTGTCGTTGGTCCACCTCCGTGTGGGCGTCCTCCGAGATCCCCACACTTGATGAGATTAGATCGAACGGGCCGGGCAGAACCGCTGAGGAACGAGCCACAGGATTGCGGAGCGATGGGTGGCGCAAAGAGCGGCCAAAGCGATCAGGGAGGCTCCGGCTGCCAGGCTCACGTCCAACGTGCCGAACTCATCAGAGCGGCTGCACATCGATCGAGCGGCAGAGCGCCTCGATGCGATCCGCGCTTCCCACGTAGAAGATGAGATGCAGCCAGGTTGCGGGGTCTGGAGCCGCCTCTATCCAGGCGGAGGAGACTATTCGCTCCCACCCCGTTATCGTTCCGAAATGTTGGGCACCGTCTACTGAGCGCAGCGGCGCAGTGAAGGAGAGCATGAGACGGACACAGTCGCGCAGCAGCACCTGCACGTACTGGTCATGTAGCGTAGGCTGTGACGGGTCGCCGGAAGGTCGGAGTGGCCAGTAGTAGTTGAGATGCAGCACGTAGGTCAACGGTGCCTCCCAGCGCATGCCGACGATCACCGACTCGGTAAAGTCATATTGTGTCCATACTTGCTCGAAGGTCATCGTCGTTTCCAAGCGCTACACACTTGCCCGACTATGACGAATAAAGCGAGCAATCCGATGCTTGTTTTACCCGTCGCAATGCTAGTGGGTCACCACTGTAGAGTTGTAGGATGAGCTCCGGTTGAGTATGCTGCGGGCAGCAAGCAAACTGGAGGACACGCTGCAGAAGTGATATACGTTAACTGACGAGGAGCGGCTCTTCCTTCGCGACCTTGTGAAGAAAGGTAGCCTGCCCGCCCGTAAGCTCACCCGCGCCCATATTCTCCTCCGTGCCGATGAAGGTGCGACGCCTGCATAATCACAGTGGTGACCCACTAGCAGATCATGCCCTTCTTGCCCTGTGGTCCGTGGCCGATCGGCTCCTCGCCGATCCAGCGCTCGTCCACCGGCTCGGAGGCCAGCTGGTAGCGCGTGTCGGTCGAGATGCGGATCTCGTCCGAGGTGTTGTCCAGGCTGCCGTGCACCAGGAACACCGTGAACACCAGCAAGTCGCCGGCTCGGTAGTCGGCGGTGAGCCAGCGGCCGCCCAAGTTCTTCTGCAGCTTGACGGGGTTGTCCGAGAGCCAGCCGTTGGGGCGGATGTTGCCGCCACCGCCCATGCCGGTGTAGCCGGGGCCGACCTTGTTCTCGCAGTAGGCGTCCACGTCCTTGCTGCCGTAGCCCTCGTTGAGGCGCTGGTGGCGGTGCGAGCGCTCGAGCAGCAGCAGGCCGCCGGTGGTGAGCGGCACGTCGCCGAGCGGGGTCCAGGCGGTGTAGAGATTCTTGGTGCCGCGCCCCATGTACACCACGTCCATGTGCGTAGGTGTGCCGCGCCCCGGGCATACCGCGCGCACCCAGGTGAAGTCGAAGTGGCGTATCGGCCCGCCGAGGAACAGCTCGAAGAACGCTATCATGCGCCCGCTGTAGAGCAGCCGATGCAGTTTGGGGTTGTCTTTGGCCAGGTCTGGCATGAACTTGACGGTGGTGGCGGGGTGGGCCTTCAGGGCGCTCGGCGGGAAGCGCGGGTCGAGGTGCCCGGCCGCGGCCAGGCGCTCGGCCATCACCTGCCGGCACTCCAGCACCTCGGCACGATCCAGGTAGCCGGGCAGGTAGAGGTAGCCCTCCTCGCGCATGCGCGCCCTGAGCGCCTCGGGGTCACCCAGCAGGTGGGTGGCGGGCTCCAGCATGCCGAAACGCTCGGGCGACATGTCGAGCGCTTTGCCCGATGACGTGAGGCGCGGCAGTGTCGTCAGTTCCATGCTCGTCTCCGATTGTCTCCACTGGGCGGGGATGGCGGCCCTGCGGTCGAGGCCGCGCCCGCCCCGCTGTAGCAGGCTGGTGCCACACTCGGGCGCACCAACTGCGTGTATCATACCGTATGCTGCGCCCCGTCAGAATGGCAGGTTTGGGCGGAAACTTGTACGCTGTGGTACGATGAATCAGCCAGGCGCCGGCCGGCCGATCGAAAGCCGCTTGATCTTCAGCAACGACGCCAGCACGCCGCTGGGGCGTCTGACGCTGGCCGGGTTCCTCAAGGACAGCGCCGGTGTGGGCCCCGCCCTGCGCCTGCTCGGCCGCTACGCGATCGTGTACCTGCTGGAGGGCGGCGGGCGCTACTGGGATGGGCGCGGGTGGGCCTGCAATGTGCGGGCTGGCGATCTGCTATTGCTGTTGCCCGATCTGGCGCACGGCTATGGCCCGCTCGCCGGCCAACGCTGGAGCGAGTTCTACGTGGTGTTCGATGGGCCGGCCTTCGACCTCTGGCGGCAGAGCGGGCTTCTGCACGCCGATCCGCCGGTGCGCCAGCTCAGCCCGATCGCCCACTGGATGGCGCGGCTGGAGGAGACGGTGGTGCAGCAGCGCCCCCGCACGCTCGCTGAGCGCACGCGGCAGGTGAGCCGCTTCCTGGCCCTGCTGACCGAGATGCTGACGCACGGCGCGTACGACCCACCGCTGGCCAGCGGCCCGCCCTGGCTCGCTGCGGCCTGCGAGCGCCTCGAGGCCGACCTGGAGCGCCGCGTGGACCCGAAGAGCGTCGCGCACGATCTCGGCGTGCCGTACGAGACGTTCCGCAAGCACTTCCAGCGCCACGTCGGGGTCTCGCCGGCCCGCTACCGCACGGTGCACCGGATCGACATCGCCTGCGCGCTGCTCCAGGACCCGGATCAGACGATCCAGGCGATCGCGCTGCGCCTCGGCTTCAGCGACGAGTTCCACTTCTCGCGCCGCTTCAAGCAGATCACCGTCCAGTCCCCGCGCGCGTTCCGCCGCCAGCTTCCGGCGCGGCGCGCCGCCCAGGCGAGCGATGAGCCACGGCCTTGAGCAGCACCACCAGGCGCCCACGCTTCGGCGGCCAATGCGGCCGCCGCCTGCCACCCGACGACCCGCGCTTCTGCATCGAGTGCGGCGCGCCGGTCCGCGTTGTCCTGCCTCCACCGGCGGGTGGCGCCGCTTCAGGGCGGGAGGACGCTGCCACACCGCACTTCCCCACTGTCCAGTTGCCTAACGCTGTGAACGCGCAGTCGGTGGTGGGCGGCATGGTGAAGCTGCCGAGCTCGGGTGCTGTTCCGCCCGGCCTGTGGCTCGTGCCGGCGCCGCCCGGCCACAGGACATCGTGGCGGTCTACGCGCCGCTGCGCGCGGTGAGGGGCGGCTGAAGCGGCCTCACCAGCCACGGCTGGCGCCGGATGGGGCGGCGCTGGTCGGGCCGCGGCTGGCGCCGGATGGGGCGGCGCCGGTCGGGCCACGGCTGGCGCTGGCGGCAGAGCGAGTGCGTGCCGTGGCCATCACGCTGCGCACTCACGCACAGGGTCAGGCGGCGCAGCTCTGCTGGGCCGGTCCCGATGGTGTCTTCTCCGAGGCGCACTCGGTGGTTTGGCCGCTGATCGGCGATGGCCGCGCGCACGTCACGTGGGCTGGTTCCAGAACCTGCTCTGGCGTGCAACCCTCGCCAGGAGCTGGTCCTGGGACAGAGGGTGTAGACGGTGTTCCGCTGCTCGGTGGGGAACTCGTCCCGCACCTCAATCATACCTGGGTCAATGATCCGTTCCATGGTGCATCTTTCTTATTTCAGCAGCAGCATAGGCGCTTGGGAGGTGGTATTCTGAGAAGTGTGCAAAATGGGAGCCCGACATCCTATACTTGAGGTAACCACACACCCAAGTAGGAGGATAGCCATGACTCCCGTGATTAAGGATACGCAGGCCGAGTTGGATCGTCAAGCCGCACACGCGACCTTTCGCACGTTCGTCCAGGAGCAGGTTCGGCAGGCCATTCGTGCCACTTTTATCGATATTCTCGAGGACGAGGTGACGCAGTTGATTGGCGCTGCCCGGTATGAACGAACGCCGACTCGACGTGATCAGCGGGCCGGCTATCGCTCGCGCACACTCGGCACCACGGTGGGCGTCATTGACGATTTGCCCATCCCTCGGACCCGCGGTGGTTTCCACACGCAGCTCTTCGAGCGCTATCAGCGACGCATGACGGAAGTCGATACGCTCATGCGCGACATGTTCGTCGGTGGGGTCAGCCAGCAGACCGTCGGCACGTTGGTGGAACACGTGACCGGCACACCTGCCAGTCCCTCGACTGTCTCGCGGGTGTTCCACACCTTGGAGGCCGAATTCGCCGCCTGGCAAAAGCGTACACTTCCCTCCCGCTACGCGTACGTGTTGGCCGATGGCACCTACTTCAGCGTCATCTATGACGGGGTGGGTCAGAAAATGCCAATTCTGGCACTGATCGGCATTACGCCCGATGGCCAGCGTGAGGTGATCGCCTTCACGACCGGCGAGCGGGAGAACCCGGGCGCCTGGGAAGACCTGCTCTCCGACATCAAGCAGCGCGGCGTGCAGACGATCGACTTGTGGATTACCGATGGCCATCAGGCGATGCTCAACGCGATTGGCCTCAAATTCCCATCGTCCGACCGGCAGCGCTGCATCAGGCACAAAATGGACAACATCCTCAGTCACGTGCCTGAACGCCAGCGCGAGACGGTCCGTCAGGAACTGCGAGCGATCTTCTATCAAGCGAACCGTTGCAAGGCTGAGCAGGTGGCCACGGCGTTCAAGGAGAAATATCAGGCACTCTCTCCCTCAGCAATCGCGTGTATGGAACGTGACTGGGACGCCTGCCTAACGTGTTATGCCTATCCCGAGACGCATTGGCCGAATATCCGCACAAGCAACATCATCGAGCGCACGTTCGAGGAGGTCAAGAAACGGAGTAAGAAGATGGCCGCGGCCTTCCGCAATGAGGGCAGCTGCGTGCTCCTGTTCTACGCCGTGGTGCGGACACTCAAGTTCCGCAAAATCCGGATGCCGGGGTAGCCATTTTGCGCCA
>JBHOQX010000052.1:0-2144 GCA_042408595.1 Roseiflexaceae bacterium | reverse complement strand
GTTCCAAACACATCGGCTCGTTAGAGAGCATTGAAACAAGCTGAGCGCACCTAATATCATCGTCGTCAAAACGGTTCCAAACACATCGGCTCGTTAGAGAGCATTGAAACTGGTCGGGGTGTCCGCGCTGCGGGCCAGCATCAGGTTCCAAACACATCGGCTCGTTAGAGAGCATTGAAACTGGAACTCAGTTCGAGGACGTCGAGGTCAAGGACGTTCCAAACACATCGGCTCGTTAGAGAGCATTGAAACTCTCGCCGGAGGGCCAGCAGGAGATTGAGCAGATGCGTTCCAAACACATCGGCTCGTTAGAGAGCATTGAAACCCGGCAGCAGCGCCGCTTCGGGTGACGCGTAATACGTTCCAAACACATCGGCTCGTTAGAGAGCATTGAAACATGAAGACTTCGACCGCTCGAAATGGAATACCTACAGTTCCAAACACATCGGCTCGTTAGAGAGCATTGAAACTCGGTAATTCACGCAAGGGTGCGCCGCTTCACCAAGGGTTCCAAACACATCGGCTCGTTAGAGAGCATTGAAACCTGTTCAAGGGGCCGGAGCTGGTTAGCTGCCAAACGTTCCAAACACATCGGCTCGTTAGAGAGCATTGAAACGCTGAGTGAGCAGCTCGACGAAGAGGCGCTGGCCGAGGTTCCAAACACATCGGCTCGTTAGAGAGCATTGAAACATGGGATACGGCAATGTGATATGCCGCATCCAGGGTGTTCCAAACACATCGGCTCGTTAGAGAGCATTGAAACGCGGTACAAATTGTGTGCTCCTAATTTACCGCTTCACGTTCCAAACACATCGGCTCGTTAGAGAGCATTGAAACAGATGATACCGATGGCCGCCTTCGCAACCTGGTTCGTTCCAAACACATCGGCTCGTTAGAGAGCATTGAAACTATCTCGACCAACCGCACGAGGTTGACGCTCGTGGGTTCCAAACACATCGGCTCGTTAGAGAGCATTGAAACATCGACTACCGACCGTGCTCGCAGGCTCGGCTTCGAGTTCCAAACACATCGGCTCGTTAGAGAGCATTGAAACGGTCGATGTAAGGCTTGCGCCGGGCCGCTCTTCGGTTCCAAACACATCGGCTCGTTAGAGAGCATTGAAACACCGAGACGATACGCTGGTAAAGCTGCGCGATGTGTTCCAAACACATCGGCTCGTTAGAGAGCATTGAAACTCGTTCACTCGCCTGAGATGCAGCTCAACGTGAAGGTTCCAAACACATCGGCTCGTTAGAGAGCATTGAAACATCCAGACCGCTCACCAGACTGCACGAACATCAAGGTGCGTTCCAAACACATCGGCTCGTTAGAGAGCATTGAAACTCGGTCAGAAGGTGCCGCCCGTTGAGGTAGAGCCGGTTCCAAACACATCGGCTCGTTAGAGAGCATTGAAACTATTTCCAGTGATAGTGGACTGCACCGATTACAAAGTTCCAAACACATCGGCTCGTTAGAGAGCATTGAAACTCGCTTGCCAGACGCTCGAACTGTTCGAGGATCGCCGTTCCAAACACATCGGCTCGTTAGAGAGCATTGAAACTCTTAGCGCGGCGAGCGCGGGCAGCGTCATCTTCGGTTCCAAACACATCGGCTCGTTAGAGAGCATTGAAACATCGTGCAAGCGGCAGGCGGAGTTCCGTCGTGTGGTGGTTCCAAACACATCGGCTCGTTAGAGAGCATTGAAACTGACGCGCTTCCACCACTCCAGGAGAGTTTGCTGTGGTTCCAAACACATCGGCTCGTTAGAGAGCATTGAAACGCGTGCGCGCCATTCGAAGGATTGGCGCCGGCGCGGGTTCCAAACACATCGGCTCGTTAGAGAGCATTGAAACCTGGTCGGCAGCGGCGCGGGCGGCTGCCTGGCTGCGTTCCAAACACATCGGCTCGTTAGAGAGCATTGAAACGATCGTGCCAGGCGGCGATTGGCTGAACATGCCGGGTTCCAAACACATCGGCTCGTTAGAGAGCATTGAAACGCGTGCGCGCCATTCGAAGGATTGGCGCCGGCGCGGGTTCCAAACACATCGGCTCGTTAGAGAGCATTGAAACTTCTCCAGCCCGACACCTTCTCGTTGATCAAAGCCGTTCCAAACACATCGGCTCGTTAGAGAGCATTGAAACTC
>JBHOQX010000051.1:0-45798 GCA_042408595.1 Roseiflexaceae bacterium | reverse complement strand
GGGCGCCGGCGCGCCGGCGCGGGCCGGCTCGGCGGCGGCCTGCGGGGCCGGCTCCGACGCAGCAGGTGCCGGGGCAGCCGCCGGCTGCGTGGCGCCCAGCATCTCCTGCACGACACCCTTCACCTCATCCGCGCTCGCCGCGCCGCTCATGAAGCGATGGACGCCGGCGCTCTCGGCCTGCCGGGCGAGCTGCCCATCCGCCTCGCGGCTCCAGAGCACCATGCGAATATCCGCGCCGAAGCTCGGCACAATCTCGGCCAGCTCCAGGCCGCTCATGCCCGGCAGGTTCATGTCCGCCACGACGATGTCTGGAGGCGACTGGCGAATCTCCCACAGCGCATCGTTGGCGGTTTCGAGCACGAGCACATCGAGACCGCTCAGCTCTGCGGGTAGCGCGCGGAGCACCGCGTTATCGCCGGGAACAATCAGCAGTCGCGCCATGGCTCATCTTTGCCTTTCAGCACGCTCGGCCGGCAGCTCGGGCAGCGCGAAGGCGAAGGTGCTCCCCTGCCCTTCGGCGCTCGTCAGCCAGAGCATACCATTCAGGGTAATGATCAACTCGCGCACGACCGCCAGCCCCAGGCCGGTGCCGCCGTGGTCGCGCGTCAGAGAGTCCGCCACCTGGTAGAAGCGGTCGAAGATGCGCGCCTGCTCGCGCTCGGGGATGCCGATGCCGTTATCCTGCACCTCGAACTGCACCCACGGCCCGGGCGGCGACGACGGCGGCGCCGGCAGGATGATCCGGCCCGCGCCCTCAGGTGCCTGCGCGGTGCGCGCCGCGCGCACGACGATCTCGCCCCCCTCCGGCGTGAAGCGAATGGCGTTTGCCAGCAGGTTCACCAGCATCAGGCGCACCTTTTCGCCATCGCCGTAGAAGCGCAGCGGCGTGTCCGCCAGTTCCAGCCGCACCGTGTGGCGGCGCTCGGCGGCGGCGGCGTGCAGGCGATCCGCCACCTGCGCCACGAGCTCGCCCGCGTCGCATGGCTCGAAGCGCAGCTGCTCCTCGCCCATCTCGAGGTGGCGCAGGCTGACCATGTCATCGACGATATCTTTGATCCGCTTCGCGCTTTCGATCACCCGCAGGAGATAGTTGCGCTGCTCGTCCGTCTGCTGGTCGCGCAGCATCATGGTGTAGCCCAAGATGATCGAAAGCGGTGTGCGCAGTTCGTGCGACGCGATCGCGATAAATTCGCTCTTCAGCCGGTCGAGCTCTTGCAGGCGGACATACGCGTCGGTCAGCTGCCCATACAGCGCGGCATTGCGCAGCGCCGAGCCGGCGTAATTCGCCACCAGCGCGATCTCCTCTTGCACGCCGGGCGGGAAAGCCGAGGCGCGGTCGTCGCACAGCACGAGTACGCCGTTGACCGCCCCTTGCGCCCGGAGCGGGGCGGCCAGCGCCACCCGCAGTTCGCGCCCGGCGCTTTGGGCGAAGGCGGCGCCTTCGGCTGTCAGCAGCGCCGGCTGGTGCATCGCGCGTAGCGCGAGTTGCTGGCCGGCGGCGAGCAGGGCGGCATCGGCGACCGATGGGGTGGGCGCGCCGAGGCGTGTCGGTGAGAGGGCGCGGAGCACGAACCCGACGCGGCAGCCGGTCTGCCGCAGCGCCGCGTCCAGCAGCGCGGTGGTCAATGCGCCGAGGTCGAGCATCGTGCCAAGGGTTTCGCTGGTGCGGTGGATCTGCTCCAGCGCCCGCAGCCGCAGGTTGTCCTGCAGCACCGAGCGCTTGTACAACGCCTGATCGACCGCCAGGCGCAGCTGCTCCAGCTCGAACGGCTTGGAGAGAAAATCGGCCACGCCGCGCTGCACGGACTGGTGCAGGTTCTCCATCGAGGCGAAGCCGGTCATGATGATGATCGCGATCGCCGGGTCGCGCTCGCGGGCGATATGCGCCAGCTCCAGCCCGCTCATCGCGGGCATCTTGATATCGGTCAGTAGCAGGTCGAAGCTCAATTCGCCGCGCAGCGCATCGACCGCCGCCCGCGGATCGGTGGCTGTTGCCACCTCGTAGCCGGCGCGGCGCAGGGTGCGCGCGCAGACGTCGCACATATGCTGCTCGTCGTCCACCACGAGGACACGGGGCGGGCTGCCAGCGAGGCCGGCGAGCGTGCCAGGTTGTGCAGCGGTCATGCTCATGCGAGTGGCTCGACTGCGTTGCGCGGAAGGGTCAGCGACGATCCGTCTTCGAGGGCGACCTCCACCGCCGGAGCGCGCGCGCCGGATGGGAGGCGGCGAGGTTGGGAGGGAATGAGCCGCACCAGCCCGATGTCGCCCAGGTGCGCCGCGTCCAGCAGGCGCACTTTCCCGCCAGGGGAGAGCACCGGGCGCGGGGCCTCGAGTTGCACATTCGCCGAGCGCGCCGAGAGCGGAATCACGACGCGGGGCCGCTCTTGCGGCTGGCGCAGTTGCGTCATCCCGGCGATCAGCGCCTCCTGCCGGTCGTGCTCCGCCAGCAGATCGAACAGCGGGGCCGACATGGGCCGCGCGCCGAACCCTTCGGTGACCACCAGGGTGAGATCTTGCTCGCCGCCGAGCGCTGCGGCGGGCACCTGCCAGCCGCCGTGCCCGACACGCCACCCGTCGAGCGACGACCAGCCAAAAAACTGGCGCAGTTCGGCTTCGTCGATCCCACCGACGATCACGCCGCGCACCTGCTCAGCAGCGGCGCGGCGCAACCCCGCTGCTGTGATGCTGCTACCGCCGATCAGAATGGCGTAGGCGCTCCGGGCGTCGATCATCTCGGGCAGGATCGGCTCGGATGGGTCGGTGACCAGCAGGCGCAGGACGCCGGCGCGCTCCCGGCCAAAGCCGAAGATGCCGTACACCTGGGCGGCGGGGGTCTCGATCCGCACGCCGATGCCGGGGATGACATCCATCACCAGCCCGCGAACGGTGGCCTGCAGCTCGAACTCGACCGGGTCAGGCGAGAGGGTGACGTAGCCGGTCTCCTGATCCACGGCGGCGATCACCCCGCTGGCCGGCGCGACGAACGAGCGCCCGCCGAGGCGCGACGAGCGGGCCAGTACCTCGCCCTCGGCTACCTTGTTGCCGAGCTCACGGCGCATCGCCCGCGGTACCTGCGACGGCGGGATGGAGAGCGCGCGCGCCATGTTGATGATCACCGGCGGGCCGGAGAGGTAGGCGCGGGCGACCAGATCTTCCGGCTCGACCCGCTGCCCGACACGCACCAGCACCTCGCCCGGCTGCGGCAGGCGGCGTTCGATGCGGGCCAGCGCGCCAGCGACGAGCGGCGCGGTTCCAGCGGGGACGTAGTGGCTCATGGGGTGGTGTTCTCCGCGTCTGGCCGAACTCCCGCGCCATTATAGCATAACCATCTGCCGGAAGGAACCCTCCCTGCCGCGGTCGAGCGCAACTTTTGACGGGGCGGAACCGTCACATGGGCAGCATCGCCGCCACGGCCAAGCGGCCATCAGGAGAAGGAGTTCGCTGTGCAGACCCAACCAACGCGGCTCGTGCGCAGCTGCAGCGATACAATGATCGCCGGGGTCGCTGGCGGTATCGCCAGCTATCTCGGCGTCGATCCGGTCTTCGTCCGTCTGGTGTTCGTGCTGCTCGCCTTTTCCGGCGTCGGCATCGCGCTGTACCTGATCCTCTGGCTGATCATGCCGCTCGAAGGGGCGGCGGGCGATCCCCCGCCCCAGGCGATCGACGAGATGCGCCAGCAGGCCTACCGAGTCGCGGATGAGCTCCGCGAGGCGTTCGGCGGCCAGCCGCGCCGCCCGCGCTACGATCCCATGTCCGGCGAACCGCTGGACGAGGCCGAGATCCCGATCCAGAACCTCGGGCCGCAGGTGCCGACACCGGACGCGGCGGCGCGGCGCGCCCAGACCCTCGGCCTGGTGCTGCTCGGCGTCGGCGGCTTTCTGCTGCTGACGATGATCCCGGGGTTCGGGGCGCTGGTCGGCAGGTTTCTCTTCCCGGCCGTGCTGATCGGCGCAGGTATCTGGGTGTTGCTGCGGCGCAGGGCGTAGGGGAGGTGATCTGGGGATTGGAGATCGAGCAACTGTCAATCTCCGATCTTCAGCCTCTCTCCGTTTCTTTTGGGTGAGATTAACAACTTTTCATTCGGAAATGCGCACGAATGACCGAATTGTGATATGTGTGTCATCGTGCTGTAATCCGCCGTGCTAGGCGGTTTCGGCACACGCTGCTATGATCGAGGTGCAGCGAGGGGGAGCGGCACGAACGAACAGCATTCCGCCTCCGCCGCTGGTCGCACCCAGCGCGCCTCAGCCAGCGGCCTGCCCCGGCCGACGCAGCCAGCGCACCGCACGTGGGGTAGCGCTCCCTCTCACGCACCATCCCTGTACGCACGCCACGGGAATCGACGCCCGTGGCGTTTGCGTGTGCGAATGCTATAATAGCCCGCATTCTATGGGAGCACACGGGAGAAGATCGATGAGCACCACACGCTACCAGGCGCCCGAGGGCGAACGGGTCGCTATTCAGGGCGGGCGGCTCCATGTGCCCGACCGGCCGATCATCCCCTTTGTTGAAGGCGACGGCACCGGCCCCGATATCTGGCGCGCCAGCGTGCGCGTCTTCGACGCGGCCGTCGAGAAGGCCTACGGCGGCGCGCGCAAGATCGCCTGGATGGAAGTGCTGGCCGGCGAGAAGGCTTATCGCCAGACGGGCGACTGGCTGCCGCAGGCGACGGTGGACGCTTTCAGCGAGTATCTGGTCGGCATCAAGGGCCCGCTGACGACGCCGGTCGGCGGTGGCATCCGCTCGCTGAATGTCGCGCTGCGCCAGTTGCTGGACCTGTACGTCTGCCTTCGCCCGGTGCGCTACTTCGAGGGTGTGCCCTCGCCGGTGAAGCGGCCCGAGTTGGTGGATATGGTGATTTTCCGTGAGAACACCGAGGATATCTACGCCGGGATCGAGTACCGCGCCGGCACGCCCGAGGCGCAAAAGGTGCTCGATTTCCTTCAGAACGAGTTTCCGAAGGATTTTGCGAAAGTGCGCTTCGGCTCGCCGGAGCGGGCCAACCAGTTTCTGGGGCAGCTCGGCCAGCCGCCGGCCGAGCAGGTCGAAGTTGGCATCGGCTTCAAGCCGGTCAGCCGGCTCGGCACGGAGCGGCTGGTCGCCGCGGCCATCCAGTACGCCATCGAGCACCGGCGCCGCAGTGTGACGCTGGTGCACAAGGGCAACATCATGAAATTCACCGAGGGCGCGTTCCGCGACTGGGGGTACCAACTCGCCGAGCGCGCCTTCGGCGAGCATGTCTACACCTGGGCGGAGTGGGAGCGCGCTAAGGCGACGCGTGGCGAGGAGGCGGCGAACGCCGAACAGAAGGCCGCGCTGGCCGCCGGCAAGGTGCTGATCAAGGACGCGATCGCCGACATTACGCTGCAGCAGGTGCTCACCCGCCCCGAGGACTTCGATGTGATCGCGACCCTCAATCTGAACGGCGACTATCTGAGCGACGCGCTCGCCGCGCAGGTCGGCGGGATCGGGATCGCGCCCGGCGGCAATATCAACTACATCAGCGGCCACGCGATCTTCGAAGCGACCCACGGCACCGCGCCCAAATATGCCAACCTCGACAAGGTCAACCCGTGCAGCGTCATCCTCTCCGGCGACATGATGCTGCGCTATATGGGCTGGAGCGAGGCCGCCGACCTGATCATCCATGCGATCGAGAAGACGATCGCAAGCAAGGTGGTGACCTACGACTTCGCCCGGCTGATGACCGGCGCGAAGGAGGTGAAGACCAGCGAGTTCGCCGACGCGCTGATCGCGAATATGTCGTGACACGATGACGGGATGACGCGATGCGCGGGCAAGCGATCATCGTGCCATCCCGTCATTATGCCGTCCGCAGTGAACGGACGCCGAACGCTACCTCTTGCCCGCGCCGTTTCGCGCCGGCCTCATCGGCCTGTTCGTGCTGCTGGCGCGGCTGCTGCACGGTTTCGGGCGTTCGTCCGCCGTTCGAAGACGAAAGACGGTGGACGACGGACGAACGCCAGCCACGCCGCCGACCACAGACGACCGACGACGGACGACGGACGAGCGCTAGGCGCAGGAGACAAAGTAAGCGGGTGACAGGGTGACACGATGTATCGCCGATCATTCGTCATTCGTCCCTCGTCCACCCTCTGCCGTGCTACACGTGATCATCCGCCGTGTGCGGTGGCCCCCATCCGCGCTCCTCAACGACCTGGAAGATGTCGGTGTCGCTGATGATCCCCACGGGCCGGCCGTGCTCGCGCACCACCGCCCGGCGGATGTTGGTCTCGATCATCAGCTTGCTGCAATCGCGCAGACTCATATCGGGCGGAACATAGATCAGCGGCCGGGTGGTGATCTCGCCGACCGTCACAACCTCGGGCGAGCGATCGGCGCTGACGATCCGCTTGAGCACGTCGCGCATCGTCATGATGCCCCACTCGCCGCTTTCATCCGGTTCGACCAGGATGCTGGTGATGCCGTGCTGGTGCATGGTGTGGATGGCCCTGGCGGCCGTCTCTCCCGGCGCGATGGTGATCACCTTGCGCGTCATCACCTCGCCGACGGTGAACGGCCGGTGAACGGTCGTCTCCTCCGGCGGAGGCGCACCGAGCCGCTGCTTGAGCGGCGCGCTGTAGCGATCCAGGCTGTAGAGCGCCACGCTGACGCCACGCCGGCGCTGCTCGCGCGCGGCAGCGGTCTCCAGGCTGCCTTCGAGAAACGTCACCAGGACGTAGGTCTCCTCGTTGGTCGGCGGATCATCGAGCAGTTCGATGGTCTTCCCGGTAAAGCGCCCGCGGACGGTCTGCATCGCAACCTCCTTGTTGCACAGGGGTCAGGAGCCAGGAGTGAGACACTTAGAGGGTCAGAGGGTCAGACGGTTAGCTAGCGGATGGTCAGGCAATCGGCAATCCCGAAACGGTCAGCAGCCAGAAGCCAGACGTCGGTGGGCATGCCATCGTCATCACAGGATGCGGCGGTATTTCTGGCAACTACCTCCGCCTGGCGCCGTTTCAGGCATGGCACGCGAGCAGGGCGCGGGCGAGGGTGGCGGCACAGCAGCAAGCCTGCGCCGCCGGCCCCGCGGCCCGGTGCAGCACGCGCTAATGAAACTGCTCCTCCTCCGTCGAGCCGCTGAGCGCCGTCGTCGAGGCGCCGCCGCCGGAGATGACCTGCGTCACTTCGTCGAAGTAGCCGGTGCCGACCTCGCGCTGGTGGCGTGTGGCGGTATAGCCGTAGCGCTCGGCGGCGAACTCGGCCTGCTGCAGCTCGGCGTAGGCCGCCATGCCGCGCTCGCGGTAGCCGCGCGCCAAATCGAACATGCTGTAATTCAGCGTGTGGAAGCCGGCGAGGGTGATGAACTGGAACTTATAGCCCATCCCCGCCAGGGACCGCTGGAAGCCAGCGATCGTGGTGTCGTCCAGCTTCTTCTTCCAGTTGAACGATGGTGAGCAGTTGTACGCCAGCATTTTGCCGGGGAACCGCTCGTGGATCGCCGCGGCGAAGCGGCGCGCCTCGTCCAGGTCCGGCTCGCTCGTCTCGCACCAGAGCAGGTCGGCGTACGGGGCATAGGCCAGGCCGCGGGCGATCGCCTGCTCCAGCCCGGCGCGCACCCGGAAGAAACCCTCGGCGGTGCGCTCGCCGGTGCAGAACGGCCGGTCGCGCTCGTCGATGTCGCTGGTCAGCAGGCGCGCGCCGTTGGCGTCCGTCCGGGCGATGATGACCGTCGGCACGCCGCAGACATCGGCGGCCAGCCGGGCTGCCACCAAGTTCCGGATGGCCTGCCGGGTCGGGATGAGCACCTTGCCGCCCATGTGGCCACATTTCTTCTCAGAAGCGAGCTGGTCCTCGAAATGCACGCCCGCCGCCCCGGCCTCGATCATCGCCTTGGTCAGTTCGAAGACGTTGAGTGGACCGCCGAAGCCGGCCTCGCCGTCGGCCACGATCGGGGCGAACCAGTCGATGTCGCCGCCGCCTTCAGACCACTGGATCTGGTCGGCGCGCTGGAGGGCCTGGTTGATCCGCTTGACGACCGCCGGCACGGAATTGGCCGGGTAGAGGCTCTGGTCCGGGTACAT
The DNA here is from genome assembly GCA_042408595.1 of Roseiflexaceae bacterium. Taxonomy (GTDB): domain Bacteria; phylum Chloroflexota; class Chloroflexia; order Chloroflexales; family Roseiflexaceae; genus JBHOQX01. The sequence goes on along the minus strand of JBHOQX010000051.1, from coordinate 37,753 downwards.
CTGCCCGGCCAGGTTGGCGTCCGCGGCGACCTGCCAGCCGCTGAGGTAGATCGCCTTGAGTCCGGCCCTGACCTGCTGCATCGCCTGGTTGCCGGTCAGCGCGCCGAGCGCGGCGACGTAGTCGTCCTGCTGCAGCAGCCGCCAGAGCCGCTCGGCGCCCATCCGTGCCAGCGTGTACTCGATCTGAATCGAGCCGCGCAGCCGGATGACATCCTCCGCCGTGTAGGGGCGCTCGATCCCTTGCCAGCGGGAGTCGCGCTCCCAGGCCATCGCCAGTTCCTGTGCCGCCTGATCCATGCGCATGGCTCGTCCCTTTCTGCGAATTCTCGCCCTTGAGATCCACGAAGCTGTCTGCAACGGGGCGGTGTGGCGGGCGCAGCCCTCCAGGATGGCTCCTGGGGACCCTGCGGCCCGGCTTCCGCTGCCGGGGACGTTTCAGACAGCCTCCCAACGACCCGCCAAGACACCGAGGCGCCAGGAGAGGGGCCACGTGCGCCGCCGGCCTGGCCCGTCCCGGGCCAGGGCGACAGGCAACACGCCCGTGTCATCTTCGCCCGGCGCCACGGCTCGTGTGCCATGACCCGGTGTTGCGGCGCCTGGTGGTTCGCACCCTCTCTAATCGAGATACTCGTACCCTGGCAGCGTGAGAAATTCGATGAACGTCTCTGATGCGACCAACTGGTCGAACAGCTCGATGGCGCGCCCATACTGGCCGGCGGCGTAGCGCTCCTCGCCCACCGCTGCACGGATCTTCTCAGCCTCCTCGGCGATGACCTGCCGTACCAGCGGCAGCTCCACCTTGCGCCCGTCGTCCAGCACCCCTTTTGGACTGTGGATCCACTGCCAGACCTGCGAGCGCGAAATCTCGGCGGTGGCGGCGTCCTCCATCAGGTTGAAGATCGGCACGGCGCCCTGGCCGCGCAGCCAGGCTTCGATGTATTGGATGCCGACGCTGACGTTTGTGCGCAGCCCCTGCTCGGTGATCGGCCCCGAGACGAAGTCGAGCAGATCGGCGGCGGTCACATGCACATCGTCGCGCCGGCGGGCGATCTGGTTCGGGGTCTTCATCACCGCGTCGAACACCTCCTGCGCCACCGGCACCAGGCCGGGGTGTGCCACCCAGGTGCCATCGTGGCCGTCGTTGGCCTCGCGCTCCTTATCGGCGCGCACCTGCGCGAAGGCGCGCTCGTTCGCCGCCGGGTCGTTGCGCACCGGGATGAAGGCCGACATGCCGCCGATCGCGTGGACTCCGCGGCGGTGGCAGGTCTTGATCGCCAGGAGCGAATAGGAGCGCATGAAGTGCGTCGTCATCGTCACCAGCGCGCGGTCGGGGAAGACCCAGTCGCGGCGGGCGTGGAATTTCTTGATGCAGCTGAAGATGTAGTCCCAGCGGCCGCAGTTCAGTCCGGCGGAGTGCTCGCGCAGTTCGTAGAGGATCTCGTCCATTTCGAACGCCGCCAGGATCGTCTCGATCAGCACCGTCGCCCGGATCGTGCCGCGCGGGATGCCGAGCAGGTCCTGCGCGCGGTTGAAGATATCGTTCCACAGGCGGGCTTCGAGATGGCTCTCCAGCTTCGGTAGGTAAAAATATGGCCCGCTGCCGGCGGCGAGCAGCGCCCGGGCGTTGTGGAAGAAGTACAGCCCGAAGTCCACCAGCGCGCCGGCGATCGGCTGCCCGTCGAGCAGGATGTGCTTCTCCGGCAGGTGCCAGCCGCGCGGGCGCACCAGCAGCACCGCCGTCCGCTCGTTCAGCCGGTACTCCTTGCCCTCCGGGCTGGTGAAGGTGATCGTGCGGGCCACTGCGTCGCGCATGTTGACCTGGCCCTGGATCGTGTTCTGCCAGTTCGGCGTGTTGGCGTCCTCGAAATCGGCCATGAAAATCTTCGCGCCGGAGTTGAGCGCGTTGATCACCATCTTGCGGTCCGAGGCGGGGCCGGTGATCTCGACCCGCCGGTCCTTCAGGTCGGTCGGGATGGGCGCGACGACCCACGCGCCCTGGCGGATGTGGACGGTCTCTGGCAAAAAGTCCGGCAACTGGCCGGCGTCCAGTTCGGCCTGGCGCGCCGCGCGGCGGCGCAGCAGCGCCTGGCGCGTCGGCTCGAACTCGCGGGACAGCGCGGCGAGGAACTGGAGCGCCTCCGGCGTGAGGATGGCGGCGAACGCCGGTGTGACTGCCCCTGTGATCGTCATACCCTCCGGCAGGTCGCGGGAAGTTGTGCTCATCGGCGAAGCCACCTTTCAGTTCAGCCAGAAAGGAAATGTACCGACTATCGGGTGACGCAGCGCGTTAGATTCGCACTATAGCATGACACGCTGCGTTATGCAAGAGGGGATTCGGGGGATGGACGGGGGACGAGTGATACATGAAGAATGAGCCATAAACAATGTTCAATGACACTTCTGTGTACCGTGGCACCGCGGCACCGCGTCATCGCGGCACCCTGTCATCGTGGCACCGTGCGCCTGGCGCTTATCCTCCGTCCACCGTCAGCCCGCGGTGAGCGCTGCCTCCACGACCGCCGCGGTAACGGCGTGGTGCTCCGGCAGTCCGCGCCGCGGGTAGACCCGGTTGCTCAGCACGACGACGACAAGCTCACGCGCCGGCACAGCGACCATCGCCGTGCCGGTGAAGCCGGTGTGGCCGAAGCTGCTGGTGGGCGCGCCGCCCATGAAGTACGGCCGGTCGAGCATCCAGCCCAGGCCGCAGGCCACGCTCAGCCCGGGCGTTTGGTTGGCCACGGCGCGCCGGGCCGTCTCCGGGCGCAGAATAGGGTCCTGGAGGGGGGAGATCGCACGCGCGCGCCGCGCGAAGCACGGCGCTTGCCGATCAGCGATCGCTCCCAACCAGGCAAGACAGAACGCGCCGACCTCCGCCGCCGTGCCGAACATGCCGGCGTGCCCGGCGACCCCACCGAGCGCGTGGGCGCTTTCGTCGTGCACCGTGCCGTGCACCAGCCCGCCGCGCCATTCGTCGTCCCACTCGGTCGGCGCGATGCGCGGGAGCAGGGCGGCGTCCGGACGGAAGCCGGTGTCGCGCAGGCCGAGCGGCTCCGTCACCAGCGCCCGGATCGCCGCGTCGAGCGGCGCGCCTGCCAGCCGCGCGACGATCTCGCCCAGCAGCAACGAGTTGATATTTGTGTACGCCACCGACGTGCCAGGCGGATGCTTCAGCCCGGCGGCGAAGGCTGCCGCCAGCAGCCCGTCGCGGCCCAAGGCGCGCAGGGGCGAGAGGCGCACATCCAGCCCAGAGGTGTGGGTCAGCAGGTGGCGCACCAGCACGCCCGGCGCGCGCAACTCCGGTACGTAGCGGGCGGCGGGCGCGTCCAGGTCCAGCGCGCCGGAATCGAGCAGCCGCAGCGCCGCGGTCGCGGTGAACATTTTGGTCAGCGAGGCGAGGTCGTAGATCGTATCGGTGGTGACGGGCCGGGCCGTCTCCGGCTCGTAGGTCGTCGCGCCGTAGGCGGCGTTGTGCAGCACGCGGCCCGCCTGCGCCACGAACACGGCCGCGCCGGGGAAGACGCGCCGGGCGATCGCCGCGGCCATCAGGGTGTCAATCGCTTCGCCTGGGGACATAGGGTCAGGAACGGACGACGAACGATGGAGGCTAGAGGCCGGTCGCCGCGCCCGCCGGCACGTGGTCTACGGCGTCGGGGCGCAGGCCGGGCGGGCGGTGAGCCAGCCGCTGTAGTCGATATTCACCCCGACCGCATCACCGCGCCCGTCCTGATAGTTGAGCGCATCGTACGGGCCGGTCGGATCGTTCCACCAGTTGCCGCGCATGTCGATCGGCAGGTCGCTGATCGCGCCGCGTCGCAGGCCGTGGCGCGGCTGAGTGTAGACCGGCTCGATCGGCGGCGTGTGGTCCTCGATCGCGTTGTCGCGGATGGCCAGGTTCCATCCGGGCGGCAGCGAGGCGGCGTCGCTGGCGAGCTTGAGGCCGTCATAGCCGTTGATCCAGGTGTTGCAGGTCAGCGCGCCGTTCAGCGGGCCGCTGGTGCGCAACACCAGGTTCGGCCCGGTCTGCCCGACCAGCAGATTACCCTGCAGGTCGAGGTTGAGGGTATCGCCGGTAGTCTGGTTGGCGATCTCGACGTTCGGCGCGCCGTCGGCCATGCGGTTGCCGCCGATCCGGTTGCCGGCCAGCGTCACGAAATTGCCGCGGGTGTAGCTGGCGTCGAGCGCCGCGCCGTAGGGCATGTCGTTGCCGGAGATCTCGCTGGCGCGCACCTCCAGCCGGCTGTCGCGCACACGGATGTGGCCGCCGTTATCCGTCACGAGCACGCCGCGCAGCGCGAGCGTGCCGCCCTCGCTGGCGAGCGTCGTGCCGCCGTTGCCGCCGCCGCGGATCTCCGTCTGCTCCAGCACGATATTGCCGCCGGGGCGGCCGTACAGCCCGTCCCAGCGCCCGCCGCCGAGCGCGCCGAAGCGCACCGGGTTGCCCGGCTGGCCGACGCCGTAGAGCGTCCCTTCCACATAGAAGGCCGCGCCGGGCGCCAGTAGCACCTGCGTGCCCGCTTCGATCACCAGCGTCGATCCGGGCGTCAGGCGGGTGTCGCGCCGCAGGATGATCGGGCCGTTCGCCGGCGTCCAGCGGATGTTCCCCGTGAGCAGGTCAACCGGCACGGCGGTCGGCGGCGGCGGGGTGGCGGTGGGGCGCGGGCGCGCCGGTGGGCGGCTGCCGCCCTGAGTCGCCACCGGGCGCGGCTGTGTCGTCGGGGGCGGGCGCGTCGGCACAGGCGGAACCGTCGGGCTCGCCGGCTGGTTGCCCCCCTCCTGCGAGACAACCGCCGAAGGTGTCGGGAAGGCCGGGATCGTCGCCGCCGGGGCTTGGGCCGGGGGCGATGGCGGCGTGTCCACCATGGTGCGGGTCGGCGTGCCAGGCGCAGGGCTGGGCGCGATCCCTTCCGGGCCGGGGTACGGCTCCGCGCCGGGGGTCGCTGCGCCGGGCGTCACCCCGGCCGGCGCGAAGGTCGGCTCGCGTCCGGCCCCGGCCTCCAGCGTCGGCGTCTCCGCCGCACCGGCGGGCATCCCGGTGGCGGCCCCGGTTGAGGGGAAGCCCCCAGCGGTGGGCGTCGCCGCGCCCGCAGCGGTCGGCATCGGCGTCTGGATCACAACCACCAATGTCGGCGGCGGCGCCTGCGCCGTGCCGGGCGGAAAGACGATCGCTAGCAGGATCGCGAGGCCGAGGAAGCCGAGCGCCGCGACGAGGATAAGTGTATCGCGGTTCAGCCGCACCGTGATGACCCGCTCGGTGGAATCGCCTGAGTCGTTGTCCGGATCGCTCACTGCGCCCTCCCGCTCAGCGGCCGGTGTGACGCCCGCATCTTACCATAGCGCCCGCGCTCCTGCAACGGAAGCGGTTCAGGTGGGATGACAGCCGGTGCGCGCTCTTCAAACTCTCATCTCCTGGCGCTGATCGTCCCGCCGCGAAGCGGCTATAATGCCAGCATGCGTTCGATCGGGCAACTCCTGCGCGCCCGGGCCGCGTGCGCGCTGCTTCTGCCGGCGCTGCTGGCCGCTGGCTGTTCCCCCGCGCCGCCAGCGGCGAACCTCCCGGCGCCGGTTCCACCCAGTGCGCCGCCTGCCGCGTCCGCTCCGACGGCCACGTTGGCCCCATCGGCCACGCCGGCCCCATTGGCCACGGCGGCCCCATCGGCCACGCCGGCCCCGTCGGCCACGCCGGCTCCGACGCTCATCCCAACGCCGACGCTCGCACCGCTCTCGGAAGAGGTGCGCGCTCGCGTTTTCGACCAGGCATGGCGGCTCGTGCGCGACCGCTATGTCTACCCGGACTATCGGGGGGTCAACTGGCGGGCCGTGCGCGACGAACTGCGGCCCCGGGCGCTCGCCGCCGACACACCCGAGGCGTTCTACGACGTGATGCATGAGCTGATTGACCGTCTAGGCGACGATCATTCCCGCTTCGCGTCGCCGCAGGAGGCCGCCGAAGACGACCGGCAGTACGAAGGCGAGCTGGAGTACGGCGGGATCGGCGCGATCATCCGCGATGTGCCGGAGGGCGGCCTGATCGTGCGCCTGGCGCGGGGCGGCCCGGCGGCGGAGGCCGGCCTGCGCCCACGCGACATCGTGGTGCGGGTCAATGGCCTGCCGTTCGCCGACCCGGCGTTCGGGCCGGAGGGCGCGCTCAGCGTGGTGCGCGGCGCGCCGGGCGGGCAGGTGCGCCTCACCGTGCGCTCCCCGGACGGCGCCGAGCGGGAGGTGTCACTGACCCGCCGCGCTATCTCCAGCAACGACTACCCGAACGTGACCGCCGAACGCCTGCCTGGCACCAACGTCGGCCTGGTGATGATCGCCACGTTCTATGCCGATGGCCTGGCGGATGAGGCGCGCGACGCGGTCACACACCTCGCCGCCGCCGGGCCGCTCGCCGGCCTGATACTCGACGTGCGCGGCAACGACGGCGGCAGTATCCAGGCGATGCTCGACACCCTCGCGCTGTTCCTCGACGGTGGGACGATCGGCAGCAGCCACGGGCGGCACGGCACGAACCGGCTGAACGTTCCGGCCGGGCGGACGCTGCCGGCCCTGCGCGGCGTCCCGCTGGTGGTGCTCACCGACAGCGAGACGGTGAGCGCGGCGGAGATGTTCGCCGCCGGCCTGCAGGCGCGCGGGCGAGGGCGGGTGGTGGGCGAGCCAAGCGCTGGCAATGTCGAGAACCTGGTCATCCATACGCTGGAGGACGGCTCGCAACTCTGGCTGGCAGAGTACGCCTTCCGGCTGCCGGACGGCACGCTGCTGGAGGGGCGCGGCGTCCAGCCGGACCGCGTTGTCAGGGCGGAATGGTGGCGCTACGGTCCGGCGGACGACCCGCAGGTGCGCGCCGCGCAGGAGGAGCTGCCCAGGGTGGCGACGTGACGGGCTAGGGTGGACGGTGGACGAAGGACGGAAACGGGCGGTGTGGCTCAACAGCTCGCGGCGATAGATAGGATAGAGCCTGCCTTCGTCCTTCGTCGCCCTCGTCTCTACCCGAACAGCCGCGTACGGTTGAGGCGAAACTGGTAGTACAGGAAGCAGCCGATGCAGAAGCCCGCCAGGGCCACGGCCGCGGCCCCGGCGACGCACAGCGCCAGCGCCCAGCCGACCAGCGCCGCGCCGAGCAGAATGGCGACCTGCGCCAGCCCAAGCATAGCGAAAGCGATCAAATTGTTGAAGCGCATGAGCCGGCGATCCTCGCGCTCCGCCGTCGGGATCTGGCGCGCGAAGAGCCACGAGCCGAGGCGGAAGATCGGGCTCCAGCGCTGCCCGCCGAGCACCGCCGGCAGCAGCAGCAGCCACAGCACGGTGGTAAAGAGCGGCTGCCGCAGCAGCAGGCCCGCGACGATGCCGACCAGCAGCGTCCAACGATTCAGGCGGACGATCGGGAGCGGGACGCCATCGGCGCAGTCCGCCGCCCCCGTGGTTGACTGTAGGCGACCCATGGCTACCCTCCGTGCAGGAAACAGAACAGCGTTCCGCTCCAGTATAACATATTCTCAACAAAATAGAGTAGCTAATATAACAATACGGTCACAGCTGCCGTAGCGGCGGTGGAAAGAGCGCATGCTCATGTCGGAAATCCCGGTTCCCTGCCGTTCATGGACATGGGGGTTGGCTTCGGCTTCCAGCGGGGAAAGCGGGCGGGCTGGTAGGTGCTCCGATCATTCGCGCGCTGGCCGGGGCCACCCGGCAGTTCAGCGTGGGCATGCGCAAGGAGAAGCTATGGCGCCATTTCGCATCCTCAGCCTCGACGGCGGCGGCATTCGCGGCATTTTTTCGATCCGCATCCTGGCGCGGCTGGAGCAGGCCGTCCCCGGCCTGCTCGAACGCACCGATCTGATCAGCGGTACATCGACCGGCGGCATCCTGGCGCTCGGGCTGGCCGCCGGCCTGACGCCGGACGAGCTGCTCGCGCTCTACCGCGACAACGGCCCCCAGATCTTCGATGACTCCTGGCTGGACAACCTGAAGGATTTAGGGAACATCGTCGGCGCCCAGTACGACAACAGCGGGCTGAAACAGCTGCTGAGCGAGCGCTTCCGCCAGCGGAACATCACGACCCTGAACGACCTACGCAAGCGAGTGCTGATCGCCAGCTTCGACCTGGACGACGGCGCCGATCCGCGGCGCAAGCCGGACAAGCCGCGCAGCTGGAAGCCGAAGTTCTTCCACAACTACCCCGGCCCGGACTCCGACGGCAGCGAGTTGGCGGTGGACGTGGCGATGCGGACGAGCGCCGCGCCGACCTACTTTCCGTCGTACGGCCGCTTCATCGACGGCGGCGTGATCGCCAACAACCCGGCGATGGCCGCGCTCGCGCTGGCGCTGAACCCGCAGACCGGCAACCAGAACCTGAGCGACATCTGCCTGCTGTCGATCGGCACCGGCTACAACCCGACGTTCGTCGCCGGGAAGGACCACGACTGGGGGCTGGCGCAGTGGGCCAAACCGCTGATCTCGATCCTGTTCGATGGGGCGATGGGGCTGGTGGACTACCAGTGCCGGCAGATTCTGGATTCGCGCTACGCGCGGGTGAACTGCGTGCTCAACCAGGTCATCCCGCTGGATGACTACCGCCAGGCCGACCTGCTGGTGCACCTCGCCGACCAGTACGACCTGGCCGCGACGATCGCCTGGGCGCGCTACTACTTCGGTCCGCCGCCCGGAGCGGTGCTGGGCGAGGAAGCGCTGCCGCCCGCGCCACCGCCGCCCGTCAGCGGCGAGCTTTCGGGGATGCCGGGGGCGGCGGGGTTGCCGCGCCCGCCCAAGGCCGGCGGCAAAGGGAAACGCCGCCAATAGCGGCGCGGCGGCACAGCATGGCCCGCGCGCGGCATCGCCACGCGCGGGCCACGACATGAGCCACGGATAGTGGGAGTTATGAGATTGCGCGCTCAGGCGCGGATGGCGGCGCTGGTGCCCGTCTGTGCCCGCTAGCGGCGCCGGCTCCTGCGCAGGGGAATGACCGCTTCGCTACGGCGCGGGCGGGGGGCGCGCCGCGCGGCCACCGTTGCGAGAACGACCGCAGCCGCGACCGCGATCAACGCTAGTGCCAGGATCATCAGTGGAGCCATAGCGACGTCCCTCCTGCCAGGTTGTCTGCTTTATTTGCCACATTATACATGACGAATTGAACGTTTGCATGGATGTTTGTGAGCAATTTCGCTGCCAGTTTGGCGCGACCCGCGCCATGGCGGGTCGCGCCAGCGCCACTCCTGCATGCGCTCACCCTGCCCCCCGCCTCCTACGGTGGTGTCGCGTTGTTGCGCGTTCCAGGGGGTGAGGGGTGCGGGCAGCGGCCGCGATCAAGCGGCCCCCGTGAGCCCCACCCGCGCCGCGCTCGCCCTACGCGATCACAACGCTGGTCGCCACAACCTCACGCTGGCGATACTCGGTGGCGCCGCCGCCGAGCTCGACCGTCGCCTCGGCGCGGATGTCGGCCGAGGATGCGCCGGCGCCGAACCAGGACGCTCCTGGCTCGGTGACAAAGTGCATCTCCGGGTCGAAGAACGCCAGCCGCGACGGATGCACAATAAAGCGCACGGTCCGCGCTTCGCCCGGCGCGAGCGCGACACGCGCGAACCCGACCAGCAGTCGGTCGGGCCGCGCCGTCGAGGCGACCACGTCCCGCGCGTAGAGTTGCACCACCTCGTCCCCGGCGCGCGCGCCGGTATTGCGCACGACGAGCGAGACCTCCACCGGCGCGTCCGTGGTTGTCCCGCGCGCCGTGAATTGCTCGTAGGCGAAGGTGGTATAGCTCAGGCCGTGGCCGAAGGGGAAGAGTGGCGTCGGCGGGCAGTCCACGTAATCGCCGAAGAACATCGGCACGGCGCCGCCGGCGCGGTGACCGGCGTAGATCGGCACCTGCCCGACGACCCGCGGCAGCGTCACCGGCAGCCGCCCGCCCGGCGCGGCTGCGCCGGTGAGCACGTCGGCGAGCGCGGCGCCGCCCTCCTGTCCCGGCGGGAAGAACTGGATGAGCGCCCGGGCGTGGGGCGCGATCCGTGCCAGTGTGTGGACCCGCCCGCTGAGCACGACGACGACCAGCGGTGTGCCGGTCGCCGCCAGCGCCTCGACCAGCTCGGCCTGCACGCCGGTAAGGTCGAGACTCGTCGCATCGTTCGCCTCGCCGACCGTCACCGGGCGCTGCAGGCCGCTCTTCCCGGCCACCACCACCACCGCCACCTCGGCGGCCTGGGCCGCCTCGACCGCCGCGGCGAAGCCCGAGCGGTCGTCGCCGAGCACCTCGCACCCTTTGGCATACACGACCTCGGCCGCACCGCCCACGGCGGCGCGCAGGCCGGCCAGCGGCGTGACATGCGGCGTGTAGTAGGGTCCAGGGGCGTAAGCGGCGCCGGATTGCGGCAGGAGCGACTGCCCCGCGCTCTCGTCGCCGGCCTGCGCCGCTTGCAGGTAGATGATTTCCAGGTGCGCCGGGTAGTGATAATCGCCCTGCAACAGCCGCTGGTCGTCCGCGCCCGGCCCGATCACGGCGATGCGCTTCAGCCCCGGCGCCAGCGGCAGAATACCGTCGTTCTGCAGCAGGATGACCGACTCGGTGGCGGCGCGGCGCGCCAGCGCGCGCGCCGCGGGGGTCTCGAACGCCGCAGGAGCGGATTCGACATCGACATATGGGCGCTCGAACAGACCGAGCCGGAACTTCAGCCGCAGCACGCGCCGCACGGCGGTGTCGAGCACCTCCAGCGGTAGCCGCCCAGCCTCGACTTCCGCCTTGAGCGGCGCGGCGTAGCACTCGGCCGCCGGCAGCTCCATATCTAGCCCGGCGGTCAGCGCCAGCCGCGCCGCCCCGCCCATGTCCGCGGCGACCCGGTGGAACTGGAACAGTTGCGGGATCGCCGAGTAATCGGCCACCACCGCGCCGGCGAAGCCCAGTTCGTCGCGCAGCAGGTTGGTGAGGATGGCGCGGCTGCCGGCGCAGGGCAGCCCATCCACCGAAGCGTACGAGTTCATAATCGCCGCCAGGCCTGCGTCGCGAATGGCCGCCGCGAACGGCTCGGCGTAGACCTCGCGCAGTTCGCGCGGCCCGAGATGCACCGGGTTCCAGTTACGCCCGCCCTCCGACATGGCGTAGCCAAGAAAGTGCTTGCCGGTCGCGGCGACCCCGTGGCGCAGGTCGTCCGTCTGCAGCCCGCGCACGTAGGCCGTGCCGATCGCCCCGGCGAGCACCGGATCTTCGCCGTAGGTCTCCTCCACTCGGCCCCAGCGCGGGTCCCGGGCGACATCCAGCACCGGCGACAGCGCCAGCCGCGCGCCGACCGCCAGCATCTGCGCGCGGATGACGCCAGCGACCTGCTCGACCAGGGCTGGGTCCCAGGTCGCGGCCAGGCCGATACCCTGCGGGAAGACGGTCGCGTCGCGGTGGCAGAAGCCGCCGACCGCCTCTTCGTGGACGAAGATCGGGATACCCAGGCGGGTGCGTTCGATGGCGACACGCTGGATGGCGTTCATCAGCGCGGCGCTTTCGGCGGGGCGCAGCCCGGTGGAGGCGCCGATGCGGGTGATCTGGCCGATGCCGTGGGGCATCTGCGCGGCGGCGAAGTCGGGGTCGAAGGTGTCGTTCCGCACCAGCGCGGTGCTCCACAGGCAGCCGAGTTGGGCGATCTTCTCGTCGAGCGTCATCCGGGCGAGCAGGTCCTCCACCCGCTCGTCGAGCGGTAGGTCGGGGTCGCGGTAGCGTGGTTCAGGGTTGGTCATGCCAGCGTGCTCCATCGTTTCGTTCAGGATCGCGCGATCGGGATCGCGCAACCGGCCTGATCCTATCATCGCCGGAAAACCGTACCGGGGACGCTCTTACCTTACCGTAGCCGGCGCGTTTGTCAAGTTCAAGGTTTATGCGGTGAGAGGTGTGGCGGGCCGCAGGCCCGCCGCACCTCCTGTGCTGCGGGCGACCGCGGACGTCCTTTCAAGTTGCGGCATGTGGGAGGCGTACCGGCACTGGACGAATGGACAGGACGGCCATCCGCCCGGGGGCGGTTGCGCGTTCCGCAGCGCGGCAGTACTGTTTCGGCGCGCAGATCGCAGAGTCGCTCGATTCGACGAACGACGGCGGACGACAGGCGAAAGTCAGTTGTACCAAGGGTGCAGACGTTCGCAGGAGGAGCGGCATGCGCCGCTCGTCGTTCGTCGTTGGTCGTCCCGTTCCTCGTCTCCCGTCCAAAGGAGGACGCCATGACCACGCATGGATGGGTCCGGGTCGCCACGCTCGCCGATTTCGAGGCGACCGACCGCAAGGTGGTGAGCGCCGGCGACCGCCCGGTGCTGCTCCTGCGCTACGACGGGCGCTTCTACGCGGTGGACAACCGTTGCCCGCACATGGGCTTCCCGCTCGACCGCGGCACAGTGCGCGACTGCATCCTCACCTGCCACTGGCACCACGCCCGCTTCGACCTGGCCTCGGGTGGCACGTTCGACCAATGGGCCGACGACGTGCGCGCCTACCCGCTGGAGCTGCGTGGCGACGAGCTGTGGATCGACCTGGCACCGCGGCGCGACCCACGCCTCCACCAGGCCCGTCGGCTGCGCGACGGGCTGGAGCGCGACCTGCGGCTGGTGGTGGCAAAGGCGACGATCGCCCTGCTTGACGGCCAGGGCGACCCGCGCGAGCCGTTCCGCGCCGGGCTGGAGTTCGGCACGCGCTACCGCGCCGCCGGCTGGGGCCAGGGGTTGACGATGCACACCTGCTTTATGAACATGCTGCCGCACTTGCGCCCCGAGGATCGGGCGCTGGCGCTGTTCCAGGGGCTGGACGCGGTGAGTGCCGACACGGCGATGAGCGCGCCGCGTTTCGCCATCGCGCCGCTGCCCGGCGCCGCCGCCGACCTGCCCACGCTCAAGCGCTGGTTCCGCAGCTTCGTCGAGGTGCGCGACGACGAGGGGGCCGAGCGCTGCCTGGCGACCGCCGTGCGCGCCGGGGCCACCGGCGCCGAGCTGGCGGACATGCTGTTCGCCGCGATCACCGACCACCGCTATATCCAGGTCGGTCACCCCGCCGACTTCGCCAACAAAGCGCTGGAGGCGCTCGACATCGCCGGGCCGGAGCTGGCCGAGCCGGTGATCACCAGCCTGGCCGGCGGCATCGCCCGCGCCAGCCGGATGGAGGAGTCGAACGCCTGGCGCAACCCGGTGGACCTGGTGGCGCTGCTGGAAGCGGCCTTCGAGGCGCTGCCGGGCGTGGTGACCGCCGGGGCCGAGGCGCGCCGGGAGGGCGGGCGCGCCCGCCCGACGGGACGGGCCGAGCTGGCCTGGCAACTGCTGAGCGACGATCCGCAGGCCAACGTCGCCGCGCTGCTGGCGGCGCTGCGGGCCGGCGCGACCGCTGCGGAAGTCGCCGGGGCGGTGAGCTACGCGGCGGCGCTGCGGATCGCGCGCTTCCACACAGCCAACGAGTTCGGCGACTGGGACACGGTGCTGCACACCTTCACCTTCGCCAACGCCATCGAGCACGCCATCCGGCGCGTCACCGGCGCGCGCGAGGACCGGGCGGCGCCGGGCGTCACACCGGAGGAGCGGGCGCTGCCGCTCTTGCGCGGCGTCTTCGACGCGGCGATGAGCGTCTACCTCGACCGCTTCTTGAACGTCCCGCCGGCGCGCCTGCCGCAGCCGGGGCCACAGGATGTACCGCATGAGCCGCCGCTCGACGCGCTGCTGGCGCTGCTCGACCGGCAGCAGCAGGTGAACCCGGCGGGCGAGCTGGTGGCGCGCTATTTGGCCGCGCCGGGGAACGCGGCGGCGGTGCGCGCGGCGCTCGGCGCGGCGCTGCTTCGCGAGGACCGCGACTTCCACACCGTGCAGTGCGTCGAGGTAGCCTTCGCCCAGCACGCGCTGCTGCGCGGCACGCCCGAGGCGGCCCATCCGTTGATCGCTGCCGCGCGCTACCTGGCCGCCCACGCGCCCACCGTGCGCGCCGCCGGGCAGACATTCCAGATCGCCGAGCGGCTGCACCGAGGCGAGAATCTGTTCGAGGAGTGAGGATGCGGAGGCGGAACGCTGCGGGCGAGCAGCCAGGTGAAAGCGAGGGGATGAGAAGCTGTCTGAAACGGGGAGGTCTGGCGGGCGAAGCCCTTCAAGATTTCTCTGCTCTGCCGGCGAGTAAGCCCGCAGTATCACTCCTCCGCCAGCAGTTCATCGGCCACGGCGAGCAACTCGGCGATGCGTGGCTCCGGCGTGTTGCGCGAGCGCAGGTAGATCTCCAGCGCCCGGCGCGGCGTCAGCCCATCCAGCAACTCGGCCGCCGCGTCGCCCAGTCGGCTGCGCGCGGTCCGCTCCATGTCCAGCGCCACCGCGGCGACATGAAATGCGCCGGCCTCCTCCAGCCGGGCGCGCACCGCTTCGGTGTTGATCTGGCCGGCCTGCTCCGGGCGCGCCGCGATCCGCACCCGCACCACTGCCCCGCGCACCGCCTGCCGCTCCAGCGCGGTCATCACCCGTGCCGCCGGGTCGGCGACGCCGCGCACATCCACGTCGATCGTCACGAACGGGCGCGCGGCCAGCGGATGGAAGCGCCAGCGGGCGCCGCCGGGCTCGAGCTCGACCAGCACCACCCCCTTCTCCTCGCGCTCCTCGCCGAAGTCGATCCGCTCGATGCTGCCGGAATAGACGATCGGTGGGTGCTCGCCGAGCGATTGGTGCTTGTGCACATGCCCCATCGCCACATAATCGACCCCCGGCTGGCTGACGACACTGCGCGGCAGAACGAGGTCGCGGCCGAGCATGATCTGCCGCTCGACGCCGACCGCCGCGCCCTCGATCGTGCCGTGGACGGTCAGCACCGCCGGCATGGATGGGTCGAGCGTCTGCGCCTCGGCGGCGACGAACTGCTCGACCCTGCTCAGCAGCATGGCTTCGACCTCGAGCATGGAGGCCAGCCGCATCTCGTCCTTCGTCAGCAACGTGTGGCGCGTTACCCACGGCAGTGCGATGATCTGAAGCGGGCCGGCGCGGGTCTCCACCACGTGGGTGCGCGGCCGGTCGGCGATCGTCACCCCCTCGATCGCCAGCGTGTCGAAAATCTCGACGGCGTGGGCGCGCCCGGCGGAGGGCGAGACATCGTGGTTGCCGACCAGGATGAAGACCGGCACGCCGGCCGATCGCAGGCGGCGGATGCGACGGGCGAACTCGCGCTGGTGCGTCGGGTTGGGCGTGCGGTTCTTGTAGATGTCGCCGGCGATCAGGACGATGTCCACCCCTTCCTGCTCGCCGAAGGCCAGCGCCTCGTCCAGGCGGGCCAGGTAGTCCATCAGGCGCGAATGCAGACCGGTCGCCGGATCGACCCGGCCGTAGTTTTCCATGCCGATGTGCAGATCGGCCAGGTGCAGCAGTTTGATCATCGTCGTCTGCCTGGACTCGTCCGGCGGAGGCCGCGAAACGAAACAATTGTACGGGTGAAGCCGCGCGTCGTCAACGGCGCGGCGGAAAAAGGCATGCAGGGCCGCGCCCTCCACGCCTCCCTCGCGGGAGTAAGTTTGTTGCGATGGCTGTGGGTCAGCATGCCCCCCAAGACGCCATCCTCGTCCTCAGCCAGTCCAGTAGAACAGAAGTGCTAATAATTCTTTCCAGCAAAGCACGAAAATAGTTAACAGGCGGCGTGGTGCGTGAGAATCGTTTATCCCATGCGCGTGGGAAATCATGTGGGATAACGTGGGATTTGTTGGGATAGATTTCGCGCGCGGAGTGTCATGCCGGGTTTCAGGTGGACGCAGCGGGGTACCGCAGCGGCTCGTTGGAGGCGGAGGGCAGCACGCCTCCACACCCTTCTCCTGGTCCCCCTCGGGCAATCGCCCCGCGCTCGTCGCGCTGCACAGCAAATACACAGCTTTTGAGTCGACATGATCCTCTGTCGCGCGCACGCGTGGCATGCTATACTGGTAAGACCCTTCGTACTTGAACAGCGCATCGGAGCAGGTACGCCGCCGTTCGGCCAACAGCAGAGGACAAGCGGGGCATCCGCGCTGAGCCGCCAGACGGCGGTTTGCATGTCAGCGCGCAGGGTCCGGCGATCGCGCCGGCCGCTCCCGCTCTAGATACCGGAGGCAAGGCATGGGGCGTTACTTGATCGCGGGAGCCGCCGGCTACACCGGCGCGCGGCTGGCAGAGCATCTCCTGGCGCAGGGGCATAGCGTCCGCGGCCTCGTCCGCGACCCGGACACGGACATCGTCCAACGGCTCGCGGCGCGCGGCATGGCCGTCTGGGAGGGCGATATCACCCGCCTGGAGACGCTGGTCGGCGTCGCCAGCGGCGTCGAGTACGTCTACAACCTGACCGCACGCCTGGTGCTGGAGAACGGGGCCGTCCGCCGCACCTTCGTGGACGGCAATCGCAACCTGATCGCCGCCTGCTCGCGCGCGCGCACCGTGCGCGCGTATGTCTTCGCCGGCAACATGGCGCCCTACGGCGACCGGGGCGACGAGTGGCTGGACGAGGATGCCCCCGTCGCGCCATGCTACCCGCTCGGCGTCACCATGGTCGAGGCCGAACAGGCCATCCTCGATCTGGTGCGCCAGCACAATTTTCCGGCGATCATCCTGCGCGCTGGCACGATCTACGGCCCAGAGCGCGATTTCATCGACGCGGTGCAGAACGGCACCGCCACGCTGATCGGCGATGGGCGCAATTTCACCGCCCACATCCACATCAGCGATCTGATCGCTGCGCTGGACCGCCTGGCGACTGACGGGCAGCCCGGCGCGGTCTACAACGCCAGCGACGATGAGCCGGCGCGCACGGCCGATCTGTACGCTGCCGTGTGCGAGGCGCTGGACCTGCCGCCGCTGACCCCGACCTCGAAAGAGAGCGCCCTGGCGGCCGGGCTGGACCCGTCGGTGGTCGGTATGGCCGCGGCCTCGACGCGGGCCCGCAACCGGCGGCTGCGCGAGGAACTGGGGCTGGAGCTGCGCTACCCCAGTGTGCAGACCTGGCTGTCTGAGCGGCTCGGCACGCGCGAGCAGGCGCTGGCGCGGTAAGGTGTGGGTGCTTGCCGCGCCGAGGTTGGGGTCGGGTATGCTGATGTGGTGGCCCCCATCTCTGCGCTCGTCGAGGTGGCGGCGGACGACAGACGCCATGGTTCGGTCATCCGCCCGCCGGGAGCGATCCGCGCACTGCGATCGTCAGCGAGCGTTTCACCTATGACCTATCGACTGCGCCTCGCCCATCTCTATCCCGAGCAGATGAATATCTACGGCGACCGGGGCAATATTATCGCCCTGGCGCGGCGCTGCGCCTGGCGCGGCATCGATGTCGAGGTGCTGCCGGTCGGCCCCGGCACGCCGGTGGACTGGGCCGCGGTCGATCTGGCGTTCTTCGGCGGCGGGCAGGACAGCGGGCAAGCGCTGATCGCCGACGACTTCGTGCGTCGGCAGGCCCCGGCACTCGCACGCGCCGTCGAGGGCGGCCTGCCCATACTGGCGATCTGTGGCGGCTACCAACTGCTCGGCCACTACTTCCTCACCCACACCGGCGAACGGCTGCCCGGCGCGGGCCTGCTCGATCTGCACACCGTCGGCGGAGGCGCCCGGCTGATCGGGAATATCGTGGTCGAGGCGGACCTCCCGGCCGACGAACCGCGAACCCCGGCCTGCCCCGTACGGGGAACTGCCGGAACGAGGACGACGAACGACGAACGTTATCTGCAGGATCAGCAAAACCATGCGCTGGCCGACCGATTGCGTTCGCCCGCCGTCCGCCATCCCGCATCCACTGTGCGGTTCGTCGGCTTCGAGAACCATTCCGGGCGCACCTACCTCGGCGCGGGCGTGCGGCCGCTCGGGCGGGTCCTCGCCGGGTATGGCAATAATGGCGAGGACGGCACCGAGGGCGCGGTCTACCGCAACGTCTACGGCTGCTACATGCACGGCTCGCTCCTGCCGAAAAACCCGCAGCTCGCCGATCACCTGATCGGCCTGGCGCTGGCCCGGCGCTACGGCCCGATCCCCCTGCCGCCGCTGGACGACACACTCGAGCTCGGCGCGCAGCGAACCATGGTAGAGCGGATCGTCGCCTGAAGCGCGGCGGCGCGGGCCTCCCCCTCGAACTGCGAACGGCTGTCCGGTTGATCGTCCTGGGAAACGTTGCCCGTGCCGTGCCGCTGCCCGTGCGCCCATGCCCTGGAGTCGGGCGGCAGCCTGGCGCGCCACGCGCGCCCCGGCGTTCCAGCGGCCCGCCGGCACCCCGTTGACGCGCTGTGTTATAATAATCACGCCTCCCCGCGCATACCGCAGACAGTCGATGCAGACGATCAAGAAATACGCCAACCGCAAGCTGTATCACACCAACCGCAAGCAGTACATCACGCTTGATGGCATCGCGGAGTTGATCCAGGCGGGCGAGCCGGTCGAGGTGATCGACAACGAGACCGGCGCAAACATCACCGCCACCATCCTCTCGCAGGTCGTGCTCACGTCGCGCGGGCACGAGCCGGCGCTCCCCACCAGCTTCCTGACCAACCTGATCCAGAGCAGCGGCGATCGGCTGGCGGGGGTCGGCCGCTCGGTGTGGGCCATGCTTGGCGGGGCGGCCGCGGTCGATGCCGAGATCCGCCGGCGTATCCAGCGGGCACGGGACGCCGGCGCACTCAGCGCCGACGAGGCCGCTCGCATCCAGCGGCTGCTCGTTCCGCCGGAGCCGGTGGACGAGCCCCAGGAGCAAGCGCCGACAGCCGGCGATATCGCCCGGCTCTCCGCCCAGGTCGAAGCGCTGACCGCGGCGGTGGAGCAGTTGCTGGCCGAACGCGAAGCATCGCACACGCAAAGGCGCCAAGGCCCGAAGGAACCGGTGAGGACAACCGAATGACCACCGAGATTGCCCATGTGTTAACGTGATCGTTCATGGCACGCCTGGCGATGCGGTGCAACCATCCCGTGCTGCGACGCGCCTGCTGTTCGTTTGTTCCTCTGTTCATCTGCTCCAGCACGAACTGAACCCCTGAAAGGCCCGGGACCGAGATGAGCGCCGACGATGTCGCCTCACCCCGCAAGATCGCTCTCGTGCTTGCCGGCGGCGGTGTCACGGGAGCGGTCTATGAGATCGGGGCGCTCCGCGCCCTCGACGACCTGCTCGACAATCGCAGCGTTACGGACTTCGATATCTTCGTCGGCACCAGCGCCGGCGCGCTGGTCTGCGCCGGGCTGGCCAACGGCCTGACGCCGCGCGAGATGATGCGCCACCTCGAGGCGCCGCTGGCCGGCCTGGCGCCGCTCGGCTTCGGCGACCTGTTCGCGCTCGACGGCTCGGGGCTGCTGCGGCACGGTCTGCGCCTGCCCGAGGCGCTGCTCGGCGCGCTGCGCCGCCTGCTCGACAGTGGCGGGCGCCTCTCGCTGCTTGACACGCTCGAGGCGCTGGGGCAGGCGCTGCCCGGCGGCCTGTACGACAGCAGCGCGCTCGAAGCGTTCGTTGCGGCGGTGCTGGCACGCCCCGGCCTCACCAATGACTTCCGCACGCTCCGCCGCGAGCTGGCGATCATCGCCACCGAGCTGGACACGGGCGAGCGGGTGGTCTTCGGCGCGCCCCCACACGACCACGTGCCGATCGCGCGGGCGGTGGCCGCCTCGGCGGCCATGCCGCTGGTCTACCGCCCGGTGCGGATCGACGGCCGCGACTATATCGACGGCGGGGTGCGTGGCAACGCCAGCCTGGATCTGGCGATCGAGCGCGGCGCTCGCCTGATCGTCTGCATCAACCCGCTCGTCCCGTTCGATCAGCGGCATGCCCGCGCTGGCGGGCGGATCGCCGACCTAGGCGCGCCGGCGGTCGCCGGCCAGACCTTCCGCACCTTCGCTCACGCCGGGCTGCACTACCACCTCAAGCAGATTCGCCGTACCCGCCCGGACGTGGACGTGCTGCTGATCGAGCCGGCGCGCGACGACACGCTGATGTTCAGCGAGATGCCGATGCGCTACGCCGCGCGCCTGGCCGTCGCCCGCCATGGCTACCATGCCGTCGCCGCGCGCCTGGCCGAGCGCTACGACGAGCATGCCACGCTGTTCGCCCGCCACGGCGTTCGCCTCCGGCTGTGCCACGCCGACCAACAGCCGCCCGCCGGGCGCGATGGCGCGACTCTGGCAGATACGCGTCGCCTTCGGGCCGCCCTGGCGGAGTTGGAGATGCTGATCGCGGAGTGATGAGTGGGGAGCGCGGGCGGGCAAACGGGCAGACAGTCAGACGGACAGAGGCTGCCTGCAACGCTCCCAGCGGGGGTGTTGGGGGCCGCAGGCCCCCAAATCCTCCCCCGCCGCGCGGTCGGCGGCGCAGCCGCCGACCGCGCGGCGGCACATCCCCGTTTCAGACAGCTTCCCAGACAGTCAGATGACCCGGTCATCTGCAAGCGGCAATCAGCCCGGGGGCCAGGGCTAGCGGCGAGGGGGCTGGGGGCGGAGCACTTGCGCAATCGGCAATCGGCAAGCACGCACCGGGCAGACGGGCAGAGCAATGAGCGCTTCGGCCTGATCGGCAGACTCCTGGCCGTCGTCAGCCTGCCGCGGGCCGCTGTTTCCGCTCGGGCCGGCGCTCGCTGATGCTGGAGAGCCGTTCGCCGAGTTGCTCCAGGCTGGCCAGATTGTGGACCGGCAGAAAGTCGTCCACATACGGCAGCGCCGCCTGCATGCCCTGCGTCAGCGGCTGATAGCCGGGCGAGCCGAGCAATGGGTTCAGCCAGATCAGGCGGTGGCACGAGCGCTGCAGCCGTGCCATCTCGCCGCTCAGCAGCTTCGGGTCGCCCCGGTCCCAGCCGTCGCTGATCAGCAGGACGATCGCCCCGCGTCCGAGCACCCGCCGCCCCCAGCGGAAGTTGAACTCCCGCAGCGTCTCGCCGATCCGCGTCCCGCCCGACCAGTCGAGCACCTGTTTGCTGACATCCGCCAGCGCGTCATCGATGTCGCGCTGGCGCAGCAGCCGGGTGATACGCGTCAGCCGCGTGCCGAAGACGAACGCCTCGACGTCGCGCAGGCCATTGGAGATCGTGTGGATGAACTGGAGCAGGATGCGGCTGTAGCGGTCCATCGAGCCGCTGATGTCGCACAGGACAACCAGTGGGCGCTGGTGGGTGCGCGCCTCGCGGAAGCGCAGATCGAGCGGCGCGCCGCCGTAGCGCAGGTTGGCCCGCAACGTACGCCGTAGGTCGATCCGGCGGCCATGGCTGGCCGGCCGGGTGCGGCGGGTGCGGCGCGCGTCGATCCGCCAGCGCATCTGCCGCATCAACTCCCGACTCGCCTGCACTTCCTCCCAGGTGAATGCGCCAAAGTCCTTGTGGCGCAGCATCTCGGCCCGGTTGTACACCAGCGTCAGCCCGACCTGCTCCTCCTGCTCCTCGCGCGGCTCCGGCGCGCGGTCGTCGCCGCCGGCGCGCGGGCGGCGCGGCAGGCGCAGCGGGCGGCCCGGGACCTTGATCATCGGGATCGCCATCAGCAGCGGGTCGACATCCGCCGCCGAGCGCCAGTAAAAGGCGAAGGCGGTATCGAAGAGCGGCAGATCCTCGCGGCGGCGCACCAGGATGCAGCGCGCTGCCGCGCGGAAGTCCTCGCGGCTGGTGATCGGCACATGCTCCAGCGCCCGCACCAGCTCGATGTCCTGCCCGGGATCGACCGCGACACCCATCGCCCGCAGCAGGTGCGAGAAGGCGAGGACGTGTTCAAGAAGATGGCCGGATGTGGGCTGACCGGTAGTCATTGCGTGATGAACGGTGGACGGGGGACGCATGATGCATGATCAACGATATTCCGTGTCATCGTGTCAGCCGCTCACCCGCTCACCGTGGCTCCTTGCCTCCTGCGCCTGGCGTTCGTCCGTCGTCCTTCGTCGTTCGTCCCTCAGGCAGAAACCCGTGCTTTCTCGACGAGGGTCTTCACGGCATTCGTCTGGCGCACCTGCTGAATATCGTCCTGGTATTTCAAAATGGCGCCGAGGGTATCGTCGACCGCCTGCTCGCTGAGCGCATTCGCGTCGAGCGCGACCAGCGCCGCCGTCCAATCGAGCGTTTCGGCGACGCCGGGGAGCTTGTACAGGTCCATGCGCCGCAGCTCCTGCACGAAGCTGACTACCTCGCGCGAGAGGCGCTCGGACGCGCCGGGCACCTTGGTCTGGACGATCCGCAGCTCCTTGTCGAGCGATGGGTAGTCGATCCAGTAGAACAGGCAGCGGCGCTTCAGCGCGTCGTGCACCTCGCGGGTGCGGTTGCTGGTGATCACCACGATAGGCGGCGCGGCGGCGCGGATGGTCCCCAGCTCCGGGATGCTGATCTGCCAGTCGGAGAGCAACTCGAGCAGAAACGCCTCGAACTCCTCGTCGGCGCGGTCGATCTCGTCGATCAGCAGCACGGGCGGCTGATCCCAGCTCTCCTCGATCGCCTGGAGCAGCGGGCGCTTGATCAGGAACTCCGGCTCGAAGATCTCCTTGATGACCTGCGCGCTATCCCCCGCGCCGATCGCTTCCAGCACACGAATCTGGAGCATCTGGCGGGCGTAGTTCCACTCGTAGATCGTCGTGCTGACATCCAGCCCTTCGTAGCATTGCAGGCGGATGAGACGCCGTCCGAGCAGCGCCGCGAGCGTTTTGGCGACCTCGGTCTTGCCGACGCCGGCCTCGCCTTCGAGCAGCAGCGGCTTCTGTAATTTCAGCGCCAGGTAGATCGCGGTGACCAGCGGCCGATCGGCGACATAATTGTGTGCGGCCAGCGCCTGCTGAAGGTCATCAATCGAAGCGAAACTCATCGGCGGTGTGCTTTCTGTTCGGCCATACGGCTTTATTGTAGCACAAGGCCGCCCGCCGCGGCGCCGCGGTGCGCTTGTAGGGCGGGGCAGGGGTCACTGTCGAGGACCGGGGTTCGGAGGGTCCGAGTTCAGGCGCTGCCCCCAGGCCCCTCCAGCGCCGCCTGAGCGGCCATAGGGATTCGTCCACCCCCGCCGCACGCCGCTGGTGCGATCGCAGATTGCAGATCGAAGGGACCGGACACCGATCCGATGCGATCATGCCATCATGCACACAACGCTGCCTGCTGCAGCACTAGGGCGTGAGTAGCTCGCGCCCGAGCAGGCCGAGCTCCACCGCGCCGCTTGGGGCCAGCTCCATCCGTGCCCGCTCGAAGTACTGCGCGGTGATCACCTGGCCATCGGCGCGCTGGAAGGGGAACGGCTCGCCGATCGGGTAGCCGACCAGCCGCAGGCCGCCGAGGGCCTCCCAACGCTCCAGGAACGGCGGGCAGAGGCTGTGCCCGGTCTCCGGGAAGAGCCGGCAGCCCGGCGGGGCGGAGTCGAGCTTCGGCGCGGCCTGCCAGTCCACCCCGTAGCGCCGCAGCGTGTCCGCGCCGATCAGGCCGATCTGCACGCCGTAGTCCTCGCCGGCGCGCTCCGGCGCGAATTCGAAGCGGGCCCGCTCGAAGTACTGCACCACGCGCGGGCGCCCGCTGGCCGGGTCGGGCTCGGCCAGCTCCTCGGTCAGCGGGTAGCCGAAGCGCGCCAGCCCGCCGTTCGCCTGCCAGTAGCCGAGCATCGCGCCACGCAGGGTGTGGCCGGTAGCCGGGAAGAAGCGGCCGCCGGGCGCGGGCGGCGGATCGTACTCGACAAAGATCGGCGCGCCCTGCTCGTCCAGCTTCACGGCGATCTGGCCGTTCTGCGAGCCGAGCAGGTATTTCGCCGCGCCGTTCCAGTGGCGCAGCAGCGCTTCGCGGCAGCCGCAGTCGATCTGGACCACCTGGTCGGCGCGGTCGGTGTTCCACAGCACATCCACCCGACGCGGCCCCCCGAAGCGGTACCAGTAGGTCGCCGGGATGTCGGGGCGCTGCCCGTCGGCCAGCACCCCCTCCAGCTCCAGGCCGGCGAGCTCGTTCGCCAGCGCGCGGTAGGCGCTGAACGCCGGCTTGCGCAGCGCCGGGTCGTTCGCGTCCAGCGGGAAGGTGCGCCGCAGCAGCCCGAAGTGCCATTCGTGCTCCCAGTCGGAGGCACGCGGCGCGTCGTACGGCGCATTGGGGTCGGTGTCGCTGCGGAAGTTGTACCAGAAGATTTTTTCGACACTCGGCCAGCCGAGCGCCAGCAGGTAGAAGCGCTGCAAAAATTGCGCCTGCTGATCGAGCGTCACCCCGTAGCGCCCGCGGTCGCTCGCCCAGCCGACCTCGGTGATCCAGACCGGCTTGGCGCCGTAGCGCCGCATCATCTCGTCCAGCCGGCGCATCTCCTGCGGGAAGGGCGAGGCTTGGTCGCGTCGCCAGGGGGAGCCCTCCGGCGCATCGGCGCGGTACGGGTGGATGGCGAGCACATCGAAATCGTTCCACGCGCCGAGCCTGCCGAGCGCCTCTAGATAATCGAACGAGTCGTAAGTTGTGGGGGACGACGGATAATCGTAGATGCTGGCCATCCCGGCCAGCACGATGACCGCCTCCGGATCGGCGGCTTTGGCGGCGGCGCGGGCCACGTCGAGCACTCGGGCGTAGTCGGCGACCTCGTACAGCCCGGCCTGGTGGCCGAACTGGGTCAGGTTCGGCTCGTTCCAGATCTCCCAATGCTTGATCGGCCCGCCACGCCCGTAGCGCGCCACAACCTGATAGACGAAGTCGCCCCAGTCCCGAAGCCAGGCATCGAGCGGCGGGTTCTGCCCTTTGAACCAGGCCGGGTTGTAGTCGATCAGGCCGAGGATGCGGATGCCCGCGCCGGACAGGGCGGCGACGCTGCGGTCGTAGTCGTACATGCCGCGCCCGTCGCCGTCCCAGCGCAGCGGGCCGCCCGGTGCCTGCTGGATCTCGTGCCAGAAGAACTCCTCGCGGGCCCACTGCACCCCGGCTTCGCGCAGCAGGCCAACGTAGGGGTCGATCTCATCGCTGCGCACCCGGTTGGCGACAGTAGCGCTCATGCCGAAAGGCGCGCTCTTGTCGCGCCAGGGGAGCGGATCGGCGGCGGCGCCGCGGGGCAGCAGCGTGGCGGCGAGCAGGGCGCCGGCTACCAGCACGGCGGCGAGGTGGCGGGGATGTCGTGCGGGCATGATCGCCTCCGCGGGAGTGACAACGTGGCCAGGGGCAGGGAGCAGGAGCGCCGACGCCGAACCCCCAGCCCCTAGCCCTAATCTTTCGGCATCGCCTGGATCGCCAGGTACGACGGTCGCGGGCTCCAGTCGCCGTTCAGCACCCCGTAGGACGCCTGCTCGTGCAGCTCGTTGCCGCGCGCCCGCCAGGGGATGGCGAAATTGAGCTGCCAGAGGAACATCCCGGTGAGCCACGGCTGGTATTCGTGCCGCCCCATCTGGAAGGCGCGCACAATATACTCGGCCTGCCGGTCATACGAGATGCTGTTGCCGAAGCCGTAGCCAGGGGTGTTGTTGCGCGTCGCCCAGCCGAACTCGGTGATCCAGGCCTTCATATCGCCCAGCCCGCTCTCGACCATCACCTGGCGTACATCTTCCACCCGGCGGAAGTAGAACTCACGGCTGTTCACCCAGTTCGGGCCGGGGCCGGGGTTGTCCGGCCACATCGAGTCCGGCGGGTTGCCCGCGCCGCCGGGGTGGATGCCGACGATATCGACATGCGAGCGGAAGCGCGGATCGGCGAACATCTGCCGCAGGAAGGTCAGGTCGCTGATGGCGACGGTCGGCGCGTTGGTCTCGGTGGACGACGGCGCGCCGGAGACGACCAGCGCGTTCGGGTCGTTGGCCTTGATCGCCTCGGACGCGGCGACCAGCATATCCATGTAGTAGCTGGCGTTGGGCACGCGGCCAGCGTTCTCGTGGGCCAGGTTCTGCTCGTTCCAGATCTCGTAGGCCTGCACGCGCCCCTTGTAGCGCGCCGCCATCGCGCCCATGAAGTTGGCGAACTCATCGAAGTGCTCGCGCGCCGGCAGGCCGTTCTTGCCGTTTGGCGTGGCCCACGAGGGCGCGGCGACGACGCTGAGCAGCAGCTTCACGCCGGCGTTGCTCGCGTCCGCGACGATATCGTCCAGCTCGCCCCAACAGATCGCATAGCACGGCGTGCCCGGTGCGCCCTGGAGATCTTGCCAGCGGACCTGTTGCCGGATCCAGTAGATGCCGGCCCCTTTGGAGAGCTCCAGCACCCGTTTGCGGTCCTGCCAGCCGGAGCCCTGGCCGTACAGGATGGCGTTGAAGCCGTAGGCGAAGCTGCTGTTGTTCGGCTGGGCGGCGGGTGCGGGGGGCGTGGCCGGCTGCGCTGGGGCGAAGGCGGGGTTGCCCTGGTGGTGCGCGTCGCGGTACTCGTTCCCCAGCAGCCCCAGCAGGATGCGGTAGCGCGGATCCGGCTCGTCCGGGTGCCACTCCATCCGCTGGCGCTCGAAGTACTGTACCCAGTAGGTCTTGCCGTCGGCCTGGTTGCGCTCCTGGAACTGCTCGGACAGCGGGCGGCCGAACGTCGCCAGGCCGCCGTTGTTCGTCCAGAAACGGCGAAATGGCGCCGGGCTGTTGCGCAGGGTATGCTGCGTCTGGTCGTCCCATGTGCCATCGCCGGGGTTCGGCACGGGCTGGAACGGCGGCTCGTTCTCGCGGCCCTTGATGATCTGGCGGCCAAGCAGGCGGCCAAGGATGTAATACGGCGTGCCGTAGTTCTCCAGGTGCTCCTCCAGCACGGCGCGCTCGAAGTATTGCACCCGGTAGTACGTCCCCGGCTCGGTGAAACTCTCTTCGATGAACGGCTCGGAGATCGGGAAGCCGAGGACGAAGAGCGCGTTCGGCGTGCGCTGCCAGGTGAGGTAGAACGAGTTCATCGCGTTGTGCTGCGATTCCGGGAAGTAGCGCGAGGTGAACGGCGGCTTGGTGTCGGGGACCTCATCTGGCCTGCGCGGACCGGCGGCGCTGGCGGCGCCCGGCCCGGCGACGATGCTTGCGAGCATGGCGAGAAGCAGAATCAGGGAGATCTTCCGGCAGTGCATGGGTGGTCTCCAAATCCAGAGGGGGGGGACTGGTCGTCGTGGCGGCTGGCGTTGTGCGGGCGATCCTAGCGACGAAGGCCGGAGCTGTCAAGTGGCGGCGCGGGCCTCCACGCCGTAAAAAAATGAGGAAAGGATGAGAGCCGATGGCCCGCCCTTCAAGCCATATGTGCGCGTGCCGCGCGGTCGAGAAGCCGGCGGGCGTGCGCAAGCACCTCCTCGCGCAGCGACTCCGGCGCGAGCACCTCGACATCCGCGCCCCAGCTCAGCACCCAGGTGCGCACCTCGCGGGTGCCGCCGACCCGCAGCGCCAGCTCGCAGCCGCCGTCGGGCAGCTCGGCCAGGCGCTGACTCGGGTGCCAAGTGTTCTCCTTCACCCGCCCGGCGACCGCCGGCGAGAAGCGCAGCAGCACATCCACTTCGGCTTCGTCCATCACGCTCCAGGCCGACGCGAGCGTGGCGTACGGGTCGAAATCGTCCGGGATGACGTAGCTGTCATCCAGCAACTCGGCGCTGGCAACCCGCTCGATCTTGAAGGTGCGGCGGGCGGCGCGCAGCGTGTCGTAGGCGATGACATAGGCGCCGGGCTCGCGCCGGGCGACCTCCAGGAAGTACGGGTGGATGACGCGCTCGGTCTCCTGCCCGCCCGAGTCGCGGTAGCGGATGCGCACTTGCCGCCGGTCGGCCCAGGCGCGGGTGATGGCTTCGAGCGCGCGGACATAGGCGCCGCGCACCGGCCGTGCCCGGATGGCGTCGGCGGCGCGGGCGATATGCTCGGAGATCGTCGCGTCCGGCAGGCTGGCCGCCAGCTTGCCGAGCGCCGAGACGACATGCGGGTTCTGTTCGTCGCTGTGGTGCGTCAGCAGGCGCGCGGCGAAGAACAGCGCCACCGCCTCGTTCAGGTTCAGCCGCACGGTCGAGAGATAGGTCTCGCGATCGATTCCGTAGCGGCCAGCGCGCTCCCACACCGGCACGCCCATCTCGTGCAGCGTCAGCAGGTCGCGGTAGATCGTGCGGCGATCAACCCCGCAGTACGCCGCCAGCTCGACGACCCGCAGCCCGTGCGGCGCGTTGTAGAGGCGGTGCTCGAGGCGGCGCAGGCGGGCCGCTTTGCTCTGGATCCGGTCGCTGGTCATGGGTCGGCAGGAAGCAGAGAGGAGGCGGGCGAACGCGAGGGGCGTTCCCGGGAACGCCCATCCACGCATGGGCCATTGGAAAACAAGCAGCGCCCGGCGGGCGGGCCACCGCTGCCCGCGCTAGACCAATCCGGAGAACGCCAGCGCGATCATCCCGGCCAGCAGGACCGTCGCGATGATCGCGATCCGCCGCAGGTCGTGGCGCGCGTCGGCATAATCCTGCGAGTAATCTATGGGGGCGGGTGCGGGCCGCGCCGAGCGCCGCACCGCTGGGCGCGGCGCAGCCGGCAGCGGCTCATCGGCGGGCAGCGTTGGCGTTGCGAGGGTATCTTCAACGCGCGGCTGCGGCGCGCGGGCCGCCTGACTCGGGCGGCGCTGCTGCGCGCGGCGGCGCTGCTGGCGGGCATGCGGTGGGGCCATGATCTCCTCCGGGGCGACGCGGAATCAACGGCTGCGCCGCCTGCGCGGCATTATACCACACAGGCGGCGGGGCGGGTTGAAGACAAAGGACGGAGGACAACAGCAGTCCCCCTCCGGCGTGGATGGATGCCATCGGTGAGGCCCGATACGCGTCTGGCCCGCCGCCCTTCCGCAGCTATCCGAGCGCAAGCTCGCGCTCGCGCGCGGAGATGCAGAGCGCCGCCGGCGGCCAGGCAAAGCCATGCGGGTCGTCCAGCAGCATCGTCTCACCCGTCAGGCCGGACTCGATCAGCTTGTGCGCCAGAGCGAGCGCCAGCAGGCCGTCTTCGCCGCGCACCGGCGGGGGGCCGTGGGTCCGCACCGCGCGCGCGAACGCTTCGAGCTCCTCGCGCAGCGGCTCGCGCTTGTGCACCTTGTAGCGGATCATCCGCCCCTCGGTGACGCCGAGCACCGCCGCCTCGTGCCAGTCCGCGCCGTGGGGTGCCGCATCATTCTCGTAGAGGATCAAGTCCTGCGTCAGGTAATTGGCGACGAACATGCCGCGCTCGCCGATCACAGAAAGCTCGCGCACCTTGGTCGGCGTCAGCCAGTTGATGTCGAGCATGCCGATCACATCGTTGTGGAAGCGGAGCACCGCCGAGAGCAGGTCCTCGTGGGCGGTATGGAGCCGCTGCCCCGTCTCGGCGTGCAGGCGCACCGGGTCGGAGTCGGTCAGGTACCGCATGATGTCCAGGTCGTGCGTCGCCAGATCGACCACCACGCCCACGTCCTTGATCCGCGCCGGGAACGGGCCGATCCGCCGGACGTGGACCTGGTAGACCTTGCCGAGTGCGCCGAGATCGAGCTGCCCCTTAAGCGCGATGATCGCCGGGTTGAAGCGCTCGATATGCCCGACGCTCAGCACCAGGCCGCGCTCGCGCGCCAGCGCGATCAGCTCGGCCCCTTCCTCGACTGTGGCCGCCACTGGCTTCTCCACCAGCACCGGCACGCCTGCCAGCAGCACATCGCGCGCCACGGTGTAGTGCAGCTGGGTCGGCACCACCACCGAGACCATATCGAGCTGCTCGCGGTCGAGCATCTCGCGGTAATCGGTGTAGGTGCGGATGAAGTGGCGCTGGCCGAGCCGCCGCAGCGCTGCCTCGTCCGGGTCCGCGATCGCGACTAGTTCGAGATCGTCAAGGTCGGCATAGACGCGGGCGTGGTTTCGGCCCATGTTGCCGGCCCCGATCACCGCGGCGCGCAATACCTTCGGCATGGAATGGCCCCCTCACATCAGCTGGCGGCGAAGGGCGGCGGTCGGATGAGCCGGCGTTCGCGCGCCGTTGGTCGTGTTTTGGCTAATACGCTCCCCGCCCCGACAGCAGCGCCGGGATGGTCTGGAACAGAATCTGGAGGTCGAGCCAGATGCTATGGTTGCGGATGTAGTGCATATCCAGCCGCACCCGATCCTCGTACGAGAGGTCGCTGCGCCCGCTGACCTGCCACAGGCCGGTCAGGCCCGGCTTGACCGTGGCCAGGTTGTGCTGCCACTTGCCGAATTTCTCCAGCTCTTTCATCGTGATCATGCGCGGACCGATCAGGCTCATCTCGCCGCGGAGCACGTTGATCAGCTGCGGCAACTCGTCCAGGCTGTAGCGACGCAGGAACGCGCCCACGCGCGTCACGCGTGGGTCGTCCTTGAGCTTGCCGTACTCTTCCAGCTCGCGCTTCTGCTCCGGCGACAGGCGCTGGTCGCCGTCGATGTACATCGTGCGGAACTTGAAGGCGTCGAACTCCTTCTTGCCCTGGCCCACGACGCGGCGCCGGTAGATCGCCGGGCCGGGCGAGTCGCGCCGGATCATGAGGACCAGCACAAGAAACAGCGGCGACAGGAGCAGGAGCGCCAGCGCGGCGATCGTATAATCCAGCGCGGATTTCAGAAGGTAATGCACGCCGGTGATGCGGGTCTTGTTGAGCACCACCAGCGGCACATAGCCGTCCTCGCGCACCCGCACGCCGGTCGTCAGCAGCTCAAACAGCCCGGATGCCAGCCGGACCTCGACATCCTGCAAGGCGTCGATCGCGCTGTAGATCCCCAGCAGCCGCTCGCGGGTGATCGCGGTGTTCGAGATGATGACCGTATCGATCTCGTGCATGGCGACCAGCGCGGCGAAGGCGCTCGATCCGCCCAGCACCGGCATGGATGGGAGCGGCTCGCTGCCGATCGGCAGGTAGTCGTCGACGAAGCCGATCAGGTGCGCACCGCAGGTGCGCGCCTCGCGCAACTGCTCGGCGACGGCCAGGCCCTCTGGGTTCGCCCCGACGATCAGCGTGCGGTCGACGAACCGGCCGAAGCGGCGCTGTTGGTAGATGATGCGTCGAACGACGAAACGCCCGGTGATCCCGAGCGCGACCATCAGCAGCCAGGCCAGCAGCAGCCAGCCACGCGCGACGACGAAATTGGGCGCGATGAAGGTAAGAACGATCACCAGCAGCATGCCGGCCGTGACGGCGTTGAAGACCCGCGCGTATTCCACGGTACCGCCGAGCAGGTTCTCGCGGTTATACAGCCCGTAGCAGTGATAGATGGCGAGCAAGCCTGGCGTCAGCGCCGCGACCAGCATCGCATAGAACTCCGGCTTGATTGAGCCTTCATCGAACACCGGCGCGCCGATCCAGAAGCGCACCGCGTACGCCAACGCGAAGCTCAGGCCAACGGTGCACATATCGGCGACGAGAAGACACATGAGCAGTATTCGCTGCTCGCGGCGCCGCGCGGCGGCGCGTGGCCGGGCGACTGGGGCGATCAACCCTTCGATTGCGCTCATCAACTGCTCCTGACCGGTTGTGAGGATGTGTCAGATACGGGACAGGCAGCATCAGGCGGCGGCCAGCGCGGAGGATGGAACCGCTCGCGCCTGCGCCGTCAGAATCGTCGCGGCGGCGCGCTGCGCGTAGGCCACCGCCGCCTCGCCATTCGTGAGTTGCGGATAGATCTGGCCGCTGTTGACCAGGTACAGCCCTGCTACATCCGCGACGATCGGCGGGATCGCATCTGTCCGGCCGACGGGGTGCAGCGGCTCGACATAGCGCTCCCGCCCGATCCGCACCGCGGCGATGTCCTCCTCGCGCAGGTCGGGAAACATCTGCCGCAGATAGAGCAGAAACGCGGTACGCAGGGTGGCGTCTTCCATCTGGGCGAAGATGCTGTCTGGCGTGACGTA
Organism: Roseiflexaceae bacterium; assembly: GCA_042408595.1. GTDB lineage: Bacteria > Chloroflexota > Chloroflexia > Chloroflexales > Roseiflexaceae > JBHOQX01. The sequence continues at coordinate 6,138 of JBHOQX010000051.1, read as the reverse complement.
TTTCGGCAGATAGACCAGGTGATACCCACCAGTGTAGCGCCGGTCGATCAGGTTGGTTGTCTCGATCACGCCAGTGAATGGGATCTGCGGGTCTGTGATGTTCAGCGTGTAATATGGGACAAGCGAGCGGCGCAGCAGCAGCAGCATGCAGACGATGCCAAGGTATTCGTCCAGCTCGCTCCAGCGGGCGGCCACCTCCGGCGCATTCGGCGGCAGCAGGCGGCGGGCGATCGGCGTCTGGAGCGTCAACACCACGCCGGCGCTGGCGATCTCGCCATCCGCCAGCCGCAGGCCCGTCACCCGCCCATCCTCGATGCGTACCTGCTGCACTGCCGCCCCGGTGGTGACCTGGCCGCCGCGCCGCCGGATGGCGTCGGCCAGCGCCCGGATGAGCATGGCGTAGCCGCCGGTGAGGAAGCACATCTGCTCCTTGGCGCTGGTCTTGTTGCGCGTATCGGTCATGCGCACCAAACGCGACCAGATGTAGGTGGCCGGGACAGTGTCGTAGTTGCCATCGAACTTGGCGCGCAGCAGCGGCTTCCAGATATGCTCGACCGTCCCCGCGCCGCCGATCTTGGTGAGCCACTCGACGACCGGAATCTGCTCCAGATCGCGCCAGTTCTTCACCCGGCGCGCCGCCAGGATGGTCATCGCCAGGCGCGCGCGGTCGAGCATCGAGAGGGGCGGAAAGCGCATGAAGTCGATCGGCGAGGACATCGGATACAGCCTGCCGTCGTGATAGAAGCCCATTTTGGTGGTGACGGCGTGCAGCTCGCCACCCAGGCCCATCTCCTGGATCAGAGCGTTTAGCGTGCGGTCACTGGTGAGGATGGCGTGGTAGTAGCGATCGACTTCGACATCGCCCAGCTCGGGGAAGCGAGCACGCCCCATCAGACCGCCCAGTTCGTTGCTACGCTCCCAGATGCGCACGCCGACGCCGCGCTTGAGCAGGTCGTAGCCGAGCGCAAGCCCGAGGATGCCGCCGCCGACAATATCAATCGTGGTCATGGGTTCGCGTTGCTCCGTGAGTGCGGGTGGTGAGTTAGATGGAGACTGCCCTCTGTGTGCGTTGCCTCCCTTCACACAGAGGGCAGTATCTCCAGCCCGCATCTGTACTGTATCAGGATGCGTTGACATTGAAATGAAATCGGGTCGTTTAGCGAATGAACGTTTCGTTATTCCGCCTGTCGGACGGGCAATAGGGCATGGACGACGCTTCGGTTGTCCAGTATCATGCTGCCCCCACCCCCTGCCCCCTTTTTGGGGGTAGGTTTTTTCGTTATCGCTGTGGGTCAGCACGCCCCCAGTCCGGGTGCGCCGCGCGCCGCCCCCGGACGCCAAAAGGACACCCCCGCTCCCGGACACGGGAGCGGGGGCGAGGGTGTTGAGGGCATGGAGCGCGCCAATACGCGAAAACACTGCCGTCACCCACCTGTTCTGCCCGCTTCTGAAGCGCACGCGAGAAGCGGGAGAAACATCGGCGTGCCCGTGCAGCACGCATCGCGCACCGCACGGGGACGCCGACACACAATGCCGGCTTCCGATGCGGGGCAGCGCCGGCCGCGGCTCTGGGCCGCTCAGGTGCGCGCCACCAACAGTAGGCCCGCCACGATGACCGCCATGCCGATCCATCGGCTCGGCGGGATCGACTCGCGGAAGATGATCCACGCCGCCAGGAAGCCGACCACGATGCCAAGCGCGATGAACGGGTAGGAGTAGCTGAGCGGCACGCGGTTCAGCACCAGCAGCCAGAAGAACGTGCCGCTGCCGTACACCAGCAGCCCGCCGATCACCCACGGCGAGGTCGCCATTCGCAGGAGGATGGAAGGCACCGCGCCGGTGCTGAATTGAAGCACCCCCATCGAAGCCATGCCCTGCTTGAGCATCAGCTGGCCGATGACGCCGAGCACAGTTGCAAGCAGGATCGACGCAATCGTCAAGACCATCGGGTTCGCTCTCGCTTTCGTGCTAGCCGGCACGTCCAGGGACGGCGCAGTCGGTCGCATGTGCATGGAATTGTTCGCTCCTTCGGACGGCTGGCGCTCAGCGTGCCGCCGCGAGATAACGCGCCATCGCCGCGCAGGCGCGCTCGCTGGCACCAGGCCACAGCGGCGCCTCGGCGGCCCGTAGCGCAGCCAGCGCCTCGGGGGCCAGCGCTGTGCGCAGGCCGTCGCGCAGCGCTTCGTAGCTGTTGCCGACCAGCCGGTGTACCCCAGCGTCCACCAGATAGCGCCACTCGGTCTCGTTGCGCAGGATCAGCGCAGGCGTGCCGAGCGCTGCGGCCTCCTCCTGCAGCCCGCCCGAGTCGGTCAGCAGGGCGCGCGCCGCGCCGACCAGCCGCAGGGTGTCGAGGTAGCCGAGCGGCTCGCAGACGCGGATGCCCGGCGCCAGGCGCAGGCCGTCGCGCTCCAGGGCCGCCGCCGTGCGCGGGTGGATCGGAAAGATGATCGGCACCTCCGCCGCGATCTCGCCCAATGCCCGGACGATGCCAGGCAGCGTCTCCGGCGCGGTGTTCTCGGCGCGGTGCAGGGTGAGCGCCAGGTACGCGCCCGGCTCCAACTCCAGCCGCCGGAGGATGGATGAGCGTTCGGCAAACCGCTGGTTGCGCCGCACGGCATCGATCGAGCTCGAGCCGACCGTGACGATCTGCTCTGGCGGCAGACCCTCGTTCAGCAGGTTGCGCTCGGCGGTGGCGTCCGGCGCGAGAAGGAGCGTCGCCAGGTGATCCACGACGACCCGGTTTAGCTCCTCCGGCATAGCGCGGTTGAACGAGCGGCAGCCGGCCTCCAGGTGCGCCACCGGGATGCCCAGCTTGGCCGCCGCCAGCCCGCCGGCCAGGGTGGTGTTGGTGTCGCCCTGCACCAGCACCATGTCGGGCCGCTCCCGCAGCAGGATCGGCTCCAGCCCCAAGAGCATGCGCGCCGTCTGCTCGCCGTGGCCGCCCGAGCCGACCCCGAGGGTGTAGTCCGCCGGGGGCAGGCCCAGCTCGCGGAAAAAGACCGCGTCCATCTGGTAGGAGTAGTGTTGGCCGGAGTGGACCAGCACGTGGTCGAAGCGTTCCTGCAGCAGCGGGATGAGCGGCGAGAGCTTGATGATCTCCGGCCGCGTGCCCAGGAAGGTGAGGACTTTCGGGCTCATAGCACCCCCTGCCCGGCTGAGATGCGCACGCTGCGGCGCGGGCGGGGCCGCAGGTGCAGCCGCTGCAGCAACACATGCGCCTGGTAGCGCAGGTGCGAGCGGGTGATCTGCCAGACGCGCGCCTTGGACTGGCCATAGCGCCGCACCCGCAGCACCGCCGGGAACTCGGCCACGCGGTAGCCGGCGAGCAGCGCCCCAACGATCAGCTCTGTCACCATCAGAAAGCCGTCTGCCGACGTCGGGATGTCCTCGATCACTTCGCGGCGGTAGGCGCGATACATCGCCGTGTAGGTGTGCAGCCGCGGGTTGACGAAGACCCGGTACAGGAACGACGCGCCCTTGCTGAAGAGCAGCCGGTAGGCCGGCACCCCGTCCACGCCGCCCTGCGGATGGTAGGGCGAGGCGGTCACGATATCCACATCCGCCGTGAGTCGATCGAGCAGCGCCGGGATGGTGGTGAACGGGTAGGTGCCGTCGCTGTCGGTTGTCACGATGATATCGCCGCGGGCGTGGGCGAAGCCGGTGCGGAGCGCCGCGCCCAGGCCGCGATTGCGGCCGTGCTGGACGATCAGGACATCCCCCCAGCCGGCGAACGCCGCGCGCAGGCGGTCGTAGGTGTCATCCGTGCTGCCGTCATCGACGAAGACGATCTCGAATGGCCCGCGCCGCTCCAGCTGCGGGCGGATCACCGTCAGTTGCCCGACGAGCTGATCGATGCTCTCGGCCTCGTTGTAGCACGGGATGACCAGTGAAAGGCTCATTGCGCTGCTCTCATTCTCCACGCGGGCGCTGCCCGCCCGCGCGGCATGGGTGCCCGTCTACCGCTGCGCCAGCGGCAGGTAGACAAAGCTGCCGGTGTCGTCGTTCAAAATCGTCCCGACCCCCTGCCCGTCGGCGATGTTGGCGTTCACCGCGCCGCTCAGGTTGACGAAGAAGGTTTCATTCGGCTCCAACTGCGTGTCACCGTTCACGCTCACAGGGATGGTCTTGGTTGTCTCGCCGGGGAGGAAGGTGAGCGTGCCGCTTGTGGCGGTGTAATCGCCCGGGGCGACCGCGGTTCCGTTGGCGGTCGCGTAGTTGACCGTCACGGTTGTGTCGCTCGCCGGATTGAGCGTCACAGTGAATGTAGCGCTGGTCGTCCCACTGTTCCCTTCCGGTACACTTACGTCGTTGATCGACAGGCTCGGCGGCGGCAGATCGCTGTAGCTCAGCGTGATGTCTTCCAGCCGCGGGGACACGGCGGCGTTCGATGTCGTGAGTGTCAACCGGTACTGTACGTATTTGCCGACCAGGCCGTTCGTCAGCGGCACGCCGTTGGTGAGCTGGACGAAAGGCGCGGTAGTGAGCCCGGCGATCGTGTCCGCGGCGCGGATCTCGACCGTGAGGGTCGTCCCGGGCGGTTGTGCGCTGGGACTCCAACTTGCGCCGGTCCAGAGATGCTTCTGTGGCGTCGTTTCGGCGCTGATCGCGCAACTGATGTAGGTGCCACTCCATGCGCTGTAGGGTGTCAGGCGCACCCAATCCGCCACAAGATTGAAGCCAGCCGATGCGGAGTTCGAGAAGGTGACATGCAAGGGCGGGAGGTTCGCGCCGCCGATCGACGGTGATGTGTCGACAAAGCGCACGGTATGCACCTTTATCCCATTGAGGTAGTACTCCACAACATCGGTTGACCCGCCACCGCTGAGCGACACATTGCTCCAGACGATTCGAAGCGCCTGTGGACCGGTCGGCACGGTAGACAGAATTTTGAAGTTGTCCTCGGAGCCGACATTATTGGTACGTACATACAGGCCGAGGGACGAACTAGAGACGCCTGTGCTGAAGAGCGCATAGCGGTCGGTGGCAAAGGGTACACCACTCACGTCGCTCCATCCAAAATGCTGCGTTTCCCCGTTGCTAAAGGTCACAACCGCTTCCAGAATCCCGTACTGGTAACTGTTTGTGGACGCGACCCATCCGTCCGGATTCGGGCCAAGGGTCAGCTTGCCGCCGGACACCGTAACTGCGGCCGAGTTACCTAGCGGGTAGGTCCCGCTGCTCCACTTAGTGTTATCGAGGGACGAACCGCTGAAATAGTCTTCCAGCGTTGCAGCCAGCGCGACCTCGCCCCGATTCAGGTCGGTTGGCCCCGTGCCATCTTCGGTGGTGGCCACGTTCACCAGGGCTGGCGCGCTGCTGGCGCAATTGCTGCCGTCGAAGTCCGCTTTCGTTGTGTGGACGATCGTTCCCCCTGCCGCGCGCAGGATCGGGCCCCCGGCCAGCGAGGTGAGCAGCATGACCGTCAGCACGAGGCAGGCGCAGGCGGCGGTCAGGCGGGTGAGTCGAGTTGCGGGCCCCATGGTGGCTTGTTCTCCCCTTTCAGAGCGCCCCGGCGACGGGCATACGCCGGGATTGGTGGAACGGGCGGGCGCGGTCATGCGCCGCGGTCACGGCTCCAAGTCTTCACGTATTGCGATCGGCAGATAGACATATTCGTTGGGCGCCGTCTGCGACCCGGATGTCGGGCTTTGCGACGGTGACGCGGTGGGCGTCGCGGTGGGCGTGTTCGTCGGTGACGCGGTGGGCGTGTTCGTCGGCGTCGCGGTCGGCCCCGACGTGTAAACCGCCTCGATCTGGTGGGTGCCGGCCGGAACGGTTAGAAAGACGTACGGCCGCCCCTTGATCAATTGGGTGCTGAAAGCGGCGGGGGCACCATCGATCCGCGCCGCGCTCAGCGGCCCGGAGGCTGCGGTAGGCGGCAGCATCACCGTCAGCGCCTCCGTGCTGGCCGCGCCCGTGCCGAGCACCCCCTGCTCGAGGGTGAAGCGCAGCAAGCCGGTCGCCGGGTTCCAGCTCAGGTCCTCGAACGTCGCCCCCTGGCGCGTCTCGGTGAAGGCCAGCCACTGGTCGGCGTTGCGCAGCGGCACCCCCTGCTGGTTGGCGTAGTCCAGCGTGCCGGTGACCCAGTTCTGGATGCCGTTAATGTAATCGACGTGGATTTGTGCCATCAACGCGGCG
>JBHOQX010000048.1:0-21944 GCA_042408595.1 Roseiflexaceae bacterium | reverse complement strand
GGGCGCGAGGCGCTCGAATGGCTCGCGCAGGCCACGCCATCGCTGGTGATCCTCGACCTGATGATGCCCGAGGTCGACGGCTTCGCCGTCCTGGAGCACCTGCGCGCCAACCCGGCGACCCGCCGGACGCCGGTGCTGGTGCTGAGCGGGCGCATGCTCAGTTTTGAGGATGTGGAGCGGTTGAACGCCGGGAACGTCACTTTCCAGGCGAAAGATATCTGGCAGGACACGGAGCTTGCCGCCCATCTCGGTCGGATGCTGGAGGGCGCGGAGCGCCCCGCGCCGTCGGCCAGCGCCCTGGTGAAGCGCGGCCTGGCGTTCATCCAGCAGCACTACGCCCAGATCGCGGCCCGCCACGAGATCGCTGCGGCGATCGGGGTGAGCGAGCGCTATCTGTCGCAACTGTTCATGGCAGAGCTTGGGATCTCGCCCTGGGAGTACCTGCTGCGCTACCGTGTGCGCCAGGCCCGCCACCTGCTGCGGACCAGCGACCTCCCGATCGCCCTGATCGCCTCGGAGGTCGGGTTCGACGACCCGGCCTACTTCAGCCGCCTCTTCCGCAAGGAGGTCGGTTGTACACCGCGCGACTACCGGCTGGGGGCTGCCGCGGCGCCACTGTCGGCGTAGCCCGCCCCGGTCATGGGTTCAGATGCCGGAACCGACCGGTCCCGCGCTTAGCGATGCCCGCGGGACACGCGCCAGCCCTTTCACAGCCGCTGCGCGGCCGCCCACTCCGCGCGACAATGAGCGCTTTCCCGGTTCTCTCCATGATAAGGACCTACGCGGTCGTGCGCACCGCGGGAGGTGGGCGGGCCGCAAGCCCTCGACGACCGTTTTTTGCGCCCACGTGCGCGCGCCAACGGAGCGATCTTGGAGGGGCTTCGCCCCTTCAAAACTCCCCCTCCACGAAGTCCTGTCAACCAACCGCACGCCGCTCGCTCGGAAGCGAAACGCCGGCGCCCCGCCCAACGTCCTGTTCATGAAGCCATGAAACAATCGCTCACCATCGAGAGACACCAGGAGCTCGTGTGTGACCCATCGATTACCGATTATCATCGCCGCCGGCCTGCTGCTGGCCGCCTGCGGCGCCGCAGCGCCGGCCCCAACCAGCGCCCCCATGCCGATGGCCACGCTGCCCACCGCGCCGACAGCCCCTCTGCCCACTGCGGCGCCGCCGCCGCCGACCAGCACCCCCGCCGCGCCCCCAGCGCCGCCGACGCCGGCCAGCGGCAGCCAGCCAGCGGCGGCGCGCCTGGTCTATAACGTCCCCGCCGATGGCAGCTTGCGGGCGTTCGATCTCGGCGCCAATACCGAGATCGTTCTCGGCGATCCGACGGCAGCGCAACAGATCCTGCCCTGGAGCCCATCGCCCGATGGCAGTGCCATCGCCCTGGTGACCGGCAGGGGCTGGGGCGTGAAAGGGCCGGAGGAGGGCTGGACGGCGGCGATCTGGGCGGTGCAGAGCAATGGCAGCCGGCCGCGCAAGCTGCTGGACCTGCTGCCAACCGGTGGGGCCGGATCATCCGTCGCGACCAGCGATCTGCGGACTGCGCTCACCACCCTCCAGCAGCCGGTCTGGACACCCGACGGCGCGGCGATCATCGTCGCATCCGCCCACGAGGGCCAGGTCGATCTCTACACCGTCGCGCCCAACGGCGGCCAGGTGCGCCGGCTGACCAACAGCCCGGCCATGGAGACGCGCCTGTCGCTCGCGCCCGACGGCCGCGCGCTGGCCTTTGTTTCCACCACCGGCTTCGGCACCGGCGGCGGGTGGGCGAACATCGAGGCTGCGGCCGTTCCGCTCGGCGGCGGCCAGCCGCGCGACCTGCTCGCACCCGCCGGCCGCCTTCCGCCCGCCGGCGCGGAGGTGCTCGGCTGGACGCAGGCGGGCGCCGCTATGGTCGCGGCCTACTCACCCGAACCAGCCGTGACGGTCACGCTGACCGGGCCAGCAAGCGGGCCAGAGGTGATCTACCAGGGCCTGGGCTCCGGGCTGGCCTGGGACGCGGCCTCCGAGCAACTGGCGATCATCGCGGGCGATCTGGCACAGCCGGCGAATGGCGCCGCGTTGCGCATCTGGCGCCCCGGGCAGCCAGCTCCGGCAACCGCGGCACGTTTGCCCGCCGTGGCCGCGCCGCACTGGGCGCCGGGCGGCCAGGCGCTGCTGCTCTGCGCCGATCGGCACGACCCGCCCCAGCTCACGCTCTGGGCTGGCGGCGCGCTCAAAGCGCTTGGGAAGGCCGCCTGCGCAGATCTCGCCTGGTCGGCGCAGGGGCAGGTCGCGGTGAGCAGCGAGGATCAACCGAGGCTGGTGGCAGCGCCCGATGGTCGTCCGCTCGGCACGCTCCCGCCCGGGGCGGTGCTGGCCGGCTGGCGCGGCGCCGAGCTATACTCCGTTCGACACGACGAGCGGCGGCGCTGGCAGCTGATGTGGCCCACCGCGCACGAAGAAGCGCCGATTCCACTTCCCGTCGAACAGCGCCCGGAAGCTGTTAAGCTGGTGCCTGGCCCATGAAACGAGGAGGCTTTCAGCACATGGACAGCACACATAGCGCCATCGCGGCGCTGCGCGACGAATTCGACCGCTGGGAAGCGCTGATCGCCGGTACGAGCGAGGAGCGGCTCACCGCGCCGCGGCAACCCGGGGGCTGGTCGGTCAAGGACGTGCTCGCCCATCTGCATGCGTGGCAGCAGGTCTCCATCGCGCGCGTGGAAGCGGCGCTCCACGATGCGCAGCCCGTGATGCCCGGATGGGTGGCCGGACCCGACCCCGACGCGGAGGATCTCCTTGAGCAGTTCAACGCCACGATCTATCGGACCTACCACGACCTGCCCTGGCCCGCTGTGCATCAGGCGTGGCGCGCGGGGTTTCTGCGCTTGATCGCACTTGCGGAGCGAGTCCCAGCGCGCGACCTGCTAGCGGTTGATCGGTTCGCATGGATGCCGGGCTCTGCGCTGATCGCCGTGCTGGAAGGCTCGCTGGAGCATCACCGCGAGCATCAGGCCGCACTGGTCGTCGCATCTGATGTGCAGGAGCAGTGAGAAGCTACATCAAACATGAGGAACGAAACCATGGATGGATTGATCGGCAAGCTATGCAGCGTCCCTGGGCAGCGCGACGCGCTCATCGCCGTTCTGTTGGAGAGCGTCAACGCGATGCCGGGCTGCCTCAGCTCCATCGTCGCGCGCGACCCGGCGGACGCCGACGCGATCGGGATCACGGAAGTGTGGGAGAGCAAAGCAAGCCACGCGGCATCGCTGTCGCTGCCAGCGGTCCAACAAGCCATTGCCAGGGGCCGGCCGTTGATCGCCGGGTTCGGTGAGCGGTTCGAGACCCAGCCCGTGGGCGGGCACGGCCTGGGTTCGGCCCGTCCATCCGCTGGCGAGGAGGCCTGACCATGCGCATCGCGGTCTTCTCCGATATCCATGGCAACTGCATCGCTTTCGATGCAATGTTGGCTAACCTCGACCGACGGGCCGTCCATCGCATCGATCGCTTGGTGTGCCTGGGCGACGCGGTACAGGGCGGCCCGCAGCCGGCGCAGGTCGTGCAGCGGCTGCGCACCCTGGGTGCCCGGTGGCGCTGGGCAACGCCGACGCCTGGCTGCTGAGCGGCGACGAGACCGGCGACGAGGCGATCAGCCCTGAACGGCGGCAGGCGATGGACGAGGTGCGGCAGTGGAGCCTGGCGCAATTGTCGGATGCGGACCGTGCCGTCATCGCCGCCTTTCGCTCCACGGTCGAACTCGAGCTCGATGACGGCTTCACCCTGCTCGCCTACCACGGCTCGCCACGATCCTTCGACGACGTAGAGATTACCCTTGCCCGCCATGCTGGTGCGAGCATCCATACTGATGAGGTGCTCGACATACGCTGTGGAGACGTACTGCCCACCACGGTCGGAGTGGTGGTCAGGCTCGGGCTGGCACAGCGCAATGGCGTGGTTGGGGGCCGCTAAAGTGCATTGGCGATCGATCGTACGCGACAGCTTCCAACCCACACAACGCCGGGACCAAGCATCCAGGGCGCAATCCAGGGAGATGAAGCCCGTTGGCAGGTGGATAGAGCGAATATCGGCCAACCAAGCCTGGTTCGCTCGGTTTACTTCCAGGCCGGCCAGCAGATTGGGATCGGTGGGCAGCCCATGGCACGAGTCGGTGGTGGTCCATGCTGGAGCTGGCAGCGCAGGGCCTCGGCGCGCATGACCCGCAGCACCCGCTTGTGATTGACCTCCCACTTCTGGCGTTGCAGCTCGGCCGTCACCCGGCGGTAGCCGTAGCCGGGGAACTCCAGCACGATGCGCTCAATGGCGTCGCGGAGCGCGACGTCGCGCTCCGCGTGCGTCGGCTGGTGCAGCCGCTGGTAGAACCGCGAGCGGCTGACGCCCAACAGTGAGCAGCGTTGACGGAGCGAGAGGGACGGACCTTCCTGCTGCAGGGTGGTCATAAGCTGGCGCCGGCCTTGGACGAGAGTCGCTGCAAGGCCTTTTTTGGGGCGGCATTCTCCACGGCCAGTTGGCCCCAGACGCGCTCAAGGTCAGCGATGCGTGTCTCGTAGTCGCTGGTTGCAGTTGGACTGGTTAGCGGTGTGAAGGCTGCCTCGCTCGAGGAGCATCCGTTGCCAGTGGTCCGATCTCAGGGGTGCGTCCACGCTGCCGTGAATCCCCGCCTCCGTCCCGGCGGTTCCCCGGAGGGGGGAGGCCGGGGTACGGGGGCTCAGCCCGAGGGGGCAAATCCTGTGGACGCGCGGTTGTTCATCTGTGCAACATCACCTTCCCTCAGCGCAATCAGCCGTCTGCCGCGCAGAGCCAGCGCGCCGGATTACGTCGCCAGATGAGATCCAACTGGATATCGCTCAGCCCCTCCTCTCGCAACCGCTCGCTGAATGGCGTCAGCAGATACTCGAAGCCTGGCCCACCACCATACGCTTTCCAGTACGATCGCCGCGCCATGTCGCCGCCCAGCAGCACATGGTCGCCAAGTCCCGCATCGAACATACGCCGGATCAGATCGATCACGACGTGTTCGGGCTGATACTTGATCCGCCCCGGCGTGTCGTATTCCACAAACGCGCCGCGCTCCGCCCAGCGCTGGTGGAGTTTAAGATCGGGATTGCGATCGACGTGACATAACATGACACGCTCCGGTGGTACGCCCGCCGCTTCCAGTCGCTCGAGCAGCTCATCGCAGGCGGTGCCCATCTCGGTATGCACCAGGATCGGCACGTTGGTCGCTTGGTGAGCCCGTCCGGCTGCCCCGATCAGCTTGCGCGTGGTCGGCGAAAGATACTGATAATCGCCCGCGACCTTGATCAGCCCGGCTTTGACGTCGCTGCGACGGACGATCGGTCCATCGTAATTATTGCGATCGACCCCCTCCGTGCATTCGGCGATCAACAACTCGGCGATCGTGGCCTCATCGTAGCGGTGCTGCCAGTGATCGGGCAGATAGTAGCTGCTTTTTTGAAAGCCGGTCGGCACCACGATCGGCACGCCCGTCGCCTGGCTGACCGCGATCAGCTTGTCGACGTTGCGCCCGCAGCCGAAGGGCATCGTATCGACGATCGCGCCGCCGCCTGCCGCTTTCCAGCGCCCCAGCTCTTCGATCGCCTTTTCAACACTGTCTAGCTTGAAATCCGGCTCTTTGATCACCGTCAGCCCGCCATCGATGATGATGTGATCGTGGGCGTTGATCCGGCCAAGCTGCTCGACCGGCAGTGCGCCCAGCGTGGTTGGGACGTTCATCTGCTCTGCCTTTCGCCGACGATCAGCGGCTGATCCGCGCGAATCTCGCCGAACTTCGCACCCATCGCCAAAAGCCGATCCTGAAGCACGGTGATCGGCATCTCGTGCGGCAGCGTGTCGTGCTGTACCGCCAGCGCTGCCGCCGTGCCGGCCGCCTGCCCCATCGTCATGGTTTGCGCCATCGAGCGGCATGAGGCGTGGGCGTCGTGCGTGGCGCTGAAGCAGCGGCCCGCGACAAGCAGCCCGTCGATGTTTTGCGGCAGCAGCGTACCATAGGGAATATCGTAGGTCATGCCGTCGGGCAGATACACCCAGGTAGTGTCCGATCCGGCATGGTGATCCTCGATCGGCGCGCCACATGCGCCGATCGCATCTTCGAACTTGCGCGCCTGGAGGCAATCGTCGCGCGTCAGGCGGTAGCGCCCGTACACGCGCCGCGTTTCGCGCACACCGATCGGCTCGCTCATCCACGATAGTTCGGCACGCTCGAAGCCGGGCGCATGCTCGCGCAAAAAGCGCGCGTACTCGATCGCCTGCCGCCGCCCGCTGATCTCAGCCTGAGTCAGCGCGACGGGATCGGTCGCATCGACATCCGCTACGCGCGTCATAATCGTGTGGATCACGCCCGCCTGTGTGGTGATGTGCCAGCTTCCCTCGCGGCGCGGCAGATCGTAGAGTCCACTGTCGGCGGCTTCCTGCATCCTGGCCCACAACTCTTTTTTAGAGAATTGCCTGGCGCGATCGGTGTCGACGTTGATCATGCGAAACGTCGTGGTCAACGTTTGCGCCGGATCGATCTCGCCCGCGCGTTCGTAGGGCGCGCCGGCCTGATGGCAGACGTCGGCGTCGCCGCTGCAATCGATCACCACCCGCGCCGTGAGCTTCAGCAGCCCGCGCTTGCCGTCGATCACCACGCCGGTGATCCGCTGTCCATCCATTACAACGTCGGTGCAGAAGCTATGCAGCAGCAACTGCACACCCGCCTGTTGTGCCAGTTCTTCCCAGACCACGCGCAGCAAAAACGGATCGTAGGTCACGCCCGTACCGGCCCCATAGGTGTTGGGCCGCTCGAAGGCCGCCTTGCGCTGCTTGAGCGCCGCGACGACATCATCGGGCACGCCGCCGACGACTTTGTACGCCACCGAGCCGGGCGTGTAGAAGCCGTAGAAGGTGTCGAGCACCTGCGTGCTGGTACCACCGAGGTAGCCCATCCGCTCGACCAGCACCGTGCGTGCGCCATTGCGAGCCGCCGCAATCGCCGCCGTCGTGCCCGCCGAGCCGGAGCCGACCACGATGACGTCGGCGTCGTAGAGCGTTTCTAGTTGTTTGGTGTAGATGTCCATGCAACCTCACGTTGAACCACAGCAGCACAGCGGACCCAGCGATCCGGAACGTCCCCCAGTACGCTGTGTATCTCTGTGGTTAATTCACTGCGCCGTCCAGCCCCCGTCCACCGGCAGGACGATCCCGGTAATGAATTTAGCTTCGTCGCTGGCGAGATACACCGCCGCGTCGGCTACATCGCGCACCTCGCCGATCGGCCCCAGCGGCTGCCAGAACGCGACCTGCTCCAACAGCGCATCGTCGCTCTTGGTCCGATTCGCCATCTTGGTATCGACCAATCCGGGCGCGATCACGTTCGCGCGTAGCCCCTGCCGCGCGTAGTGCGCTGCGATCGAGCGCGTCAGGCCGATGATGCCGGCTTTGCTGGTGCTGTAGGCGTGGGTATCGAACAAGCCCTGCGTGCCGACCAGCCCCAACACCGAAGCCATGGTGACGATCGCACCGCTGCCGGATTGGAGGAGTGGGGGGATCGCGTATTTGCAGGCCAGAAACGTGCCGCGCAGGTTAACCTGCATGATCGCGTCCCAGGCTTCGATCGTGCAGCGATCGATGGGGCCGTCGCCATACGCGCGCCCGCCGATGCCCGCGTTGCTGATCAGGATATCGAGCCGTCCGTAGTGATCGACCGTCCGCCGCACCAGCGCCTCGACCTGCTCTGGTGCGCCGACATCGACCTCGACAAAGATCGCGTCTCCGCCGCTGGCAACGATACCGTGCGCGACCTCCTCACCTGCCGCGGCGCTGCGGTTGGCCACGACCACCCGCGCACCTTCACGCGCGAACGCTTCGGCACAGCCGCGTCCGATCCCGGCCCCCGCGCCGGTGATGATCGCTACTTTGTGTGCTAATCGGTTCATCTGATCCAGTGAGGCAGCGCCGCGTGGGCAGCAAACTGCGCTTTGAGCGCCGGATACAATTGCTGATACAGCGCAAACATCTGCTGATAGTGCGCGTGCTCAGCCTCACCCGGCGCATACGATCGTTCGATCCGGGCCGCGCGGCTGGCTACGATTCCAGCGTCCGCGATCACCCCCGCGCCGACCGCCGCCAGCAGCGCGTTGCCCAGCGGCGCGCCCGCTGCGTCGTCCATGACCGCAACGCTTCGCCCGGTCACGTCGGCGATGATCTGGCACCACAGCGCGCTGCGCGTCGGCCCGCCCACCGCGCGAAGCTCGTCGATCCGCGCGCCTGTTTCCTGCGCGACCCGGAGGTTATGCGCGATCGCGTAGGCCGTGCCTTCCAGCACCGCCCGGACGATCTGCGCCCGCGTCGTGCTCATGCTCAGGCCGAAGAACACGCCGCGCGCGTTGCCGTCGTTGATCGGCTGAAGCTCGCCGCTCAGGTACGGTAAAAAGATCACGCCATCCGATCCGGGCCCTACCTCCGCCGCCAGCGCCGTCAGTTCGTCGAACGAACAATCCGATCCCAGCAGATCGCGGCACCAATGCAGCGCCGCGCCCGCTGCCACCATCGACCCACCGAACAACAACCGATCGGGCAGCACGTGCTCAAACGTCAGCAGATCGGGATGGACGATCAGATCGTCCGGCACGACGTAGACCGTGCCGGCCGTGCCGAGCGACAGCAGCGCCTGCCCCGGCCGCACGACGCCCATCGCCAGCCCCGCCGACGACGTATCCTCGCCGCCTGCCACCACCGGTATGCCCGATCGCAGGCCGAGCAGTTCCGCTGCCGCTGCGGTTAATCCACCCACAACCTCGCTGCACGGCGCCACGCGCGGATAGAGCCGCCGCGGCAGTCCGAAGGCATCGATCAACTCGTCCGACCAGTGCCCGGTGTGGAGATCGAAGGCGAACAGGATGCTGGCGTCCGATACGTTCAACACCTGTTCGTCGGTCAATTTGTAGGTGATGTAGCCCGTTGTGGTCAGGCTCGTCTGCGCCCGCTTGATCGACTCAGGCTCGTGCTGCTGCAGCCAGAGCAACACCGGATCGGCGTTGTAGGGCGCGGGCTGCTTGCCGTTGAGCCGCAGGATCGCGTCGCCGCACGCTGCCCGCAGCTGCGCGCACTGCGGCTCGGAGCGGCTGTCCATGCCGATGATCGCCGGACGGACTACGTCGCCCGTCTGATCGATCAACGTCACCGCGCAGCCCTGCCCGCTCACGCCGATCCCGGCAACATGGGCAGGATCTGCCTGAGCGCGCTCGATCACGGCGCGCGTCACGGCGATCACGCCCCGCCACCAGTCAGCCGGATCTTGCTCGACCCAGCCCGGTCGCAGATGGTGGATCGGGAGCGCCGCTGCCGCCTGCGCCATAACGGTGCCGTCGGGCGTCGCCAGTACGGCCTTGACGTTGCTGGTGCCGACATCGATTCCGAGGAGGAGTTCGATCATATGCTTCGCGAGAACAGAGAACAAGGAACAGATCAAACCTCTTTGTTCTCTGTTCTTTGCTCTTTGTTCTCACTGTCTTCCAAAAATCATCCGCTTGCGCCGCTTGAACTCGGCGTAGACCCGCTGCAACTGCGCCTGCGACTCAGCTTCGCTGTCAACGAAATGCGGGCTGGTCAGGACCACCGGCTCGACGCCGCGCTCCATCATCAGCTCCGCCGTGCGTGCCTTGAGCGCATTGACGATCGTGGTCGCGCCGATCGTGCTGGTCGGGCTGACCTTGTATTTCAGGCCCGGGATCGTCACGACGGCGTCGCCCGGCGGCGTGCAGTTATCGATCACCACGTCGGCGATCTCCTTCAGCTTTTTGCCGGACGGATGACGCGTTTGCGTGGCGTCGGCGTGCTGCACCGACGTAACGGCGATCACCGGCATGCCGCGCTCTCTGGCGCGGAGCGCCATGTCGATCACCACACCGTTGATGCCCGTGCTCGAAAAGCAGATCATCGAATCGTGCGGGCCGAACTCGTAGTTTTGGAGGATCGCATCGGCGTAACCGGGCGCGCGCTCCAGAAAAAACGATTGCGGCATCCCGTCCGCGCCGACGAAGTTGGTGTAAAAGGTCATCGCCAGTTCGACCATCGGATAAAAGCCGGGAAACGAGCCGATGCGCGGAAACATCTCCTCGACCGACATGCGGCTATGCCCGCCGCCCCAGCAAAACACCAGCCCATCGTTGACGATCGTATCGGCGCAGATGTGCGCGGCGCGATCGATCGCCGCAAGCTGCGTCGCGGCGATCGTCTTCACGATCTCCGCCGCCGTCGCGATATAACGCTGCGCGGCGTTGGCATCGTTGGATTGATCCATGGAAACCTTTCCTTTGTATGCACGGCTTAAGTGGAAAAGTGTTGTCGTTCCGGTTCTTGGTTTGCCCAGAGGGCACCCGTTCTTGGTTCTTTCAGCTCCTCATACACCCCCGCATCCCACTCGCGCAGGCTGACGATGCCTTCGAGGTGACTGACCGTCATCCACGGCAGCCAGTAGCGGTGCAGGCCGTAGCCCCGACGCGGCGCAAGGCTCCAGTGCTCCTGCTGCCAGCCCGGTCCGGCGAGATCGTAGAGCCGATCAGGCAGCGCGATCATCAGCTTGGTGTTGTGCAGCAGAATGCGCGCGACGTCGAGGTAATGCCGGTCGCCGGTGTAGCGATGGAGCTTGGCGTAGCGCGCCACGTCCCAGGCCATGTAGCCGTCGACCAGCGAGTGGCCGCTGGCGATCAGCTGGAGGCCGACGGTTGACACGCCGCGTTTCCAGTGCAGCGCCGCGTCGTCGTCGTCCTCGGCCATCGGCACGTTCCAGCAGTAGATCCAGGTTTCGGCGAAGTTTGCTGCTGCCTGCGCCCGATCGAGCCAGATCGGATCGTCCGTCTGCTCGTACAGCGCCAGATACGCTTCGAGCGACACCGTGCCCGCTTCTTTGTCCACCACGTCAGGATTATCCACGGTGCCACCGACGAACGTACCGTCGCACTGCCCTTCGCGCCAGCAAAACCTCGCGGCGCGGATCGCAGAATCTCGGTAGCTCGGATTAGCTGTCACATCACTCAGTAGCAGCAAAAACAGCACCGCGTTGTAGCTCGACTTGAGCGATTCGTGTTCGATCGTGCCGCTGCCAAGCTTCCAGCCGAGCGGAAAGCCGCCATCTGCTACTTGTTGCTGGATCATCCAATCACCGAGTTCGACCGCCCACTGCCGCCAGTGTGAATGATCGACGCCGCGCCGCTGTTCAAGCTGCCACGCGCGCAGCATATATGCGCCGCCCTCGCTCAGAGAACGAAGGAACACAGTTTCACCTACCGTGGCGCGTGGACGACCGTCGTCCAAATCAAAACCCTCGGCGATCGGTGGCGTGGTTGGCAGTCGCGTAAAGGCGTCAAGAATCTTCACCGCCAGCGCTCGATACTGTTCGCTGCGGTCACTCTCGTGTTGGGCGGCGTGCAGCAGGTAGTACGCCGCCTCGACGTTGCGCCCACAAAATCCCATGATCGCCTTACGATGTTGGGAAATCACCCTGCCGTCGGTCGCGTCGCAGATGAACGGGATGCCCGCCAGATCGCCGTTGACGATCACCTGATCGGCCAGTCGATCGACCAGCACGCGCTCGATCTTCTCGATCGGCTGCGGCACGACGAGGGGATCGAGCGTGCGCCACGCCCAGCGCCAGATCGCTGTCATCCACGCGCCGAACGCAGGCGCGCGATCGGCGTGAAACGCGATCTGGTAGTGCTGCGTCAGGCCGTTCTCAATCGGGTGGTAGCGCCTGCGCCAGCGCTGCAACTGGCCATTCGGATAGGTGTTGCCGCTGTAGGTCGCGCCGCCTTCGGTGCCGGGAAACCAGCAGCCGAGCACCAGTCGGTTATCTTGTTCCTCGACACCCAGTGCCGCGAATCGTAGCCGCGCGTCGATCACGATCTGATCCGCCGTCACGTCGTGCGCGTCGGCAACGATCGTGCGGCCATCCGGGCGCTCGTTCAGCACCGCCACGGCTGATCCATCGTCGCAGCGGATGCCGAACAGCGGAGTGGGCAGCCGGTCTTCGCGGATGCGGATCTGGCGAATGCCCGCTGCGTAGTTGGCGCTGCCGCCGATCGCCACGTCGGTGATATGCTCGCAACGCCCGTACAACATCCCCGGCGCGAACAGATCGACGTCGGGAATCGTCGCGGGTCGCTCGATCTCAAACGTGATCGCCGACAAAAAGCCGCCGGGCGCGTCGCCCCGCACCGCAATGTCCCGCGACAACCGCAGGCACTCGCCATCGCAATGCCACGTATCCTCGATCGCGATCTGCGCACCGTTGGGCAAGCGGATCGTAGCCATCGCGCGCAACGCAGCGTCGATCTGATCCACCGAATCGTAGCCAGCGCGGAAGGTTTGGATCGCACCCTGCTCGTCGATCACCTCGATCTGCGCCGGATGGGGTTGGATCGCGCTGGCATGGCCCGCGTTCTGAACGGTCAGCCCCCAGCCTGCCGTGGTTTGGCTCGCTACGATCTGCGCGCCGCCCCTGAGCGTGCCGAGTTGGAGCATGTTTGATGGATCGAAAGTGGATGGGTGGACGTTGGTCATCGATGTGCTGCCTTTCGTAGTGCTGCCATGCGCGCCACAAACTGATCGATCGCTGTGCTTCCGTCGAGCGCGCCCAGTTCAAGATCGTAGCGGCGGGTTTCGCCGGGCGCGAGTTGGATCAGTTCGCCACGCGCGCGCGCATCGTGCCGTCCGGCGACGCGATTGGTGCTCGGTTCCAGAGCGACAGCGTAGTTGCCCTCGCCTAACATGCGCCAGATAAACGGATGCGGCAGTTGATCGCGTTTGAAGACCTCGTACATGCCGAAGCCACGCGCGCGGTTGACGATCCCGATCGGCACGCTGCCATCGGCCTCGGCGAGGGGATCGTATTCAAACACTTGCTCTTCGTAATCCGGCGTCGGCGGCTGGAGCGTGGCAAAGCCCTCCATGGGATACTCACCGCACGCTGTTGCGCCCAGCGCCGGTAACACGATCTCCGCGCCCGCATCGACGATCGGAAAGCCGACGTTGACGTGATACAGCAGCATGTGCGGCGTCGGATGGAAGCCGCTGTTGATCACCTCGTCGCGGATCGTGAGGTGCGACGCGCCGACGTACGATTCGATCCGCCGTCGCAGCAGCAGCGTTTCCCCCAGCGCCGAGGCCTGCACGACCTCGCCCGCGGCCCACAGCACGCATTCGTCGCCGTCCCAGCGCTCGCCGTAGCCGACCAGTCGCGCCGGACGATTGCTGATCCTGCCGTGCAGCCCGTACGATTCGGTTGGTTTGGGCGGATAGTGGTACTGCGCCGCGCTGTCCTCGGTCGCGAACAGCGTGTGATCCAGCCCGCATGTCGTCAGCAGCCCGCCGCCGAAGGATCGCAAAAAGCCGAAACCTTCGGCCTCGTAAAACCACGGTCCAGTGAAGCCCACCGCCGACTGCCAGCCGAGCGCGCGACCGTTGTGCTCGCAGCGCCCGATGTCAAAGGCACGATCGACCAGCACGTCGAAGCTGAAGCCGCTGCCAGTGCAAAATTCGAGCACGCGCACGCCGCGCTCCACGCCGTCACCGAGCGTCACCAATCGCACGCCCGCGATTTGATCCAACCGCCCGACGCGGCGCAGCAACTCGTTGCGATCGTACGTCGTTCCCCAGAGTGTCGGCATGGTGTATGTCCTTGATCGTTGTGTTGAACGTACGGGCACTCACGCGTCGTGTTCAGGTGCGACGGCGGCATTCGATCCAGCTGCTAGTTGGGCAAACAAGGCCGGATCGAATTCCTCTTGGCATCGCTCGGCACATCCCAGGCCATGTACGCATCGACCAACGAGTGGCCGGTTGCGATCAGCTGGAGGCCAACGGTGGTCACGCCGCGCTTCCAGTGCAAATTCTCGTCGGCCTCGTCAGCAACGCGCCCGTCTCGATCGCCCCCCGGTAAAGCCCATCATTGCCGGACGATCGTAGACGTTGCCGGTCACAGGATGCATCAGATGGGCCGGCGCGGCGCGATCACCCACCTGCTGGATCGAGTGGTCCAGCATGTCGCCAAGCGCGGCCCGCACCAATTCGAGATCGTGCGGCATCGCTTCAGGCGCGAGGGTGCGCCAGGCCCAGCGCCACGCGTCTCGCCGGAACGCCTGATCACACTCGCGCACGCCGAGGCGGAACGCGACCGGGTCCTGCTGCTCGAAGCCGTCCTCGATCGGATGATAGCGCTGCCGCCAGCGCCGCCGCGCGTTGCCGCCGAACTCGCCCGACGTGAGCGGCGTGTAGGCCAGATACGTGACCTCGCCTTCGGTGCCGGGAAACCACAGGCCCAGTTCGAGCCGTCCGTCGCGCTCCTCGCCGCCGACGGAGGCGAAGGCGAAGTGTTTGTCGATCAGCGGACGTCCCGCCCGATCAAGCCCGTCCTCGATCGACCAGCGATCTTCGACACGCAAGGTCGCGCCGTCGCCGAGTGGCAGGCGTGTCCGGCCCGTAAACGCCGCTTGTGATCGATCGATGGTTGCATAGGCGGCGCTGAATCGCTGGACGTCCGTGTTCCACACCTCGGCCTGCACCGGAGCGCGCTGTGTCAGTGACAACCGTACCGGACCGCGCACGGCGATGCCCCAGCCGTCGCCGTCCTGGACGGCGATCACTTCGACATCCCCAGCTATCTGTCCCAACGTTTCAAACCCGGCCATACATCTCTCCACACGATCGTTCAGGTGCAACCTTTACGCCGCGTTGTGCAATACCGGCGCTGAGCGGGAAGCTGCAGATCGCGACACGTCCGGCTCATGCACACCTTGAAGATGGAGCGTGTCGGCGTAATGGCAGGCAGCGAACTGTGTCGGCGTCATCTGCACACGCGGCGGCGCTTCCACTGCGCACTTTTCGGTCGCGTATTTGCAGCGCGGGTGGAAATAACAGCCCGTCGGCGGATCGACCGGGCTTGGCGGATCCCCCGACAGAAACACCTCGGTCGTGCGTGTGCGCGGATCGGGTCGTGGGATCGACAGCAGCAGCGCTTCGGTGTAGGGATGGCGTGGTCGCGTAAACAGTTCGTCGGTCTGCGCCACTTCCACGATCTTGCCCAGATACATCACCATAACCTGCTCCGAAATGTGCTGCACGACGCTCAGATCGTGGCTGATGAACAGATAGGTCAGGCCAAAGTCGCGCTGCAGATCCTGGAGCAGATTGAGCACCTGCGCCCGCACCGAGACGTCCAGCGCGCTGACCGCCTCATCCGCGACGATCAGCGATGGATTCGTAACCAGCGCCCGCGCGATTCCGATCCGCTGCCGCTGACCGCCCGAAAAGGCATAATGTCGCGCTCCAGTCCGTACATGTGCGGACCAACGTAGCCAGGATGAAAAAAGCGCAACCGCTGCGTCGGCGCGTAGCGATATTCGTGCTGCCGTTCGTTGGCCGGGTACGGCGCAATGAAATCCGCCAGGATCGCCGATAGGTCCATCAGCGTAAGGAGAATGAGACTCGCCACCGCAACCTTGTGTCTGCGAAACCGCCGCCAGATCAGTTGGCGCTGCGAGGCGACGTAATACGCCTCGACCGCGGCCGAGTCCATCCGGGTGACCGACGCGCCCCTCGCGGGCGAGTACCAGCGGCACTTCGCGCAGCGGGGCGTGCAGGTCGTGATGGCCGAGGGGTAGGGTGCGCCTACCATTCCGGTTACGCCGCTGCGCGCGTGCGAGCGCGCTCGGCACGCGACGAGCGCCACTGCGAGATCGCCACGGCGCTGATCAGCAGCAGGCCCAAGGCGACGCGCTGGATGAAGGTATTGAACCCGAGCAGATTCATCCCGTTGTTAAGGATGCCGACCAGGATCACGGCCAGCACGGTACCCATGATCGTGCCCTTGCCGCCCGTCGTCGCCGCCCCGCCGAGGAACGCCGCCGTGATCGCCTGCAGCTCAAGACCAGTCCCGTTCACCGGGTTACCCGAGGTCGTGCGCGCCGTAAGCAGCACGCCCGCCAGGCCGGCGATACCACCGGAGAGCACATACACCAGAATGGTCACCCGCTGCACATTGATACCGGCGAGGCGGGCGGCCGTCGCGTTGCCACCGATAGCGTAGATCGAGCGGCCGAAGTCGGTGTAGCTCATGATCGCGTGGACGACAGCCGCGACCACAACGAGGATCACTGTCAGCACCGGGATACCCGTCCAGCCCGCGCCGCCGAGGGGCGGAACCGGCAGGCCGGTTAGAAACCGGCCCTGGGCGAGCCAGGTGAAGGTGGGCTGCGTCACTACACCGATGGGCTTGCCGTCGGGTGCGAGCAGGAAGGCAATGCCGCCGAAGGCCGCCAGCGTGCCCAAGGTGGCGATGATCGGGTTGACCCGCAGCACGGTGACGATCAGCCCATTGATCGACCCGGCGACGGCGCCCGCGAGGACGCCCGCCAGCACCGCGAAGAAGACGTTGCCGGTCGGGAAGACGCCAAGGGCCCCGACCGTGCCCACGCCGACCAGCGCCGACGCCGCGACCACAGAGCCCAGCGAGGCCGTGGAGCCGACGGCGATGTCGAGAGCGCCGGCGATGATCACCACGGTCTGGCCGACCGCTAGCAGGCCCACGATTACGATGGCCTGTGCCAGGCTATTCATGATGTTCTGCCAGGAAAAGAATCTGTCGCCGCCCGTCAGCCCGAACCAGCCACTGACAACAGTGATCAGGAAGATCAGTCCGCCGATCGCGATCAGCAGCGAGAGGTTATCGGTACCGATGACCGCGACCGTGCGCCGCAGCGGGTCGGCGGCCGCCAGGGGCGCGACGGGGTGGGTTGTCGTCTTGTTGCTCATAGTCTCTGCGTGTCCTCGTGTGATGCAGCGGGCGTCGTCGCCAGCTGATCGACCATCGCCAAGGCGAGGACGGCCTCCTCCGTCGCCTGGGGGCCCTCCAGCTCGCCGGTGATGCGGCCATTCTGCATCACGTAGATGCGGTCGGCGAGCCCGAGCACCTCGGGCAGCTCGGAGCTGATCAGCATGATCGCGAGCCCCTGATTGGCCAGCTCGTCGATGAGCCGGTAGATCTCGGCCTTGGCCCCGATGTCGATGCCGCGGGTCGGCTCGTCGAGGATGAGCAGCCTCGGCTGTGCGGCCAACCAGCGGGCCAGCACCACCTTCTGCTGGTTGCCGCCCGAGAGCTTCCCGACCTCCTGGTCGAGCGAGGGCGTACGCACGCGCAGCTTGCCGACGAAGTCGCCCACGATCGCGCGCTCACGCCCCCGCCGCACGACGTGGAAGCGGCTGATCCGGCCCAGGATCGCCATGGAGGCGTTCTCGATCACGCTGCGGATCAGCACCAGACCCTCGCGCTTGCGGTCCTCGGGCGCGAAGCCAATGCCGTTGGCGATGCCGTCGCTCGGCCGGCGGATGCTCACCTCCCGGCCGCCGAGCAACACGCGGCCCCGGGCCTTCGGTAGGTCTCCGAAGATGACCTTGGCCAGCTCGCTTCGGCCGGCGCCCACCAGCCCTGCTAAGGCCACCACCTCGCCGGCCCTGATGTAGCACGAGATGCCCTGGTGCCAGCGGCTGTGCAGATCCTCAACCCGCAGCACCTCGGCACTCGGCTCCGCTCGCCGGCGCTGGAAGACGTCTGAGAGCTCGCGCCCAACCATCAGGCGCACCATCGCAGCGTCGTTCAGCTCAGCGGCGGGGCACACCACGACCAGCCGGCCGTCGCGCAGAATGGCGACCCGGTCGCAGAGCTGGAGGATCTCTTTGATACGATGCGAGACGTAGATGATCGCCACGCCCTCATCGCGCAGCCGCCGTACCAGGGCGAACAGTCGCTGCACCTCCTCCTCGGAGAGCGACGAGGTCGGCTCGTCGAGGGCGAGGACGCGCACCCCCGACTTCAGGGCGCGCATGATCTCCACCAACTGGCGCTGTGCGGGCGAGAGCTGGTCGCCCAGGAGGTGCATTGGCAGCGTCCCCTCGAAGCCGTACTCGGCCAGGGCCGTGCGCACCTGCTCGTGGAGATGGCGGCGGTCGATCACGCCGAAGCGCTTCGGCAGCTCGCCGACCCAAATGTTCTCGGCGACGTCGACTCCGGGGATAATCTCGGGCTCCTGGTAGATCACCCTGATGCCGGCCCTGTGGGCCTCGTAGGGGTTGGGGAAGGCGACCGGGCGGTCGTCGAGGGCCAGGGTTCCAGCGTCCGGCTGGTAGTCGCCGTTGATAATCTTGAGCAGAGTCGACTTCCCGGCGCCGTTCTCGCCCATGAGGGCCAAAATCTCGCCGGGCCGCACGTCCAGCGAGACGTCAGCGAGGGCTTGGACGTTGGGGAATGCCTTGCTGACGTTGCGGATGTGCAGGGTTCCGCGCCTGTCGACATTGGGGGGCGCGCTGATGGTCATGGTTGTCCTCCAGCGGGCGATGGTTGCCTGGCAGTGCCGGGCGCCCGGGCCGCGGTCGCCCGGGCACACGTGGCGGGCTGGTCTACTTCGAGCAGTTGGCCAGCGAGACAGAGTCCATCGTGTCCTTGAAGTTGTAGGCGTTGACGATCGAGGTGGGGGCGTAGGTGTTCGCGGGCGGGGGCGTCCCCTTGGAGATCGCGTCGTAGAGCACCTGGGCCGCGATCTTGCCGACGTCGCGGCCCGAGATGAACAGAGCGGCCTTGAAGCCGGACGACTGGCCGGCGGCCCAGGGCTTACAGGCCTCGTAGGCGCCAAGTCCCACGCCGATGATGTTGGCAGGGTTCACGCCAGCCGTGGCCAGCGCGTTCAGCGCGCCGAGCGCGCCCTCATCGTTACAGGCGAAGACGACCCAGTTGGTGATCGTGGGGTTGGCGGTGATGATCGGACCCGCCGCGTCCTGCGCTGCCAGGGTCTCACCGGTATAGGGCACCGGGAAGATCTGGACGTCGGTCACGCCGGCGGCCTTGATCGCGGCCTTGGCGTTGTCGGTACGGTCGTTGCACACCGAGAGGGTCTGAACCTCGACCGAAAGCACGCCAACCTTCTTAGTCGAATCTTTCAGCCAGCCGCTCTCGGTCAGGAGCTTGGCGGCGGCCTCGCCGACCTTCTTGCCCATATCCTTGCCGTCGAAGCCGACAAAAGGCACCGGGTTGCCGTCGGCGTCCTTGATGCTGTCGTCCGTGGCGATCAGGATCACGCCGGCGTCCTTCGCGGCCTTGGCGATCGCCGGCCCGATCGTCTGATCGGGCACGGTAATGGCGATGCCCTTGGCACCCGCGGAGATCGCGTCGTTCACCATCGAGATGCCGAGGCTCGGGTCGAGCTTGGCGTCGAAGGTGCGAGCCTGGGCCTTCAGGGTCTTGGCGGTCTCGCGGAACGAGGTCTGCAGATCGACGAAGTACTGCTGGTCAGCGCTCTTGTTGATCGCCACGAGGAGCGGGGCTTCGCTGGAAGCATTTGCGGCGGGGGCGGCGGTGGCGGCCGGCTCTTGGGGGGCGGGGGCCGTGGTGGCGGCCGGTGCCTGCGCGGCACCTGCGCCACAGGCGGACAGGATTATGGTGACGATGGCAAGGATAGCGACCAGGCTGTAACGACAGTGTTTCATCAGCTGGTTCTCCTGTTAAGCACTGTAGAGGGCATGCGGAAGAGTGCTCGGGACCACGCGGTAGGGCCACTATAGTACGGTCAACCGGGCATTTCAATGTATCGCACGCCCGTTTGCTCACTCGCCGCGCGCTCGGCCGGCGGGCACGCCAAAATCCTGTCCCCCTTATCCGGTGAGTGACAGTGCTCAGCGGCGCACAAGCGGGCAGAAATCGGGTTGATTTTCCCGTTTGCTCCTGCTACGCTTGTAACTATGCTCGCTATAGATCCGGAGCACCGCCAAGGGGTCAAAGGCCCCTAAGGAATGAGCACCTTGGAGTTTTCCTTTCCAGCGCAGCTCGAGCGGGTGAAGGCGACGCTCGTCGCCCAGACCAAAACACTCGCGGCGGTGGCCGGCATCTACGCCGACGCCCTCGAGCACGACGGCCTGGTCCATGTCTACGCCAACGGCCACTCCCGCATCGCGGTAGAGGAGACAGTCGTACGCATGGGCGCCCTCACAGGCTTCCATCCTCTGCTCACCGCGGGGCTCGTGACCTTTACCGACGTGGTGGGGCCGAACGGCATCAGAGTCAACCAGGAGGTTGAGCGGATCGAGGGGCTTGGCGCGGCGCTGCTGAGCGAATTCGACGTGGGGCCTCACGACGTGCTGCTTGTCGTCTCGGCGACGGGAACCACGGTGGCCGCGGTCGATATCGCCCTGGAGTGGCAGCGGCGCTACCCCCAGCTCCCGCTCGTCGCCCTCGCCTCCCTCGAGCAGGCGCGACTGGCAGCGCCGAAGCATAGCTCCGGTAAGACGCTGTACCACGTCGTCCAGGCCGCCGAGCGCGGCTTCTTCCTCGACAACAGCATGCCCATGGGCGATCTGACGGTTCAGGTCGAGGGGCAGACCGGGGCGTACCAGGTCTGCCCCCTCTCATCGATCGGTGCCCTCGCCGTCGTGCAGTCGCTGAACGAGCTGACCATCCGCGAGCTCGACCATCGCGGCGTGGCCCACCCGGTCCTGCGCAATATGCACCTGAGCGACACGATCGATAGCTACGACCTGTGGGTGCGCGACCAGCGCCGACGGTACGCCCGCGCCCTGAGCCGCGACGACGCGGTGCCGCCGCGTCGGACGCGTTAACCACTGCCCCCACTCCCCGCTGCTGACCGCCGCCCAGATGCGCGCCAGGAGTGTCATTCGACAATCGTGGTGACGATGCCGGCGCCGACGGTGCGGCCGTCCTCGCGAACGGCGAAGCGCAGCCCCTCCTCGATCGCGACCGAAACGATCAGTTTTACCCCCGTCTGCACGTTGTCGCCCGACATCATCATCTCCATCCCTCGAGCAGCTTGATACTCTCCGTTACGCCCGTCGTGTGGATGTAGAATTGCGGCCGGCACCCCGGGAAGAACGGCGTGTGCCGCCTCCCATCCTCGCTTCTTCAGCACGTACAACTGGGCCAGGAACTTCTTGTGCGGCTTGATGCTTCCCGGCGCGCACAGTACCTGCTCGCGCTGCACATCTGTGCGCTCCACGCCGGTGACCACCGTCTAGCGCGGCGCTCCGGTAGGATGTTGAAAGTGGTGCACAAAGGAGCCAGGCATCCTACACTTGAGAGTGTTCAAGCACTCAACAGCAGGATGACCATGACCTCCCAGCCCCAAGGATACGTAGCCTGTGCTCGATGGTCAAGCGGCCCGAGCAACTGTTCGCGAATGGTGTAAAATGCTCATACGCCCGAGCGCACCGCTGCGATCCTAGCCATCACGTCAGGATTGCTTTGCCGGAAGGAACAGGCACAGCGTATGAATGGCTCGCGCTCGATCAGCCGCCAGGATAAGATCCTTCATCTTCTGTCGCAGCAGCAAAGCATATCGGTCCATGAACTGTCGAGGCGCCTGCGCGTATCGGAGTGGACCGTGCGACGCGACCTGGTTGCGCTTGAAAAGCGGGGCCAGATCGCGCGGTATCACGGCGGTGTGACCATCTGCACCACCTCGATCCTGCCGCCGCCGATCACACCCCGGACCGACGCCGCCGCCGAAGCGTGCGCGGTGGCGAAGCAGCGCATCGGCCACACGGCGGCACAATTGCTCCGATCCGGCCAGCACGTGGTGATCAGCGCGGGCACCACGACGTTGCAGGTAGCACTGGCGCTGTGTAGGCTGCCACCCCGGCGTCTCGAGATCGTGACCAACGCACTGGATATTGCCAAGCAACTGGCGACCATGCCCGACATCGCCGTGACCTGCACCGGCGGCGATGTGCATAGCGATTACTATAGCCTGCTGCACAGCCATCTAAAGTGAGAGCCCGGCCTGGGTGATGCAACCTTGGATGACGTGCGGCTTATGCCGGAGGCGAGCCGTCGCCAAGCGCAACTCGTAGCGTAGCTGAGTCCGGTTCCGACACACGACGT
>JBHOQX010000047.1:0-72729 GCA_042408595.1 Roseiflexaceae bacterium | reverse complement strand
CGGCGCGCCGGCGCCCGCGCCGCGCCCGGC
The DNA here is from genome assembly GCA_042408595.1 of Roseiflexaceae bacterium. Lineage (GTDB taxonomy): Bacteria > Chloroflexota > Chloroflexia > Chloroflexales > Roseiflexaceae > JBHOQX01. The sequence continues at coordinate 72,699 of JBHOQX010000047.1, read as the reverse complement.
CGCCGAGCGCTCGCCTCGCGAGGCGCAGGCCACCGCCCCGGCCGCACCCGCCGCGCCACCGGAGCCGCCCCGCCGCCAGACGCCGCTCCGCCGCCGTGAGGGAGCGATCGTCCTTACGGCCGACAACCTGCCGCCCATCCGCAACCGCATGCACGAACTGCTGCAGGATGTCGGCTCGCAGTGCATCCTGCTGGCGGACCGCGCTGGCATGGTGCTGGCGGAAGTCGGCGTCACCAGCGGCGTGCCCACGATGATCCTGCTGCCGCTGCTCTCCACCACCTTCTCCACCGCCGGGCAGATCTCGCAGGTGCTGCGCGAGAGCGACGCCAGCGCGCTCTACGTGCAGGAAGGCACGCACTTCGACCTCTACTGCTTCGACATCCAGCAGCGCTTTATGTTGGTGGTGATTTTCGACAAGGCCGCGTCGTCCACCAAGATCGGCTCGGTATGGGTGTACGCCAAGCGCGCCATCCGCGACATCCAGGAACTGCTGGCGTAGCCTCTGAATTCGGTTGCACGCGATTTTCACCTATGCTATACTTGCGCCGCTTTGGGCGGGCAAGCGAGCCCTGATCGGCCGTGCACGCCGCCGCGCCTGCCGCGGCGACCAGTCCTAACCCCGTGCGCGCAAATCGATGGTTGACCGATGGCCGGCCGTATGCTATAGTGATTGTGAAAGAGTTCCCAAAGTCCTGAAGGGAGCATAGGCAATGGCGCGTCTGCTGCGGAACCGCATCGTCCAGTTTCTCCTGGCCCTGCTGGTCGTCGGGGTCGTCTTGTATCTGCTCGGCGTGCGGATGACCAAGGACGACCTGTTCATCTCCGCCAAAGCCGAGCCGCTGTTCTGCATAGGCGGCAAGCTGGTCGGCGAGACGTGTGAGGGCGGCATTCCCTTCACCAACTCGCTGCTGATGACGCTCGTGGTCGACGCCATTCTGCTCGCGCTGGCCTTCGGCGTCGGCAGCCGGCTGAAGCTCATCCCGACCGGGCTGCAAAACGTGGTCGAGGCGGTGATCGAGGCGTTCTACAACTTCGCGCTCGGCGTGGATCGCCGGAACGTCGCCAAGTTCTTTCCGCTCCCTGCGACGATCTTCCTGTTCTTCCTGATCGGCAATCTGCTGGCCCTGGTGCCCGGCAGCGGGAGCATCGGCTTCTGTGTCGAGCACCACGGAGCGGCGGCGGTGGCGATGGTCACGTCGCCGCAGGGGGGTGTGGGCGCGGCGTTGGCGCCAGCGGCGGAGGGCGAGATCCAGCCGTCGCTGTTCCGCGGCTGGCCGGGCGACTGTCCGAAGGGCGCTGGCAATGTGCTGATCCCCTGGTTCCGCGCACCGGCCGCTGATCTGAACGTGACGCTGGCGGTCGCGCTGGTTGCGGTCTTCATGATCGAATTCTATGGCTTCCAGGCGCTCGGTATCGGTTATCTCGGGAAATTCTTCAATTTCCGTGAAGGATTCATCCCCGCACTGGTGGGTATCATCGAGCTCATTTCGGAAGTGATGCGCATCATTGCGTTCGCCTTTCGTATCTTCGGCAACATCTTCGGCGGGGAAGTCGTGCTCGTCGTGATGATGTTTCTGTTCCCGTACGTCGTTCCGCTGCCGTTCTATGGCCTGGAGGTGTTTGTCGCCTTCATCCAGGCGGTGATCTTCGCGGTGCTGACGCTGGTGTTCTTTAGCCTGGCGGTGCAGGCGCACGGCCACGACTCGCACGGCCACCCGGAGCCGGTCGAAGAGGCCGACTCGGTGGCGCGGGCGCTGCCGTAGAGAGGCAACGAACAGTGAGCAGCAACGCAGTTCGCTGTTCTACGCGCTGAACGGGCACGCTGCATAAAGGGTTTAGACCTATCTCGACGAACGCTGATCAAGGAGGACACACATCATGGTGCATCTGGCAGGCGAAGTCGCAAACGTGCTCGCACAGCAGGAGCCGGCTGGGGTGACAGACGCCGGCCTGCGGCTGGTTGCTATGGCGCTCGCGATCGGGCTAGGTGCGATCGGGCCGGGCGCGGGTATCGGCATCATCTTCAGCGGCGCGCTCCAGGCGATGGGCCGCAACCCGGAGGCCGAGGGCCTGGTGCGCACCTACATGTTCCTGGGATTCGCGCTCACCGAGGCGCTGTTTATCTTCGGCCTGGTGTTCGGCCTGCTGATCGGCTTCAATATCATCTAGCTTCCCGCTGCCGGCCACCTACGGGCGGCTGCACAGACAGACGAGGAGTACGGCAGTGGAAAAACTTGGTATCAACTGGGGCCTGCTGGTCTTTCAGATCCTGAACGTCGTCGTCCTGCTGGTGCTGCTGACGCGCTTTCTGTACCAGCCGGTGCTCAACATGCTGAACGAGCGCACGCGCCGCATCCAGGAGAGCTTGCGCGACGCCGAGCAGGTGAAGGAGCAACTGGCCAACGCGAAGCGCGACTACGATGCCGAGATCGCCCGGGCGCGGCAGGAGGCGGCCGCCATTCTGGCCCAGGCCCAGGAGCGCGCCAAGGTGCAGGAGGCCGAGATCATCGCCCAGGCCCGCGCCGAGGCCGAGCAGATCCGCCAGGAGGCGCGCGAGCAAATCGCGCAGGAGCGCGAGCGGCTGCTGCGCGAACTGAAGGGCCAGATGGCCGACCTGGTGACCAAGACGGCGGCGCGTGTGCTCGGTGAGGAGCTGAAGACTAACCACGACCGGCTGATCGAAGAGTCGCTGGCGAGCCTGGGGCGACAGAACTAAAGGATGAACGCCGACTGATGCATTGAACGCTGTAGAGCGATCCTACGTCGGCAGCCGTCAGACTACCATCAGGCTGTCGCGCGGCAATGCACCATGCACCGTTCATCATTCCGCATCTGGAGGGAAGTGTGAGTACGTCCGAGGCCACAGTCATCGCCCGCGCACTGTACGACTCGCTGATCGGCGGCGCGCTCACGGCGTTGCGTGCCGCGGCGGCGACGCTTGAAGGCGCCAACGGGACGCAGCCGGTGCTCGACCGGATCGAGGCGCTGCCGGCCAGCACGCCGCGCGAGGTCAAGAATTTGCTGCTGGCGCTGGCGCGCGACGGCAAACTCGACCAACTGCCGGGGGTGGTGCGCGCGTTCGAGCACTACGCGCAGCGCGGCGAAGCCCCGCTCACCGGCGAGGTGACAAGCGCCGTGCTGCTGGACGAGGCACAGCAGGCACGCATTACCGAGGAGTTGCGCGAACGATACGGGGCCGGGCTAGAGGTGCGGTTCACCGTCGATCCGTCGCTCATTGGCGGCCTGATCATCCGCATCGGCGATCAGGTGCTGGATAACAGCCTGCGCACGCGCTTGAGCGCCATCCAGCGCAACATGCTGGCGAGCTAGGATTATCCCGCTACCCGCGTATGCTGGCGGACAGGTGGCCCGCGATGGGGGCAGCGCCTGCCCGCCGGTTTGTTCTGAGTGTGCTGCCGATAAAGAACGAAGAACGACAGACGATAGGTGATCGACGATCGAGGATCGACGAGCGAAGATCGCTTGCGCCTGATCTGCGATCTGTATCTTCCATCTTCGATCCGCTATTGTCCACCGTCTGTCGTGCTTATTCTGGAGGAACATGCGATGACCACCCCCCAAGAGCTATATGAGCGCTTGTTGAAGAGTATTCAGGATGGCGTCGATCTGCGGCCGCAGGTCGTCAACATCGGCACGGTCGTCGCGGTAGGCGACGGCGTCGCGCGGATCGAAGGGTTAGAGAACGCGATGGCGTCGGAGTTGCTCGAATTCCCGGTCAAGGCCGGGCGCGACACGCCGGTCTACGGCATCGCGCTCAACCTCGAGCGCGATGCGGTCAGCGCGATCGTTCTCGGCGACTATGAAAGCATCGAGGAGGGCGACCAGGTCAACTCGACCGGGCGTGTCATCTCGGTGCCGGTCGGCCAGGAACTGATCGGGCGCGTGGTGAACGCGCTCGGCCAGCCGATCGACGGCAAGGGGCCGATCAGCACCAGCGCGACCCGCCCGATCGAGCGCATCGCCCCGGGGGTGATCACCCGCAAGTCAGTGGACACCCCGGTGCAGACCGGCATCATCGCGATCGATTCGATGATCCCGATCGGCCGTGGTCAGCGCGAGTTGATCATCGGCGACCGCCAGACCGGCAAGACGGCGGTGGCGATCGATACGGTCATCAATCAGAAGGGCAAAGAACTGGTCTGCATCTATGTCGCCATCGGCCAGAAGCGCGCCCAGGTCGCCCAGATCGTGAACATTCTCGAGAAGTTCGGCGCCTTGGACTACACGATCATCGTCGCCGCGACCGCCTCGGAGTCGGCGGCGCTGCAGTACATCGCCCCGTACGCCGGCTGCGCGATGGGCGAAGAGGTGATGGAAAACGGCGTGATGATCGGCGGCAAGCTGGTGAAGGACGCGCTGATCATCTACGACGACCTCTCCAAGCACGCGGTGGCCTACCGCCAGGTCTCGCTGCTGCTGCGCCGCCCGCCGGGCCGCGAGGCGTACCCAGGGGATGTTTTTTACCTGCACTCGCGCCTGCTGGAGCGCGCCGCGCGCCTGAACGAGGACTACGGCGGCGGCTCGCTCACGGCGCTGCCGATCATCGAGACCCAGGCGAACGACGTGTCGGCCTACATCCCGACGAACGTCATCTCGATCACCGACGGCCAGATCTATCTGGAGACCGACCTGTTCAACGCCGGCATCCGGCCCGCGCTGAACGTCGGTATCTCGGTTTCGCGCGTGGGCGGCGCGGCCCAGACGCGGGCGATGCGCTCGGTGAGCGACAAGCTCAAAATCGATATGGCGCAGTACCGCGACCTGGCGGCGTTCGCGCAGTTCGCTTCGGACTTGGATCCGGCGACCAAGGCGCAGATCGACCGTGGCCAGCGCCTGCAGGAGGTGCTGAAGCAGGGGCAGTACCAGCCGCTGCCGCTGGAAGACCAGGTGGCGATTCTGTACGCTGCGAACAACGGCTACCTGGACGACGTCCCGGTGGCGCGCGTGCTCGAATGGAAAGAGGACTTCCGCAACTACATGCACACCGCGCACCCGGACCTGCTGAAGGCGATCTACGACAACCGCCTGGATCGCAAGTTCCCGTCGCCAGAGATCCGCGAGGGCCTGGAGAACGCCATCAAGGAGTTTAAGCAGACCAGCACCTACACGGAGTGATTCGACGTTCCCTATGCAGAGTTCCGAGGCACACGCACGGTCTTGGTATCTCCGGACGGAATCAGGTGCAGAGGCGTACAGCCACAACGCGGTCCATACCTCTGCACCCTGCTTTTGAGCTCTGCACTCCAATCTGGCGATCGCTCTGAACGTTGCCCTTTGAACTTTGAACTCGGAGTCAGCCGTGTCAAGCACACGCGAACTACGCCGGCGCATCCGCTCGACCAAGAATATGATCCAGATCACGCGGGCGATGGAGATGGTCTCCGCCTCGAAGATGCGCCGCGCTCAGCGGAACGTGCTCGCTACGCGCCCCTATGCTGACCGGATGCTGGACGTGATGAGCGAGCTGGCCGCGCGGGCCGGCGCGGCGCGGCCTGGCTCGCTGCTCGAGGTGCGCCCGGACGTGCGCGCGGTCGGCTTGATCGTGATCACGCCGGATCGCGGGCTGGCCGGCAGCCTGGTGAGCAACGTGTTGCGCCGCACCGCGCGCTTCGTGCTCGACCAGCGCGAGCAGGGGCGCGCGGTCGAGACCCTGGCGATCGGAAAGAAAGGGCGCGATTTCCTGGTACGCACCAAGGCCAACATGGTCGCCGAGGTCACCAGGCTGGGGGACTATCCGAAGCTCGTCGATATCCTCGGCATCGCAACGGCGGCGATCAACGGCTTCCGCGAGGGCCGCTACGACGAAATCTACGTGGTCTACAGCGAGTTCGTCAACACCCTGGTGCAGCGCCCGGTGGTCAAGCGACTGCTGCCGGTGGCGCTGCCGGCGCAGTCGGGCGAGCGGAAGTACGACTACAACTACGAGCCGGGGCCGGACGAGGTGCTCGGCGAGTTGCTGCCGCGCTTCGTCGAAGTGCAGCTCTACCAGGCCGTGCTCGAGGCGATCGCCAGCGAGCACAGCGCCCGCATGGTCGCGATGCGCAACGCAACCGACAACGCCAAGGAGCTGACGCGCGAGTATACGCTGGCCTATAACAAGACCCGGCAGGCGAATATCACCAAGGAGGTCTCGGAGATCGCGGGCGGCGCGGCGGCGCTGACCGGGTGATTGCAGATTGCAGATCGCACATTGAGCAGGCTTCGAACATTCATTCTGCCATCCGCGATCCAAGAACGGAGGATATAATGGCCGGTGCAACTGGAGAAGTGACCGATATCATCGGTGTGGTGCTCAACGTGAAGTTTCCCGCGGATCGAGCGCCGGAGATTTACAACGCACTGGAGATCCCGCTCGACGGCGGCAAGCGCCTGGTGGCCGAGGTGCAACAGCAGCTTGGCGACGGCGTGGTGAAAGCCGTGGCGATGAGCACGACCGACGGCATGCGGCGCGGTATGCAGGCGATCGATACCGGCAGGCCGATCGCGGTGCCGGTGGGACCGGCGACGCTCGGGCGGGTGTTCAACGTCCTGGGCGATCCGATCGACTCGGACAGGCCGGTCGAGGCGAACGAGTTCCGCCCGATCCACCAGCCGCCACCCTCGCTGGAGGATCAGTCTACCAGCGCGCAGTTGTTCGAGACCGGCATCAAGGTGATCGACCTGATCGCGCCATTCACCCGCGGCGGCAAGACCGGTATCTTCGGCGGCGCTGGCGTGGGCAAGACAGTTGTGATCCAGGAACTGATCGCCAATGTCGCCAAAGAGCAGTCGGGCTACTCGGTCTTCGCCGGCGTGGGCGAGCGCTCGCGCGAGGGCAACGACCTCATCCACGAAATGGCCGAGGCACGGATCGACGAGAACACCCGGGTGCTCGACAAGACGGTGATGGTCTTCGGGCAGATGAACGAGCCGCCGGGAGCGCGCCTGCGCGTCGGTCTCACGGCGATGACCATGGCCGAGTACTTTCGCGACGAAGGGCGCGACGTGCTCCTGTTCATCGACAATATCTTCCGCTTCGTCCAGGCTGGCTCGGAGGTCTCGGCGCTGCTGGGCCGCCTCCCCTCCCAAGTGGGCTACCAGCCGACGCTCGGCACCGAGATGGGCGAATTGCAGGAACGGATCACCTCGACCAAGCGCGGCTCGATCACTTCCATGCAGGCGGTGTATGTCCCGGCCGACGACTATACCGACCCAGCGCCGGCGACGACCTTCGCGCATCTGGACGCGACGATCTCGCTCGAGCGCTCGATCGCGTCCAAAGGCATCTACCCGGCGGTCGATCCGCTGGCCTCGACCAGCCGCATCCTCGACCCGAACATCGTCGGCGAGGAGCACTACCGGGTGGCGCGCGAGGTGCAGCGCGTGCTCCAGCGCTACAAGGACCTGCAGGACATCATCGCCATTCTGGGCGTCGAGGAGCTGTCGGATGAGGACAAGCTGACGGTGGCGCGGGCGCGCAAGATCGAGCGCTTCTTCTCGCAGCCGTTCACCGTCGCGCAGCAGTTCACCGGGCGCGAGGGCAAGTATGTGCCGGTCGCCGAGACGGTGCGGAGCTTCGCGCGGCTGCTGGATGGCGAGGTCGATCATATCCCGGAGCAGTACTTCCTGCTGCAGGGCGGGCTGGATGACGTGATCGCGGCCTACGAGCAGAGTCGGAAGTGAGGGGGTCTGGAGGATCGCGGATCGATCGTCTGGCGCCACATGCGGATGACGGAGCCTTCGTTTTGCGCCAAACGTCCACCCATGGGCGCATCCGAACGCAGCAGCACGTGGGCAGAGTGCGATGGTCTCGCTTTTATCCGCTCTCCTCATCACGACGGGAGGAGCAGGACACGCTCGCGCGGGCGATCGCGGCGCACGCCGGCAACGTCTACGCACGCCACCTGCTGAGCCGCCTGGCGCTGCGGAACTACCAGCGTATCGCGGATGACGTGGCGCGCTACGCCGCCGGCAAGCGGCTGCTGGACTGGGGGGCGGGCTTCGGGCAGATGGCCTTTCTGCTGCGGCGGCGCGGCGTCCGGGTGGTCGCCTACGACTACGCGCCCGGGCAGCGCGGCCTGCGCTTCGGCGTGACGGCGCTGGACGCGAGCGTGCCGCTGCTGACGAGCGGCGAGCCGGTGGCGCTGCCGTTCCGGGACGCGAGCTTCGACGTGGCGCTCTCGTGCGGCGTGCTGGAGCACGTCGGCGACGAGGCCGGCTCGCTGGCGGAACTGCGGCGGGTGCTGCGGCCCGGCGGCCTGCTGGCGATCTACCAGTTGCCGCAGCAGTGGAGCTACCTGGAGTTCGTGGTCCGGCGGCTGCGGCTCGGGTACGCCCACCCGCGGCGCTACACGCTGCGCGGCGCGCGGCGGCTGCTGGCGGCGTATGGCTTCCGCGTCGTCCGGGCGCGGCGAGCGAACATGCTGCCAAAGACGATGACCGGGCTGCCGCCGGCGGCCCGGCGCGCACTGGATATCGCGCCGGGCGTGGTGCTTGCCGCCGACCGGGCGCTGGCCGCCGTGCCGGGGCTGAACCAATTGGCAGGGGTGCTGGAGCTGGCAGCTGTGGCTACCGACGATGGGCCAAAGCCGGCTTCCTGATGATGGAGAAGCTCCGCGAATGGAGGGCGCGCCTTCGTCTTCCGCCCTGACAGAGAGGCGACTATGCCGATACATCTCGAAATCGTAACCGCCGAACGCGTCGTGCTGTCGGACGACGTGGACCAGGTGAACGCGCCGACGAAGGAAGGGCGCGTCGGCATCCTGCCGCGCCACGAGCCGCTTCTGACATTGCTCGACGCTGGCGAACTAACGATCATCAAGAATGGCGAGCGGTCGGCGTTCGCCGTTTCCGGCGGCTTCATGGAAGTGCTGCCGACCCGCGTGACCATCCTGGCCGACACGGCGGAGCGGGCCGAGGAGATCGACGAGGCCCGCGCCGAGGCTGCGCGCCGCCGCGCCGAGGAGCGGATCGCACAGCGCAAGAGCGATCAGGATATGGCGTTGGCCGAGGCGGAGTTGCGCCGCGCGCTGGTGCGCCTGAAGGTCGCACAACTGAAGAAAATCCGGCACCAATAACACGCGCCTGGCAAGCGGCGCTGTGACGACAGCTCCACCGCTCGATTCATACGATCCTGGGTGCAGCTCGTACCGCCCTGGGGCGGCGTCCGTTCATCCCCGGAAGGGGCGGTACGACGCCCGCGATACGGCTCGAAGACAGGACATACGCAGAGGGGAGGCGGCTCACGTGTGGCTACCGTGCAGGCCCTCACCCGCTCCCTCTCTCCCGAATCGGGAGAGAGGGAGCGTGGGGCGCTGGGGGTGGGACGCGGATGGGTGGTCACAACGGCTGCCCGACCGGGGGGTGCGGGTGGAGGCGACGGTCTGCGCAGGAAATACATCCGACAGGGAGGTTTGGGAGTGCGAAGCCCTTCCGCGATCCCTCGGTAGACGCGCCCCCGTGTGAAAAAGCGCTCTGCTCTCGTCGCCGCCCCTTTTATCGCATCATCACTTACACTCAGCATATCAGGTTGGCCATGACTCGCAAAATCGGTATCGATCTCGGCACGGCAAACGTCCTGGTGTATGTCAAGGGACGTGGGATCGTCCTCTCCGAACCGTCGGTGGTCGCGATCTCGACCAAAGACAACCGGATCAAGGCGGTCGGCGCGGACGCCCTGGCGATGGTCGGGCGCGAGCCCGAAAGCATCGAGGTCATCCGGCCCATGCGCAACGGCGTGATCGCCGACTACGACATCACCGAGGCGATGCTCAAGTACTTCATCAAGAAGGCGAACGGCCTGCTCAGCGTGAGCAAGCCCGAGGTGATGATCTGCATCCCGGCCGGCGTCACGACCGTCGAAATGCGCGCGGTGCGCGATGCCGCGCTCGCCGCCGGCGCCCGGCGCGCCTACCTCATCCGCGAGCCGCTGGCCGCCTCGATCGGAGCGAACATCCCGATCGCGCAGCCGTCCGGCAACATGATCATCGATATCGGCGGCGGCACGACCGAGGTCGCCGTGATCTCGCTCAACGACATCGTCGTCAGCACGTCGGTGCGGGTGGGCGGCAATAAATTCGACGAAGCGATCGCCGCCTATGTCAAGCGCAAGTACAACGTGCTGATCGGCGAGCGCACGGCGGAGAGTATCAAGATCGAGATCGGCTCGGCGCTGCCGCTGGAGCGCCCGCTGACGATGCAGGTGCGCGGGCGCGACCAGGTGGCCGGGCTGCCGCGCACAATCGAGATCAACTCGAACGAGATCACCGAGGCCATTCAGGAGCCGCTGGAGGCCGTGGTGAACGCGACCCGCGCGGTGCTGGCCGAGACGCCGCCGGAGCTGGCGTCCGATATCATCGACAAGGGGATGGTCATGACCGGCGGCGGCTCGATGCTGCGGCGGATCAACGAACTGCTGACCGAGGTGACCGGCGTGCCATGCTATGTCGCCGACCAGCCGGCCAATTGCGTCGCCATCGGCACCGGCATGGCGCTCGAATATCTCGACATCCTGCGCGACAGCCTCTCCGGCGACGAGATCCACTGATACGCAGAGAGGTGCGGCTGGCCTGCGGCCCGCCACGGAGCGCCGCTCCGCGCACGCGCCCAGAGAGACGCCGCGGATGACGAGGCCGGCTGCACCGCCCCCTCTGCGTACGTCCTGCTACAAGTTCGCCTCGTAGAAGCCGCCGCCCACGACTCCGGCGCGCGGCGTCAGCCCGACGAAGCGCAGGGTGTCGTACTCGAACGCCGTGAAGTAGAGCGGCTGCTGTGTTTGCAGCAGGCGATACAGATCGTTGAAGCGCCCGGCAGCAAGCTCGATATCGGTGTGACTCACACCGATGGTCATGTTGTCATCTGGCGGGACGGGCGGAAAGCGGATGCTGACTGTGTGCGGAGCCAGACCAGCATCCGGTCCGAGGATCAGCCGGATGGCGCGGCAGCCGCCAGGTGATCGCACCGGCGCCTCAATCGTATACTCCGCGATAGGACGGTTCCAGATCGCCGGCATGGCAGCGTCTCCTTTCCGTGCCATTTCTGCCTGATTAAACGCCGATCGGCGCGTTTTATCACCAGCCCGGGGCTCTCGCCGCGGGCGTGGGATCATCGGCGCGGCTGCCAACTCCCTGCCTGCCCGATGCGAGATGGTGGGCGGCAGCGCGGCTCCCGACCCGCTGTTTCTCTCGATTGCGAGGAAGTGATTGCCGGATGCTCATTACGATTCACACCCAACTGATCGGCAGGCCGCAGACGCACACCGACGAGCGCGGCACGTGGCGCTCGGCGATCTTCCGCGCGCCGGCCGCCGGGCCGCTCCCGCTGGGGCCGCGCGGCCTGGCGGGCGACCAAGTGGCCGACCGGAAGAACCATGGCTCGCCGGACCAGGCGGTCTGCTGCTGCCCGCTGGCGCACTACGACGCCTGGAACGTGGCCTTTGCCGCCGCGCTGGACGGCCGCCGGCTCGAACCCGGCGCCGTTGGCGAGAACTGGACGCTGGCCGGCGCGTCCGAGGCCGATGTCTGTGTCGGCGATAGCTTTGCCGTCGGCACGGCGCGGGTGCAGGTGAGCGCGCCGCGCTACCCGTGCACCAAGCAGGAGCGCAAGGTGCGTCTGCCCGGCTTTCTGCGCCACGTCACGGCGATGCGGCAGACGGGCTGGTACCTGCGTGTGCTCGAGCCGGGCCAGGTGCAGGCCGGCGACGTGCTGCGGCTCGAATCGCGCCCACAGCCGGAACTGAGCATCGCCCGCCTGAACGAACATATGCACGGCGCGTTCGAGCCGGCGTTCGCCCGGCAGTTACTCGACGTGCCGGAACTGGCCGCCGGTTGGAAGCGGATCATCGTCCACCGGCTGAAAGGGGGTCTCGGTGGGTGAGCGGCTGAGAGGCTGCCTGAAACGCTCCCTCACGGCGGCGGTTCGACCCGGATCGTGATCAGTCTCGAGCACCCCCTGGTCTGGCGCGCCCCCGCCCGCAAGCAGGCCGTAAGCATTCCGTAAGCGCCGGCCAAGCTTTGGCCGCGAGACTTGCATCATCGCCACAGCTCACACGCAGGAGCGAGAGATGCACATTCGAGTCACCCCCGCGGCTGCTTTGGCCGCCGCGCTGCCGGTCATCGCGGCGCTCGCGCTGACCGCATTGGCCACCCGCCAGCCCGCCGCCGCGCCCCAGGCCGCAGTTGCGCCCACGCCCGCCCCGCGCCCGTCCGGCCCGCCTGCGCCCGGCTTCGAGGGTGGCGGGGCATGGATCAACGCCCCACCGCTGGCGCTGGAGCGCCTGCGCGGCAAGGTGGTGCTGGTCGATTTCTGGACATACGGCTGCTCCAACTGCCGCAATACCCTGCCAGCGCTGCGCGATTGGTGGCGGAAGTACAACGACCAGGGCCTGGTGATCGTCGGCGTCCACACGCCGGAGTTCGCCCACGAGCGCGACCTGGCGAACCTACGCGCGGCCGTCGCCCGCGACGGCATCGGCTGGCCGGTGGTGCAGGACAACGACATGCGTATCTGGCGCGCCTACGGCAACCGCTACTGGCCACGATTCTACCTGATCGACCACACGGGCCGCATCATCTACGACCATATCGGCGAGGGCGCGTACGACGCGACGGAGCGGCAGATCGTCGCGGCGCTGGCGGCGGCCCGCGATGGGGCGCTGAAGCAGGAACCGCCGACGAAGGACGGCGGGCGGAGGGCGAACGCACGCCCTGCCTGTGGCGACGCCGCAGCCGGCCGGCAGAGCTGACGATCGTCTTTCGCCCCGCCGCCTGGCACTCTCCAGGATGCACACGCGCATCTGCAATGGTACAATACCCCCATCCTTCCCGACGGAGTCCCTGGAAAGCGAGCCCTTCATGGATAACCGGATCGTCGAATTTATCGCCGCGCTGCGGGCCGCCGGCGTCCGCATCTCGGTGGCGGAGAGCGCCGACGCGCTGCGGGCGGTGGAGGCGGCCGGCATCACCGACAAGGACCTGTTCCGCCTGGCGATGCGGGCCGCGCTGGTGAAAGAGCGCGAGGATCTCGAGACCTACGAGCAACTCTTCCCGACCTACTTCGGCGGGGCGCCCGAGCCGCTGCCGAACCAGCCGGGCGGCGGCATGTCGCCCGAGGACCGCGAGAAACTGGCGCAGCTGCTGGAGCAGATGCTGCGGACCATGTCGCCGGAGCAGCTCCGCCAATTGTTCGAGTCGATGATGACCGGCCGCACCATGAGCCGCGAGGAGATGCAGGCGCTGCTGGCCGAATCGCTCGACGGCTCGCAACTGACGAACCGCTTCTACCAGCAGTGGGCGGCGCGCCGGGCCATGCGCGATCTCGAATTCGACCGGCTGGACGAGTTGCTACAGGAGTTGCTCGAAAAGTTGCGCCAGGCCGGCGTGAGCGAGGAGCAGTTGCAGCAACTCGCGCGCGATGCCCGTGAGAACCAGCAGGCGCTCGCCGAGCAACTGGCGCAGGAAGTCGGCGCGGGGATGCAGCAACGCGAGCTGCAGGAGCGCAACCAGCGCCGCCAGCGCGAGGACCTGCTCGACCGCCCCTTCGAGCACCTGGGGCAACTGGACGCCGACGCGCTCCGCACGACGATCGCCCGCCTGGCGGCGCAGCTTCGCTCGCGAGCGGCGCTGCGGCAGCGCCGGGCGAATAAGGGCGCGCTCGACGCCAAGAACACCATCCGCGCCAACCTGCGCTACCACGGCGTGCCGTTGGACGTGCGCCACCGGAAGCGCCACCTGAAGCCCAAGCTGACGGTGATCTGCGACCTTTCGACCTCGATGCGGCCGGTGGTGACGTTCATGCTGCTGCTGGTCTACGGCCTGCAGGATCAGGTGGCGCGCACCCGATCCTTCGCGTTCGTGAGCGACCTGCACGACATCTCGACCGACTTCAACGAGGGGCGCCCGGAGGTGGCGATCGCGGCCGTCCTGCAGCGCATCCGCCCCGGTCACTACAACACCGACCTGGGCAACAGCCTGAAGACCTTCGCTCGCGATTATATGGGGACGGTGGACCGGCGCACGACGGTGATCGTTCTGGGGGATGGGCGGAACAACTATTTCGACCCGAACCTGCGCGATTTCGAGAACATCCGGCGGCGGGCGCGGCGCATCGTCTGGTTCAACCCGGAGCCGCCGCGCACCTGGGGCACCGGCGACAGCGACATGCCGAAGTACCTGCCGCTCTGCGACGCGGTGCATCAGGTGAGCAACCTGCGCCAGCTTGCCGCCGCGGTGGACGCGCTGTTCGGCTAAAACGCGCCGGTGGGGGTAGGACGCGAGCGCTCGCGTCCTACCCCCACCGGCGTCCATCGGCTGGTAACCGTACCCCCGATTCTGTTATCTGCCGCCATCTCTCTCCGCGCCGTGCGGCGCGGGCCGCTCCTGGTCTGGCGGGTGTTACCCGCCCTCGCCGTCGCGGCGGCGATGCGAGCGAGCGCGGTGGTGCTGGCGCCGGTGCAGATGGCGGGGCGAGGAAACCTCACCCTCGCGCCCCTGCACCGGCTCCCACGCGATGAGCCCGCCCCACGCACCTTGCTCCCCATCGGCCGGCGCAGTCGCCTGGCCGCCAGCATCGCTGCCGGCGCCGGTGCGCGCTTACCGCACCGTTTCACCCCTTACCTGAGCCTTGCGGCCATCGGCGGGACTGCTCTCTGTTGCCGGCTTGCGTCACGGCGGCGTCTCCACCGCCGCGCCCCCGCTTGCTGTTTCGCGGGGCGGCCTTCCACGAACAGGCAGCATTCATCCGTTCAGCATCCCGAGCGGGCGCTCGGCACGTCGAACGGTGAACGCTGAACGTCCATGGGCTGGGAGTCGGGAAGTTCCTCTGGAGGTTCGCTCCAGCGGCGGCGCGTCACCAGCCGTTGCTCCAGCCGATATTATACCACCATCCGGCGCGCCGCGGTATAATGGCCGAGAAGCGTGGCGAACGATTGCAACACTCCGGGCACTGAGATGGCCGCAATGACGCTTGCGCCATGGGCGAATCGCCTGTTCCTGGCGCTGCAGCCGGACGAGCCGTGGAGCAGCGGCCTGTGGACGGCGCTGTTCGTCAACGGCGCGGCGACGGTGATCTTTCTCGCCGGCCTGTCGGATGGGCTGGGCACGCAGAGCGTGACGCTCCTGGTGAACCGAATCACGCCGCTGCGGTTCGCGCTCAACCTGCTGCTGTCCGGCATCCTGTACGTCGCGGTCGCCACTCTCTGGATGGCCGCGATCTGGCTGCTGGCGAACCGGGTCTTCGGTGTGAACGCCGCCCTCGCCGATGTGATAGTGGTCGTCAGCGCGGCGTTCGTGCCGCTCTGGTTCAGCGCGCTTGTCCTGCTGCCGCTGATCGGGCCGATCATCGGCTGGGCGCTGAATCTCTGGAGCCTGGTGACCGCGGTCGTCGCGGTAGATGTCGCGTTCGCGATGCCGCTCTGGCAGTCGCTGGCCTGCGCTGGGGCCGGCTGGCTGGTGATGCAGGTCGCGCGTTGGCTGCTGCGCCGCCCCGGCTCCACCCTCGGCGGCTGGGTCTGGCAGATCACGACCGGCCAGCGGCACCCGATCGATCCGCGGCAGCTGCCGCCGGTGCTGGTGGAATACGCGCCTCTGCCAACGACGGAGGACGCGCGCCGATGAGCCCGCTGCGCGACCTGCTCTTGCGGCTGTGGGCCGCGGCGCCGTCGGCCACGACGCTGGCGCTGGGCGCGCTGATCGGGGCGGCGCTGCTGGCGATGGCGGTGCCGCTTGCGGTGCTGGTCTGGTGGTCCGGCTGGCGCCTCCCGCTGGGCCCGGCGCGCCGGGCGCCGGCTGTGCCCGCCCCGCCGCATCCGGACGCGCCGGAGGCCGAGCGCTACCTCGTCTATCTTTCTGGGATGGGCGACATCTCCGGCGAATACTCCACCCGCTATGAAGACGCGCTGCTGGAGGCTGTCGCGGCCCGCGTGCCGGGGCTGGCGGTCATCACGGATGTCTTTGCCTTCTCGGTCACCAACGAAGCGATGACCGACCAGTGGCTGCTCGGCTGGTTCTGGCGCTGGACGAACGAGCAGCGCCTGCGGAAGGGTCCGCTCAAGGCCGCCGGCCGGCTGATCTTCGCGCGCAACATCCTGCATATCGCCGTGTCGGCGGACTACCGCTACGGGCCGATCTACAACTACGGCACGGCGGAGATGATCCTGCAGGGGTTGCTACGGAAGGGCTACCGCCTGGGCAGCGGCACGCCGATCACGCTGCTCGGCTACAGCGGCGGCGGGCAGATCGCGCTGGCGTCCTCTGGTTACCTGGCGGCCACGCTCGGTGCGCCGGTGCAGGTGATCTCGCTCGCCGGCGTGATGAATTCCAACCGCTCGCTCGATTACATCGAGCGCCTGTATCATCTATACGGCTCGAAGGACGGGCTCCAGCGCCTCGGCGCGCTGATCTTTCCATCACGCTGGCCGTGGCCGCGCACCACGCGCTGGAACCGCGCCCTGGCCGCCGGGCGCATCCGGCTGGTCTGCACCGGGCCGATGACCCACGCCGGGCGCGGCAGCTACCTGGACGCGACGCGCTTCCTGCCGGACGGCACGAGCTACATGGACCACACCGCCGACCTGATCGCCGCCGAGGTGCGCGGCATACAACCACGTGCTCTCTAGCGCCGATACAGACGGCGCAAACGGACCCGGCGCCCATCCAGGGCTCAACGGCGCGCCGCCCGCACGAGGAGCAGCAGCAGCAGCACCAGCCCGACGGCCGACAACGCCACGGGGTGGCGCTTGACGAACTCGACGAGCGCGCCGATGGCGCCGACGTCGCGCCGCTCCACCAAGGCTTTGCCGCCCCGCTTCAGCCGGCCGGTGACCTCACCGGCCAGCCTGCTGGCCGTGTCGGCGGTGGCCGTGTAGAGCGCTCTGGTCTTTTCCGCAACATCATCCGCCAGATCGGCGGCGCTCTCGGCAGCTTCCGAGACGAAGTCGCTCGCGCTTTCCGCCGCCCCCGCGACGGCGGCCTTGGCGCTCTCCGCCGCCGCGCTGCGTTGTTCGCCGATCTTGTGCACCTGCTGCGCCGCCGCGCCGGAGACATCCTTCGCGGCATCGGCAGCGGCGGCGGCGTTCGCGGACACCCGGTTGGCCGACCGTTCGACTCGCTTTGCGACGCTGTTGGCCGCATCGGCAGCGGCGGAGGCCGCATCGGCCAGCCACTCGGTCGTCTCGCCAACGTTCGAGGTGAGGCGGGACCGACGGTATTGGGCAAGGCCCGCGCGGAGCCATGATAGACGCAGCGGCGTAGCGCGGGCCTTGCCCAATGCCGTTGGGCCTCGCCTCGACCGAGGGGTTAGGCCACGCTCGCCGGTGGCACGTTTTCGTGAAGCACTTTGCCCATGCTGATGCGTGGCTCGATTGTGTAGCCAAGCCGCTTGTAGAACGCGGCAGTAGCCTCGTTAGTTGCCAGGAGCTGAAGGTTGACCTTCACACAGCCAGCGGAAATGAGAGCCAGCTCTGCGTGCCTCACCAAGGCGGATCCAATGCCACGGCGGTGATGCTCGGGATGAACTGCAACGGCGTAGAGCCAGCCGCGGTGGCCATCGTAGCCGGCCATTGCTGTGCCGATGAGCGAACCCTGATCTTCAGCGACGAAGAACAGCTGGTCGTCAGCGATGAGCTTCTTGGCGATGGCAAGCGACGGGTCGTTGTGAGCTGTCTCGTAGCCAAACACTGCGCGCCAAAGCGAGATGACTTGCTCTCGGTCAGACGAGTCGAGGTACTCGCGGATGGTTGGCATTGGGTAGTTTGCGTGTGGCCTAACCGCCTTTTCGGCGGCCTTCGCCGCATCCGCGGCGGTGTCGGCGGCGTTCTGCGCCGTGTCGGCGACCTTGTCGCTCGCCTTCCGGGCGGTCCGTTTCACGCGCTTTTCGGCCTTCTTGATCTCTTTTGACATGTCGTCGCTCATGTGTCTCTCCTTGCTTTATCGTCGCCTTCGGGCAGATCCATCGCGGCTCATGGGTGGCGACCTGCCGGCCTTCACCCCCTGGCATTTTAGGTTTTTTGCACCTGCCAGGCGCCAGGACGCCTCCCTCACCCTGCCCCCTCACCCACGTGCGGGGGAGGGGCGTCAGAGGCCGTGGGGCGCGGCGGTGCCGCCGCGCTCCACCGCCACGGGTCCCCCTCTTCTCCCAGATTGGGCAAGGGGGTAGAGGGTGAGGGCCGCGGGCACCCGGCCGCGTCAGCGGAAAACCGGACACCCCCCTGCCCCCGCTCCCGATTCGGGTGTGGGTGATCAGGGGGCGCTGAGGTGCGGGCGACGGCCTGCACAGTGCATACACATGAGCCTCCATCGAAGCTCGCGGACTTGCACAACGTTGCGTCAGCAGCCCGCGCCGGGGCCGCGGCGCGCCAGCGCGCCGCCCGTCAGCAGCAGCGCCGGCGCCAGCGACCGTTCGGTTCCGCCGGTGCCGGGCATGGTTTCCGGGCCGGAGACGCCGACCCGCTCGAGCATCACGTCGATCGCGGTCGGGTTGCCCCGGGTGATCACGGCATAGCGCGTTGTGGTAGCGAACAGCAGTTGGCCGGCGGCCGTGATCCGCGCCTGCACCGCGTAGCTGCCGTTGGGCTGGATGGTGGTTGCGTCGTACGGTAACTCGAACGCGAATGGCGGCTGGCGGCCGGCGGTGTCGATGGTCTGCTCGGCGATGACTGTCGCCGGTGCGTCCGCCAGCGAGACATCCACCAACTGGACGGTGAGGGTGGCGTTGGGCGGCAGGGAGATGCGCTCGCGGTAGGCTACCGTGCCGGTGACTCGGTCCGCAGCCGGGCCGCCCTGCGCCGCCGCGCCAGAGGCACCCGCCAGCGCTGCGACACCGGCCAGCAGCGCGAGAAACAGCACTTGGAGCGTGCGCATCGCATGTCTCCCCAGCCGGCGCCGCTTACAGCCCGCGGGCAGCACGCCACCAGGCCAACCCGGCGCGCAACACCGCGACCTGCACGGCCGCCAGCCACAGCGTGGTGAAGGTGACGCCCACCGCGGCCAGGGTCGTGGCCCATGGGATGGTCGCGCGGGCGGTATCGAGTTGCTCCCTCAGACGGGCGGTCTGCGTACGGTAGCGCCCGGCGAGCGCCCGGGCCTGCTCCAGCGTCGGCCCCAACGGCGCCACCTCGCGTTGCAAGCGGCTCAGACTGCGGTCGGCCTCGGCCAGGTTGGCGGTGATCTCGTCAAGGCTGGAGCCGATAGCGGCGATATTGGTCGGTAATTTCTCGATACTGGCGTTTACCTGGCCGATCGCGTCGCCAAGCGGCACGTCGGGCCGGTAATCCAGGTTCACCAGCGGCACGCTCGCCAGGCCGCCCAGCACCTGGTCGACCAGCCGGGCGCTCGCCTGGGCGGAGGCGAGTGCGGTGCGGGCGGCGGCGAGCGATTGCGGGATATCGGTTCTGGTGAGCGTCGCCATGCGTTCCAGCGCGGTGCGCGTGTCGCCCAGCGTCGTCCGGCTGAGCGCGGTCATGGCGCGCACGTCCGCCAGGCTCCGGTCAGCGGCCGCCAGCCCATCGTCCGCCGTCGCCAGCGCGTCCTCGGTGGTCGTCAGCGCGTCGCTGGCCAGATCGAGGGTGGCGATCAGGTTGCCGGTCAGCGGGCCGCGGATGCTCCAGGCGGCCACGATAGCGGCCGCGCCGATCAGCAGGCTCGCGGCGGACACGATCACCAGCGCCAGGCCGAGCCAGCGCTTGCGCAAGGGCGTGAGCGTAGGCGCTCCCCGGCCGGGCCGGCGCACGAGCGAGCGCCGGCGGCCTCTTGTCATCTCCCGTCTCGACAGAGGGTATCACGGCAGGCGGGCGGCGTCAAGCGGCGGGCCTGCAGGCCCCGGCTCACGGCACCAGGCTCACCGGCGCGGCACGACCATGGCTGGCACGGCGGCGCGGGCTCCCGGCCCTGGCGTGGCCCATCGCTCGAATAGCGGCCCAGCAACTCGTGTATAATGGACTCGCCCAACAACCGGCGCGCCCGGAACAACGCCGTTCCCCACCCCCGTTGATGGATCGCCGCGCCGCGCCATCACTGGAGCTGTGCAACACCTGATCGGCACACGACAAGGGAGGGAGCATGGCAGACGTTACCCCTCGCAGAATCGGCCTTCTGACCAGCGGCGGCGACGCGCCCGGCCTGAACGCGGTGATCCGCGCAGCGGTCAAGACCGGCAATGCCTACGGCTATGAGATGCTCGGCATCGAGTACGGCTTCGAAGGGCTGCTGGGCGAGCCGCAGTATCGGATCCTCACCGGCGCCGATGTGCGCGGCCTGCTGCCGCAGGGCGGGACGATCCTGCGAACAACCAACCGCGGCCATTTCGGCGGCCGGCGCAATCCGTCCGACCCGGACGACCCTTACGCCCAGGCGTATGAGAATATCCAGAAACTGGGGCTGGCCGGCCTGATCACCATCGGCGGCGACGGCACCCAGACGATCGCGCTGGAGTTTTCGCGCATGGGCGTGCCGGTGATCGGTGTGCCCAAGACGATCGATAACGACCTGGCCGGAACGGACCGGACTTTCGGCTTCGACACGGCGCTACTGGTGGCGACGGACGCCCTCGACCGGCTGCACACCACCGCCGCCAGCCACAACCGCGTGATGGTGCTGGAGGTGATGGGCCGCCACGCCGGCTGGATCGCGCTGCATTCCGGCATCGCCGGCGGCGCGGACATCATCCTCATCCCAGAGATCCCGTTCGACATCCGCAAGGTGGCCGACAAAATCATGGAGCGGGAGCGGCACGGCAGTACATTCAGCATCGTGGTCGCGGCGGAAGGGGCCTTCCCGCGCGGCGGCCAGCCGATGTACAAAGCCGGCGGGCGACTCGGCGGCATCGGCGCAGTCGTCAGCGAGCAGCTCGAGCAATTGACCGGCAAGGAAAGCCGCTGCGTCATCCTGGGGCATATCCAGCGCGGCGGGGAGCCGACGCCCTACGACCGTATTCTGGCGACACGCTATGGCGCGGCGGCGGTGAACGCGCTGCACAACGGGATCACCGGCGAGATGGTGGCGATGCGCGCACAGGATATCGTCACCGTGCCGCTGGAGGAGATCTGCGGCCATATCAAGACTGTGCGCCCCCACAACGACCTGATCCGCACCGCGCGTGGTCTCGGCGTGTCCTTCGGCGATTGAACAGGAGAAGGCGGAATGATGAGGGGCGGTCTGACACGCTCCCCGCGGGGGTCTGGGGGCCGCAGGCCTCCAGACCCCCGCGCGGGCGGCGGCACCGCCGCCCGCCCGCGCGGCGATGAGAATCTGGCTGTGCCCGCCAAACCTCCCCGTTGCAGACGGCTTCTGAGTGATGCATGCGAAACGGGCGGGGAACGCGGTCGTTAGCGCCTCTTGCATTCATCATTCAGCGTTCATTATTCATGGACGTGCTCTGGCTCGGCTACGATGGTCTCTCCGTGCGATGCGACGAGGTCGTCGTCGTGTTGTATTACCGTCCCGCACTGGATGCCCGCATTCTCCGCTCGTACGGGCGCGTGCCCTCCAATGTGCGCTCGATCGTCGTCACCGGCAACGGCGCGTTCTTCCCCTCGAGCTGGGGTGCGGACGAGCTGCGCCGCCGCCTCTCCCGCTGGCGCGCCGCCCGGCAGCGCCGCTGACGGTCGCCGTGCCAAATCGCTACACTCCCGCTACCGCTTTGTATCGCCACGCTCGTGCCTCGGCTGGTATGCTGTCGCCAGGCGCCCCGGACTCGCCGGGCGCGGCTGTGCGATCAGCAACTTGTAATCTGCGGGGCTGCCGCAGACAGGCCGCGAGGAGTACACTCTGATGCAGTCGGTCATCTGCCCGATTCGCCGCGAGGTGGATGTCTATGTCGCGATCGGCCGCGGGCGCGAGCTCTCCACCAGCGTCGGCTTCGACCATCTCGACCGCACCCGAATCGAGATCGTCATCCTGGAGCTGACGCGCAACATCCTGGCGCACGCCGGCTCCGGCGAGCTCCGGCTTGAGGTCGTGGACGACGGGCGCCGGCGCGGCGTGGCGGTGGTCGCCAGCGATCACGGCCCGGGCATCCCGGACATCGAGCTGGCCCTGCGCGACGGCTATAGCACCGCCCACACGCTTGGCGCAGGGCTGCCCGGTGTCAGGCGGCTGATGGACGACTTCGCGATCGAGTCGGCTGTCGGCCAGGGCACCCGGGTGCGCGCGGTGAAGTGGCTCGCCCCGCGCAGCCGCGAGAGCGCCGGAGGTCGCCGCGCATGGCAGTGACATGGGGCGCGGTCAACCGGCCGAAGCAGGGCCAGTCGGTCTCGGGCGACGCCTACCTGGTGCAGGAGGGCGCGGACGGGCGGCTGCTGGTCGCGGTGATCGACGGGCTGGGCGGCGGGCAGGAGGCGGCGCGCGCGGCGCAACTGGCGCAGCGGACGATCTTGGAGCACGGCGGCTGGGAGTTGCAGGACCTGGTGCATGAGGCGCATCGGGCGCTCCACCAGACGCGCGGCGCGGTGATCGGGCTGCTGCGGCTGGACACAGTGGCCTGCCGGGCCAGCTACGTCGGTGTCGGCAATGTCGGCGTGCAGGTCTACAGCCGCCTGCCGATCAAGCCGATCTCGAAGAGCGGGATTCTCGGCTTTCGCCTGCCGGCGCTGCTGGAGCTGCGCTATACCTACGAGCCGGGCGACGTGTTCGTGCTCTACAGCGACGGCGTCTCCGCGCGCTTTGGGCAGGACAGCGCGCTCGATATTCGCCAGCAACCGCAGGCGTTCGCCGAGCAGGTGCTGGCCCACTACGGCAAAACGGTGGACGACGCGACGGTTGTGGCCCTCCGAACATAGTGCATCTCGCGTACTAGCCAGCGACGAAGGGCGAACGTCCGCGCTCGTCCTCCGTCTCATTCTGCACCTACGACCATGACAACGCTGGCGCGCTGGCTTTCCGATCATCGGCCATCGATCTTGCCACGCTGGCTCGCAGCCGCCGCCGGTACCCCACACGGCGCGAACGGCCACAGCAACGGCGTCGCCATCCACCCGGACGAACGGGTGGTCGTGCTGGTCGCGATCTACGATGGCCTGATCAGCGCGGCGGGCGGCGACCCCGCCCCGCTCGACGAGTGCCTGCGCCTGGCGCGCGCCATCCGCGCCACCCCCGGCGAAGACGAGCTGGCCGATCAGATCGCCACGGCCCAGGCGCTGCGCCGCGCCGCCATCGAACACCTGCTGCAGGAGGCGGCCGATCTGGCGACGGTGCACGAGCTGCTGCCGGAGCTGAACGCGCTGTTCGACCGCCTGGTAGAGACGCTGACCGGCTACTGGACGGCCTCCGCAGCGGCGGTGCTGGCCCGCCTGCGCGAGTCCGAGCTGCTGGCGGAGAGCCTGCACGCCGCGACCGAGCAGGCCGATTACATCGCGCTCCAGCTTTCCAGCCTGAACGAGATCGGCCAGGCGCTGGCCGCCAGCCTGGACCGCGCTCGCCTGTTCGACGTGATCGGCGGGCGGCTCCACGCGGCGCTCAACATCGAGCAGGTGCTGCTCTGCCTCCCGCAGGATGGCGGCGCGCTGGCCGTCGCCCGAAGCTGGGGCGCGCAGACGCTGGCGGCCGACGCGCTGCTGGTCGGCGGCGAGGGCGACTTGGTGCAGCGCGCCTATCGCTCCGGCGAGATCGTGTTCGAGGCCGCCCCGAACCCGGCCGTGCAGAGCCACTGGTACCAGCCAGGTCGGGCGGTGCTCGTCGTGCCGCTGCGCGCCCAGGACCACCCGGTCGGCGTGCTGGTGCTGCAGGATCCGGCCGCCGCGCGGCTGGCCGACGAGCGCGCGTTTGTCAACTCGGTCGCCAGCCAGGCGGCGATCGCGCTGGAGAACGCCCGGCTGTACGAGGAGGTGCGCGGCTTCAACGCTGTGCTGGAGGCGCGGATCGCCGAGCGCACCCGCGAGCTGCAATCCGAGCGCGACATGCTCGAGACGATCCACCAGATCGGCCTGGAAGTCAGCTCGACGCTCGACCTCGACACGCTGCTGCAGAACTGCCTCGACATGCTCGCCCGGCTGATCGGCGTGCAGCACGGCTCGATCATGCTGCTGGAACGCGAGACCGACCACCTGGTGGACCGGGCGGTGCTCGGCGAGCCGCGGGCGCGCGGCTATACCCGCTTCCCGCTCGGTGTCGGCGTGGTGGGCTGGGCGGCGCAGCACAAGAAGCCGGCGCTGGTCGGCGATGTCGCGCGCGACCCGCGCTGGGCCCCGCCGCGCGACGGCTCGGAGCACGACCACAAGACCAGCGGCGCGATGATCGTGGTGCCGCTGGTGGCCCACAACGATGTGATGGGCGCGCTGGTGCTCTCGCACGCCGAGACCGACTACTTCACCGAGGCGCACCTGCGCCTGCTGACGGCCGCATCCGGTGAGATCGCGCTCGGCATCTACAATGCGCTGCTCTATGACCAGATTCAGCAGGAGCTCATGCGGCAGGGCGAGCGGCTGCGCAACGAGCGCCGCGCCGCCGCGCAGAGCTACGCCATCCTGCAAAGCCTGACCGACGGCGTGATCGTCTGCAACGCGGAGGGCAGCGTCATGGCCGCCAACCCGGCCGCCAGCCGCATCCTGGACATCGCGGTGGAAGACCTGCTGACCTGGCACATGCCGGAGCTGTTCGGCCGTATCCTGGGGCCGCGCGCCGCCGAAGCGCCGGTGGAGGATCTGCTCAACCGTCCGCACGATCCCCAAGGCCGCCCGCGCTACTTCCAGGCCAGCTTCCGCATTCAGACGCGCGAAGTCAGCCTGTCGCTCGGCCCGGTGACCGCCAGCAACGACGAGGTGCTCGGCGCGGTGGCGGTCTTCCGCGACATCACCCGCGAAGTCGAGGCCGACCGGCTGAAGGACGAGTTCATCGGCACCGTGTCGCACGAACTGCGCACGCCGATGACCTCGATCAAGGGCTTCACACAGCTCCTGGCGATGGGCAGCCTCGGCCCGTTGACCGACTCGCAGAAGGAATTTATCAACACCATCGCCGCCAACACCGAGCGGATGATCTCGATCATCAACGACCTGCTCGATATTACCAAGATCGAGACGGGGAGCGTGCTGTCGGAGTTGGATATCCGCCCGGTGGCGCTGCCGGACGCGCTGAGCAACGTGGTCGGCGAGCTCCAGCCGCGAATGGCCGCGCGCGGGCAGGAGTTGACGCTCACGTTGGCGCCAGGGCTGCCGCGGGTACGGGCCGATGCGCGCCGGTTCAACCAGATTCTGGCGAACCTGATCTCGAACGCGGTGAAATACACGCCGCGCGGCGGCAAGATCGCCGTCGAGGCGCGCGAGGCGGCCCTGGAGGATGTGCCGGGCGACCTGCGCGAGGGGCTGCGGCCCGGCCGCTACGTGCTGATCGAGGTGCGCGACACCGGGATCGGCATCCCGCTCGAGGACCAGGAGCGCATCTGGGAGCGCTTCACCCGCCTGCAGTCGCCGCTGACGATCGAGGCGGGCGGGACGGGCCTCGGGCTGGCGCTGGTGCGGCCGCTAGTCCGCCTCTTCGGCGGGCGCATCTGGCTCGAAAGCGCGCCGGACGAAGGCTCGACCTTCAGCTTCGTGATGCCCGTGGCGGCGCCGTAACCGGCGATCTCGCCAGGAGAATACAGAGGGCCGGGAGGTCAGCACGAAGATAGCACTCCTAACCGGATATCGGAGTGCCGCCTTCGGGTAGGATGCTCTCACATCAAAAGCGAATGGCGCTGTGCTCCGCATCCTCTGCCCACGGGCCCGCGCCGCCTGAAGGTGGGCGCGCACCGCCTGAAGGCAGCTCACCGATCGCACGAGAATCGTGCTATCTTCCGCATCCGCTGTGCCCGCTGCGGACTCACGAGCCGGCTGGCGACACTGGCTGATCGAACGCAGCGAGGTACTTCTTCCCCCCGGCGGCGACATGGACGGCGATTCGCCAGCCGCCTTCCATGGTAAAGACCGTCCGCGCCCGGTAGCGCCCCCCGCCCAGCCCGTCGGCCACCGGCTGGTTCTGTCCCATCGGCATCGCCGGCATCGTCAGATCCAGAAACACGGTCGCGCCGTCCACCGGCCGGCCCGCTGCATCCGCCAGCGTGACGAACAGGTCGTACTCCTTCAGGAGTTGGGGCTGCTGCGGCATCGCCAGCTCGATCCGCAGCCCGTCCACCACCTGCTGCTGCGCGCGGTAGCCGGCGGGCAGCCCGCTGCCACAGCCGGCGAGGACGGCGAGGAGGAACGCAGCGGCGATCCCGAGCTGAATGGCCTGCACCCAGGGTGCAGCGACGAATGGCCCGCGCCGGCAGCGCGTGGCGCGGGCTCGAGCCCGCGCGCGCCTGTGGCCCAGCCAGCGCGCCAGTCCGTTGGAAGGGCAGGTATGGTGAGTCATCTGCCGAAGGCTACTCCATCAGCGGGTCGCCTGCTCCCCGGCCGCGTCGCCGAGCACGTCCGCCGGTGCGCGCCCGAGGGGGTAGCGCAGCGAGACCAGAAAGCCGACGACGATGTGCTCGATGTTGATCAACAGGTACAGCGCCGACAGGGTGAGCGCCAGCGCCGAGCTATAGCCGTAGCGCGCCAACACCGCGATCAGCACGGCATCGCGCACGCCGATCCCGGCGAAGCTGATCGGCAGGGCCTGCAGGATGGCGATCAGCGCGGTGGATGACACGATCGCCAGCAGCGGCACACGCTCCAGCGGCAGGGCCAGGAACAACAGGTAGATGCGGATGATGGTGGAGGCGGCGGAGAGCAGCGACGCCATGAGCACGGGCAGCAGCAGCCCGGGGCGCAGGCTCAGCGCCTCGAACTGGTTACGCCAGCGCTCGATCGGCGGGCGCAGCCGGCGCGGCGCGAGTGCCAGGGCGGCGTTCATCAGCCGCTCGCGCGGGCGGCGCGCCAGCAGCAGCGGCGTCAGCAGCAGGATTAGCGCGGCGAAGCCGTAGGTCGCCACCTGCACCGGGAGCCGCTGCTCCGGGCGGAAGGCATCCAGCAGCGCGACGACCCCAAGCACCGCCAGCACGGCCATGATCAGGAAGTCGAACAGGCGATCCAGCACGATGCTGAAGAGCACCGGCGGCAGCGACAGGCCGCGCTCGCGCAGGTACCAGCCCTTGACGAAATCGCCAGCCTGCCCGGGCGTAATGCCGCCGTAATACAGCCCGATACAGTAAAGCGCCATCAGGTAGCCGAGGCCGGGCGGGCGCAGATCGAGCTCGCGCATCAGCAGGCTCCAGCGCCAGGCTTTCACGCCGATGAAGGCCGGCATGAGCGCCAGGGAGAGCAGCACCGGCCACAATGCGATGCTGCGAAACGCCTCGGCCAGCTGGACGAAGTTGGTGTTCCAGAGGAAGATGGCCAGGAGCGCCGGGCCGATCAGCCGCAGGCCCCAGCGGGCGTAGTTATTCATCGCGGTGCTGCCCCTGGAACCACAAGCTGGCGATCTGCTCGGACAGGAGGCCGAACATAAAGACCACCACACTGCCGACGAACAGGGCGCTGGCCGAGTTCGGCACGCGGAAGCGGCCCGGATCGGTGACGAAATAGCTCACCAGAAACGACAGCACCCCCAGGGCGAACAGCGCCAGCGCCACCGGCGTATAGATGCGCAGCGGGGCGAAGAGCGAGACGATCTTGAAGATAATCATCAGGAACTTGAAAAAATTCTTGATCAGCGTCTGCGAGCTGCGCCCGGCCTCGCGCCGGTACATCGTGATCGGCTCGAAACGGACGTTGTAGCCGGCCTTGACGAACACCAGCAGGCTAGTGGTCGGCCAGGACATTCTGTTCGGCAGAAGATCGACATACTGAGCGATCACCGGGCGGCGCATGGCGCGGAAGCCGGAGGTGAGGTCAAGAATGCGGACGCCAGCGACATAGCTGGCGAGGCTGTTCAGCAGGCTGTTGCCGAGCCAGCGGAAGGCGTTCTGCTGCCCTTCGCGGCTGCGCGTGCCGACGACCATGTCGTACGGGCCGATGTAGCCGAGCAGCCGCGGGATGTCCGCCGGGTCGTGCTGGCCGTCGGCGTCGAGCACGACGATCACGTCGCCGCGCGCCTGCCGGATGCCGGTTTTGACCGCCGCGCCATTGCCGATGTTGTAGGGCCGGCGAACGACGCGCGCCCCGGCGGCCTCGGCCAGGTCGGCGGTGGCGTCGGTCGAGGCGTCGTCCACGACGATCACCTCGGCGTCGGGGACGTGCGCCAGCACGCCGCTGACCACCCGGCCGATCGTGGCGGCCTCGTTGCGCGCCGGGATGACGACGCTGAGGCTCAGGCGGCGCGGCGCGGGCGCGTCATCGGCGGTCGCCGGGTGGATCACGATCTCCTGAGCGACCGGTTCGGTTGCGGTCATGCAGGCTCCCCCGACTGGTGTGGCGGCTCGCCTTCTCGGTGCGCGCTCCGTGCCTGGAACTGGACGATCAAAAGCTGTCCGGAACCGGGAGGCTCGGAGGGCGCCAACCCAACCAACATGCTTATCTGGCCACCGCGGGGCCGGCTGGGTCGCCGCCGGCTCCACGGCGGAGCAAAGTTTCTTCGGCGGGCCGGCGGCCCACCTCCCCCACGAGGCGCATTTCAGCCAACCGCGCACAAGCTCCCGAACTCCGGCTACCGATTCGCGTCGATGATCGCCGCGAGTTCGGCGTAGTCGTGCGTCACCGGGAAGTGCGGGAACTCGGCGGCCACGTTCGCCGGCGGGCGAAACAGCACGCCGAGGTCGGCGGCGGCCAGCATCCCGGTGTCGTTGTACGAATCCCCGATCGACAGCACACGGAAGGCCAGCCCCCGCAGCGCGCGCACCGCCTCGGTCTTACCGTCCGGCAGCCGCAGCCGGTAGCCGGTGAGCATGCCGCCGCCGTCGACCTCTAGCATGTTGCAGAACAGAGTCGGCTCGCCGAGCTTCGCCATAAGCGGCCGGGCGAACTCGTAGAACGTGTCCGACAGGATGATCAATGGCGCGCGCTCACGCACCCATCGCAGATATTCTACCGCACCCGGCAGCGGGTCGATCGTCGCGATCACCGCCTGGATGTCGTTGAGGGTCAGCCGGTGCTGGCGCAAGATGGCGATCCGCCCGCGCATCAGTTGGTCGTAGTCCGGGATGTCGCGCGTCGTCAGGCGCAGCGCGGCGATCCCGGTCTTCTCGGCGACGGCGATCCAGATCTCGGGGACCAGGACGCCTTCGAGGTCGGTTGTGACGAGGAGTGGTTGTGGCATGGATGCTCCAGTCAGCAGATGATCAGACGGTCAGTACGATGCAACATGTCCTTGCATCACGGTGTCGCCCAATCACGTTGTCACCGTATCACCCTGGCGCCCTGTCACAGCGCCACGCGCACCTTGCCGACCATCACGCTGAGGGCGCGGGCGTCGGTGCTGGCCGGGTCGCGCTGCATCGGCACGAACGTCGGTGCGCGCAGGTCGATCGTCAGTCGCGTCTGCCCGGCCAGCGCGGGCGGCGCCAGGAAGTGATAGGCGCGCCAGCCGCCGGCGACCAATGCACGCTGCGCCGGCCCGCCGCCGATCCGCACCTCCAGGGGCGTACCGCCTGGCTGCCCGCCGGCCAGCAGCAGTGTCACCGTGGCGCCCGTGGCAAGCGGGCGTGCCAGCGGCAGGACGATCCGTCCCCGGCCTTCGAGCCAGCGGAAGGTGCGCGCCGCGTCGCGCTCGGCATAGGAGAACCCGTCGATATAGCCGAGGTCCAGCCCGTCGCCGAGCGTCAGATTGTCGGCCGGCGGCGGGTGCAGCGTTTCGAGAGTCCAGCGCTGCAAGTCCTCGCCGGCGATCGTCTCGCCGCGCTGCAGCAGTTTCGCCGCCGCGTCCGGCTGCCCGATATCGCGCAGCAGCGCCCCCAGCACCGTGTCCGCGCGGCGGGACGCGCCCGGCCTGAGCGTGGCGAGCGCGTCGTTCTGCTTGCCCTGCGCGGCCAGCGCCAGCGCCAGGCTCACCTGCCCGTCGGTGAAGCCGGGGTGGGCGGCCAACGCCTCGCGGAAGCGCGCCTCGGCCTCGGCGTAGGCCCCGGCGGCGTAGGCCCGCTCGCCGGCGGCCATCGCCCGCTCGCGCGCCAGCCCGCGGGCCAGCAGCGCCGGATAGTCGCGATAGCTGACGAACAGCACGACGAAGGCGACGAGGAGCGAGACCCGGAGGATGAACGATGCCGGGTGAACGATGCGTGAGACGCGGCGGGCGCCGGCGCTCCGCCGCTCGGTCTCCCCGGCTCCCTGCCTCCCCGCCTCCCTGGCCCCTGGCCCCCGACCCCTGCCCCCCGACAACGTGCCAGCCCCATACAGGGCGAGCAGCGTCCAGATCGGGACGAGGTAGCGCGGCTCGACATGGAAGACGAGCACGGTGAGCAGCGAGTAGCCGATCCAGGCCAGGACGAACAGCCGGTTGCGCCACCCCTCGCGCGCCGGCCCGGCCAGCCCCCACAGCCCGGCGGCGGTGAAGGCCAGCCAGAGCGCATCGCCGAACAGGCCGAGCGGCGCGGCCTCGCGCAGCGGCCGGGCGAAGAAGCTGTGCTTCACCAGATAGTCTTCGATGTACTGCGCCTTCCAGATGTGCTGGAAGGTCGGCCACATGCCGCGGAAGGGGCGCAGCGGGTCTGCGGCGAGGATGGCCCGCACCTGCGCCATGGCATAGGCCTGCCGGTCGGCCTGCGGGAGCGCGCGCAGCGTGGCGATATGCTCGTTGCGCCGGCTCGCGGCGTCGAGGTCGAGCCAAAGGTTGATCGGCCCGAGCGTGTCCACCGGGATGAAGCGCTGGTACACCAGCCAGTTCCGCAGCGTCCACGGCCCGACGACCGCCAGGCAGCAGGCAGCGACGATGATGAGGTGTGAGGCTTGAGGCTTGAGGCTTAAGATGCGAGCGGCCGGATGTCTGGCCGTCTGGTCGCCTGGCCGCCTGATCCAAAGCCACGGCCCGACGAACGCAAGGGAATAGAGCGCCGGGGAGCGGGTGAGCGAGGCCGCGCCGAGCGCCAGCCCGGCCCCGGCGAGCTCGCGCAGCCGCCCGCTGGCGTCGAAGCGCAGCATGAACCAGAAGGAGAGCAGGAACAGGAACAGGTAGATCAGCTCGCTGAAGAGGACGGTCGGCATCTCGACGAACGGGAACCAGACCGCCAGGAAGGCCGCGAACAGCAACCCAGCAGCGCGGCTGGCGAAGAGGCGGCGCGCCAGGTCGTAGCCGAGCGGGATCATCAGCACGCCGAGCGCGATTTGGGCGAGCTGGACGAGCAGCACACCGAGGTCGGGGCGGCCGAGTGCGATCGCCAGGCGCAGCCAGGCGGCGAAAAAGAAGACGTGCAGCGGCGGGCGGATGAGCCAGGAATCGTCGAGGTACTGCCCGGTGACAGCCAGACGCAGGGCGCGCCGGTAGTAGTCGCCGTCGTCGGCGTTGGAGAAGCGCGGGTCGAGCGGGGTGAGCGACAGCAGCCAGAGGCGCAGCGCCAGGCCGAGGGCGATGAGCAGCAGCAGCGGCAGCGCGCGGCTCCCCGCCAGGGCGCGCAGGCGCGCCCGCCCGGCGGGGCGCGGCGGGGCGGCGAGGGCGGCCTTGGCGGTCTCGTGCGTCATGGGGCCAGCCGGTAGAGGGTGTAGCCGCCGGCCTGCCCGGCGGGCGCGGCGCCCGGGGGCGGGCCGGTCGGCGACGGCTGCAGCAGGTAGCTCGCGCCGGCCTGCCGGGGCGCGTCCGGTGCATCCAACGTCAGCGGCACGACGAGATGCGCGATGGCCGAGTACTTGGCGAGCGCCAGGGCATCATCATCGCCCCGCGGCGCGCGAATCGCCAGGCGCTCGCCCGGGCGGAGGACCGCCTGGACCAGCCGGGCCGCTTCCAGAGTCGCCACCGGCTGGCCCACGCCAGCGGCCTCGCGGGTGGCGAGGACGTAGCCCGCGCCGACGGCTACCTTTTCCCATAACAACAGGAGCAGCAGCAGGGCGACAAGCAGCGGGACGCGGGCCGCACGCTCGTCGGGCGCGCCCGGCGCGGCGGCATCCCGGGCCAGCGCGCCGAGCCGGGCGACCGCCCAGGCCGCCGCCGCGCCGTAGACCGCCACGGACGGCAAAAAGAAGCGCGGCAGGGCGAAGGTCACCGCGACCACGGCGACGTAGAGCGCCAGCCAGAGCAGCAGGATGGCCGCCGGGGCCATGCCGCCCGCCAGGAGCGGCGCGCGGCGCAGCGCGCGGCGGAGGAACAGCGCCAGCCACGCCAGCAGCCCGGCGATCGCCAACCAGTTGGCCGGAAAGCCGAGCAGCCGGAGCTGGATCGCCCGCCCGAACTCGCTGGTGTCCTCGCCGCCCGCGCCGATGAAGCCGACGATATTGCCCCACCAGTTCGCCAGGAAGCGCCCCGGGTCGGCGGCGGCGACACCCAGGAGGCCGATGTCGTTCGACGCCTCGCCCCAGCGCCCCCAATCGCCGCCGCCATAGACCGCCAGCCAGACGTTCTTGGCCTGCTGGTTGAAGAGCGGCTGGCCGGTGTCGCGGATGTTCACGGCGAGTTGCGGCAGCGCGGCGAGCAGGAAGGCCGCGCCGAAGAGCAGGGCCGGGCGGAGGCGCGCTCCGGGCGGGCGCAGCAGGACGATCGCCAGCCAGCCGAGCGGCAGCAGGGCGAGGCCCGGTTGGCGGATGAGAAACGCTGCGCCGGCGGCCAGGCCGGCGAGGAAGGCGGTGGGCGGCGGGCGGCGGGCGGTGGGCGGTTCTGTGCTGGCCCCTGGCCTCTGGACCCCGAACCCTACCAACAG
Organism: Roseiflexaceae bacterium; assembly: GCA_042408595.1. Taxonomy (GTDB): domain Bacteria; phylum Chloroflexota; class Chloroflexia; order Chloroflexales; family Roseiflexaceae; genus JBHOQX01. The sequence goes on along the minus strand of JBHOQX010000047.1, from coordinate 40,041 downwards.
CGCCAGCGCCACGGCGCAGGCCGCGGCGAACGGCATATCGGTGCCGAGGTAGAGGCTGTAGCTGACGACGAGCGGGCTGAAGGCCAGGGCGAGCAGGGCGACCAGCGCCGGCCAGCGCCCGAGCCAGCGCCGCGCCAGCCACCAGCCGGCCAGGAGCATCAGCGCCCCACTCAGCGCGGCGACCAGCCGCCCGGCGAGGAACGGGTTGTCGTGGGTAAACGGGCGGGCGAGCCAGAGGAGCAGCGGGTAGCCGAGGTTGTAGAAGCCGTCGGCCCGGAAGACGCCATCGAGGTCGGCGTTGGCCGCGCCGGCGGGCCACGCGCCGGCGAGCCGCGCCGAGCGCAGCGCGAAGACGCGGAAGTCCTTCTCGACGCCGGGGGTCGAGAGCACCAGGTGGCCCCGCGCCGCCAGCAGCACCGCGCCGAGCCAGAGGCTGGCGCCGCCGAGGGCGGCGGCGTCCGCCAGCCAGGGGGCGCGCGCCGCCAGCCGCGGCCCGTCGCGCACGGCGAGCAGCCCGGCCAGCCCGGCGCAGACGGCCGGGAGCAGGCCGCGCAGCGGGTACGGGTAGGGCGGCTGGGCGCGGGTCAGCGCCAGGAAGGCGAGGGCGAGCAGGGCGAGCGCGAGGGGGAGGGGCCAATGCGTCGCGCGGCGGTGCGGTCCGGCGGTCGCCCGGCGTCCTCCGTCCACCAGCAGCCACACCAGCGCGCCGGCCAGCCCGCCGAAGAGGAGCTGCGCCGGGTAGGGGGTGATCGGCGGCGGGCCGACCCGGTAGGTCGCCCGGTCGAGCAGGATGCCGACCTGCCGGGGGTCATCGGCGCTCAGCGGGGCCGTCTCGGCGCGCAGTTCGATCAGCACGTCGGTCGGCTTGGCCAGGCCGCCGGCGATGGCGAAGGTGTGCTCTTCCCAGGCGCCGGTGGCGCGGAAGCGGCCAAGCGCGCGCCCGTCGCTCAGCACCGCGACTTCCGGAGGCGGGCCGCTCGCGCGCCAGCCGCGCAGCCGTAGCGTCACCTGCGCCGGGAGGCCGGCCTGCGGGAAGAGCAGGTAGGAGGCGCCGCGGGACCAGCGGGCGGTCCCATCCGATCCGACCATGGCGGGCCGGCCGGTGGGCTCCGGGTCGTAGAAGCCGCGGACGTAGGCGGCGTCGCGCCCGCCGATATCGACTGTGTGGGTGACCGGAAACTGGTACGCCAGGGCGACAAGCACAATGCCGAGCAGCGCCGCGCCGAGCAGCGGCCCGGCGGCGCGCACGCCCAGGCCGGCCCACGCGGCGCGGCCTGGCCGGCCATGCACTGCTTTTCCGTTCGCCGCCTGCGTTGTCAGATCGGGCCCCATGCCGTCCCTATGCGGTACAGCAGGCGAGTGTACCACAGATCAGATGCGGCGGCAACGGGCGCGGCACACGACCCGCCGCCACACCTATGGATTGACCGTGGGGGCCGGGTAGGCGGTCGCCTGGCCCTGGGGCGGCGCCGGCGCCGGGTAGGCCGTCGCCTGGCTCTGGGGCGGCGCCGGCGCCGGGTAGGCCGTCGCCTGGCCCTGAGCCGGCGGGGGGGTCGCCGGCGTCGCAGTCGGAGCAGGCTGGGTGGCCGTCGGCGCGGGAGGAGCGGTGTTCGAGACGATATCGCAGCCGGCCAGCAGGGCAGCGGCGAGCGGCAGGGCAAGGACGAGGCGTCGCAAGCGCATGGGTCCGGTTCTCCTTTACACAACCCCGGCGGCATCCTAGCGCGCTGGGGAGCGAATGTCAAGACGGCCGCGCCGAATTGTACATTCTGCCCGAATGGGCAACGGAGAACTTCGTCACAAATCGCCGTGCTCTTCGGCGCACTTTTCGCGTACGCTAGAACCACACGAACGCGCAGGGTGGAATGCGCAGATATGCGACGAGGCAGCGCCGGCCAGCCATGCAGGCTGTTTCCGGCGCTCTGTTTACCCCGACGCAAGGAGGAACGCAGCCGTGACGACCACAGCCAAAGATGTGCTGGCGCTGATCAAGGAGCAGGGTATCCAGATGGTGGATCTCCGCTTCACGGACGTGCCCGGCACATGGCAGCACTTCACCGTGCCGGCCAGCATGCTCAGCGAAAGCGATTTCGAGGACGGGGTCGGCTTCGATGGCTCCTCGATCCGCGGCTTCCAGGTGATCAACGAGAGCGACATGCTGGTCGTCCCCGACCCGACGACAGCCTTCGTCGACCCCGCGCTCAAGGTGCCGACGCTCAGCATCATCTGCGACATTCGCGACCCGATCACCGGCGGGCCGTACACACGCGACCCACGCTACGTCGCTCGAAAGGCCGAGGCCTACCTGAAGGAGACCGGGATCGCTGACACAGCCTACTTCGGCCCGGAGGCGGAGTTCTTCCTGTTCAACGATGTACGTTTTGACCAAACAGCGAACAGTGGCTATTACTTTATCGACAGCGACGAGGGTATCTGGAACAGCGGCGCGGACCGCAGCGGCGCGAACCTGGGCCACCGCCCGCGCTTCAAGGAGGGGTACTTCCCGGTACCGCCCGCCGACTCGCTCCAGGATGTCCGCTCGCGGATCACGCTGAACCTGATCAACGCTGGCGTCGAAGTCGAGGTGCATCACCACGAAGTGGCCACCGCCGGCCAGTGCGAGATCGACATGCGCTTCAAGCCGCTGCTGCGCATGGCCGACCAGGTGATGCTGTACAAGTATATCGTCAAGACGACGGCGCGCGAGCACGGGCTGACCGCCACCTTTATGCCGAAGCCGCTGTTCGGCGACAACGGCAGCGGCATGCACACCCACCAGAGCCTGTGGAAGAACGGCGAGCCGCTGTTCTTCGACGAGCGCGGCTACGCGCTCCTGTCGGACACGGCGCGCTACTACATCGGCGGCATCCTGCTCCATGCGCCGGCGCTGCTGGCGATCTGCGCCCCGACAACCAACAGCTACCGCCGCCTGGTGCCCGGCTTCGAGGCGCCGATCAACCTGGTGTACTCGCAGCGCAACCGCTCGGCGGCCGTGCGCATTCCGACCTACTCCTCGTCGCCGAAGGCCCGGCGGATCGAGTTCCGCGCGCCAGACCCGACCGCCAACCCATACCTGGCGTTCGCGGCGATGCTGATGGCCGGGATCGACGGTATCAAGCGCCGGATCGAGCCACCAGCGCCGCTGGATGCCGATATCTACGAGCTCTCGCCGGAGGAGAAGGAAGGCATCCTCGGCACGCCGGGTTCGCTAGCCGAGGCGCTGGAGGCGCTGGAGGACGACAGCACCTTCCTGATGGCCGGCAATGTGTTCACCGAGGACCTGATCGCCGCGTACCTCGACTACAAGCGCACTCGCGAGGTGACACCGCTGCAACTCCGGCCGCACCCCTACGAGTTCTTTATGTACTTCGACGGGTAACGGCCAGGGGCGTACTCGGAAGGCCAGGGCCGGGGGGCTGGATGCCCCGCCCGGCCCCCACCATCGTATCAGCCACGTTGCTGATTTGAAACGAAAGGATCGGGCGGGCAATGGATGCCATCAATGGAGCAGATACGGCCTGGGTGCTCGTGTCGGCGGCGCTCGTGATGCTCATGACGCCGGGGCTGGGCCTCTTCTACGGCGGACTGGTGCGGGAGAAGAACGTGCTCTCGACGATCATGCACAGCTTCTTCATCCTGGCGCTGATCAGCGTGCAGTGGGCGCTGTGGGGTTATACGCTGGCGTTCGGGCCGAGCGTCGGTGGCTTTATCGGCGGCCTGAATTGGCTTGGGCTGAACGGCGTCGGCCTGGAGCCGAATCCGGACTACGCGGCGACCATCCCGCACCAGGCGTTCATGGTCTACCAGATGATGTTCGCCGTGATCACGCCGGCGCTGATCTCCGGAGCCTTCGCCGAGCGCAAGCGCTTCAAATCGTTCGTGATCTTCTCGCTGCTGTGGGCGACGGTCGTCTATGCGCCGGTGGCTCACTGGGTCTGGGGGGTTGGCGGCTGGATCCGCGGCCTGGGCGCGCTCGACTTCGCCGGCGGCACGGTCGTCCACATCACGTCCGGCGTCTCGGCGCTGGTCTGCGCGCTGGTGCTGGGCAAGCGGCTCGGGTTCGGGCAGGAGCCGTTCGTGCCACACAACGCGACGATGACGATCCTGGGCACGGCGCTGCTGTGGTTCGGCTGGTTCGGCTTCAACGCCGGTAGCGCGCTGGGCGCGAATGCGCTGGCGGTCTCGGCCTTCGTGACGACGACGCTGGCGGCGTCGATGGCCGCGCTGACCTGGATGACGGCCAGCTGGGTCCGCCACAAGCAGCCGAGCGTGCTTGGCGCGGCGGCCGGCGCGGTGGCCGGGCTGGTCGGCATCACGCCGGCGGCCGGGTTCGTCACGCCGATGGCCGCGCTGGTGATCGGCTTCCTGGCCGGCCTGGGCTGCTTCTTCGCCGTCGAGTTTGTTGTCCGTGGCCGGGTCGATGACGCCCTCGACGTCTTCGGCGTCCACGGTATCGGCGGCATGATCGGCGCGCTGGCGACGGGTATCTTCGCAACCAAGACAATCAACGCCGCCGGTGCGGACGGCCTGCTGTACGGCAACCCCGGCCAGTTGGTGACGCAGGCGATCGCGGTGGTAGTGGTCGCGGCCTACGCCGCTGCGATGACCTGGCTGATCCTCAAGCTGCTCGACCTCGTGATCGGCCTGCGCGTCTCGCGCGATGAAGAGGAGCGCGGGCTGGATCTCACGCAACACGGCGAGGCCGCCTACCAGGCCTAAAAGGGCTGTCTGACACGCTCCGAGCGGGGGCTTGGGGGCCGCAGGTCCCCCAGAAGAGGCTCTGCTCCGCCGTACGGCGGAAAAGAAGAAACGTTGGCGGGCACACCCCTCCAACCTCTCCGTTGCAGACAGCTTCTACGTGCGGTTGTTGATCGACGTTATCGGTACATCTCTGCAATCAGACATCGGAGGAGGACCATGGAACTCGCGCTCGCACTCGTGCTCTTTGTCATCCTCGTCGCGGCATGGATGGTGCTTCCGGCCACGACGATGGAATCCACACGCGAAGCCGCGCCGCCAGCCCGCGATGCCGCCCCGGCCGATGGGCTGCCGATGCCGGCCCATCGCTGAGGCCGGCCCGCCGCCACAGGCGGAACCGTCGAAACCAACCAGGAAACCTCAAGAACCGCGGGCGCTCTGGAGAGGCTCTCCAGAGCGCCCGGTCTTTGTCTTTGCGTGCCGCGTACTCCGAACAGCAGGACGCACGGCCGCCCGCAGCGCGGGGAAAGGGGCGGGCGGCCCATCACGGAGTTCTTGTTCGCATGCCCCCTCAACGAGGAGGGTGTTGGATGAGTTGCGTCCGCCAGTCCTCTCTGCCGCGCACCGTCTGCCAGACAAGGCCTCGAACGCTCGGCTAGCCGAACTGGCAACATCACCAAAATGGCCTTTATGGAGGAGAGGTTTCTGGTGACACCCTGGTGTCGGCCGGGTGATAACCCGAAGATATTTGTGCAGATCAGCCAACTTGATCTCTTATGATTTATACCTTCTGCCTGTAGCACCATGTCGGTTTCCTCATTATCATGCGCCATAGGCCACGCCCGTGACGAAGCCATAGCTCGATGCGCTGCCGCGACGCCGGATGGATCGAAGGCGATCCCTCCGGCGTCGTTGTGCAGATCGACGGGGCGATGATTCGGGTCGTTGCGCTGTGGCGGTCGGGCCGCCGCCACACCCATCCGCGCTCGATGGGTCGGCCAGGGTGCCGAAGGGTCGCCGTTCCCGGCCCTCGGGAACGGCGAGGTTCATCACTACAGGGAGGGTTTCGCGATGAATGAGCAACTCGGGCTCCTGACCACGGCAGCCAACATTTTGTGGCTGCTGATCGCCGGCTTTCTCGTCTTCTTCATGCAGGCGGGGTTCGCACTTGTCGAGACAGGCTTCACGCGCGCCAAGAATGTCGCCCACACCATGCTGATGAACATGATGGTGTTCTGTATCGGGGCGATCGGCTACTGGATCTGCGGCTTCGCCTTTCAGTTCGGCGCAGTCAACTACACCTATCCCGAAGTCAACGGCAACGCCGCCTGGGCGTTCTCCCCGGTGACCCTTGGCGCATGGGGCGATAGCCTCGCGTCGGGGCTGCGCATCGGCGACCAGATCGGCCTCCTGGGCCTGTCGGGCTTCTTCCTGAACGGGATCGGCCTGGGCGCGGCCGGGATTTTCGCCTTCTTCCTGTTCCAGATGGTCTTCATGGACACGGCCGCTACGATCCCGACCGGCTCCGGCGCGGAGCGGATCAAGTTCGCCGGCTTCGTGATCATGAGCTTCTGGGTCAGCATGCTGGTCTACCCGATCATCGGCAACTGGGTGTGGGGCGGCGGCTGGCTGGCGAACCTCGGCCGTATCGCTGGACTTGGGAATGGGGCAGTCGACTTCGCTGGCTCCGGCGTGGTGCATACCACCGGCGGGGCGGTCGGGCTGGCTATCGCGATCGTGCTTGGACCGCGCATCGGCCGCTTCAACAAGGATGGTTCGGCCAACACGATCCCGGGCCATAACATTCCGATGGGTGTGCTCGGCGCGATCATCCTGTTCTTCGGTTGGTTCGGGTTTAATCCCGGCTCGGCGATCGGCCTGGTGACGCCGGCGGTGGTGGATGCCAGCGGCAAGGTGACGACCGCTGCGACCGCCATCCCGATCAATCTGACCTCGCTGGCAGCCGCCAACACACTGCTTGCCGGCGCGGCCGGCGGTGTCGCGGCCATGGCCTACTCGTGGCTGTTCGGTGCCACGAAAAAGCCCTCGCCGTCGATGTCGGTGAACGGCATTCTGGCCGGCCTGGTGGCGATCACCGCGCCGTGCGCCTTTGTGGATAGCTGGGGCGCGGTGATCATCGGCCTGGTGGCCGGCGTGCTGGTGATCCTGTCGAGTGGCTGGCTGGAGCGGGCGAAGATCGACGACCCGGTCGGAGCGGTGCCGGTCCACTTTGTCAACGGCATCTGGGGGGTGTTGGCGGTTGGCATCTTCGCGAAGGGCAACCCGGACACCGCCGGCTGGAATGGCGTCTCGACCCCGGTGACCGGCGTGATCGGCGGCAGCTTCGTCCAGCTCGTGCCGCAGTTGCTGGAGGTCGCAGCGATCGTCGTGATCGCCTTTGGGCTCTCGTATGCCTTCTTCTCGGCGCTGAAGCGGGCGGGGGTGCTGCGCAGCCGCGCCGAGGACGAGATCGCCGGCCTGGACATGCCCGAGATGGGCGAGCATGGGTATGTCGGCGGCGACGTGGCTGTGCCGGGTGGGCTGCCGGCCCCAGCGCCGACCTATGTGCCCGGGGCGGCCTCGGCGAGCATCACGCCCGAGCAGTAAGCGGAGCGACAGCGGACGGCAGACGAAGGACGAAGGCCAGCCGGATCAGAATGGCTGGCCTTCGTCGCTCGTCGTTCGTCGCTGGTCAAATGTAATACATCACATCCCCGGCGCGCTGGCGCTTGCGCTGGCACAGATCGTCCAGCGTCAGCGCGCCAAGATATTCCTCCAGCAGCCCCCGCATCTCGGCCCAAACCTCGTGGACGATCTGGCGGTCCGCTGGATCGGTGCCGGCGCCTTCGTCGCCGCCGGAGTCCGCCGGCAGGATCGGCCCCTCCAGCGCCACGAGCGCCTCGAGCACGGTGATACGAGCCGGCGGCCGCGCCAGCCGATGCCCGCCCTGCGGCCCGCGCAGGCTCTCGATCAGGCCCGCTTTGCGCAGCAAAATCAGAATCTGGTTCAGGTAGTTCTCGTCGATCCCCTGCCGCTCGTGGATGTCGCGGCTCTGGATCGGCCCTTCACCATAGCGCTGCGCCAGGTCGAGCAGCGCCCGCAGGCCATAGTCACCTTTGCTCGAGATTCGCATGCCTTACATCTCTGAGACAGGAGGCAGGGTTGCCGGATCTGCGGCTCACTTCCCGCAGGGGGCGTTGCAGGCTGCCTCCAACGAACGCGCTCGGAGCGGCCTGCGGTCGCTCCAGAACCTCCCCGCGTTATCCTGAATCATCACCACGGCCGTACCCTGCGCTGCGGGGCTGCGGCCGACCGGCACAGCGCCGCACGGCAGCTGCCAGATCATTCAACTCGACCGGCTTGAGCAGAATGGCGTCGAACTCGTCGGTGAGTGTCTCGCGCGCTTCCTGTTCGTCCATCCCGCTCAGCGCGATCGCCGGAACCGCGCCGCAGCCGGGCAGGCTGCGCAGCGCCCGCAGCGCCTCGGGGCCGTCCATATCCGGCAGGAAGTAATCGACGATCAGAAGCGACGGAGGGGTCTGGCCGGCGAGCGCCAGCGCCTCCTCGGCGCGCCCGGCGATCGCGACGCAGTGGCCAAGGTCGGTCAGATAGCGGCCGATGACCTGCTGCATCAGAGGGTTGTCGTCAACAAGCAGTATGTCCACGGCGCCTCCGCTGGCCGGCGGATATGGGCGCATTGTAGCATAGTCTGGCGGCTGGAGGCTGGGGGGAAGCGCTCGTGCATGCAGCCGCCCGTCCCCCATCTCCGGTCTCCTACCATCCGCGCTGGGCTCTACGGGTAAATTCCGCGGATCAGGGTCGCATCGGCGACGCGGCGCACGGCCAGGAGGTAGGCCGCCAGGCGTAGCGAGACGCCGCGCTCCTGGGCCATGGCGCGCACCTGGTCGAAGGCGTTGACCATGATCCGCTCGAGCTTGGCGTTCACATCCTGCTCGTCCCAGAAGAACGATTGGAGCCCCTGCACCCATTCGAAATAACTGACAGTCACCCCGCCGGCGTTGGCCAGGATGTCGGGGATGACGGTGATGCCGCGCTCCTCCAGGATCGCGTCGGCGGCGGGCGTCGTCGGGCCGTTCGCGCCTTCGACGATCACGCTGGCCTGAATCCGCGCGGCGTTCTCCCTGGTGATCTGGTTCTCCAGCGCGGCCGGCACGAGCACATCGCACGGCAGTTCGAGCAACTCTGCGTTGGTGATGCGTTCCAACCCCGGCGCGCTGTAACCATCGAGCATCCGGCGCGGATGTCGGGCGGCATACGCGCGCATCGCCCGGATGTCCAAACCGCCGCGGCGGTAGTAGCCCCCGCTCGCGTCGCTCACCGCGACGACCCGGCAGCCCAGGTCGGCGATCAGTTCCGCAGCGACCCCGCCCACATTGCCGAAGCCCTGCACAGCGACACTGAGCCGACCCAGGTCGAGCCCGCGGATCCGCGCCCACTCCCGCACCATCAGGCTGACGCCGCGCCCGGTCGCATCGTTGCGGCCCAATGAGCCGCCGACCTCGATCGGCTTGCCGGTGATGACCGATGGAACGGTGTGGCCCTCATGCATCGAGATGGTGTCCATGATCCAGGCCATCACCTGCGGGTTGGTCCCCACATCCGGCGCGGGGATGTCCTTGTCCGGCCCGATCAGGATGCTGATCTCGGTCGCGAAGCGGCGGGTGAGGCGCTCCAACTCGCTCATCGAGAGCGACGCCGGATCGACGATGACACCGCCCTTCGCGCCGCCGTAGGGGATGTTCACCAGGGCGCACTTCCAGGTCATCCACATCGCCAGGGCGCGCACTTCATCGATATCCACCTGCGGGTGGTAGCGGATGCCGCCCTTGGCCGGGCCGCGGCCGAGGTTGTGTTGCACGCGGTAGCCGGTGAAGACTCGGATGGTGCCATCGTCCATTTTGACCGGGAAGTTGACCGTCAACTCGCGGTTCGGCACACGCAGAATCGCGTGGATGCTCTGCGGAAGGTTGAGGAGCTCGGACGCGCGGTCGAACTGCTGCTGGGCAATATGAAAGGGATTGTCGCGCTCAGACGTCATCGTCTGCCTCCCGTTCGATCTGAATGCGGCATGTCGCGCCGCATGGCGCGCTGTTGACGGTACAGTAGCACGAACCGCGGATTTATGCAACGGCGGGGGTGCATCGTAACAGTTGATGCGCTCCTTGCCGGGCGCCTGACGGCCATGGCTGGCCGGATGCCGCATGCGGGCGGCACGCCGCCGCAGCCGGGCGAGCGGCGATGCCGCCCCACCCTGGGAAAACCTCCACTTTCGCGCCCCCGCAGATATGCAGTAGAATCAACAGCACCGCGCCGGCGAGAACGATGGAGGGATGGATGGCGAAGAAGCGGGTGCTCCTGCTTGCTGCGAGCGTCGGATCGGGCCACCTGGTGGCGGCTCGCGCGCTCGAGAACGAGTTTCGCACGCGCCGGGAGGTCGAAGTCGCCAATTTCGACGCGCTCCGGCTGACGAATGAAGCCTATCGCGCCTCGTACGACCAGCTGTATCAGCTGCTGGCGCGGCGGTTTCCCAAGCTGCTCGGCTGGACGTACGACTCGGCAGATGTGCCCTTCGCCGGGGAGGAGTTGACACGCAAGCTGTGGGATTCGGTCAACACCGCGCCGCTACAACGCTTCATCTGCGAGTACGACCCGGATATCACCGTCTGCACACACTTCATGCCGGCCGGCGTCGTCTCGCAACTCCTGGCGGAGGGCGAGCTGCGCACCTCGCTGGCGGTCGTCACGACCGACTACGATTTCCAGGGCCTCTGGTTGTACGAAGCGTTTACGCGCTTCTTCGTCGCCCGCGAGGAGACGCGGGCGCGGATGCTTGGCATCGGGCTGCCGCCGGAGCGCGTGACGGTCTCCGGCATTCCGATCAACCCACGCTTCGCCGAGCCAGTGGATCGCGCGGCGGTGCTGGCGCGCTACGAGCTGCGGCCCGACCTGCCGGTGATCGTTATCTCCGCCGGTGCGGTGGGCGGCGGCCCGGCGCGCGACCTGGTGGCCGAATCGCTGCGGCTGGAAACCCCTGTCCAGATCGTGGTCGTATGTGGGCGGAACGAAGAGCTGCTGCGCGATGTGCAGCGCATCACCCGCCCGCGCGCGGCGCTGTACCGGCCGCTCGGCTTCACCACCGACATGCCCGACCTGGTGCGGGTGGCGACGCTGTTCGTCGGCAAGCCGGGCGGGCTGACGTCCGCGGAGTGCATGGCGGCCGGCACGCCACTGGTGATCAACACGCCGACGCCCGGCCAGGAGGAGCGCAACTCCGACACCCTGCTGGAAGCCGGCGCGGCGGTGCGGGTGAATTATGTCGAAGCGTTCGCGTTCAAGATCGACACGCTGCTGAACGACCCGGCGCGGCTGGAGGCCATGCGGGCCAACGCGCGGCGCATGGGGCGGCCCGATGCCGCCCGGGTGATCGTCGACGCGACGTTGGCCGAAACGCTGCCGGTCGTGCGGTTCAGCCGCTCCGAGCAGCAGGCCATGACCGAGCGGGCGACCAGCCCCTCCCGCGCGCTGCTGAGCGCCCCGCCGACCGCCGGCGCGTTGTACGACGACGATACCGGCGTGTTCATCGCCGAGGTGAGCGAAGCGGAGTACCGCCGGCTGCGCCGGACCGGGCGGGCGCTGGATGCGCCGGACGGCACGCTGCACATCGACACCCTGCGGTTAGAGGAGCTGCGCACGCTCGGGCTGAAGCGCGAGGTACTGGCGGCGCTGGAGCAGCGATTGGCGGCGCGCGGCCCGTTCGACGTGCGGTATGCGCTCGTGTGAGTACAGAAAGCCAAGGGCAGTACTTGATGGAGAGCATTGGCGGGCGAAGCCCTCGTAATCAGCGCGATCGACAGCGGCTTGGCCCCTAGCACGACGGTAGCGGAGGCCTGGGGCGGGTCGGCTGTCACGTCGTTCGACCTCCGCGAGGTGATAGTATACTACGCTCGCCGTCCCGCTCTCCGCCTTCGCCTGTAAGCCGCCCGTGGCGAGCTTCTCGGCGCGCCGCGGCCAGTCCTAGAGGAGGATTGCCATGTGCCGCCTGCCGTACTCGAAGCCATGCGGGATCCGGTGCTCAGCCGCCGCGCCCTGTTCAAGCTCGGCATCTCGGCGGCCGCGGTCGCCGCCGGTGTCGCCGGGCCCGCCGCAGCCGAAGCGGCGCGGGCCGCGCCGGTGCATCCGACGCGCTTCTCGCGCATTCTCGACCTGACCCATATCCTCGGGCCGAACATGCCGGTCTTCTCGGATAGCGATCCCACCTTTAGCATCAAGCAGTTCGTTATTCACGAGGACTCGGGCTATTATGGCAATGTGATCAGCTATTGGGAGCATGTTGGCACGCACATGGATGCTCCGGCGCACTTCGATCCAAAGGGCATCTTCGTCGATCAGATCCCACCCGAGAATCTGGTGGCGCCAGCTGTAGTCATAAACATCACTGATCGGGCGCAGCGCGACCCGGACACGGTGGTGACGCCGGATGATATCCGCGCCTGGGAGCGGCGTTATGGCCGCATCCCGGCGAACGCCGCGGTGCTGATGGCGAGCGGCTGGGGCGCGCGAATCGGCTCGAAGGAGACGCACCGCAACGCGGATGCCAGCGGCGTGATGCACTTCCCAGGCTTTGGTAAGGAGGCGGTCGATTTTCTGCTGACCGAGCGCAACGTGGCCGGCATCGGCGTGGATACGCTAAGTATCGACCATGGGCCGTCCACCACGTTTGCGGTGCACTACACCTGGCTTCCCGCCGGCAAATGGGGCCTGGAAAATGTGGCAAACCTCGAGTCGATTCCGCCGAGCGGCGCGACGCTGATCGTCGGCGCGCCGAAAGTCGCTTCGGGCTCGGGCGGGCCATCCCGCGTGTTCGCCGTCTGGTGACGGCTGGCCGCCGCGCTGGCGAATCCCCGGCGCGGGTGTACAATGCTCCCATGCGGCACAACGCTGCCAACTGCCGATGGAGAACGAGCGCGACATCCACCAACCATCCGCCCCGCTCACGCGGCCAGCCCGCCGCCCGGCGCGGCCCGGCGCCGCGCTACGTGCGAGGCTCCTGCGGAGACCCTGGATGCTGAATGTGCTGGCGGTCGCGCTTGGGGCCGCGGTCGGCGCGAACCTGCGCTACGGCCTGTCGCTTTGGGCGGCGCAATGCTGGGGCGCGGCCTTTCCGTACGGCACGCTGCTGATCAATGTGAGCGGCAGCTTTCTGATCGGGCTGCTGCTGGTGTTGGCGACAAGCCGCATCACCCTGAGCGAGCCGGCGCGTCTGCTACTGGTCACCGGGCTGCTCGGTGGCTTCACCACCTTCTCCAGCTTCAGCTATGAGACCTTCTCGCTCATGCTCAGCGGCAACCTGCGCGAGGCGGCGCTCTATGTGCTCGGCAGCGTCGCATTGGGGCTGCTCGGCGTCGTGCTCGGCGCGGGGCTCGCCCGATGGATCGCTTGAGCGCCCGGCGGTTACCATTGCTGAACAGGCATGGCGCCTATCGGGCGAACGGCGGCGGAGGGGCAACCGTCCACCGTTCTTCCGTCTGTTTCGGCCAGCAACACAGTTCACAGCATCAGAACGCCTGATCCCTGAACCTTTTTCGCTGCACGGCAGGCGCACTGGCCTTTGGCGAGTGCGGAGAGACGACGATTCCCCGCACCCCACTGCCATCGCGGGAGGGCGATATGGAACTCAGCGGCGGCGCACAGCAAGTCTGGATATTTATCGGCGAAAGCGACCAGTGGCACGGCCGCCCGCTCTCCATGGCGCTGCTCGAAACCCTCAAGCGCCATGGGATCGCCGGCGGCACCGTGCTGCGCGGGATCGCCGGCTATGGCGCCCACAGCTTCATCCACACTGCGGCGCTGGTCGAACTGAGCAGCGACCTGCCGGTGGTCGTGACGTTCGTGGACCGGGCCGACCGCATCGCGCGGGTGATGCCCGAGATTCAGGCGATGGTGACCGAAGGGCTGATCACCAGCCTGCCGGTCGAGGTGCTCAAGTACGCCTCGCGGGTGATCGGGCCGTTCCCGCCGCGCCTGACGGTCGCCGACGTGATGAGCCGGGATGTCGCCCGTGTGCGGCCCGACACTCCCGCCGCTGAGATTGTCGCGCAGTTGATCGACCGAGCGCTGCGGGCGGTGCCGGTGGTCGACGACGACGGGCGGGTGGTCGGCATCATCACCGACGGCGATCTGCTGAGCCGGGGCGCGACCGATCTGCCGCTGGCCCTCCAGCAGGAGTTGCCCCAGGCCGAACGGGCCGCCGCCGCCGCGGCGCTGGCCGGGCAGCCGCACACCGCTGCCGACCTGATGACCCGCGAGCCGGTCACGCTGCCGGCCACGACGCCGCTGGCCCAGGCCGCAGCGGCGATGGCCGAACGCGGCCTCAAGCGCATCCCGGTGGTCGATGCCGGGGGCCGGCTGGTCGGAATGGTCAGCCGCTCCGACCTGCTCAAGACCGTCGCGGAGGGCCTGCGGGAGCGCCCCGCCGCGCCGCTCCAACTGCCTGACGGCACGCCAGCCAGCGTCGGGGCGATCATGAGCCACGACGTGCCGACGGTGCGCCCGGAGACGCCGCTGGCCGAGACGCTCGAAAGCCTGCTCGAATCCGAGAAGCGGCGCGTGGTCGTGGTGGACGCCGACCGGCGGGTGATCGGCATCATCACCGACGGGGATGTGCTGCGGCGCGCCGCGCGGCGGGTGCGGCCCGGCGCGCTTGGAGCGCTGGCGGCCTGGTTGGGCGGCGGGGCACGGCCGGAGGGGCTGGAGCTCACCGCGCAGGGGCGCACCGCCGCTGACATCATGAGCAGCCCGGCGCTGACCGTGCCCGCCGACGCGCCGATCTCCGACGCCATTCGCCTGATGATGGCGCACCGCATCAAGCGCATCCCGGTGGTGGACGCGGGTGGCCGCCTGGTCGGGCTGGTCGGGCGGGCGGCCGTGCTGGCGGCGCTCAGCCGGCGCGCGGGCCCGCTCCAAAACACATAAGCCGCAGCGTTTGACGACCGCCCGGTTTACTGGTAGGCTATGCGCGCTCATTCAGCGGGTGATGGCGCCATGCGCGTTGCGATCGTTCACGATTACCTGAACCAGTATGGCGGCGCGGAGCGTGTGCTCGAAGCCCTCCACGATATGTACCCCGACGCGCCGATCTTCACCTCGATCTATGATCGGCAGGCCATGCCGCCGCACTTCCGGACGTGGGACATCCGCACGTCCTGGATGCAGCGTCTGCCGGGCTGGCGCCGGCTGTTCCGGCACTACGTTCTGCTGTACCCCAGCGCGTTCGAGAGCTTCGATCTCAGCGACTACGACCTTGTGCTGAGCAGCAGCAGCGCCTTCGCCAAGGGCGTGATCCCCGCCCCGCACGCGCGACACATCTGCTATTGCCATACACCGATGCGCTTCGCCTGGCGCACCGGGGCCTATGTCGAGCGCGAGCAGTTCGGCGGCGCGGAGCGCGCGATGTTGCCCGTTCTGCTCACGTATGTTAGACTGTGGGACGTGGCGAGCGCGGCGCGCGTCGATACCTTCGTCGCCAATTCACACGCGGTCGCCCAGCGCATCCGCCGCTACTACGGCCGCGAGTCGGTCGTCATCCCGCCGCCGGTGGAACTGCCGCCGTACCGCCCCCGCCCCACTGACGATTTCTACGTCGCCGGCGGCCGCCTCGTTCCGTACAAGCGGCTCGACCTGGCCGTCCGCGCGCTGACGGCGCTCGGCCTGCCGCTCAAGATCTTCGGCGAGGGGCGCGACCGCGCCGCGCTGGAGACGATCGCGGGGCCAACGGTGGAGTTTCTCGGGCATATCTCCGATGAGCAGCGCCGCGATCTGCTCGCCCGGTGCCGGGCGTTTATCTTCCCCGGGGAGGAGGATTTCGGCATCACGCCGCTCGAGGCCATGGCCGCCGGGCGCCCGGTGATCGCCTACGGTGCGGGCGGCGCGCTGGACAGCGTGATCGACGGGGTGACGGGCCGGTTTTTCTACACCCCCGACGCCGCCGCGCTCGCCACGGCGATCCTCGAATCGCGGGCCGATGTGTACGATCCGTTGACGATTCGGCGCCACGCCGAAGGGTTCGGATGCGAGGTGTTTGTCCGCCGCATGCGCGCCCTGATCGAGGAGAGCCGGGCGCCGTACGCGGAGCTGATCGCTTGAAACGGGATGGAGTTGCACCATTACCAGGCGATTCTGCGGCCGTTCTGGCCGCTGATCGCCGGGCTGGCCCTGGTTGCCGGCGCGGCCAGCCTTGTGGCGGCGCTGCTGGCGCCGCCGACCTACACCGCCAGCGCCCGCCTGCTCGTCACCCGCAGCGCGGATTTCGGGCCGAGGGCCGGCCTGACACCTAACAACGAGGACACCACCGCGTTGGATGTGCCGGCGATCATCGCCGGCGAGCCGTTCCGGCGCGATCTCGCTCGGGCGCTGACCGCCGCCGGGGGAGACGGGCCGGCGACGGTGCGCGCCGCCGCCGACCAGCGGGTCGTCACGCTCACCGCCGAGGCGGCCCGGCCGGAGGTGGCGGTGGCCGCGGTCCGCGCCGCCGCCGATCTGCTGGCGGCCAACGGGCTGCGCTACTGGGGTGACCGCCGGGCGACCGCCGCCCGGCCGGGGCTGGATGTCGCGCCGCTGGCGCTCCCGGCGGCGGCGACGCGGGCCAACGGGCCGCAGGCGATCGCCCTGACGGTCGCGTTGCGGACGCTGCTCGGGCTGGCGGCCGGGGTGGGGCTGGCTTTCGCGCTCCATGCGCTCGCGGCTGCGCCGGCCTGGCGCCCCGGCCGCAGCCGCGAGCGGGCTGAACACGGAGCGGGAGCCGCGGAGCAGCGCGCGCTCCGGGAAGCGCTCCCACCTCAGAGGAGGATTGACGATGAAACTGGCTGACTACCTGCTGGTGCTGCGCCGGCGCTGGTGGGTCATCCTGCTGACAGCGCTCGCCGGCGCGATCGGCGCGTATGGCTTCAGCAAGTTGCAGACGCCGCTCTTCCGCTCGGAGGCGGAGTACCTGGTCGTGCCGAGCCGCTACGACAACGGCCTGTCGATGGTGCTGCAGGGCAGCATGAATAGCTTCAGCGATATGGCGCGGGCGCCGGTGCAACTCGAAAAGATCAGCAACGACCTGCGGCTCGACCGCAGCCCCGACTGGATGCTCAAGCACGTCGCCATCCAGGCCCGGCCCGACGAGCGCAAAATGATCGTGCAGGTCGATTACCCGGAAGACCCGGCCATGGCGCAGCGGCTCGCCCAGGCGGTGGGCGACAACATGGTGGCGCTGGTCGGGTCGCTGAACGACTCGATCGACGGCACCGACCGAATCAACATGCGCGTGATGCAGCCGGCGCGGCCCGCCTACCTCTACCGGCCGCAGACGCGCCTGAACGTCGCCGCCGGGTTCATCCTCGGCCTGATCCTCGGGATCATCCTGGCGTTCGTGCTGGAGGCGCTGGACGACTCGCTCAAGACCCCGGCCGACATCGAGCGCTACGTCGGCCTGACGACGCTCGGCGCCATCCCGACAGTCGAACCCACGCGGGCGCCCCGCACGGCACCCCGTGCCGCGCCTCAGCAGGCACAGCCATGAGCGCGTCCAGCACCGGGCACGTGCCCGATAGCCTGATCGCCCTGCGCGACCCGCGCTCGCCGGCGGCGGAGGCGTACCGCACGCTGCGGACCAACATCCAGTTCTCCAGCCTGGATCACCCGCTGCGCACGCTGATGGTCACCAGCACCGGCCCGGACGAGGGCAAATCGACCACGCTGGCGAACCTGGCGGTGACCATGGCCCAGGCCGAGCAGCGTGTGGTCCTGGTAGACTGCGACCTGCGCCGGCCGACGCTCCATACCCTCTTCGGCCTGAGCAACGATGCCGGGCTGACCAGCCTCATCCTCGCCCAGGACGCTCCGGAGCTCCCGCTCCAGCCGACGGGCGTGCCGGGGCTGTCGCTCCTGGCCAGCGGGCCGCTGCCGCCCCGCCCGGCGGACATCCTCGGCTCGCGGCGCATGGACGCGATCATCGCGCGGCTGCGCGACGCGGCAGACATGGTGCTCTTCGACACGCCGCCGGTCGTCGCCGTCACCGACGCCGCCGTGCTCGCGCCGCGGGTGGACGGGGTGTTGCTGGTCTTTCAGGCGAACAAGACCAGCCGCGACCGCGCCCGCCAGGCACGCCAGACGCTCGAGAAGGTCAAGGCGCATATCGTCGGCGTAGTGCTGAACAATGCGCCGGCCGGCCAGGGGTACGGTTACTACGGGTAGAAGCGCCCGCCCGGCGGTTATGGCCGCGCCGCCCCTGGCAGCGCCTTGATGGCGGCCACGCCGCCGCGTAGCTCGGTGTAGAAGAGTTGGTTGACATCGGGCTCGCCCCGCGGCCCCTTCTCCGTCCAGAACAGCAGGTCGATCACCTGCGGGTTCGCGCGGTGGTACTGCGCCCAGCGCACCGAGACGCTCGAATCGAAGCAGCCCTGCCCCAACACGCGCCATTTGTCCCACCCCCCGCCGGCCGGCCGGACGTTCGCCAGCATCCAGGCGCACCGGCCCGGGTCGAGCCACGCCTCCCGGTGCCCGAACATGAAGATATCGCCCTCCGGACTCACCGCGAGCGACGGGTTGTGGGTGAAGAGTTGCGGTGGATCGTCGGCGACCCAGCTGCGTCCGCCGTCGCGGCTGATGCGATGGTGGGCGCGGCCGTAGTCATAGCCGGTGGGTGAGCCGGGCGCCGGCTCGTACGGCCCGATGTAGGCGACATGCATGGCGCCGTCGGGCGCGACGAGCAGGCTCGGGCCCTGGTCGATACTGTAGCCGTCGTTACGGAACACATGGGCGTCCACCGGCGAGCTACGCGCCCAGGCATCACCGCGGCGGGCACGGACGCGGATCGCGCCGGCCTTGCCGTCGTCCGCCAGCCAGGCGGCGTAGAGCGCGCCGTCCGGCCCGAAGGCCAGCGTCGGGTGGCTGTTGTCGCTGCCGGGTGTGTCGTCCAGCAGCGTCTCGTGGCTCCAACTCCCCCCTGCGTTGTTGTTGTAATAGACGCGGCGGTTGGCGCCTTCGGCTTTGTTGTAGGCGACATGCACGACGCCGGCCCGGTCGACGGCCAGGGCCACACCGGCGCTGCCCTGGCGCAAATCGTTGTTACGATTCGGCCAGCGGCTATTGGCGAGCTCGGTCTGCGGGCCCCAGCGGTCCAGCGCGGTATCGAACGTCTGGTAGACGACCGGGCCGTTTTCGGTGATATACAAGAGGTGCACCACGCCATGCCCGTCGATCGCGGAGTCCACCGCCCAGATCGGGCTGGCCGCGTTCGGGCGATTGGCGGCGTCCACCTCGGCAAAGCTGCGCGGCGTACCGGGCTGGTCGGCGCGCAAGGCACGCAGATAGGTTTTGTAGATCTCGGGCGCGAAGATATACACCCGGTCGCCGGGGGTGCGCACGACCTGATGCGTGCCGACATCGCTGAAGCCGAGCACTCCGGTCCAGAACTGCGCCCGGTTGGCGCCTGGCCCGGCGGTCATCAGCGGCAGCGCCACGGCCGAGGCATTCGGCACGATCGCCTGGGCGGCAGGCGCGGGCGTGCCTGTCGGCGCGGCGGGCGCATCGGTCGCTGGCGGGGGGGATGGTGTCGGGGATTCGGCCGCCGGTGGCGCGGGCGTCTCGGTGGGTACGGCCAGTACGGTAGTCGCCTGGCCGGTGGCCGGCCGCTCCGCGACGCCGCATGCCGCCAGCCCGCCGCAGATCCCGGCGGCAAGCGCCCAGCGCAGGCTCGAAACCAGCATTTGCCTCATGGCTCCTCTCTCCAGACCTCCCGGTTCGTGCGTGATCGTGTGCGCCTCGCGCGCGGGAGCGATTCGCGCCCGGGCCAGGGGCGGCGCCACGCCGGCGGGCATGAACCGGGGGTTCCGCTGCGGCTCGCTCACGGACACATGGAGCGGCCGGGGGCCTGGGGCGCTCCGCCGGCAACACAGTTGCCGCAGCGCTTCCACAGGCCCCTGGCCGCCAGACTTGCCCTGCCACCAGACGACCGAACCCGGGCGCCGGCCCTACGCTGTGACGTATTGGGGCCGCTCCTCAACCTGCTGCGCGGCGAGGGTGGCGGTTGCACCGGTCAGATCCTGCTGCGCCCGCCCGTCGCGCTGGCTCAGCTCGCCGAGCATCCGCGCCAGGGCCCATGCGCTCACCAACTGGACCCCGACCAGCACCAGCATCGCCGAGACAACCGGGGCGAACCAGGGCGCAGGGCTGGTGGGTGCGGTGAGATTCGCCGCGACCGCCGCCGCATAGCAGCCAACCCCAGCCAGTACCGCGAGGATTCCGAGCCACCAGTAGTGGCGCTCGATCCGCCGGCCGTTGCCGCGCGGCCCGAACATCCCCTGGCGGATGGGCTGCTTGTGGAACAGCGCGACGATGTAGCTAAAGGACGTGCCCGTGGTATAGAGCGTCACGCCGGCCACCGCTAGCACCAGCGCGCCGAAGAAGAGCGGGAACGAACCGTGCGCCGAGACGGCTGGCAGCAGCAGGGCGGCGAGCGCCACTGCGGCCGCCAGCGCCAGCAACCCAAGGCCAAGGCCGCCGAAAATCCGCACCGGGTTATACGTCAGCGCCGTCCAGACGATGCTCTTGAAGAAGCGCAGCCCGTCGCGCACGACGCTGAGTTTGCTCCGCCCCGAGCGCTCCTTGTACGGGATGGGCAGCTCGACCATGGTCAGGTTCTCGTGCAGCGCGCGCGTGCTCATCGCCGGTGTGAAGTCGAGCGTGTCGGGCAGCGGGTAGAGGCGCGGCAGCACCTCCCGCCGCAGGACCCGCTGGCCGCTGGCGCTGTCGCTGATGCGCACCCCGGCGACCATGGACAGCAGCATGGCGAAGATCGTGTTGCCGATCCGGCGCACCAGCGGCATCTGGCTGCTGGCGCCGGCCATGCGGCTGCCGATCACCAGATCGGCCCCATTCAGCGCGAGCCGGCACATCTGCGGAAAGTACTCTGGCGGATAGGTGCTGTCGGCATCGAGAAAGCCGAGCAACTCGCCCTGCGCGGCCTGGAAGCCGGTCTTCAGCGCGCCGCCGTAGCCCCGGTTCTGCTGGCGGATCAGCCGCACCCGCGGCACGTACTGGCTGACGATCTCGGGCGTCCGGTCGCGCGAGCCGTCGTCCACGACGATGCACTCGAGCGCATCCACGCCCGCCTCGCGCAGCGCCGGCTCGATAGCCAGCACACGGTCGACGATCGCCGCGATGCCGTCTTCTTCGTTGTAGGCTGGAATGACCACCGAGAGCGTTGTCATGCTGCGGGCTCCTTGGGCGAAAATTCAGCGAGCAGGCGCACCGTCCGACTGTCGGAACTGCAGGCTCCTGACCGTCCTTCTACCTACCGCGGACTATACCAACTGCCGATGACGGCCGGCTGAACGGCCGCTAGTAGACCGTGAGTCTTTTGTTAGCGGGCAGATCGAGCGGCGCGGCGCGCAGGTCGCGCACAACCCGCGCCGGGTTACCGACGACCACCGCGTACGGCGGCACATCGCGCGTGACGACCGCGCCCGCCCCGACCACCGCGTTTCGCCCGATGCGCACCCCATCAAGGACGATCGCGCCGCCGCCGATCCAGGCGCCATCCTCCACCACGATCCCCTGGCAGGTGATGCCCTGCGCGCTGATCGGGCGGCTGGTGTCGTGGTACACGTGGTTGACGGCGAGCATCTGCACCATCGGGGCAAGGAACACATCGTCGCCGATGGTGATCCCACCCTGGCCGCGCAGCACGCACGCCTCGCCGATCAGGGAGCGCGCGCCGATGCGGATGCCGGCATGTGGCAGGTCGCGGAAGTTGTAGACGTGCAGGATGGCGTTTTTCATCACGAAGCTCTCCGGGCCGACCGTGATCCCGCCGGGGCAGGCGTGAAGATACACCCCGTGGTCGAGATAGGCGCCGCGGCCGAGCCGCACATTGCTGGCGAAGCGAATACGCACCCCGTCCTCGATCGCCGCCGTGCCGTCCATCCGCAGGATGCTGCGATACACCAGGCCCCGCAGGGCGATCCCGACGATGGTCGGGATCCAGCCGACGAGCAACTGGACAAGCTGCTCCCAGGCGTAGCGCGGCGCGGAAGCCGCCTGGCGCGCAATGTAGAGTCGAAGCTGGCTGAGCATAGAGATCGCGTTCGTATGATTGCAACTCCGCGGCCACCTTCCCGTCCGATCGGCGGGCGCTGTACGCGGTCAGAGATGATCCGGGCCTGGGTCGTATGACAAGATGTACATCGACACGCTGTCACAGCGGTGCCGGCACGCGGCGGACGGCCCGGCTTACGGCGCCTCGGGCGGCGTGCCGGCCTCGTCGCCGGGGTCTAGCTCTTCCGGCGGCGGGGTGACCACCGCGCCCCGCGGGCGCTCCAGCCAGTCCGGGCTGACGGGGGGCAAGGCGAGATGCTGCTCCCCTGTCAGCCGCTTGAGCAGCCCATTGGCCGCCCAGTCGCGTTGGTCGCTCGGCAGGCAGGTGACGGCGCCAAGAAGATGGGCACCCGGCTTGTGCGTCAGGCGGGCGCGCGCCTTCTCCACATCCTCGCGCGAGTCCTGGCTCGGCGCGACAACCAGCACCGCGCCGTCCACGTGCGGGGCGAGCAGCGCCGCATCCGCGCTGGCAAGCGTCGAGGGGCCATCGAAGATCACCACGTCGGCGGCGTCGCTGAGCTGCTGCACCAACTCCGCCCAGCGCAGCGAAGGCACGAGCGCCGGCGTACCGTTGTCGTCCAGGCTGCTCGGCAGCATGGCGATATTCGGCATCCCCGTGGCCCGCAGCCGCGACCACAGGTCGCGTTCGCTTTCGCTGGCGTCGTCCCACCCCCCGTTATCGGGGAGCATCAGCCGTGTCAGCGACGGCGTCGTCAGGTCGGCGTCCACCATCAGCACGCGGTGGCCCGACCGCGCAAACACCCGCGCCAGGTCGATCGAGAACGATGTACGATCCGGGTTGGCGTGCGGGCTGCTGATCAGCAGGGTACGCGCACCACCGTTCGCCGCCGCCAGCATGATGTTCGTGTGGGCCTCGCGCACCGCCTGCTCGCGGCGCTTGAGATACTCTGCCGAGCCGCCGCCAGCGGGCGGGCCGGACGGGATGCCACCAAGGTCGGACATGTTGAAGCGGTCTTCGATGTCGCGCCGGCTGCGCCAGCGCGTATCCACCCGCTCAAGCACATAGACTGCCGCGAGCGCCAGCAGCATACCGGCCACGCTGGCGATCCCAACCGCGACGATTCGCTTCGATGGCAGCGCCTGCGTGGGCGGCAGCGCCCGCTCGAAAAAGCTCAGGCTATTGGTGACGCTGCTGTTTTTGAAATTCAGCAGGGCGCGGTAGCTATCTTGCTCCTGGGAGAGGCTGGCGTTGAGCTGGGTGATCTGATCGTTGATCTCGGTCAGGTCGCTCGCGGAGGTCGCCTGCTCGCGCCTGGCGGTCAGGGCATCGATCTTGGCCTTCAGTTCCCGGATCTTTGCATCGCTGGTCTTGAGCTGCTGCTCGATCGCGTTGCGCTCGGCTTCGATCTTGTCGGGCGAGTTCGGGCTCAACTTAATCAGATGCGCCCCGATCGCGTTGGCGATCGCCGCGGCGCGCTCTGGATTGGAATCGGTGATGTAGATTTCGAGCAGGTTCGCATTCGGGACGACATTCGTCGTCAGCATGCGGTCGTTGATGAACGTCCAGGCGAATGGCAGCTGCAGTTCTTCGGCCACCGGCTTCAGGATGGGCTCGCGGCGCGCGATCTCGCCATAGTAGCGGGCGAGCGACGAGCCGATCCCCAACTGGTTCTGGTCCGGGAGCGGGCTTGTCAGCGTATTGCCGATCATCAAGGAGGTGCGGGCGACGTAATAGCGCGTCTCAAAGCGGCTGAGATAGAACGCGGTGCCGCCCGCGAGCAGGGTTGCCAGGAGAACAACCCACCACCAGCGGAGGATCGTGCGCAGGATGTGCTGGATTTCGTTCCAGGTGAGCATGGGGCTGTCTCCTTACCCGGCGACTGGAAGCGCTATCAGGGATCCGACTGCGGCGGGGGCGGGCCGCGGCAGCAGGTCCTGACGCGGTAATGTCAGGCCTTCCCGGCGAAAAAGCCAATCCACCGCGTCGGGCAGATCCGCTGCGACGTAATCGATCGGGGTCTGCCGCGCCTCGGGCAGGGCGCACTGCTCGCCGCCGCGGCCGGTGCGCACCAGCACAGTGCGGCAGCCGGCGCTGGCACCGGCGGCCATGTCGGTCAGCGCGTCGCCGATCAGGTACGACCGGCCCAGATCCACCGACCAGTGGGCCGCGATATCGAGCAGCATGCCGGGCTGCGGCTTGCGGCACCGGCACGCATCGTCGGCGTCGTGCGGGCAGTAGCGGATGTCGTGGATCCGCCCACCATGCAACGCGACCTGCAACATCATCCGTCGGTGAATATCCTCGACGACCCCGTGGGTAGCGGCGCCGCGGGCGATGATCGCCTGGTTCGTCACCACAAACACATGAAAGCCGGCCAGGCGCAGCCAGCGAATCGCGGTGAGCACCCCCGGCAGGAAACGAAACTCATCCCAGCACTTGACGTGATCCGGCCGGTTCTCGTTGATCACACCGTCACGGTCCAGAAAAACGGCTCGCATTCCCATCCCTCCTGACGTGGGGGCGGCGCAACGCGGCGCCGTGCTCGGCTACTGGTTCCAGTCGTAGGGTGAGTTCAGCAGGGCGGTATGCAGCAGCACGCGCGTGCCTTCGAACTCGAAAGCGAACCGCACCTGCTGGAGCCCGAGCCGCTCCAGCGCCTGGCGAACGCCCGGCTGCCGGTCTTCCGGGCAGCAGAGCATCAGGAAGCCGCCGCCGCCCGCGCCGGTGATCTTGCCGCCGAGCGCGCCGTTGGCGCGGGCCTGGGCATAGGCATCATCGATAAACGGGTTGGAGATGCCGCTGGCGAGCTGCTTTTTTTGCTGCCAGCTCTCGTCGAGCAGGGCACCGAAGTCATCCAGGCGGCCGTTCTCGAGCGCGTCCTTGATCTGCCAGCCGAGCGCCTTGATCTGGTGCAGCGCCTCGATGGTGCGGCCGGCGCGTTGCTCGCTCGCCGAGCGCTGCTCCTGGAGGATATCGCGCGCCTGGCGTGTCGCGCCGGTGTAGAACAGCATCAGCCGCCGCTCCAGGCCGCGGATCGCCGCCGCGGTCATCTTCAGCGGAGTGACGCGCACGCCGGCCTCGTTGAACTCGAAGCAGTTCAGCCCGCCGAACGCGCTGGCGTACTGGTCCTGCTTGCCGATCGGCGCTTCGAGCCGCTGCGTCTCGATCTCGTAGGCGGTCTCGGCCAGTTGCGCCTTGCTCATGCTCCGGCCGCTCAGCGTGCTGAAGATGTTGCAGAGCGTGACCGATGTGACGCTGGACGAGCCGAGGCCGGTGCCGGGCGGCACCTCAGAGGCGATGAAGACGTTGACCGGCATCCGCAGGTCGAAGTATTCGTAGATCACCTGGCAGAGCCGCAATTCCAGGTTGTTGTTCTCGTAGGCGCTGCCATCGGTCGGCATCTTCAGGATGCTGCGGTAGTCCGCCGAGATCACCTGAAAGGTCGTGTCGAAATTCTTCGTGACGATGCCGTAGATGTATTTGTTGATCGAGGCACTGACGACCATCCCGCCGAAGCGCGTATAATACGCGGCCAGGTCGGTGCCGCCACCGCCGAAGCTGATGCGCACGGGAGAGCGGGCGATGAGCACGGTTCGAACCCTTCTATGCCTGAGCGGCAGGTGCTGAGCGGGCGGTTCAATCGGCGCCGTCGCCGTTCGGGCCAATGCCAACGGCGCGCCGGCCGGCGCGATCCGCGTTGACAGGTTCGACTCTACCATGCGCGAATGAATCACCCCTAAAGAGTGCCACAGTGTCGATGACAGTTTCTTTAGGTCGTGATAGCCCCGGCAGCAGGCGCGCGGCCCGCTTCGCGAGCGGCGTGGTGCTGGCGTTGGTCTGTCTGCTGGGCGCGGCGGCCTTCCTGTACCCGTTCATGCTGACACAGCCGGCGCTCGCTGGCCCGGCCGGGGCCCACGCCGCCGACGCGCCGCTGATCTTCGCACTGCTCGGGCCGGCGCTCCTGCTGCTGCTGCTGGCCGAGCTTGGCGCGGGCCGCCTCAACGCCCGCACGGTCGCCGTGCTCGGCATCCTGACGGCGATCAACGCTGTGCTGCGCCTGCCGGTCGGCCCCGGAGACTCGCCGACGTTCTTCTTTCTGACGATCCTAGCCGGGTATGTCTACGGGGGGCGCTTCGGCTTTCTGCTCGGTGCGCTCTCGCTGGCGGCCTCGGCGCTGCTGACCGGCGGGGTCGGGCCGTGGATGCCGTTCCAGATGTTTGTGATGGGCTGGATGGGGCTGTCGGCGGCGGCGCTGCGCCCGCTCGGGCGCCGGCTGCGCCCCGGCGGCCCGGCCGAGGTCGCGCTGCTGTGCGCCTTCGGCTACCTCTGGGGCCTGCTCTTCGGCGCGCTGATGAACCTCTGGTCGTGGCCGTTCGCCGGGGCCGGCGCGCTCTTCTGGCAGCCCGGGCTCGGCCTCGGCGAGACGCTGCGGCGCTACTGGGGGTTCTATCTGCTCACGTCGCTGGGATGGGATTCGCTGCGGGCGATCGGGAACGTCGTGCTGCTGGCTACCGTCGGCCCGCTGGCGCTGAAGGAGCTGCGCCGGTTTCAGCGGCGGTTTCACTTTATGGACACGGGCCCAGTGGAGTGAGCGGCGCGGTGGCGGAGCGGATACGGACGCCCCCTCATCGGCGCTCGTCCGGCGGCCCCCACAGGGTGCGCCAGATATCCTGCACAGTTGTCTGCACCGAGGCGATCGTCTGGCGCAGCGGGTCGGGCGCGAGGCGCGCGTCGAGGCGGGTGTGCGCGTCGGCCATGACATCTTCCAGCAGGCGGTGGGCATAGCGCCCGTGCAACAACGCCAGTTCGTCGGTGTACATCTGGACGATCAGCGCCTTGTCGTCGGTCTCGCTCGCTTCGGCGAGGAAGCGCTCCAGCAGGGCGCGCACCTCGGCGCGGTAGTCATCTATGCTCATAGCGGTTCACCTGGATTGCCGATTGTAGATTGGACGTGCGTGGGCGATGGCGTGTTGCGAGGTGGCGGGGCGGGAGCCAGAAGTCAGACAGGCAGACGGTAAGACGGGCAAACGGTCAGCAAACCATGCTCCAATCTCCCAACCCCCAACTTTGCACGCTGCATTTTCCATGGTGCACGCGATTGCTTACCGCGGCCCACGGGCCAGGGTCTGCGTCTGGTATTTGCAATATTCGCAGTAGGCGATGGCATAGCCTGCGGCGTGGGTGACGCGCAGCGGCCGGCCGCAGTTCGGGCAGTGCTTCGGCCCGGCAAGGCCGATGCGCACCGCGGCCGGGCCGGGGGCGCCAACCGGCGTGGGCGGGGGGTCCGGCTCCGTGGCGGGCGCGGGGGCAACTGCGGCCGGCGTGGCGCGTGGCGCGGCGGCGGGCGCGCCATTCAGCGACGGCATCGCTTCGGGCAGCCCGCCGAAGACCTGGCTAACGTGTTCGACCAGCAGCGCGTAGTCGAGCGCGCCGCGCGAGCGCGGATCGTACTCGTAGATCGTCCGGCCGTGCCGCGGCGACTCGGAGAGGCGTACATTCACCCGGATCGGGGGGCCGACCAGCGCGCCATAGCGGGCCCGCAGTGCTTCCAGCAACTCGCCCGACTGGCGCACGCGCGGGTCGTACATCGTCGGGATGATCATGCGGATGCCGGCGCTGCCCCCCTTGACCCGCGCGACCTGGGTGAACAGCAGGCCGAGGCTCTGGATCGAGAAGTGCTCGATGGCGGTGGGCGCGATCACGTCCCCGGCGCAGACGAGCGCGTTGACGTTGAGCGGCGTCAGCGAGCCGGCGGAGTCGATCAGGATGTAGTCGTAGTCGGGGATGAGCGGGCGGATGGCCTTGTAGAGCGCCCGGCTCCAATCGGGCCGCTGGGCGATGATCGGCTGCGCGCCGAGCAGCGTGGCGTCCGCCGCGATCAGGTCGAGGTTGTGGCGGGCGGGGGTGATGCACTCCGCGGCCGGCCGGCCATCCACCAGGGCCTCGTAGACGGTGTGGCGCGGATGGACGCCGAGCGCCATCGCCAGGTTGCCCTGGGCATCGACATCCACCAGCAGCACGCGCGCCCCCTTCAGCGCCAGGCCCGCGCCGAGGTTGACGACGGTGGTCGTCTTGCCGATGCCGCCCTTCAGGTTGGAGACTGCGATGACTCGCCCCATGCCCGCTCCCCGCGCCCGAACATCTGGCGCTGCCGCGCCGGATCGGAGTGTAGCACAGCTATGGCCGCAAGACAAGACCTTGCCGGGCGTTTGACCCGCGCCGCCCCGACCGGGCCGCAAACAAAGGGCAGCCGGCGCGCTCACGCCGACTGCCGTGACTGGATGGCGCCTCGGGACACCCAGAGGAACCCACCGACCGTTGCTGCCTCTCGGCCCTGGCGGGGTTAAGCAGGTATCTGCCGTCCCTCGGCGCCGCAGGGCATTGTACTCGCGGGCGCGGCGGCTGTCAATGGGACGGGCGATGAACGATGAGGCGAGGGGGTAGGGGTTGGGGGCCTGCGCCCCGGCGCCCGTTCCCCTTCCGCACCTATCAGGTTCTCGCCTTGCCGCTTTTTCAGGCTTACGGGCAGCGCTGCGCCGGGTTGCTGGAGGCTGTGGCGGTCTTGCCGTTGAGCGTCCAGACCAGGTTGCTGCCGTTGAACGGCACGTCGAACACGAAACGCTGCCGCCCCGCTGCGAAGAGCGTCGGCTGGCCACGGTCCTGCGGCGCTGGGGTGAATTTGTTACCCGGCCCGATCAGAATCTGTACTGGGAAGGTGTTCGGGTTTTTGTAGCCGAAGCGGGCGGTGTAGCTGCTTCCGCCGTTGTAGGCGACGCACTCCAGCACTGGGCTGATTTTTCCGGCGGCCGGCGCGGCGGCGACCGTGATGCTGAAGCTCTGCACCGCGTCCGGCGCGACGCCGTTGCTCGCTCGCACCACGACCGGATAGCTGCCCGGGAGCACATTCACCGGCCAGGTGATCAGCCCGGTCGCCGCGTCGATCGTCATCCCGTCCGGCGCGGTGTCCAGGCTGTAGCCCGCCGCCGGCGCGCCGGTCGCGTCCACGTCGTAGCTGTAGGCCTGCCCCTGCGTCGCGGAGACGAGCGGGAGCGAGACGATCTGCGGCGCCGTGCCGAGGGTGAAGCGGGCGACGCTCGGATCGTGGTCGCTCGTCTGCTCGGCGAACTCCGCGTTGATGTGGACGACATCATAGCCGACGAGCCGGCCGAACAGCGCGCCGCTGACGAGCACATGGTCGAGCGCCTGGGCGTTGCCTTCGAAGGTGTAGGTGTAGCGCTCGGCCTTCGGGAGGGTTTCGATCAGATCGGTCAGCACGCCGCCCTTGAGGATGTTGAGCGTCTCGGAGAACTCGAAATCGTTCAGGTCGCCAAGCACGACGATGTTGGCGTTCGCGTCTTGCGCCAGAAGGCTGTCCACGAAGTTGTTGACGATCTGGGCCTGCTGGTGGCGCTGCGTCTCGCTGGCCCGCGCCGGCGGCTGGAAGCGGCCATAGAGCGGCTGGTCGCCGCCCTTCGAGTTGAAATGGTTGACGATCGCGAACAGCTTCTGGCCGTTGAAGGTGAACTCGCCGGCCAGCGGCTTGCGGCTGTTGTTGAAGGCGCTGTTGGTCGGGTCGATCCGCCCGGGGCTGAACGACAGCTCCGGGCCGGCCGCGCCAGCGACGACGCTGACCGCGGCGGTGGGCGTGCCGCCGGGCCGGTCCACGAAGGCCAGCCCGCGGTCGCTGCGGAACAGGAAGCCAACGCGGATGTTGCCTCCCGGCTCGCCGCCGTCCTGGTCGTCCACCGGGTTGATCTGGCGGTAGCTGTAGGTCGGGCCGCCGGCAGCCTGGATGGCGGCGATCAGTTTGGCGAAGGTCTGGTCGGCATCCACGACCGAATCGTTGGTCGGGCCGTTGTTGTCCTGCACTTCCTCCACACCGAGCAGGTCGGGCGCGCCCAGGTTGTTGACGATCACGGCTGCCAGCCCGTCGAACTTGCTCTGCGGGTCGTTCGGGTCGAGGTTCTCGACGTTGAACGAGGTGACGTTGAGCTGGGCGGCATTCGGCGGCGGGAAGCCGACGACCTCGCGGGCCAGCCCGCCGGAGGCCGGCGCGGGGAGCGGCGCGGTGTTGAGCAGTTCGTAGTTGCCGAAGCTGTAGTCGAGCACGCCGATGATCGGGCCGGGGAAGCGGTCGCCGACGTTCACCTTCGGCGGGCCGCTGGTAAGCGTGTCGTCGATCTGGAGGCGCTCCGGGTTGAAGTCGCTGTAGGTGTCGCCGATCAGGGCGCCGCCGCGGGCCGTGCGCGATGTGGCGAAGGCGCCGTTATCCGGCAGCACGGTGATCTCACCGAAGTTGTTCGTCGGGCCGGTGACCAGCGCGTCGTTGACCTGCACGCGCATGCCTTCCAGGCTCTCGTAGAAGTCGATCCCGTCGTTCTCCGGGTCGAATGTGTTCGGCGTGGTCTCGATGCTGCCGTTCGTGTCGTCTTCGATCGTAGCGGTGGGCGGGATGCGCCCGCCGACGCCGATCACCGTCGGGGCCGGCAGCGGGTTGCCGCTCGAGACGAGCGTCCAGGAGAGCGGCGAGCCGCTGGCGCCGGTGATCTCGGTGGTGGTCAGGTTGTTCCAGCCGCTGCTGCTGGCGGTGCAACTCGTGCTGGTGCAGCCGGGGCGGAACTCGGCGGCCCGCCCGGTGACGGTGACCGAATCGCCGACCGCCGGCTTCGCGCCGGACGCGCCGGTGAAGACGAAGATACCTTCCGAGGTGGCCGGGTTCGCGTCCGGCTCCGGGTCCTGCATCCAAAAGCCGTTTGCACCGACGGCGGTGACGATCCCCGGCACAGCGGCCACACTCGCGCCGAGCGAGATGCTGTTGTCGTTGACGGTCGAGACGAGCGGCGAGATGTGGCCGGCGCCCTGGATGTCGTGGATGCGGATGGTCGCCGCCGGCGACGAGGCGGCGGCGCTGAAGCCGAAGGTGTAGTCCGCCGCCATCGTATCCGGCGGGTCGTCGGTGTCCAGGTCGCTGATCTGCGCGGCGGCGACGGTGACGGTGCAGCTCTCGCCGGCGGCGAAGTCTGGCGCGGGATCGAGGGTGAAGCTCTGCGGCCCGCCGCTGACAGCCAAAGTGTGACTGCCGCTTGTGGCGCACGCGAGGGTGAACGCGCCAGCGCTGGCGGCGACCGGCTCCGAGAAGGTGACGGTGATGTTGGCGTTCAGCGGTACGCCGGTCGCGCCGTTCGCCGGACTCGTGCTGGCAACGGCCGGGGCTGCGTCAGCGCAGGGGGTGGCGGGCGCGGCGCTGTTGCGCGGCGCGGGGGTGCCGGCGCTGAAATCGGTGGCGTTGTTGTTCGTATCCTGGCAGCCGCCGGCGGCGCGGATGCCGGCGGTGGTGTTGCTGAGGGCCGGCGCGGGGCCGCTCCCTTCGAAGAAGTTCGCGCTGCCGTAGCCGACCAGGTCGATGATCTGGTCGAGCTGCGTCTGGCTGCAGGGAGCGCTGCCGCCGTTGCAGGCCAGGCCGGCCGTGCCGTTCACCAGCGCGAATTTGCCGGCGCTCGCAGAGGCGTTGATCGTCCCGGTGGCGTCGGGCGCGGGCAGCGGGCTGCCGGCCGCGCCGCCGGCGAGCTGTACCAGGTAGCGCTGGCCGGGCGCGAGTGTCCCGGAGAGGGGGACGACCGGGTTGCTGCCGAAAGCCCCCGTGCCGGTGGCGCTGGCGTACTGGATCGACAGCCCGCTCAGCGAGACGGGCGCGGCGCTGCGATTGAACAGTTCAACATAATCGTTGGCCAGCGGCGCGCCGCTGTTGCTGCCGCCGCCATACACCTGGCTGATCACCACGGCGGGGTTGCCGGCGATCGCGCGGGTGGGGCCGGGCGCGCCGGCGATCGCGGCGAGCAGCGCCAACAGCAGCGCGAGGACGGCGGCGGGGCGGGCGCGGCGGTTGACGTCCGGATGGTTGGCAGTGCGCATGTTCTCCTCTTCGATGCTCCGATGCGAGCGCTCCGGGCCGCAGGGGGCCGGGATGGCGCGGACTCCGCGGCGCCATCATTGCGGTGCTGTGCCTTCAGCGGCTGGAGCGGATGAAGGCTTGCATGGTAGCCGGTGGAGATTAAGCCCGGCTCAAGACACTGTTAAACTCCTGTGCAAGCGGTCGGACAAGCCGCGCTCCCCGCCGGCACGCGCGCTTCATGAACAGAACGTCCGCGGTGGGAGGTTTGGAAGGGCGAAGCCCTTCCAGAATCGCTGGTGGGCCTGCGGCCCGCAACACCTGCCGCGCTGGGAACGTCCGCGTCTCCCCTGTCATAGAGAAAAAAGGAAGAAGAACACCGTGGTCTTAGCAGGGGGTGTGCATTAGTGGAAAAGGGCGAATATGCCGGGCGCAGAGGCACAAAAGCGGAGAGGATAACATGGGGCTGGTCGCTCACACTTTCCCCAACCGGGCGCCTGGCGTGCGCGCAGCCCGACATGACTGCACAGCGAATCCACGGACAATCCTTCGACTTATCCACAATCGTACGACGTTATCCACAAAAGCAGTGCAGTTATCCACAAACCGGTGGACAGGTTGGGGGGGCCGCCCGGCGGCCGGTGAGCGGCGCGGTGGACGGAAGCGGGCACAAAAATGCCCCCGAGGCCGTGGCCCCGGGGGCGTGCGTTACTGCTTCTCTTTGCGGCCTTCCTCGTCGTCGAGGTCGAGGGTGTTGATGAAATCGCGGAAGATCGACAGGCCCTCATCGCTCACATCCGGCCCACTCTCCTCAGAAGCGGCGGGGGCTTCGCGCTCTGGTCCGCCTTCTGCCTCGTCGTCCTCGTCGTCCATGAGCGTGCCGGCCTGCTCGAAGACGTGCGGCTCGACATAGATCGGCACGTCGGTGCGCACCGCCAGGGCGAGCGCATCGCTCGGGCGCGAGTCGATTTCGATCGTGCGGCTGCCCTGGCTGGCGACGATCCGCGCGTAGAAGGTACTGTCGCGGATATCGTTCACCAGGATGTAGTTGATCGTGGCACCCAACTCGCCGAAGACCGAGCGGAGCAGATCGTGCGTCATCGGGCGCTGCGGCTCCAGCCCCTGGAGGGCCACGGCGATAGCGTCGGCCTCGAATGGGCCGATGAAGATCGGCAGATAGCGCCGGCTATCGACCTCGCGCAGTACGACGACGCGGTGCTGCGTGAGCAGGCTGACGCGGATGCTGTCAACGGTTACGCGTATCATCGGACGACCTTTCGTTGGGCGACGCGCCGGTCGTGCCGTGTGCGTTGCCGGCTAGTGGCAAGGCGAAGCCCGGATAAGCACTGTCCATAGTACCACGCCCGCGATGGGCGCGTCAAGCAAATCTGCGAGGAAATCGACGCCGTGGACGCGCTCCGACGCCTGGAGCCTGACGGCCCGGGCGCGACTCACCCAGCCGGCCGGCGCAGGAGCCCGCCCGATGACGGGCCGGGCGAGTGTGCCAGTCTCAGAACGCGGGCGCTCATGCAAAAACCAGGGAGGATCTATTCCTGGGGCGTGCCCCACGGGTGGCCCGCGCCAACTGGCATGAACCCGCGCCCCATGCTACAATGCCGCCTGTGGCCGGCGGTGGAGCTCATGAAACACCGCGCGCCGCGGCGGATTGTTGACCACGGCGATGCAGCGGGCGCGGCGGCGTGCCGGGGCCTGTCGTGCGGACGCCCGCTGCGCCGGTGCGATCACCCAACTGTTTCACGTGAAACCCGAACCGACCCGCCCGTTCATCCTCGCCGTCGCCAACCAGAAGGGCGGCGTCGGCAAAACGACCACCGCCGTCAACCTGGCAGGCGAGCTCGCCCGCCGCGACGCCCGTGTGCTCCTGGTGGACTGCGATCCGCAGGGGAACGCCACCACCAGCCTGGGCGTCGCCAAGCGCGACCTGCGCCACACCACCTACGACGCGCTCATGGGCCTGGCCGGGCCCTCGGCCGCCATCCGCCCCACCGGGCGGGCGGGCTACGACCTGATGCCGGCGAACGACGACCTGGCCGGCGCGATGATCGAACTGACCGACCTGGAGCGGCGCGAATGGCGGCTCGCCGAGGCGCTGCGCGACGCCGGCGGCTATGACTGGATCGTGATCGACTGCCCGCCCTCGCTCGGCCTGCTGACGCTCAACGCGCTCTGCGCCGCCCGGGGCGTCCTCATCCCGCTCCAGTGCGAGTACCTGGCGCTCGAAGGGCTGGCCCAGCTCAAGGGGACGATCGATCTGGTGCGCGACCGACTCAACCCGGTCCTGACGATCACCGGCGTGGTGATGACGATGTACGACGGCCGGACCAACCTGGCGCAGCAGGTGGTCGAAGAAGTGCGCCGCTACTTCCCGCAGCGCATCTTCAACACCCTTATCCCGCGCAGCGTCAGGGTGAGCGAGGCCCCCAGCTACGGCAAACTGATCGCCGAGTACGACCCGCACAGCCGCGCCGCGCTGGCCTACGCCGCGCTGGCCGAGGATGTCATCCGCCGGGTGGTGAGGAGGGTGGCATGAGCCAGCGTAAGGGCGGCCTCGGCAGCGGCTTCGGCGCGCTGCTGCGCGACAACGCCCGTGGCGGCGTGCGCGAGGTGCCGATCGATGCCATCCAGCGCAACCCGCGCCAGCCGCGCACCCGCTTCGACGACGGGGCGCTCGACGAGCTGGCCGCGTCCATCCGCGAGCACGGCGTCATCCAGCCGCTGATCGTCAGCGAGCGCGACGACGGCGGCTACCTGCTGATCGCCGGCGAACGCCGCTGGCTCGCCGCCCGGCGCGCCGGGCGCGAGACGGTGCCCGTGGTCGTCCGCGAAGCCACCCCCCAGCAACTGCTGGAGCTGGCGATCATCGAAAATGTGCAGCGCGCCGACCTCAGCCCGATCGAGGAAGCTCAGGCCTACCAGTCGCTCAAGGACGACTTCAACCTCAGCGACGACGAGATCGCCCGGCGCGTCGGCCGGAACAATCGCGTCACCATCACCAACACCCGCCGGCTGTTGAAGCTCCCCCCGCCGGCGCAGGAAGCCATCCAGAACGGCGCGATCTCCGCCGGCCACGGCCGCGCGCTGCTCCGGCTCGACGCGCCCGACCAGCAGCTCGCCGCGCTCCAGGCGGTGCTCGAACACGGGCTGAACGTCCGCGAAGCCGAGCGCCTCGGCGAGCTGGCGGCGGCCATGGGCGGCGATGTCGCTGGGGCGCTGGCCGCCATCCGTGGTCGCCCGGCCGCCCCGGCTGCGCCCGCCGGCCAGCCGGCCCCGCGCCCCGCGCCCCGGCCCCGCCCCGCCGCCGGCCTCTCCGCCGACGACCAGGAGCTCGCCCGCGAGCTGGAGCGCACCCTCGGCACGCCGGTGGCCCTGGCCCGCACCGAGCGCGAGTTGCGGCTGACGATCACCTTCTACGACGACGAGCAATTGCAGGAGTTCCTCGAGCGACTCGCCTGATGGCGTATTGAAGGGCGATTGATGAGGCCAGAGGCGGGAGGCTGCTGGCTCGCGTCCTCACCCTCCACCCTCCGTCACCGTGTCACCCGGTCATCTTTCCGCCCCCGGCACGACCGAAAGGAAGCGCATATGGAGCTCGACCCCGCCGCCCTTGGCCAGGCCGATACCTACAAAATCCTGATCGGCTGCGTCGTGCCCCGCCCGATCGCCTGGGTCTCCACTGTGGACGCCGAGGGCCGGGCGAACCTGGCGCCGTTCAGCTTCTTCAACGCCATCGGCTCCAACCCGCCCGCTCTCAGCGTCGCGATCACCTACACCGCCAGCCCGGACCGCCGCAAGGATACCCTGCGCAACATCCTGGCGACCGGCGAGTTCGTCGTCAATATCGTCAGCGAGGAGTTGGCCGACGCCATGAACCGCACCGCCGTGGACTATCCGCCGGATGTGGACGAATTCGCCGTCGCTGGGCTGACGCCCGCCCGCAGCGCGCTGGTGCGCCCGTCGCGCGTGGCCGAGTCCCCCGCCAGCTTCGAGTGCCGCCTCTTCAGCAGCGTGCCGGTCGGCGACGGCCCTGGCAGCGCCACGCTGGTCATCGGCACGGTCGCCCGCATCCACCTGCGCGACGGCCTCATGGACGCGCGCCACCGGATCGATCTACGCGGCCTGCGCCCGATCGGACGGCTCGCCGGCGCCGACTACTGCTACGTCCGCGAAACCTTCAGCATGCCGCGCGGCCGCTATAACCGCGAGACCGGCGAGGTGGAGTGGCCGGGGTGAGGGGGTGGCACGGTGACAGGGTGACAGGGTGCTGGGGGAGCGGTGAGGACGCAAGGCAGCAGCCCCCAGCCCCTGGCCTCATCACTCGCCATTCGTCATTCATCGCATGGTACAATGCAATGCGACAGAAGCGAGAGGGTTAACCGAGAGTATCTGGGCGCATGCTGCTCGAGCTGAATATCAGCGATTTTGCGATTATCGACCGGCTGAGCCTGCACCTCAGCGACGGCTTTAACGTTCTGACCGGCGAGACCGGGGCCGGCAAGTCGATCATCATCGACGCGCTCGGCACGCTCCGCGGCGACCGCACCGATCCATCGTTTATCCGCGCCGGCGCCGAGCGCGCCCGCGTCGAGGGCGTCTTCAGCGCCGCGGATTGCCCGGGTGTGCTGCCGATCCTCGACGACTACGGCCTGCGCGACGACGAGGACGATACGATCATCCTCTCCCGCGAGCTTGCGCCCGGCCGCAGCGTCGCCCGGATCAACGGCCGAGCCGTCAGCGCCGCCGTGTTGCGCGATGTCGGCGCGAGGCTGGTCGATATCCACGGCCAGCACGAGGGTCTGGCGCTCTTCAATGTCCGTACCCACCTCGACATGCTCGACCGCTACGGCGGCCTGCTGCCGCTGCGCGAGCAGGTGGCCGCGAAGGTCGCCGAACTGCGCCAGGTACGCCAGGAACTGGCGGATCTGCGGGCCGCCGCCGCCCGCCGCCACGAGCGGATCGACGAACTGCGCCTGCTACTGGAGGATGTCGCCGCGGCCCGGCTGCGCCCCGGCGAAGAAGAGGAACTGCTCCAGGAGCGAGCGCTCGTGCAGAACGGCGCCCGAATCACCGAGCTGGTCGCCACCGCCTACGCGCTGCTCTACGCTGGCGACGAGAGCGCTCGCCGCCCGCCCACGCCGGTGGTCGAGGCCATGGGGCGGGTGGCGGGCGCCCTGGCCGAGCTGGCGAAGATCGACCCGTCCGCCGTCCAACACGCCGGGCACGCCGCCGAGCTGCTCTACGGCCTGGAGGACCTGGCGGCGAGCCTGCGTGTCTACCGGGACAGTCTGGAGTTCGACCCGGCGCGCCTCGATGCGATCGAAGAGCGCCTCGCGCTCATCCGCGACCTCCAGCGCAAATACCGCGGCAGCATCGCGGACATCCTGGCCCGCGCCGCCGCCGCCGAGGCCGAGATCGAGCGGCTGACCCACAGCG
The DNA here is from genome assembly GCA_042408595.1 of Roseiflexaceae bacterium. Classification (GTDB taxonomy): domain Bacteria; phylum Chloroflexota; class Chloroflexia; order Chloroflexales; family Roseiflexaceae; genus JBHOQX01. The sequence goes on along the minus strand of JBHOQX010000047.1, from coordinate 2,881 downwards.
ACGAGCACATGGCGGAACTCGAAGCCCAGGAGGAGCGCCTCAAACGCGACCTCGGCGCGATCGCCGGGCGCCTCTCGCGCGAACGCCGCCGGGTCGGCGACGAGCTCGCCGCGGCCGTCGAGGACGCGATGCGCGACCTGGCGATGCCCAACGTACGCTTCAGCGTCAGCATCGAGCAGGCTGAAGACCCGGAGGGCGTGCCGCTGGACGCGCGCCCCGACATGGAGACCCAGCAGGGGGGGGGCCGAGAGGCCAAGGGAGATGCAGGCCCCGCGCCCCCCCCGCTTCGTGCCCTTCGCGCTCGCCACGTGGCGTTCGACAGGACCGGCATCGACAAAGTGGAATTCCTGCTCTCGCCGAACCCTGGGGAGCCGCTCAAACCGCTGGCGCGGATCGCCTCCGGCGGCGAAAGCGCGCGCCTGCTGCTCGCGCTCAAATACATCCTGTCGCGGGTGGACGACGTGCCGACCCTGGTGTTCGACGAGGTGGATGTCGGCGTCGGCGGGCGGGCCGGCCAGGTGGTCGGCGAGAAGCTGTGGGGCATCAGCATGCGCCACCAGGTGATCTGCATCACCCACCTGCCGCAGGTGGCCGCCTTCGGCGACGCGCACTACGCCATCGCCAAGCGCTTCGACGACAACCGGACGCGCACTACGGTCACGCGGCTCGGCGCGGCCGAGCGGGTGGAAGAGCTGGCCGCGATGCTCGACGGCACCCCCGTGAGCGAGCACAGCCGGCGCAGCGCCGAAGAGATGCTGGAACGAGCCCGCGCCCACAAGGAGCGCGCCCGCCGCGCCCGCCACGAGCCGGTGCTGGCATCGTAGGGGCATGGGGGCATGAAGGCCCGGCACGACAATCGAGCAGCGCTCGCCGTGCGTGCCTAGCACGATGCTGCGCGCGGCGGACGATGCACGGCGCAATAGGAGACCGATGTTCTTGCCACGAGAGACAACCCTCGCCCGCTGGTGCGAACGGATCATCGAGGGCGGCTGGCTGCTCGCCCTGGTGTTTATTCCCAACTACTTCAACCTGCTGTCGGCGCGCCACTTCGAGCCGGACAAGGCGACCACGCTGCGCTCGATCGTGCTGGTGATGGCGGCAGCGGCGCTCATCCGCTGGATCGACGGCCTCGGCGCGCCGCGCGCCGCCCCGGCAGCCGGCGATACGCCGCGCCCCGGTATCTGGAAGCGCTTCAGCGCCGTCCCCATGGCCGTGCCGATCGCCGTCTACGCCCTCGTCTTTCTGCTCGCCACGGCCGTCTCGGTCGTACCGGGTGTCAGCTTCTTCGGCTCCTACCAGCGGCTCCAGGGCGCCTACACCAACCTCTCGTACATTGTGCTCGCCGTGCTGATCATGCTCACCGTGCGGCGGCGCGCGCAGTTCGAACGGTTGATCACCGTCACCATCCTTGGCAGCCTCGGCGCGGTCGGCTACGGCCTGGTGCAGCATTTCCAGTTCGACCCGCTGCCCTGGAAGGGCGATGTCGTCTCGCGCGTCGCCTCGACCATGGGCAACTCGATTTTCGTCGCCGCCTACCTGATTATGATCGTGCCGTACGCGCTTTACCGCGTTATCGCCTCGCTGCACGAGGCGCGCACGGCGGACGCCCCGGCCCGCCCCGCCGCCGAGGTCGGCTGGGCCGCGGGCTATGCCCTCGCCATCGCCGGCAGCCTGCTGCTGCTGTTCGCCGCCGTCGAATTCGGCGCGGTGGTACGCGTGGCCACCCTCGGCTGGTGGTGGGTCTTTCCCGGCGCGCTGGTCGTCGCCACCGGGCTGTACATCCTGCCGACGCTCGGCCTACACCACCGGGAGCGCGTTGGCCTGGCCGGGCTCGTGCCGGGCCTGCTGGCGGTCGGCTACGCGCTGGTGGTCGGGCTGGCGTTCCTGGTCGCCTCGCCGACCACCCGGGCGCAGCCGGGGCGGATCGGCCTGGAGTGGCCGGTCTGGATGGTCCTCGGCAGCGTGCTGGTGATCGCCGCCTACGCCCTCTTTTTCGTCCTGCCGCGCCTGGGCGAGGCACCGTCGCGGCTGTGGCTCCGGATGCACGGCGTGGGGATGCTGCTGATCGCCGGGCTGCTGCTCGTCACTATTTTCTTCACCCAAAGCCGCGGCCCGTGGATCGGCCTGGGCGCGAGTCTGTTCGTCTTTGTCACCCTGCTGCTGCTGCGCGCCTGGCAGCGGGCGCGCGCCGGCGGCACGCCCCGCGCCGCCCTCTGGCGCAACCTCCTGGTCGCCGAGGTCGTCCTGGCGGTCGCGCTCGGCGGCCTCCTGGTGCTGTTCAACATCTCGGACGCGCCGGCGGTTCAACAACTGCGCCGCGTGCCGTACATCGGCCGTATGGGCACGCTCTTGGAGACCGACAGCGGCACCGGACTGGTGCGCCGGCTGATCTGGTTCGGCGACGACAAGGCGGGTGGCGCGATCGGCCTGATCACCAGCGACCCGCTGCGGCTGATCGTCGGCTGGGGGCCGGAGAGCATGTTCGTCGCCTACAACCGCTTCTACCCGCCGGCGCTCGCCAACATCGAGTCGCGCGGCGCCTCGCCCGATCGCTCGCACGAGGCGTACCTGGATGAGTTGGTGAACAAGGGGCTGCTCGGTCTGATCAGCTACCTGTTCGTCCTGATCAGTTTCTTCGTGCTTGCCTGGCGGCTGGCGCGCCGTGTGCCCGAGTGGCGCTGGGAGGTGTGCTTCCTCGCGGCGATCGCGGTCGTCACCGCTCATTGTGTCGAGGGATTCACCGGCATTCCGATCGTCGCGACATTGATGCTGCTGTGGGTGACAATTGCGGTGGTGGTCGTCGGCGGGGCGCTGGCCGGCGCCTACACGCTCGGCAGCGCGGCCCCCGCCCCGGCGCCGGCGCCCGCGGCGGCCGCCCCGG
>JBHOQX010000046.1:0-57003 GCA_042408595.1 Roseiflexaceae bacterium | reverse complement strand
CAAAGGCGCCCGTGTTTAGTCTGACAGCCATAGCTTGAGCTCCGATTGGGTTTATCACGCTTGTTGCCCATGAAAGCGAGCGTCGCGTCAGTCCAGCGCCTCCGGGTGGGCGTGCCTGGCTCAGCACAGCGTGTAGCGCGTCAGGCATACACAATGACCGCCTGGTCGCAGTGGGGGGATGGGAACCCTTTGGCGAGGGGTGCCATCGTTGGATGGATCACCGACAACTTGCCGCCCGCCCCATTCTGGCCACGTTTCAACCGGGCATGTAGCTCATGTAAACCTCCCTCATTGCCCTCAGGGGCACCGCTCCAGGTCCCAGGGGGTGGGTGGCTAGGCCACCGCCCCCCTGGCGCAGATGGCAGCCTGGCGCGTCCCGCTGCGTCTCCCCCAAAGAGCAGGAGCGCAACCGCAGAATCAGGGCTCGACGGTGATAAGATTCTCCACCTGCGTGACGCCGGGGGCACTCCAGGCTGCGCGTTCAGCCTCCTCGCGCTCGGCCCACGAGCGCACCCGCCCGCGCAGAGTCACCTTCGAGTCCTGGGCCTCGACGGTGATCCGCCGCGCGTCGAGCTCAGCGCTGCGCCGCAGGGCCTCCTCGATCTTGGCTCGCACATCGGTGGGCGAGACGCGCGGCTTAACCAAGATCAGGTTCGTCACCCCTTTCACCCCCGTCAGATACCGGACCGCCGACTCGGCTGCTTCGCGCTGGTATTGCCACTCGACCTCGCCCTCCAGCGTGATCCAACCATCGTGCATGGTGACCTTGATTCGATCGTGCGGCACGGTCACCCGATCCTCCAATGCGCGCACAGCCGCGCGGGCGATGTCTTCGTCGGTGCGCTCGCCGCTGGAAGGGAGCTTCACTTCTAGTTCATTCACCACCGCCTTGACGCCGTAGACGCGCTTGGCGGCGCGTTCAGCGTAATAGCGCTTGGTGTAGCTGTCGACGTAGCCCGAGAGAGTGACGATGCCGTCTTTAACGGAAACCCCGATCTCGGTCGATTTAACCAGCGGCTACCATTCGAGCTCGCGGAGCACCGCTTGCTGGATCTCCTTATCGGTCATCGTCCCAGCCTCCTTCCTAACTGCGATGGTCATCATCTCAGTTCACGTTCCGCACGCCTAAGCGGGCTTCTGCGATCAGAGCACCGGGGCAGTGCAGCCACCCCTTCCGTCCCCGCGCCAACCGCTCCATCCCGGCCAGCAGACAGGCTCGGCTTGGAGCGCAGGCCTCGTCATCCCAGCTGCAGGAGGCGATCGTAGGTGCGTTATCCGTGACCCCGAGCGCTCGCAGCACTGCTAGCTTAGCCCAGCCGCGCTGGTGGCTACATCGGCTGTGTGGTCAGTTCACTGGCTCGTCAGGTGGTGAGTGGCTCCCCCCGCCGGTCGCCGAGGATGGCACCTCCGGCGCTGTTCGGGCGGAACTTAGTGCGGTGTGGCCTCAGCGGGCAGTGCCCCCTGCTCCGGCGGCCGAATCTCCAGCGCAACCTCGACTCCCACCACGCCGGGGATGCTGCGTGCGATCCGCTCGGCTTCCGCTTTCGCTGACTCGGTTGGGACCACGCCCGTGAGCCGCGCCGCGCCGCGTTCGACCTGGACCTGTACGGCGCGTAGGGCGGGATCGGCATGCAACCTGGCGACCAGGTCGGCGAAGATCGCGGCATCATCGCGCGCGGCGGTGTAGGGCGGCACACCAGGCTGATAGGGATTCCAGCGCCGTAAGACGATCGCGCCAGCATGGATCTCGCTCACCCATTCCATGGGCACAATCACCCGGCGGTCGCGCCCGTACACCTCGACCACCAGGTGGGTCAGCGCACCGCTTGCCGGATCGAACAGCAGATGGTCGAGCGATCCAACCAGCCCGCCATCGTAGAAAACGTCGATACCCCGCCGCAACACGACCTCGCCCTCCGGCACGCCAACCGCAACCACGTGCTCAAGCGCCGTCAGTACCGGCGGCGCCACGCCCGCATAGGGCTCGCCCCAGAAGAGGGTGTCGCTCAGCGCGTAGGGCTCCAACGCCTCCCAGTCCTCCGTCGGCGACACAAACCGTTCCTCGCGGTAGGCGGGGAAGGCATCCAGTTCGGCTGTCGTCCCGTCAAGGTAGATGCCGTTGGGTTCGGCGCGTGCGACACGTTCGATCGGCACGACCCGATCCTCGGTCAAGAGCCAGCCCTGGCGCACGATCAGATGGGTGACCCGGCGGGTGTAGGGATCAGCCACGACTTTATCGAGCGTGCCGTAGCGGCCATCGCGGGCATAAACCGGCGCGCCGATCCGCAGCGGCGGCGCGGGCGGCGGAGGTGCCGGCTCGTCCTCCACACCGATCACACCACGGAGACGCCGGGCGATCGCGCGTGCCGCCGCTGCTACCTCGGCGGTCGGGGCACCACCGATCCGCACCACGCCATCCTCTACCGTGACGGTGAGCTGCGCATCGCGCGTACGCGCGTCGGTCGCCAGCGCGCGCTGAAGCCAGGCAGTGATCTGCGCGTCGCTCGCGGGCGGCTGATACGGCGGCAAGTGGTCGAGACCGGCTGCAGACAGACGTAGGCGAACGCCGTATTCGCTCACTGCCGCGACCTGATCGATGGGTACAAGGCGCGCTTGCCTGTTCCACAGCCAGCCGCGCCGGACGACCAGATGCGTGATGTGCTTGCTGGTAGGGTCGACAACCAGGTGATCGATCACCCCGGCCGGGCGGTCGTCGCTGGTCAAGACCGGTAGCCCGCGCCGGATCAGGACCTCGTCTTCCTCCACGCCCAGCCGCACGCGCTGTAGAACCCAGGGCCGCCCCCCACCGACCACCGTGTAGGGGCTTAGCCAGACACGCGTATCCTCGACGCGATGCCCGCTGAGTGGGCGGTAAGCCGGGTCCGGCATAACGAACTCGCGCTCGTCATATTCCGGCATCACCTTGAGGTCATCGCGGTTCGCGTTTAGATAAATAGTGGCTTCGGTCGCTCGTTCGATCCAGCTCACCGGGACGACAATGTCGCGGTGCAGAAGCATCCCGCGCTCGACGATCAGGTGCGTTACTTCGCCGTCGTCGGGGTCGAGCACCACGTACTTGAGTCGGCCCGCTGCGCCGTCGCGGCAGTGAACGATAGCCCCTATCGGCAATAGCATACCTTGCTGCTCCTTCCGTCTGAGTCTCAGGGCAAGCCTTTTCCGAATCGCAGTTCCTTGCACCACAGTGGGGAGCGCCCCAGCGATCGGTGCCTGAGGGCAACGGCTCCGTAGCAGCGCGGTTCGGATGGGGCGTGGCGAGGGTGTCACCAACTGAGCGGGGATGACCTCCACGAACCAGCCGCTGCCGTCGCTCTGCCGTAGCCAGCACGGGCAAAACGAAGCGGGAGCGTGGTACTCCCGCCTGCACTCAGCATAGAAGAGACGTCAACGCTGCCTCACCACATGGCGGGCCAGCAAGGACAACAGCGCGTTGCTCCTTTTTCGCCATCTCAGGTAGCAGGATCAACCCCGGACCACCGAACCGAATCCGCGTGCACCCACCGCGCCTCCTCTGCGTTGGTGGAGCACCTGCCAGGCCCGAACAGGGCCTGACCCTTGACAGTCGAGCGGGGTGGTTGGGTGGAGGCAGAGCCTCCACCATCCCCATCCCCCGGCAACTGCAAGCGTACTGTAGTGTAGCGGGCACCCCACCAGGCATGCTCAGTTTACATGGTATCGATCGCGCTGGGATCGGTCAGGCGGCGAGGGGCTTGCCTGACCAGGCGGTGGGGCCGGGCGGATCGTCCGGTGGATGCGCTCTCGGGCGGGCAGCGTTAGCACGCCTGGATCGCCATGACCCTGGCGCAGCAGACGAGGGGTATCTTGTTCGACGAGCCGACGACGTTCCTTGACTTGGCGTACTAGATCGAGGTCTTACGGCTGCTGGAGCGGTTCAACTGTGAGTAATGCCACACGATCGTGATGGTCGTTCCTGGATTGCACCCAGTTCGGGCTCTTCCGTAGGTCTCCTGAAAAGGTAGCCGCGAAGCGGGTGCTTGGCTATACTCCTCGTTTGGAGTATCGTCATAATCTAGATTGAAATTGCCTTCGTTCCATTGGTTGCTTCCTACCCCTTTTTTGCTATTCCTGACCGCGTCGTTGGTGCCGTTCGTCACACATCTGATGCTCTCGACGCTTGAGGCCCTATTCGTAGAGCGCAATTGTGCGGAAGGACCAGCGCCGAGCGGAACGCTATGGCCGCTATACACAGGTTCAGCGCCTGAAAGCCGCAGGCGTATCATATCGAGAAATGGCTCGACGACTGAAGATGAGCCGTGCTACGATCCTCCAGTTCGCCCAGGATCCGGTGTCTCCTGAGCGAGCAACACGCCAAGCAATGCCAGGCAAGCTTAATTCGTATCTGCCGTATCTTGAGCAGCGTTGGCAAAGCGGGTGTACCAACAGTTCACAATTGTGGCGTGAGATACAAGAGCAAGGATACAGCGGCAAACGAATCCAGGTCGCAAGATGGATGCGGTAACAACGAACCAGGCCAGCGCCAACACCACCAAAGAAATATCTCGCCACGAATTACATACCACAAGGGTCAATCGCACCGGTAAAGGAGTAAAATCATCTTCCCGCTGCACGCCAACTCGTTTGGCTTGGCGTGAGAGCAAATGCTAAGCTCACTGATGAGGGTTGCACACTTCTCGACGAGATTCGGCAAGATGAGCACTTTGAACAAGCATTTAGTACAACGCTTCATCGATCTGATACAGTCGCGACATGCCGATCGGCTTGAGGCGTGGATGAACGATCGCGCAGCCAGTAAGCAGCGTTCACTGCAAACCTTTGCTGAGACCTGACGGCACGATCGTGCTGCCGTACGTGCTGGCTTGAGTGAGAGATGGGGTCGTGAACAAGTAGAAGGACAAATCACGCGTGTCAAAATGGTCAAGCGCCAAATATTTGGGCGAGCCAGTTTTGATCTGCTTCGTCGGCGCGTTCTTGGTCCAACCTAACAGAATTCACGAGACTTGCGGAAGAGCCGGTCAAAGGGGTGCAGTCCAGGCACTCGGCGGCAGGCGGGAGCTGGCGGTCGCGGCCGCTGTCACGAACTAAGCTCCCACCAGAGCAGCCGATCGGGGTGGGACCGCGAATGCCCTGTCCCAATAGATGGGGCTTGGCAGTGGATGCAGCTTATGTGACAAATATCACAGCTCTCTGCAGCCTTGCGAGGTATAAACTAAACATATGCTGACGAGGGAGCAGCACGCATGCCGACCATCACACGCGCGCTGATCAAAACCGGACTGCTGGCCATGCTGCTGGGCATGCTGCTCAGCGCGCTCTGGCTGATCCAGAGCGTGCGACCGCTCCATCCGCTGTTGAGCGCGATCCAGCCAACAGCACTGCACCTGATCGTGGTCGGGTGGCTCACGCAACTAATTATCGGCGTGGCGTTGTGGATGTTTCCGGTCTGGTCGCGCACCGCACCACGCGGGCCGGAGTGGCTCGGCTGGCTGTGCTACGCCACGCTCAACGGCGGGCTGGCGCTGCGGACGATCGCCGAACCACTCAACGCCTATCGTCCATCGGCGCTGCTGAGTTGGTTACTGGTGCTGGCCGCGCTGCTACAGGTGAGCGCCTTTGGCCTGTTTATCGGCCTGATCTGGCCGCGGGTGCGAAGCAAGAGCACGGCGAGGTAAGCGTATGCCCCGACTGAGTTGCTGGTTTGTGCGCGCCGCCTTGCTCCACCTCGGCAGCGGCGTGCTGATCGGTGGGCTGCTGCTGAGCGCCAAGGGCTTTCCGGCAGCGCTCGGCTGGGCCTGGAGCCTGCTGATCGCGCACATCCAGCTCCTGATCGTGGGCTGGCTGATCCAGTTCGCGCTGGGCGTGGCCTATTGGATTCTGCCGCGGCTGGATGGCGCCGGGGAACGGGGACGGCCGGGCGCGGCCTGGTTCAGCTTCGTCGCCTTGAACACCGGCACGCTGCTCGCGGCGCTGGCACTGAGTCTGCGCGCGGTGCTCCCTGAACCCTGGCCGTTGGTCCTGGGCGGTGGCGCGGCGCTGCTGCAGGTGAGCGCCGTGGCCGCGTTCGGCTGGCACGCCTGGCCACGTCTCAGGGCGCTGCCATCCCCGCCGCTGGCGGCCCGCGCAACGCAGGCTGCCCACATATCCACTAATCCGCTGGAGCCATAAGTCATGCTAGCACCGAATCGGAGGCATGGTATGTCAACGGAGACACGAGCACCAAGCATCGAGAGTCACATGACTCTGAACGAGATTGTGGCGCACTATCCGCAAACCCTGGAGGTCTTCCAGCTCTTCGGCATGGACACCTGTTGTGGCGGCGCCTTGCCGCTGGCAGAGGCAGCGGCACATCACAACCGCGACCTGCCGACGCTCATGGCCGCGCTCAACGAGCGCATCAAACCTGAACCGCGATGAGCCACGTCACACGTGCGTTTCTGGCAATCACCCTGCTGGCCCTGCTTGCCGCGGCGGGGCTGCATGCCCTGGCGCTGGCCGGCTGGATGCGCGTCTGGCCGGCGCTGGTGCACCTGGCGATCTACGGCTGGATCAGCGGCATGATCCTGACCGTCAACTACCATATGCTGCCGGTCTTCTCAGGGCGCGATTATCCCACGCCCTGGCTACTGGCAGCGCACTGGCTGACCTTTAGCAGCGGGATCGCCGCAGCCACGCTTGGTCTCCTGCTGGGCCACCGCTCCCTGACGCTCGGCGGCATTGGCCTCCAGCTCAGTGCCAGTTTGCTCTTCACCGCCACAACCGTGCAGCTCTTTCGCCGCGGGTCCCCCCGCCGCACGCCGCCGCCGTCCGTCGTCGCCGGTCAACGCGCGATCGATCGCAGCGCAACGCAGGCGACGCGCCGCGCCGGGATGTGCCTGCCGCTGTCGCTGCTGCTGCTCGCCCTTGCGGACCGGCTGGGTCCAAGCTGGCTGCTGGCCGCCGAGCATCTCGCTACCTTAGGCTGGTTGATGCTGATGGTCGTCGGCGTTGCACAACATGTGTTGCCGCGCTACAGCGGCCGCCCGGTGCGCGGGGTCGGATGGTCGCGCGCGCAACTGCACAGCCACACGCTAGCGCTGCTGCTGATGGTGCCGGCGCTCGGGCTGGGCTGGAAAGCCGTCTTTGCCGCCGGCGCGCTGCTGATGACGCTGGCGCTGACGCTCTTCGCCTGGAACATCTGGCCGACGCTCACGCCGAAGGTAGCCATGCGCCAAACGCGACCTGTGGAGCGCCGCGTATGAGTCCGTTGAGTCTACGCTGCATCAAAGCAGCCTTCGTTTGCCTGGCGCTCGGCATCGGGCTGGGTGCGAGCTTCGCGCTTGACCGCGCGCTGGGCGCGCGCCTGCGACCGCTGCACGCCGAACTCCTGCTGTGGGGCTGGGCCACGCTGCTGATCTATGGCATGGGCTGGCACATGCTGCCGCGCTTCGCCGGGCGCCCGGTACGTTGGCCGCGCCTTGCCGAGGCGCAAAGCTGGCTGGCGATTGGGGGTGTGGCGCTGGCAGCGCTGGGCTGGCTCGGCGCTGCTGGGGCGTGGCCGGCGGGAGTTGCATTGCGGTCGATCGGCGGCGCACTCCAAGGGCTGGCCGCGCTGCTCTTCGCCGCTTTGATCGGCGATCTGGTGCGCCACCGCGCCTGACCGTCGTCAGGGAGCGCGCGCGGGCTCACTGCTCAGCCAACGTTGCCAGTCCGGTGCGATCGAGAATAGTGATCGCGCCACGCTCCAGGCGGATCAAGCCTTGCGCCTCGAAACGCTTGAGCGTGCGCGCCACCATCTCGCGCACGGTACCGATCTGCGCCGCCATCTCGGCCTGTGTCAGCGGCGCCACCGGACGACCCTGCTCCAGATCGGTCGCGCGCTGCAGCAGGAGCTGCGCCAGCCGGCCCTGCTTGCCGCCATTGTCAATGGTGTAATCCTTGTCGGTATTGGGCCGGTGCGGTAGGGGCAGCGGCGGTAGCGCAGAAGGCTGTCGTGTTGTGGGACGCGACCGGGGCGAGCATCTCGCCCCGGTCGCATCGTTGGTTCCACAGCGCAGTTACGCCGCTCCGCCCCCACATCGTCGAGCCGCGTGCCGTGGGCGTCGATCGGCCAGACGCCAGCGCGGCCGCCGTTGGCACGATACGGCCAGTCGCTGCTGACGGTCACACTACCGACCTGGACGCCGTTCTTGTAGATCGTGACGGTGCCATCGGCCCGCGTCCGTGCGCCGAACTGGTCACCCGGCGCGAAGGAGACCCGGATGTTCGCACCGTGCTGCGCCCAGGTTCCCTAATGATGGCTGTCCAGACCTGCGCTGTGCCGTGGCTCGGCTGGTACCACACGTCGAGCAGGTTGCACTCGCCGTTGTCCTCCGCCTTCAGTACCAGGTCGATCTCGCTCGCATCGGCGTTGATGCTACCAGGCATGGCATAGACCTCCTAATCCGGGCCGAAGGCCGTATTCCACGGCAGCGTGCTGGCATTCCCACCGTTGTTCGCCGGCGCGTTGCCTGCGATACTGTAGCCACCGGCGTTGCCCGTCCAGTTCGCGCCGACCGGCCCATCGCCACGGTTGAAACTGTCGAGCACGCCGGTCGTCGGGAAGCCGCCCCCGGCCGATGGTGTAGGGGTGGGTGAGGGCGAGGGTGCCGGCGTCGCTGCGGGCGAGCCGGCCGGCAGCCAGGTGCGCGAGACCAGGTCGAACTCGATCGTCCCGCCATCGGCATATCGCAGCGTCATCCGCTCACTGTTGACCGCGACGATCGTCAGCGCCCATCGCGCCTCAGGCGTCTCATAGAATGTTCTTACAGATTGAGGCCCAACACTCAGTGTGGTCGTATACACCTCGATCCGACCCACGCTTGGCGCGCGATTGGGGTGCAAGCCAGCGGCGAGCGGCGGGTCTTGGGTGTAGAGGTCCGAGCGAGTGAGGAGGCCGCATTCTGGACCACCTTCTTGCGCAGCTTGCGCAACCGCGGTTTGAGCGGCGTGGAGCTTGTCATCAGCGACGCTCACGAAGAGCTCGAGCAGGCCATCGCCAGCGTGCTGACCGGGGCGAGCTGGCAGCGCTGCCGGGCCCACACCATGCGCAACATCCTGTCCCACGTGCCGCAGCAGGACAAGTCGCTGGTCGCCGCGGCCATCCGCACGATCTTCGCCCAGCCCAACCAGCAAGCGGCACTCTCTCAACTGTACGAGGTGGTCGAGACGCTATCGCGGCGCTGGGGTAAGGCAGCTGAGGTGCTGCGGGCGGCTGCCGAAGAGGTGCTGGCTCATATGCTCTTCCCACGAGAGCATTGGTCACGGCTGGACAGCACCAACCCCCTGGAGCGGCGCAACCGCGAGGTGAAGCGGCGAACTGATGTGGTGGGGATGTTTCCTAACCAGGCGTCTGTGCTGCGCCTGGTGGGGGCGGTACTGCTGGAGATCGATGACGAGTGGCAGATTGAGCGGCGCTCCTTCAGCCAGACCTCGATGGAGCGCCGCCAGGAGGCCGCCCAGTAGAACGCTGGCCAGCAGCCGCTACGACTGGCCCCCATCCGCTGAGGCGGCGCGGGGGAGGACGAGGGCGCGCCCCCGTCCCGCCCCGCCGGGAGGACGAGAACGCACCAGCCGAATTTACACCCTTGACAGAGACGCTAGCCGTCCTGATGTTGGCGACCCGGGAGGGATTCGAACCCCCGACACCCAGTTCCGAAGACTGGTGCTCTAATCCACTGAGCTACCGGGCCGTTACCGCCACTATAGCACAAGCTGCTGTGCGGTGCAACATCGGTGCCCATCCCCTTGACCAGCTCGTAGCTGCCGAAAAGTTCATTAGTGGCATCGCGGCGGCAAGCTGCATTGGCTTGCCCCGCACCCGCCTGACCGGCGCGCAGCAGGACCGCCGCCGCCACGGAGTGGCCGACGTTGTAGATCGGCGGCGGTGCCGCAAGTACCTACCTGGCCTGCCCGCGGGTAGCCGCCTACAGCAGGTTGCGCTCGAAGGAGGCCAACCCCGACTCCTCCTCGAACACCAGCGACCAGCCGGCGACCAAAACGCATTGCACAAGGTCGCTGGCGTGGTCAGTGCGCCTGGTAGCTGCCTGCTGGGCTGCTCGACTCCGGCGCTAACCCGTCCACCCTTGACAGTAAGCCTCGCGCATGCTATCGCACTGATACACCGACTACTGATTAAATCAGTACTTTGCTGGGCCGGACGCTTGCAAGGGCTCGCCGCCGCGGTCTGTCGGTCCATTCGTCGTGCTAGCAGTTGGTGCGTGGAGTGGCCGGTCTTGACGTCACAAGGAGGTAGCGCCAATGACTGTAGCCTCTGCCACCGCCGTGCTGGATCCCAAGGTCGCCGAGTTCGTCGCTCGCCCGCATCGCCTGCTGATCGATGGGCGCTGGGTCGAGGCGGTGAGCGGCCAACAGTTCCCGGTGTACGACCCGGCGACCGACGAAGTGGTCGCCCATGTTGCTGAGGGCGAGCAGGCCGATGTTGAGCTGGCGGTTGCCGCTGCCCGCAAGGCTTTTATCAGCGGACCTTGGCGCCGTATGACCCCCTCGGAGCGCGGCCGGCTGATCTGGAAGCTTGCCGATCTGCTGGAGCAGTATGCCGAGGAGTTCGCTCAGCTCGAAATGCTCGACAACGGCAAGCCGCTCACTGTGGCCCGCGCCGCCGATGTGCCATTATCGATCGACCATCTGCAGTATTATGCCGGCTGGGCTACCAAGATCGAGGGGAATACCATCCCGATCTCGACGCCCAATATCGCCAACCCGCAGTTTTTCGCCTACACCCTGCGCGAGCCGGTCGGCGTTGTCGCGCAGATCATTCCCTGGAACTTCCCACTCCTCATGGCGGTCTGGAAGCTATCGCCCGCTCTGGCTGCCGGCTGCACTGTGGTGCTCAAACCCGCTGAGCAAACCCCGCTCTCGGCGTTGCGCCTGGGCGAACTGATCCTGGAAGCCGGGTTCCCCGATGGCGTGGTCAACATTGTGACCGGCTTCGGCGAAGGCGCCGGCGCCCCGCTGGCCGCCCACCCCGATGTGGACAAGGTCGCCTTTACCGGATCGACCGAAGTGGGCAAGTTGATCGTGCAGGCCGCCGCGGGAAACCTCAAGAAAGTCTCGCTGGAGTTGGGCGGCAAGTCGCCCAATATTGTCTTCAGCGATGCCGATCTGGAGGCAGCTACAGCCGGTTCGGCGATGGCGATCTTCTTCAACCACGGCCAGTGTTGCGTGGCCGGCTCGCGGTTGTATGTGCAGAAGCAACACTTCGACAACGTTGTGGCTGGCGTGGCCGACATTGCCAAATCGATCAAAGTCGGCCCTGGCTTTGCTCCGGACACCCAGATGGGGCCGCTGGTTTCGCGCGAGCAACTGGATCGGGTGCAGGGGTATGTCGATCAGGGGTTCGAGCAGGGAGCGCGGGCCGTTGTCGGCGGGCGGCCCGTCGGCGAGCGTGGCTACTACTTCGAGCCGACGGTGCTGGTCGATACCACGCCGAACATGAAGGTGGTCCAAGAGGAGATCTTCGGCCCGGTTGTCACGGCAATGCCCTTTGACGATCTCGACGACCTGATCGCCCGAGCGAACGATACAATCTACGGCCTCGGGGCCGGTGTCTGGACCAAGGATATCAGTACGGCCCACAAGGTCGCGGCCGGCATCCGCGCCGGCACCGTCTGGGTCAACTGCTACAACGTCTTTGATGCAGCGCTGCCGTTCGGCGGCTACAAGCAGTCGGGCTGGGGGCGTGAGATGGCACACCACCCCCTGGAGCTCTACACCGAGACTAAAGCGGTCTGCATCGGCCTGTAGCCGCCCCTGAAGCGGAATGGGCGAACGTCGAGTCTGAGATGTTCGCCCGTTCCACGGAGCGTCGCGGTGCCTCTCCACACTTTCTGTTGGGAGATTCGGTGTTGTCCACAGCTGACATGCCCGCAGCATTGGTGGTATGTCAGCGCTGCGCCGCTCCCGCACGGAGTGTGGTGGGCCGGCTCAGCTGTTGATACGCCGGGGTTTCTCATCGCTGCGGTTCAGCCACTGTGCCCCATCTGCGGCGAGCCACTCCTGACGCGCCTGAGCCTCGAAGGTGGATGCGACAGCCTGGATAATGATTCGTGCAATCCGCTCGCCGCGTTTGTGCGCGGGCTTGCCTGGCCGGCATCGCGCTCGCCGCTCTGAGCGCTATAGACCAACCTAAGGAGACTCCGGATGGATCCGAAACAGACCGCACTGGTGTTGATCGAGTACCAGCACGACTTTACGTCGGAAGGCGGCGCGCTGCATGCGGCAGTGAAGGACGTGATGGAGCGTACCAACATGCTTGCCAATACCGCTGCGACGGTCGCCGCAGCCCGGGACGCCGGCGTGCTGATCGTCCACGCTCCGATCACCTTCGCGCCCGGCTATCCAGAGCTTAGCCCGCGGGCCTACGGCATTCTCAAGGGCGCCCGCGACGCCGGCGCATTTCAGAAAGGCAGTTGGGGCGCCGAGATCGTTGAGGACGTGGCCCCGCAAGCGGGGGATATCGTGATCGAGGGCAAGCGCGGGCTGGATGCCTTTGCAACCACCAACCTCGATTTCATCTTGCGCATGCGTGGGATCGTCAATGTGGCGCTGGGCGGTTTTCTGACCAACTGCTGCGTCGAATCGACGATGCGCACCGCCTACGAGCTGGGCTATAACGTTGTGACGCTGACCGATTGTACCGCGGCCGCCAGCGAGGCGGAGCACCAGGCGGCGATCACCAGCGATTACCCGATGTTCTCGCACCCGATGACTCACACCGACTTCCTGGCCATGTTGGGCCATACCGCCGAGGCTGCCGAGTCGAGCCGCAGTGATACCCGGGCCGGCCCCTAGCGCGAGCGGGCCGCCGTGCGCGGCTTGACATCCCCGCCCTCCCCCGGGCATGATCGACTGACCATGGTCACGTCGGTCGGTGGCAGGGTGATGCTATGAGCCCAATGGTAAAACTCCCGCTGAGCATGGAGTACGCGCTGCTCGGCTTTCTGCGTGATGGGCCATCCTATCCCTATGAGGTTCATCAGCACCTGGAGCGTACCGCGATCCTCCACCTCGTCTGGCATCTCAAGCAGCGGCAGACCTACGCCCTGCTGGCGCGCTTGGAAGAGGCGGGCTACATCGCCAGCCAGACCGTGCTCCGGGGGCGCAAACCACCGCGCCGTATGCTCCAGCTGACGGCCGCGGGCCGGGCGGCGTGGTCGGCCTGGATGGTTCAGCCGGTGGAACACGGGCGTGAGTTCCGCCAGACCTTTATGGCCAAGCTGTATTTCGCGCAGCGTGAAGGCGTTGAGACGGTCGCTGAGCTGATCGCGCGCCAGCGTGCCGCCTGTCACGCCTGGCGGGCGGCGTTGCAGGAGCAGCTTAGCAGCGTCGCGCCGCGCGAGCCGCTCGACGGGCTGGTGGTAGCATTCCGGTTGGGGCAGATCCAGGCGATCCTGGCCTGGCTCGATCAATGCGCGGAGGTCCTGGCCGCTCCGGCCGTGGCCCCCCACCGGGTGTGACACGGACGGGCGTATCTCGACGCGCCGCGACGGGCCGCGGTTGAGAGCGGCAACCCGACGGGCGCCTGGGGACGACGGAGTGGCGTGGCCCTGGCACCCGCCCGCGCTGCCTCCAGCCATGCGACCGGTATTCCGTATGCCGCCAGGAATCTGGCAGGAAGCGCACCGCTCGCGCGTTTCCTTGCCTGGATGCGCGGTGGCCTCTTTGCCAACTGCGCCGTCGACCACAAACGGCGGGCCGGCTCCACGTTGCCAGAGCGTTAGGGACCGACGGCTGCCTCTCCAGACGGCGATCCGCCAGCTGCCGGGCCAGCGCCCTCCTTTGTCGCCCGCTCCTGCCGTGTTAGTTTGTGCCTGGAGCCGGTCGGCGAATGGGTCAGAGAGCCCCTTCACTGGTGCACCGACCGATGATCTGGCCGCCTACCTCTGGCGCTGTGGCCTGAGCGACCGGCTGCGCTTCGTTGCCGAACAGGGCCATCGGATGGGCCGCCCCAGCCAGGCGTCCGTGGCGATCGTCGGCCCGCCCGAAGCGATCATGGCGGTGCGCGTCGGCGGGCCGGCGGTAGCCCTCATCCGCGGCGAACGGATGCTGTAGCGACGCCGGTGCGGAATGCTATAATGCGCGCTATCGGACCAGACCTGCGCTGAGCTTTACATACCACAGGAAGGAACGATTATGGCGCGCGTTGCGATCAATGGCTTCGGCCGAATCGGCCGGCAGAGCTTCAAGGCGCTGCTGGAGCGCTACCCGAACGAGATCGATGTCGTCGCAATCAACGACCTGACCGATAACCGGACCCTGGCGCATCTCCTCCAGCACGACTCGACGTACGGCGAGTTCGACGGCGATGTGAGCGCGACCGAGGACCAGATCAGCGTTACGTTCTACGACGACGATGGCGAGGAGCGCCGGCTAGATGTCGCCGCCCTGGCCGAGCGCGAGCCGTCTGCGCTGCCCTGGCGCGACCTGGGCGTCGATATCGTGATTGAGTCGACCGGGCGCTTCACCGATGCGGACAAGGCCCGCGCCCACCTTCAGGCCGGTGCAAAGAAGGTGATCATCACCGCGCCGGCAAAAAACGAGGACCTGACGATCTGCCTGGGTGTCAACGAAGACCGCTACGACCCGGCGATCCACCATGTTGTTTCGAATGCCTCGTGCACGACCAACTGCCTGGCGCCGGTGGCCAAGGTGCTGCACGAGCGCTTCGGCATTCGCCGCGGCCTGATGACGACCATCCACTCCTACACGATGGACCAGAACCTGCAGGACAACATCCACAAGGATCTGCGGCGGGCGCGGGCCGCGGCGTTCAATATCGTTCCAACCACGAGCGGGGCGGCCCAAGCGGTGGAACTGGTGCTCCCGGAGTTGAAGGGCAGGTTCAACGGCTTCGCCGTGCGCGTGCCGACGCCAACAGTCTCGCTGGTCGATTTTGTTGTACAACTGGAGCGCGGCGCGTCGATCGAGGCGATCAACGAGGCCTTCCGCGAGGCGGCCGAGAGCGAGGACCTGGACGGCATCCTGGGTGTGAGCGATGAGGAGCTGGTCTCGACCGACTTCATCCGCAGCGAGTACTCGGCGGTCGTCGATTTGCCGCTGACGCTCGGCCTGGGCGATGATTTCTTCAAGGTGGTCGCCTGGTACGATAACGAATGGGGCTTCTCGGTGCGCGTCGCCGACCTGGCGGCGTTCATCGGCGAGGGGTTTGAGGAGTGAAGACCTCGGCCAGCAGCCGGAGTTCACGGGCGCAGTGTGGACATTCTGCCACGTGCCGCACGACCATGGCAGACCGGCCGCCTTCCAGCATCCCCTGCTGAAAGGCGGCCAGTGCTTCGCTGGATGGGCACAATGCCCGGTAGAGGCGCCGGTGCAACAGCGCCTGCAACGCGGCGTACTCGCGCATGCGGGCAACGCACGCCGGGCACTCCCGTAGGTGAGCCATCACCTCGGGGTCGGCCTCGCCGTCCAGTGCCGCGAGCAGGTCGGTGTCGTCCAGCGGCGTCGCCAGCCGACACATCTCCGGCTCCACACCTTCGTCCTGCATGGTCGTGCTCCAGAACGCTGACGGGTGGCTGCCCACCTTTGTTGCAGGAATGAACGAGCAGGGCGGCGATTTTCGCATGCTCTGCAACCAAATTTTTACGGTGCCAGACCGGGAACGGATGTCGCCATGTACCGCGCGGTCGGCGGCGGAGGGGAGTGCTTTCGACAGGATGTATGCGGTGAGGAGGTTGGGCGGGGCGAAGCGCCTCCAAGATCGCTTCTTTCGCGCGCCCACGCGCCGCGGCGCGCGTGGGCGCGCGAAAAGGAACGCCGTGGACACCCCTGCGGTGCGCGTGACCGCGTACGTCCTGCTTTTCATGGGCCCGCGGCTCTCGGTGGGGGAGGTGTTTCTGCCCGTGCAACCAGGACCGGCGGCCCTCACCCCGGTGGGGTGCGGCAGTGGGCAGCGCCGGTCTGGGGGATCGCCCGCTGCTGGCGCCGCCCTATGATGCGAGCAGGCGCCGTAGTTCCTGGTTGCGGCTCAGCCGCCCGAGCACGTTCCGCTTCACGTTGTAGACATCGTGTACCGAGGCAAACAGGTCGGGCCGCCGTTCGCAGATATCGCCCGGCTTCATCCCGAGCACATAGGAGTCGTGCACCACTACACGCTCCGCCTCGTCGTGGAGCTGCGCCCCGATAAAGGCCCAAAATTCCTCGCGGCTCACGCGTTCCATAGCCTCCTCATCGGGCGCCACCACCTCGCGCTGGCCGTGCGGCAGGGAGTCCTCGGGCAGTACTTCGGCCCACGATTGGGCGCGCACGCTATCGATGACAACGCAGCCGGCGCAGCGCTGCAGGTACTGAAGCAGCGAGGGAAGGGTTGGGAATTGCGCGAAGCGCGCCGGGGGAATGGCCCGCCAGAAGCGGGTGAAGGCGGCGGTCACAAAATATTCGCTGGTCTCGCCGCTGCTGGCGAAGGCGCCGCTCCGGCGCACCCAGCTCTCGACTAGCACGCGGTACTGGACAAAGATCTGCTCCCAGGCGGCCTCGTTGCGGTCCACCAAGGCGCGGCGGAACAATTCGTAGGCATAGCGGGTGTCGTGTGGCTGGCCGTGGTAGAAGCGCTCGCTCTCGCTGGCGCAGCGCCGCACCAGCGCGGCCAGGTCCATGCGGGCCGTGTCGGCCACCTCGCTGGTCGCGCGCGGCTGGGCGGCGCTCGTGCTCGTGGTGGCGCTCATCTGCTGGATCATCGCTTGTCTCCTTCGCCTTGCTCGCCATCAGCCGGGGGTGGAGTGGTGTCGCGTCTCTGGGGCCAGCATAGCAGGCGACCCCTGCGGCACGGATACGGCCCGACTGCGGCGAGACTGCGGCGAAGCGCCGCGGCTGATGCCATTCTAGGAAGATGGCGCGGGGAAGGGAAGCAGCGGGGATGAGCGGAAGATGACAGCCTTACGACGCACGATCATACCGCCACTGCGGCAGGACTACGGCGGCCGGCGACGGGCTGCAATGCTCTTCGGCGAGGCTGGAGCACGGCGGCCAGATCGAAGGGACAAACGAGCGGGCGCGGGGTTTTTGCATAGCGCCATCCGCAGCCCGGCATGGCAGGCCCGACCGGATCTAGGTGCCGTCGGTCGGCGGGGGTGCTCGGAGCTCGCTATTCGCCGGGCCCCGGCGGCCGCCCAGCGCGAGCGCGAATAGCGCCAGCGCCGCAACCACGGCGTAGGCAGCGAGCGCGTAGAGCGGCGGCCAGCCCAGCAGCCCGGGGCGGCCCGCGGCGATGCGCGAGATCGGCAGGAGCGGATCGAACCCGGTTGACCGGTAGAGGGCGGCGAAGGCCAGGTCGGCGGCGCGCACAGGCCGGCCGTCGCGTAGCAGCGTGCCGTCGGGGTAGGCATCCGGCCCGGCGACGACCACCGGCGCGGCATCTCGGGGAATGCCGCGTGGCTCGAGCGTCAGTTTGAGCGCGACCGGCGCGGCGGGGCGGGCCGGGTCGGGCGGCAGCGGCGGCAGGGGGAAGGTCAGCGCGCCGTCGCGCCCAATGGCGGCAGCCGGTAGTTCGACCGGCGGCAGGGTGAGGTCGCGCTCCGGCAGGCGTACCAGCAGTGCGATCTGTCCCTGGGGGGCGCGTGGCGGCACGAGCCAGAATCGCACCGCGCTCAGGCCCTCCGGTCGAACCCGGAGCGTCTGACCATAGGTATGGCCGTCGGACAGCGGGCCGGCCGGCCAGTTGCGCGTGGCCTGGGCGGCGCCCGGAGCCAGGCGGCTGGTGGTGGCGAGCGCCAGCGTGGTGCCGAACCCGGCGAGCAGCAGAGCCGCCAGCAGGGCGTGCGGAAGCCAGCCTCGCGCGGCCCGCCCCTCAACACGCGGTGACATACAGGATGCCATGGGTGGGCACACCAAGCGTCACCCGGCCGTCGACCCGGTCGTCGCGGTCGTGCCGGTCGCCGTCGCGGATCAACAGCGTGCCGCCGAGCGCGTCGGCCGTGCGCACGCACCCGCCCGGCAGCGCCAGGAGGCCCCCGCCGCTCCCCCCGAGCACGACGGTCTTGGTCCGCCCGTCCGGCATGGCGAAGGTGTAGCGTTCCACGCCGAGCGTTGTCCCGCCAGCATACGCCGCGCCGGCCAGTTCGCGGGTGAGGATGTGGTAGGCGGTGTAGGCGGGCTTGGGCTGGGTCAGGTCGCGCCCGCGGAACAGGCCATGGGTTTCCGAGCCGGGGCCGTCGTCGAACACGCCGAGCCACGCGAACTGGCGGATGCCCACCGCGATCGCCCGCACATATTGCTGCGCCAGCCACTCCGCCTGTTTGGCCTCGCTGCTCCCGGCCGCGGGTGCGCTCCAGTATCCCCCCTCGGGGACCAGCAGCGGCAGGTCGGCCGCGCCGTATTGCCGCAAGACACGCTGCAGCGCCGCGGCCTTGTCGCGAATGCTGGTGTAGGTGAGCGGGTAGAAGTGGAACGCCAGGCCGCTGAGCACGGTGGTCGCGCCGCCGTGGGCGTTGTTGAGCCGGGCGAGCACATCGGGGAGAAAGGCGCGCACGAACGGGCCGCCCTTGTCGTCGAACCAGTCGTAGGCCAGGCCACCGATGGAGATGCGCGCGCGCGGGTTCTGCTCGCGCGCCACGCGGGCGACGGCGGCGATCATATCGGCGTAGGCGGCCCCGCGCCGGCCCCAATAGCCTTTCGCCCCGGGCGAGCGCGCGGCGCCGGCGCGGAAGCAGTCCGGCTCCGGGTAGAACGACCAGTCGTCCACACAGGCGCGAACGGGGGCGTCATCCGTGCCGTCGCAGTCATAGCGCTCGACCATGCGGCGCACGAAGGCCAGCCGTGTCTCCGGCACGGTCGCGCTGCCATCCGGCAGCCAGGCCCACGCCGGGTCGCCGTAGAACAAAACATACACGCGCAGCCCGGCGGCGCTCGCATTACCGAGGCGCGCGTCGGTCGCGGTCCAGTCGAAGTGGCCCGCGACCGGCTCGATCTCCCGCCAGTCGAGGTTCACGGCCGCCCAGGCGATGCCGGCGGCGCGCATCGCCTCCAGGCCAGTGCTGGCATCCACCGCGCCGGGGAAAACCACGCCGAAGACCGGCGGATCGCCAGGGGTGCGGACGGCCGGCAGGAAGGCGACATGGCTCCCGGCGCGCAGGGGGTCGGCGGTCGGGAGCAGCGCGCCGAGCGCGCAGGCGAGAGCGAGCAGCAACGCCAATGGTCGAGTCATAAGCAGTGTCAGGCGTAGAAGTAGGGCAGAACGTATCCGCAGAGGCAGACCGCATTGAACACCGCCAACACAGCCACCAGCGCGGCCGCGCCCCCGGTTTGGAGCCGTGTCGGCAGCAGCTGGACCAGCCCGTTGACCAGCAGAAAGGTGAATGGGACGATCACCGGGAAGAGATAGCGGCCCTGAATCCAGTAGTACGACTGCGTGAGCAGGCCGCCGATGACGAAGGTGGCCAGTGCGATGCCGCACATGAGGCAGAGGGCGCCGAATGCCTGCGGGCGCGGCACGTGGCGGCGCCGCAGCCAGCCGGCCAGCGCCGCCAGCGTAAACAGGTCGATCACGATGTACCAGTGCCGCGCGACCGGCACCGCCATCCAGCCGAACGTCGCCCAGAACGAGTCGTAGGTGCGGAGCAGCCCTTCGGGGAGCGTCAGCCCGGTCTTGTCGCGCCAGACAAGCCCGGCGGCGGCGTGGTTCAGCGCGCTCCGGGCGCGCTCGCCAGGCGGCGTGAGCCAGAGCAGCCCCGCCGCCACGGCCAGCAGCGCTGCGCCGGCCACGGCGAGCGCCCACCAATCGGCGCGCCGCCCACGGCGCCGCAGCACGAGGCCCGCGGCGAGCATGGCACTTGCCGGGAACAGGAACACAAGCGTGGCCTTGGTGAACGGCGCCAGCGCCAGCCCGGCCGCAATGCCGGCCCACTCGAGCCGGCCGCCGCGGGTGATCAGGCGCACCCAACATAAGATGACCCATGTCGCTACCAGCACGGCCAGCGTGCCGTCGTTCACCGTGCCGTTCAGGTAAGCGTGCTGCGGAATGAGCGCGACGGCCGCTGCGCCGAGCGCGTTCAACCGCCAGCGCCCCGGCTGGAGCTCCTGAAAGATGACGAATGCCAAGACGACGATCAGCCCGCCGAGCGCCGCCGACGACAGCCGGGCAAGCACGAGTTGCGTCTCCAGCGCGGCGTGCGGTGCGAGGGCGATCGCCAGCGCCGGGGGCAGGTAGCCAAGCGAGAAGCGGCCCCACAGCAGGGTGCGCCCGCGGGCGACGTAGTTGCTCGCAGGCAGGCCCGAGATGCGCGCGGGCTTGATCTCCGGCAGCGACCGTCCGGTGTAGTCACCGAAGCGGTAGCGGTAAAGCGAGTCGACCAGCGCCTGCTCGAAGGCCGGCGACGCATCGGCAGGGCCAGGCAGCCGGCGCATCTGGGCGATCGTCCAGGCGTACTCGAAGTGCCCGGGCTCGTCCGGCGCCTGCCATGGCGGGATGACCAGCGCGTACAGCCCGCTGAGCGCCACGGCCAGCGCGAACAGCGCCGCGAGCGCCGGCCACCGGGCGCGCGCACGGGCCCTGGCGCGGGCTCGGGTGGCGGGGCGCGGCTCGGCGGCGCCCGCCGCTGGCTTGCCGGCGAGCGCGCTCATCGGCCCTGCATCCGCAGGATGACCGGCGCCGTCCGCAGGAGAATCAGCAGATCGAACCACGGCGACTGGTGCTTGAGGTAGTAGAGATCGTACTGGAGCTTCATCAGCGCGTCTTCCACAGAGCCGCCGTAGGGATAATTGATCTGCGCCCAGCCGGTGAGTCCGGGACGCACCGCCAGCCGCGTGCGGTAGAACGGTATCTGTGTCTCGAGCTGGGAGATGAACTCCGGGCGCTCGGGGCGTGGCCCGACCAGGCTCATCTCGCCGCGCAGCACGTTCCAGACCTGCGGCAACTCATCCAGCCGGGTGGCGCGCAGCAGCCGCCCGACACGTGTCACCCGGCTGTCATCCTCGCTGGCCCAGCGCGCTTCACCATCCGCCTCGGCGTCGGCGCGCATCGAGCGGAACTTGTAGATGCGGAACGGGCGGCCGTGCCGCCCGGTGCGCACTTGACTATAAAAAACCGGGCCGGGGCTGTCCAGGCGGATCGCCAATGCGATCAACGGCAGCAGCGCCAGCAGCAGCAGGCTGAGCGCCAGACCGGCGAGCACATCTGCCAGGCGCTTCAGCGCCTGGTAGGCGGTATGACTCGGCCGGCGCTGGAGCGGCAGGGCGACATACCACTGGCTGCCCACGTGCTGCACATGCACTCGCCCGGTCAATTGCTCATAGAGCAGCGGCATCGGCGTGATAGTGACCCCCTGCTCGTAGCAGCTCATCAGCGCCTGCACCATCGTGCCCGGCAGATTCTCGCTGATCGCCAGCACCACATCGTCCGCCCGATGGTCGCTGACGATCGCGGCCAGCCGCTCGTGGCCGGCGAACACCGGGATGCCATCGACCGCCCTGCCCTGCTTGCGCGGGTCGTCGTCCACGAAGGCGACGACCTGGTAGTGGGCGCTGTGGCTGGCGGCGATGATCCGCTGGATCGCCGTACCGGCCGCGCCCGCGCCGAGAATCACCGCCCGGCGACGCAGCAGCGGGCCGCTGAGCGCGGTGGCGTAGAGCGACCGCCAGGCGAGCAGCAGGGTGGCCGAGATGATGATCGCGAGCGCCGGGGCCAGGCGCAGCGGCGGCGAGCCGCCGGGCGGGGCGAGGATCTCCGGCACGAGCGCCACGAAGGCCGTTCGCGACGTGAAAAAGAACAGCGCCAGGTACAGCACCAGAATAGCCGCCCCGCCCGCCAGGACGCGCCGCACGCTCCCACCCAGCCGCGCCGACTGCCGCAGGTCGTACATGTCGCTCAGCCAGAGCCAGAGTGTCCAGGCGGCGATCAGCAGCAGCATCCACGGCAACTGGTCGGCCAGCAGGCCCCAGCGCGGTGTGAGCCGGCCGATCCGCAGCCAGGCCAGGAACGACGCGATCACCGCGGCGATCACCAGCAGCGAGTCGACCATACGGAGCAGGAGCCGTCGCTCGGAGAACTCCAGGGCAAAGTGCCGGCGCGCGCGCAGCGCGCCGGACACGGTATCTGGCAGGGCGCCTGGACTCATCGCATCGTCTCTTGGCCGGAGATCGCCGCCGCACGCCCAGCGCGGGCGAGGGTGTAGACTCCTTCGAGCAGCCGGGCTGCGCGCTCCCAAGTATACCGCGCTTCGACCAGGTCGCGTGCGCGCCGGGCGACGGCGCGGCGCAGGGGTGGCTGCCTGAGGAGCATGGCAACATGGCTGGCGAGCGCCTCGCTGCTGCCGCCGATCAGCAGATGCTCGCCGTCCCGCGCCGCGAGGCTCTCCAGCACCGGCGGCGTCGCGACCACCGGCGCGCCGCTGGCCATCGCCTCCAGCACCTTGAACTGCACCCCCGTGCCAGCGCGCAACGGCGCAACGGCGACGGCTGCCCGCCCCAGGTACTCCTGCACGCGTGGCACTGCCCCGGTCACCTCGATGCCGGGGAGGGCCGCCAGCCGACGCACGCGGGCCGGCGGGTCTGCGCCGACGATCACGAAGCGCGCGTCCGGCACCTGCCGGCGCACCAGCGGAAAGACCTCGGTTGCGAAATAGCAGGCCGCGTCCTGGTTCGGAAAATAGCCGACCCGGCCAGAGAAGACGATCAGGCGGTCATCGCGGCCCTGCTCGCCATACGGAAACTCAGCAAGATCGACGCCGTTCGGCACAAGATGGAGGCGTTCGCCACCGCCGATCCATGCCGCATCGCAGGGCGACGAGATCGTCTGCCGGTCGAAGGCGGCCGCCAGCGCGCGCTCGTAGCGGCGCATCCGCTGCGCCTCCACCAGCAGTGCGGCGCGCATGGGCAGCCGTTCCCAGGACGCCCGACGGCGCAGATTGAGCGACAGCGAGTCGATAAAGTCGAGGACGCGCGGCGTGCCATCGCCTGCCAGATCGGCCACCGGGCCCATGCGCGCCAGATGGACATGCAGCAGATCGTAGCGCCCGCGTGCCAGCTCAGCCACGACCTCACGCCGCACGCGAGCCGTCGCATAGGCCGTCTGAATGGGGAGCGGCGTAATCGCCCGCCGCGCTATCTCCTGCCCCAGGCGGTGCCACGGCGTCGGAACCGCGATCCAGCGCGCGCAGATCTGCCCGATCTCGCCGGCCCAGCGGCGCGCGCCATCCCGCGTCGCCGGCGTCAGAAGCGTCACCTCGTGGTGACGGCTGAGGCGCCGCAGCAGATGGTAGGCGCGCACGCGGTCGCCCTGGAGCAGCGGGAATGGCGCACGCGGCGCGACGAACAGAATCCTCATTTTGTCAGGTGCAGCACGATCACCCAGGCGTAGCGCTGCAGAGCGGGCGCGGCGCGCAACAGCCAGCGGTCGGTGCGTTCGCCCGCCCGCAACAGCGCCTGGAATAGGCCGCGGCTGCGCAATGGCAACGCCGCGAACGCGAGCAGCGCCGCCAGGTAGAAGACCCGATAGTCGCAGCGGGAGAACGGCGCGGCGATCTGCCGGATGTCCTGCCAGCGGAGCGGCTGCTCGGTCGGCGTGCGACGCCAGGGCGTGAGGCGGCGGAAGAGCGCGATGAGCGGGTTGTGCGCCAGCGGTTCGAGGAAAATCGCGCGCCCGCCGGGCTTCAGCACCCGCGCGATCTCGGCCAGCGCCGCATCCATCTCCGTGTGGTGTATGACGGAATGGCCGAAGACCAGATCGAAGCTGTTGTCGGGATAGGCGAGCGCCTCGGCCGCCATCTGAGCGGCGCGGATGCGCGGCTCGAGGCCGGCGGCGGCGGCGCGCCGCAGCGTCTCGGCCACCATCTCCCTCGAGACATCCGTCGCGTGGACGACGGCGCCTCGGCGGGCGAACCAGCGGGTATGCGCCCCCTGGCCACAGCCCAGATCCAGCACGACACAGCCGGATGGGTCGCCCACCAGCGCGTACGCATACTCGTCGGCGGTCCGCAACGCCCCCCAGGCGTAAAAGTCCCGGCGCTCGACATGCGCCGTCTGGTCGTGGAACTGCTGCTCGATCTGCCGCCGCTGCTGATCGGACACCATCACGCTATCTCACCGGCCACGCGAGTGGCCGCTCTCATCGGGCGGATTCCGGCCGCACCGGCGCGGCATTATACCACGGGCGCCGCGGCGCCCGGCAGCTCGCCGGGTTCGCGAGAGCGGCGGCGGGATCGGGCGGCCCGCGTGGAGGAGCCATGCTCCCCAGCTGGCACCCCCTCCCGTTCGCGGTCTCGGTGGTGTGCCGCGCATGGCCCGCGCCCGCGTGGCGCAACGCTCGACCGGTTGACGACTGCGCATCGCGCTCGCTGCCGGCCACGCCGTTTCCGGTGTGTGCGTCCAGGGGCTACGCGGCGCGATCCGGCTGCGACAGGTACCCGCCGGCCTCGGCCCGTTCCAGCACGGCGTTGATCGCCTGGACCAGGGCGCGCGCCGCCTGCGGGCTCAGTTCTACCGCCACGCGCGCGCCCGGGCCAAGCGCCTCGTTCACAAAATCGAGATTCAGCGCGTGCTCAAACGGCGCATCGAACGGATGGTCATACGATACGGTCGCTTCGCGCAGCCTGAACCAGCCGTTCACGCCTTTGCCGCTTCCGTCGATCTGGATCTGTGTGGCGATCATGGTGCACATGCGCATCCCTCTTCCACAGCTGTCGCATGCGCTGTCTGAACGGCGATGGGCGATGTGCGGTGTGGCGAATCCTCCGGAGTCCCCTTTTCGGGCGCGCCCGCCACACCTCCCCGTTCCAGACAGCTTCTTACGGCGCGCGAAGATGCCTTTCAAGAAAGGCGAACAGCTTCTTCCAACCATCGACCGCCTGCTCCGGGCGGTACGCCGGCCGATCATAGTAGAAGAAGCCATGGCCGGCTTTCGGATACATGTGGAACTCATAGGTCTTGCCGTACCGCTTGAGTTCAGCTTCGTGCTGGGCCACCTGCGCGGGCGAAGGGCTCTGATCCTCTTCGCCGAAGAGGCCGAGCAGCGGGCAGGACAGGTCTTTGGTATACTCGATGGGCGCGACCGGCTGCTTCGGCGTCAGTTCGCTCTGCGCCATCACCACCCGCCCGCCCCAGCAGTCCACGGCAGCGGCGAACCCCGGCACCCGGCAGGCCGCCAGAAAGGCATGCCGGCCGCCGGAGCAGGTGCCGAACACACCGACCCTGCCGTTGCAGTAGGGAAGGGCCCGCAGGTAATGCAGCGCGCCGGCGACATCTCCCAGCACCTGGTCATCGGCCACGCCGCCCGCCGCCCGAACTTTGGCGGCCACATCCTCGGGCGGCCCGTGCCCGGCGCGGAAGTAGAGATTCGGCGACAGGGCGGCGTAGCCGTGGTGCGCGAACCGGCGCGTCGCCTCGCGGTACCATTCGTCCCAGCCGGGCAGATGGTGGATGAGGACGATACCGGGAAACGGTCCGGGGCCAAGCGGGCGCGCAACGTAGGCGTTGATCAATTCGCCCTGATCGCCCGGGATCACCACCGTTTCGGCGAGCATGCCTTCGTACATGTTGGTTTGGTACATCTCTGCGCTCCTGTTCGATACCGGCGGCTCGTGCGCGAGCGATGCCGCACGGCTGCGCTCGCAAGCTCAGTGCGCCAGCTCGCACGCGGCCGCGCCGAGCAGTGCGGCCTTCGCGTTCAGGATGACGTGGACCGGCATGCGGGTCAGGAGCGGCCGGAAGCGTCCCTTGTGGCGGAACGCGTCGAGAAACGCCGGCTGCCGCAGCGCGGGCAGGATGTGCAGCGGGATGCCGCCGCCGATGTAGACCCCGCCGGTCGCGAGAATCTTCAGCGCCAGGTTGCCGGCCTCGCCGCCGAGAATATGCACAAAGAGACGCAGCGTCTCCTGCGCCAGCGCGCATGGCTCGCTCTGGTGCGCCGCCGCCACGATCACCGGCGTCGGGTCGGTGGCATCGGCCAGGCGCGCGGCCAGCCAGGCCGGCTCCTCGGCGAAGCCGCTGGCCTTGAGGAAGGCGTAGAGGTTCGGGATGCCGATGCCGGAGCAGACGCGCTCGAAGCTGACGTGGCCGTGGCCGAGCTGCTCGCGCATGTAGCGCAGCAGGCCGATCTCCTGCTCGTTGGCCGGCGCGAACGAGGCGTGGCCGCCTTCAGAGGCATGGGCGCGGTAGCGCGTCCCTGCCCAGGTGAGAAACGCCTCGCCCAGCCCGGTGCCTGGCGCGATCACCGCGATGTTGCCCTGCGCCGTGGCTTCGCCGGCGTTCAGCGTCAGGAGATCGTCCGGCTCCAGGATCGGCACGGCGTAGGCTACCGCTTCAAGGTCGTTCAGCAGGCGCGCACGCTCCCAGCCGAACGCCGCGCAGAGCCGCTCCTCGCTGATCGCCCACGGCAGGTTCGTCACCTGCGCCTGGCCGGCGACCACCGGCCCGGCCACACCGAAACAGGCCCGCTCGACCGGCTGCCGCACCTCGTCGAGGAATGTGCGCACGATCGTCTCCAGGCAGTCGTAACGGCCGCTCGGGTAGGTGCGCTCGACCAATGGCGTGTGCGGCCCGATCTCGGCTGAAAAGAGCGCGAGCACCGTCTTGGTGCCGCCGATATCGCCGGCAAGCAGCATGGCGTTCCCTTTAGCTGGAGCTGAGCGATTCGGAGATCCACAGGCGGGCAGACAGGTAGACGGCCAGACAATCTGCAATCCGCGATCACGAAGCGGCCAGCCGCCCGGCTGCCGCGAGCGCCGCACCGACGATCCCGGCCTCGTTGCGCAGTTGCGCCGGCACGATCGGCGTCTGCGCCTTCAGCAGCGGCAGGAACTTCTCGCTCTGCCGGCTGACGCCCCCGCCGATGATGAACAGATCCGGCGAGAAGAGCGCCTCGAGATACTGAAGATAGCGACTGAGGTGCTTGCTCCAGGTTTTCCAGCTCATCTTGCGCTCTTCACGCGCCCGGCCGGAGGCGCGGTGCTCGGCTTCCTTGCCGTTCAATTCCATATGACCGAGCTCGGTGTTCGGCAGCAGGATGCCATCGATGAAGATGGCGCTGCCAATACCCGTACCGAGCGTCAGCAGCATGACCACGCCGCGCTGGCCGCGGCCCGCCCCGAAGCGCATCTCGGCGATCCCAGCGGCATCCGCATCGTTGATCAGATGCACCGGGCAGCCGGTCGCCCGCTCGAACAGCGCGTCGCCGTCTGTGCCGATCCAGCTGCGGTCGACATTCGCGGCGCTGTAGGCCACGCCCTGTTTGATCACCGCCGGAAAGGTGCAGCCGATCGGCCCATGCCAGGCGAACTGCCGCACGATCTCCGCCACCCGCTCGGCGATGGCATCGGGACACGACGGCTGGGGCGTGGGAAAGCGCAGGCGCTCGGCGAGCAACTCGCCTTTCACGATATCGACCGGCGCGCCCTTGATGCCGCTTCCGCCGATATCGATGCCCAGCACAACGGTCTGGTCGAGCATAGTGGCTCCTTTGCGCGCATCGGCCGGTGCGCCACCGACGCGCCGGCTGCCCAGACTGGATCGCTGCGCTCCCATTATCGCGAAAGGCGCGCGTCCCGTCAATCGGAGGTGCGTGCACCCTCTGACCCGCGCTCCCAGAGTGGGAGACGGAGGGCCAACGTTGGGGCGCAGCCCCAGCGCCCCTGACACCTCCTCACCCGCACACGGGTTCAAGGGCGGACAGATTTCCCTAACCCCACCCCCGTCCCACTCCTTGCCCGCGCAGAGGGGGGCGCTTACGGGGGTAGGTTTTTCGACCGATTCGGCCAGAACCTGCGGCCCCACCCCCTGTCCCCTTCCCCCAGGTGCGAGGGAGGGGGCACGGGGTGAGGGCATTGGAGCCCATGACCCCACGAACAAACGCCTGTCGCCCACCTGTTCGGTCCATCCCTAAACCCACACAGGCAAAGGCAGGGGATAGGGGTTGTACGGGCGCCTGGCAATTGCTCCACACCTTCCCCCGTATGGGCCGAAATCGCCACAGGATAGCGTTCCCCCCGTGGCGGCCAGGCGTTTGACACAGCGCGGCATGCCCGCTAGAATGCGCTGCATGGCACAACAAGGAGAGCGGATAGTGGCGCCCTCGCCTGCGCCGCGCTACGACCGGATCGTCTCGCTGGTGCTGTTGGTGCTGTTGGGGTTGGTGGTCGTCTTCCTGATCGACATCAACCCGAACCTGCTGCGCGCCCGCATCGGCGGCGATTTCCCGGTGATCACCGTCTCGTGGCTGCTGATCGCCTCGCTCGTGGTGATCGCCAGCACCGGCGCGGATATCTTCATCCGGGCGCATCCGCAGATGCAGACCCGCACCCTGCCGACTCTCCGGCTCGGGCGGCTGGCGGTGGAGTTCGCGCCCGGCTTCTGGATTCTGCCGTCGCTGTCGATCGTCGCGTCGTTCGCTTTCTTCCGTTTGTTCAGCGCTACGCTCCAGGCGACGGCCTTTATTATCGCGCTGGTCACCGCCGGCGCCCTGCTGTTTGGCGCGCTGCTGGGCCAACACTACGCGCTCGACCGTCGCGAGCCGGTGCGGCGCGCCGCTCTTACGGCGCTGCAGGCGATCACCTATCTGCTGGCATACGGCATCTTCTGCGCGGTCTATTTCGCCCGGTTGCGGACGATCTACTCTGCCGCGCTGATCGGCGCGGCGGCCACGCTGCTGGCGTACGCCCTGCTTCAGTGGGTGCCCACGCGCCGCGGCCAGTTCACGCTCGCCGCGGTGGTCGGGCTGGTGCTTGCCGAAGCCACCTGGCCGCTTAACTACTGGGCCACGCCGTTCCTGCTCGGCGGCGCGCTGCTGCTGACGCTGTTCTACATCGCCACCGGCCTGCTGGACCATGTGCTACGCGGCGACATGAGCCGCCGGATCGGCTGGGAGTATGCGATCCTCGGCGGTGGGCTGCTCGCGGCGGTTGTGTTTGTAACGTTCCGATGAACGCGCCGACCCAGGTGCTCCCGGTCGACCCGGTGCATCCCGACCCGGCGGCGATCGCTATGGCGGCAGCCGCGCTCCACGCGGGCCAGCTGGTCGCCTTTCCTACCGAGACGGTCTACGGGCTGGGGGCGAACGCGCTCGACGTGGCGGCGGTGGCGCGGATCTTCGCTGCCAAAGAGCGCCCCGCCTCGGATCCGCTCATTGTCCACATCGCGGACGCCGGCCAGGTGGACGAGGTGGCGCACGAAGTCCCGCGGCTGGCACGGGAGCTGGCGGCGCGCTTCTGGCCCGGCCCGCTGACCCTGGTGTTGCCCCGCGGCCCGCGTATCCCGCCGAACGTCTCTGCCGGGCGCGCGACAGTTGCCGTGCGGGTGCCGCGCCATCCGGTCGCGCTGGCGTTGCTGCGCGCTGCCCGGCTTCCAGTGGCCGCGCCGAGTGCCAACCGCTTCGCCCGCCCCAGCCCGACGGCGGCGGCGCATGTGCTCGAAGACCTGGCCGGGCGGGTGGAGATCGTGCTGGATGGCGGCCCGACGCCGATCGGCGTCGAGTCGACGGTGGTCGATTTGACGGGCGCGGAGCCGCGGCTGCTGCGGCCCGGCGGCATCCCGCTCGAAGCGCTCCAGGCGCTCGCGCCGGGGCTGGCCTATGCACCGCGTTACCTGGCCCCCGATGCCGATGAGACGCCGGCCGCGCCTGGCATGCTGCTGAAGCACTACTCTCCAAGTGCGGAGGTGCTGCTGTTCGTCGGGCCGCCGGCGGCGGCGCGGGCGCGCATGGAGCAGGCGGTGCGCGAGCGGATCGCCGCCGGGCAGCGGGTGGGCGTGCTCGCGCCGGAGGAGGAAGCGCCGGCCTTCGCCAGGCTGGGTGCCGCGGTCGAGTCGCTCGGCCCGCGTGACGAGCTGGAAGCCGCCGCCAGCCGGCTGTTCGGCGGGCTGCGTGCGCTGGACGCGCAAGGGGTCGCAGCGATCTTGGTGCGCGCGCCGGAGCGCGCCGGACTTGGGCTGGCGATCTGGGATCGGCTCTTCCGCGCCACCGAGGGGCGGGTGATCGAGGTGAACGGCGGCTAAGTCAGCAAAGGGGCGTTCGGAGTGAACACCCCTTGGTCTACGGCCGTCCCACTGAGACTGCCTGACGGCCGCCACGACGCGCGCCCGGCTGCGCCGCCCTCGCAGCAATGCGACCCCAGCGGCCGGACGGATGGGCTACGCCGCTTCGTGAAAGCGCCCGCTGCTCAGCAGCTCGAACACCAACTGATCGAGCGTGACCTCCGCCTCGTGGTATGTGCGCGCGAAGCCGACGAGTTCATCGTCGAGATACATCGCGTAGTCCCGCGTCTCGGGGTCGTACACAATCTCTTTGCGGTACATGCTCGTCCCTCTCTGCGTGGTGGCCGCGCCGCGGCCTGTGCCGACTGTCCCACCGACAGTATAGTACAAGTGTTCTAAAAATGCAAGGGGGATTATGATCAAGGCTGGCCTCCTGCCTTCTTCCGGCGTCTCTCAACGGCCCGCTGGCGCGTCCCAGCGGGGCGCGGCGGCGGTCAGCACGGCGCGGGCGGTCGGCGGCCCCCACACGGTGCCGATCTCTCCGGCGAGCGCGTCGAGCAGCGCCGGCACATCGGCGGCGGCGGCCGCGTGCAGCCCCTCGCTCACGATCAGCGCCGTGTGCGTCTCAGGCGACACGGTCGAGCGTCGGCTCTGGCGGAACGTCCAGCGGCGGGCGTGGACTTCGCCGGCGGCGTCGGCGAAGATCACTTCGCCTGGGTCGGGTGTCTCCGTCTCGCCGCTGAACGCCAGGTAGCGCTCGTCGCCGCGGGCATGTCGCACCTCCAGGAAGCCGGTGATGCCCCCCAGGTCGAACACTGCGACCGGCAGGGCGAAGGCGAGCGACACAGCATTGCAGAGCTCGACAAGCGGATGTAGCCGCGGCAGGTCGCCCTCGCGGCGGAAGCGCCGCAGTAGCGCTTCGGCGGCGGAGCGGTACTGCGTCGGCTTGAGGCCCATCCGCGCGTAGGCCCGCCGCCAGGCGGCGACCTCGGGCAGCGCCGACTCGGCCCCGGCGGCGTCGAGGCGCGCGCGTGCCCGCGCGAGGTACGGCGCGAGGCGCGGTGTCACATCGGGCGCGCCGTCGATGCCTTGGACCAGCAAGAGGCCCGGGACGAGCTCGGGAAACGCGGCCCAGATGGCCGCGCTGTGAGAAAAATGCACGGCGACCTCCCGTCACTCCTCGCCCGGCTTCCGCCGGAGTTGCTTGATCAGCGCGCGCCGCTGTTTGGCGTCGCGCCGCTCGGCGCGGGCGGCCCCGCTCGGCCTGGTGGCGACACGTGGCATGGGCCGGCGCGCGGCGGCCTCGAGCCGCGCCGCCATCCGGGCGAAGGCCGCCTCACGGTTGGCCGCCTGCGAGCGCCGTTCGGTCGCCGTCACACTTGTTCCACTCGGGCGGTGCAGCAACCGCACGCCAGGGGCGGTCTTGTTGCGATGCTGGCCGCCCGGTCCGCCGGCGACAAAGAATGTGATCTCGCAGTCGCGTTCGAGCGACGCGCGGTCGGTCGGGTAACGCGGGCCGGTTTCGTCGCTCGTCACGTCCTCCATCCGTTGTCTCCAACTGTCACCAATGTGGATGGCACACAGCCCCATACCGCACGAGGTTGGCGCTTTTGCGCGGTCGTACTATGGTTTTGACTGGCGACTCTGTCGCCAGAACGCTATCCAATCAGTCGCCCATCATATCGAGAGATGAACGCTCGCACCAAACCATGGTCAGTTGCCGACGTGCTCGCCGTGCTGTCGTAGAACCGGGCGCGCCTGGAGGCGGCGGGTGTTCGGTCGATCGGGTTATTTGGATCATATCGGCTCGGCACTGCCCGGCCGAATAGCGACATGGATATTGTGGTGGATTTGATGCATCCATCGCTCGACAGCTACATGGACCTTAAAATCTGGCTCGAGGATACGTTTGGGTGCGCGATCAACCGCGTGCTTGTCGATACGCGCAAACCACGGCTGCGCCCGATCATCTTGAGCGAGGTCGCCTATGTCGAGGGACTATCGCCTCTATCTTGAGGAGATGTTGAAAGCGACCGCCAAGATCGAGCGCTACACACGCGGCCTCGATTTTGCAGCGTTCAGCGGCGACAAGATGCGTATCGATGCTGTCGTGCGCAACTTTGAAATCGTCGGCGAGGCCGTGAAACACATTCCGCTGGAGCAACGCTCGCTTGCGCCCTAGATCGAGTGGCGCAAGATTACCGGGCTGCGCGATATCCTGTCACATGCATATTTCGGCGTGAGCCTTCCGATCATCTGGGATGTGATCAAGAATCGCCTGCGCGAACTGCAGCGCGCCGCTGCCGCCTTGCTTGCGGCGGCGCCCGGTGCGGCGTGAGCCAGGCAGCAGCGGCGCGGAAGCAGGGGAGGGACCCGGATCACCCTGATCCCCAGCCCTGCCCACGCCGCTGGCGCGTGCGATGGCGCTCGCGGCCGGCCGTGGGACCCAGACTCCTCGGGCACGCGAGCATTCCCCCGATTTGACGCTGGTTCGTCAGCCGGAAAGCGCCGCGAGCGCCCGCTCGACGCTGTCGGTCGGCTTGACGTTCACCTCGGCCTGGACGATCCGCCCCTCCTCATCGATCACGAAATGGCTGCGGACGACGCCCATGAACTTCTTGCCCATGAATGTCTTCTGCCCCCAGACGCCATAGGCTTCGGCGATCGCATGGTCTTCGTCCACCAGCAGGGTGAACGGCAGGTTGTACTTGGTGCGGAACTTCTGGTGCGATTTCTGGCCGTCCGGGCTGACGCCCAGCACGACCGCATTCTTCTCTTCGATCACCGGATATCGGTCACGGAAACCGCAGGCCTGCGTCGTGCAGCCGGGCGTGTCATCCTTCGGATAAAAATACAGGACCACCCGCTTGCCGCGAAAATCGGACAGCTTCACCCGCTCGCCGCTGTCGGTCGTCGCCTCGAAGTCGGGGGCCATCGTGCCGACGGTAGGTGCACCGCTGGTCATAACCCATGCTTCCTTGTACAGTGCCGGTTCGCAGTTACCACTCCATTGTACACCCAAAACGTCGCGAGCGATCTTGTGCGTCTCCGGTGTCGAGAGCCACAACAACGCTTCTCTTCGCCAGGGGTGGCGAGCGAAGCCCCCTGGCCGGCCTTCTTGGTGCCATTGCAGATTGTTGATTGCAGATGGCAGAGACCGCATGCCGATGCGATTCAATCGTTCAGGCATGCACACTATGCTGCCTCCTTCAGCACGAGCCATCGGCCCGCAACGATAAGCGACCCGCCGGTCTGGATCGCGCTTGGGATGCGGCCCGACCCTCAGCACGAGCCATCGGCCCGCAACGATAAGCGACCCAGCGCTAGGCTCCAGGTGCTCCGTGCGGCTGACGCGCCGTGGCGTGCGGTGGTGCATGCGATAATGGTGCGCCGGCCTGGCGTGGCGCTGGCGACCGACCGTCTAGCTTCAAGGAGGAGCGTGCTGATGTCATACGAGGAACGCCTGCGCGAGCTTGGCTACAGCATCGAGCCGGTGGAACTGGACACCGGGCGATTTGTCTGCGCCGTGCGGACGGGCGCCCTGATCTATACCTCCGGCCAGGTGTCGAGCTGGAATGGTCGCGAGATCAAGGGTAAACTCGGCACGGACCTGACGGTCGAGCAAGGCTACGAAGCGGCGCGGCTCTGCGCGTTGGGCTGCCTGCGGGCGATCAAGTCGCTCTCCGGCTCGCTCGACACGGTGGCGCGGGTGGTGAAAGTGCTCGGCATGGTGAATGTCGCGCCCGGCTTCGACGATACCCCCGGCGTCATCCACGGCTGTAGCGACCTGCTGCTGGAGGTCTTCGGCGAGGCGGGCCGCCACGCGCGCAGTGCGGTCGGCATTACCATTCCGTACAACTACGCGGTCGAGATCGAGATGATCGTCGAGGTCCGCTAGCGCGGGCCGGGCGCCGCGCGCCGCAGCGGTCGTTAAAAAATCATGTACAATAGTTCGGCAGTCGGTGCGGGGCGCGCTCCCGTCGCTGGATGCGGGTCTGCGCACTCCGCCCGCCTTGATCGACGGCATCAGACAGGCGTGAAGGAGAGGGGCGTGTTACGGCTTCTGATCATCGTTCTGGTGGTGGTCGCCGCGCTGCTCCGAGGCGGCTCGCTGCACAATTTCACGACACTGCGCCTCCGCTGGCCGGCGCTGGCGCTGGCCGGCCTTGGCCTGCAACTGCTCCTTTTCACGCCGTTCACCGCCGCGCCGCTGATCACCGTCGCCGTCCCCTCTCTGTACGTCCTCTCCATGCTCCTGCTGGTCGGCTGGGTGCTGCTGAACCGCCACATCCCCGGGATGACGCTCATGGGCGTCGGCCTGGCGCTCAACACGCTGGCGATCATCGCCAACGGCGGCTACATGCCGGCCGATCCGCGCGCGGTGGCGTTCGCCGGGCGCGCCGCCGCCTACGGGGCCGATGGGTCGGCGGTCTACAACAATTCGATCGCGGCTGGCGAAGGCGTGCGCCTCTGGCTGCTGACGGATATTCTGCCGCTGCCGGCCTGGGTGCCGCTGGCAAATGTGTACAGCATCGGCGACGTGTTGATCGAGCTTGGGGCCGCGCTCCTGTGTTGGAAAACATTGCTGCGCCGCCCGCAGGCGCCGGCCGAAGCCGTCGCCGCGCCGCCGGCCAATGCACCATGAACATGGGCGGCTAGTCCGGAAATGCGGCGGCGAACCGATATCAAGCGACAGGAGTGCTGCCATGAACGAAGGGGTCGCGCCCGACGGGCAGGCGCTCGAAAAGCTCGTTGGGCAGGTGCGCGGCGTGCTCGCCGTGCGGGTGGTAGGTGATGAAGGCGGGCAGATCGAAGAGGTGCATGTCGTCGCCTCACCCGGGCGGAGCGCCAAGCAGATGGTGCGCGATGTCGAATCCATCCTGTACGTGCGCGGCGGCGTGCGGGTCGATCACCGCAAGATTAGCCTGGTGCAGATCTCCGAGGCGGCGATTCAGCCGCCGCCCGCCCGCGTCCTGCTGCGTGGGATTCAGTTGAACCAGGATGACGGGCGTACACAGGTGAGCGTGACCCTCGGGCTCGGCGGCTGGCAGGTCCAGGGGATTGGCAGTGGGCGGACCACAGAAGCGCGCCCGATCGAGACGCTCGCCGGCTATGCCGCGGTGCATGCGCTCAACCAGTTTGTGCAGCCGCGCGGCCATGTCCATCTCGAAGCCGTCACGACCCAGCCGTTCAACGGCATGGATATCTGCCTGGCGCATCTGGCGCTGACTACCGACGAGGGGCTGGAGACGCTGCTCGGCGTGAGCATCGTGCGTGACGACCCGCTGTCCTCGGCGGTGCGCGCCGTGCTGGACGCGATGAACCGCCGCCTGCCATTCTTCCTCAGCGTGACCCAGCGCGCCGCGCCGTAGCCGCTGCAACCGAACTGCTTCGAAATCGCCGCAGAACTGGATGGCCGTGGCAGGCCGGTTCGCTCTAGCATACGGTGAGTGTTACGGTCCGCAGCACCTTGAAAGCCGAGAGGGAGCATCAATCGGGTGGCGCTCGCGCTCGCCGCCAAAGCCGAACCTCTACACAGGCTGGAAGAAGCTGTCTGAGACGGGGAGGTTTGGAAGGCGCAGCTTTCCAATAGGTTTCCGCCGCGCGGCCGGCGGCCAGGATCGCTCTCGCGGGCCGACCGTCCTCACTTCCCCGTGGGGATGTTGCCGCCAACCTCTCAGGGAGAGACACTTGCGCGATTTGTCAAAATATGGTATAAGCGGACCGGATCGACAGCTCCTGGCGGCGCCGAAGCTGGTACACCGGGCGGTAGCCCGAAGCGGAGCGGAGGGGGCCCTGCGGAACAACCAGTTAACTATCTTCCAACAGCGAAGAAAGGGGTCTCCGATGAAGTGGCAGATCATGCGAGCCTACTGGAAGGTTGCGATCGTCCTGGGGGCTATCTCCTCGTTCATCCTGGCGGCTGGCGCCGACGCCAAGTGGAACTAGTCGGGTGTGACTAGGCGCTGAGCACGGGAGCTGTTGATTCGGAAGCAGGAAGGAGCGATCCTTCCTGCTTTCTCGTTCTCGCCAGGCGATCATGTGGGATGCTGGCGGATGCACCTTCTCGTGATTGGCATATGTCTGAGAGGACGTCTGTCACCGTTTGTATCGGGTGTGGCGGTAGACCCGGCGGAGCTCAAGGCCCGCGTAGCCGCCCCGACCATGCGCGAAGCGCCGCCGTGGTATGCTAGAGACGCGCCACGTCGCGCAGTAGCGCCGGCCACTGCTGCCGGGGAACCCTCGGCTATGAGGATGCTATGAACGCCCTTCCGGCTGCCGCCCGATACTATCTGTACGCTGTCTGGCTCGCCGCTGGCGCGCTTGTGGTGGTGGGACTGACCATGGCCCTCCCCATGGCCAGCGTATGGGGGTTTGTCCCCTTGTGGGCGCTTTTCTTCGCACTGGCGGACTACTTCGAGGTCGAGTTCGAATTTGGTGACGGCCGGCCCTTGGTGATGACGGTTGCTGATACCGTCCTGATCTTTCTCGTCCCCATCGGCGGGATGAGCGGCGTGTTCGCCATTATCCTTGGCAACGCACTCGTCGATCTGCTACACCGGCGCCCCTGGTACCGCACGCTCTTCAATATCGCGGCCCGCACCATCACCTATCTGTTGATGCTGTCGGTCTACTCCCTGCTCGCCTCCCACGACGCCGTGCCCTATAGCGGGGCGCGCGGCATTGCAGCCTTTTTCTTGGTGCTGATCACCTACTATCTGAGCAATACCCTCCTGGTTGCGACCGTCATCGCACTTGCCACCGGGCAGCCTCTGGGCGAGGTCTACCGGGTGAGTCTGAGCACCGTCCGCTGGGTCCACCTGGTCACCGCGCCGATCGGGGCGATGATCGCCGCTCTATGGACAATCGACCTGTGGCTGGCCGTGCTTGGCATCCTGCCGCTCCTCATGGCACGGCGCTCGTTCCAGGCGGTCGCGGCCTGGCAGGCTGAGAGCCGCCGCAGTCGCGAGTTGGCCGAAGAGGCGCGTCGCCTCGCCCGCACCCTCTCGCACCTGCAAACCTCGGCGACGGCGCTGATCGGCGCGAGCGACCCCGCCCCGCTGTTGGAGATCGTCGGCGCGCAGCTCGCCGCGCTGCTCGAAGCCCCGGCGCGCTGGGTGATCTTGCTTGACGAACCTGCTCCAACCGTCGTGGCCCGCGCGCACCTGCCACCAGGGTTCGCGTGGGACGCGCAGGCCTACCGCGCGGCGCTCACCAACCCGGCGATTTGCACGGTCGAGGGAGCGCACGTTCGGCGCTTTCACCCGATGGCGGCCCCGCCGTGGCACACGCTGGTCATCATCCCGCTGGCGAGCGATGAACGGGTGCTCGGCGCGATCTGCCTCGGCTTTCAGCGCGCTGTGGAGCTTTCGGACGACGACCGGCGGGCGCTGCGGGCCTTCGCTGCGCAGGCTGCCCTGGCGGTGGAGCATGCGCGCATCTTTAGCGAGCTGCGCGTCCGCCAGGAGGAGCTGGTGCGCTCCTCCAAACTGGCGGCGCTCGGCACCTTCGCCGCCGGCATCGGCCACGAGTTCAACAATCTCCTGGCCGGCATCCTCGGCTATGCCCAGCTTGGGTTGACCAGCGACGACGTGGCCGAGAAGAACGAGGCGCTGGATGTCGCAGTGCGCGCCTGTCTGCGTGGGCGGAGCATCACCAGTGGGCTCCTCACCTTCGCCCGCCGCAGCGACTCGCAAGAGGCGATCTTCCTGCTGAGCGATGTTGTCCAGGAGACGGTCGCTCTGGTCGAACGTGAGCTGGCTAAAGAGAATATCGCGATCGTGCGCCGGCTCGCGCCTGTTCCGCCGACGATGGGGGATGCCGGCCAGCTTGCGCAGGTGCTGCTGAACCTGCTGACCAACGCCCGCGACGCGATGCGCGACCAAGGCGGCGGGACGATCACGATCGAGCTTGAGGCGCGCGACGGCGAGTTGATCCTGGCGGTGAGCGACACGGGCTGCGGCATCCCGGAGCACCTGATCGACCAGATTTTTCAGCCGTTCGTCACGACAAAGGGCGCGCGGAATGGAAGCACGGTCGCCGGCACGGGCCTGGGCCTGGCGATCAGCTACGGGATCATCGAGCAGCACGGCGGGACGATGAGCGTCGCCAGCCGTGTCGGCGGCGGCACGACTATGACCATCCGGCTGCCCATCCGCCGCAAGCAGGCCGCCCTCGCGCACGCAGCGACCGCCGCGGAGCACCTGCCGCGGTTGCGTCTCCTGCTGGTGGATGATGACCCCGCCGTCGCCGGATCGCTGGCGCGGCTGCTGGAGGAACGCGGTCTGGAGGCCCGGGCCGAGACCAGCGCGGCCGCTGCGCTGGCACGCATGGCGCAGGAGCCGTTCGATCTGCTGATCACCGATGTCATCCTGCCGGGTGGTGTGCTCCCGGTCGTCGAGCGCTTCCAGCAACGTTACCCGGACGCCCCGGTGTTGATCATCACCGGGCATGCCGAGCCACAGCAACTCGAGCCGTTGGTGCGCGCCGGGGTGCGCGGCATCCTCTACAAGCCGTTTACCGTGGACGAAGCGCTGAACCTGATCGCTCGCGTGGCCCGCCCGCCGGCCGCCAGCGCGGTCGGGCAGGGGTGATTGGCTCCATGCCTACCCCTCTGCCGGGTTCAATCTGCCCAGCCGCCGCACCTCCGGCCAGATCAGCGCCACTACCCCGACCACCAGCAGCGTCCCGATCCCGCCGACGACGACCGCCCCGACCGTGCCGAGCAAGGCGGCCGCCACGCCCGACTCGAACGCCCCCAGCTCGTTCGATATCCCGATGAACGCAGAATGCACCGCGTTGACACGTCCGCGCAGCGCGTCCGGCGTGCGGGTGAGGAGCAGCGTGCTGCGGATGACGACACTCACATTGTCGAGCGCGCCCAGCAGGGCCAGCATCGCCAGCGACAGCACGAAACTGCGGGACAGCCCGAAGACGATCGTCGCCAGACCGAAGCCGGCCACCACCAACAGCAAGGTGCGCCCGGCGCGCCGGAACGGCGGCAGGTGGGCGAGCGTCAGCGCGGCCAGCACCGCGCCGATCGCCGGGGCGGCGCGCAGCCAGCCCAAGCCCGCGGCGCCGACGCCCAAGATGTCGCGCGCAAAGATCGGGAGCAGCGCCGTGGCCCCGCCGAGCAGCACGGCGAACATATCGAGCGTGATCGACGCCAGAATGACTTTTGTGTTCCAGATGAACTTCGCTCCGGCCAGCAGCGAATCCAGAGTCAACTCCTCGCCGGAGCGCGCCATGGGGCGGGGGCGCATGAGGCCGAGCAGCAGGGCGACAAGCAGCATGATGCCGGCGACGGCGGCGTACACCGGCGCCGCCGCCCCGTTCAGGGCGATCACCAGCCCACCGAGCGCCGGCCCGATGATCGAGGCCGCCTGCCACGAGCTGCTCTCCCATGTCGCGGCGCTGCTGAAGTGCTCGCTCGGCACGACCTGTGCGGTCAGCGACGCCGCGGCCGGGCTCTGGAACGAGCGCGCTATGCCGATCAGCAGCAGGCAGGTGTAGACCAGCACGAGCGACCCGGCGGTGATCGACAACCACGCCAGCCCCAGCGCGCATAGCCCGAGGAGCAGCATCGCCGCGACGATGATCCGCTTGCGGTCGAGTCGATCAACCATGTGGCCGGCCGGCAGCGCTAGCAGGATAACCGGCAGCACCTGCACCAGACCGACAAGACCGAGCGCCAACGGCGCGTTTGTGCGGTTGTACAGCTCCCAGCCGATCGCCACGCCGAGCATCTGCTCGCCGACGACGGCGAGAAAGGTGCCGGCGAGCAGCAGGCGGAAGTCGCGGAAGCGAAGGGCTGCGTATGGGTCGTGGTGCTCCGCCGCGGGAGCGGGCGGCGTCGGGGATTCGGTAGTGTCGGCGGTGCGCATAGTGTATCATTCTCTCAAACACTGCTCTGGGGCGACATGGCGTGTCGGAACACGCATCCGACGGCGGCGGATGTCTTGTCAAGCCGCGGCGGACAGTCGCCGCCCGACTGTACCACAGCAGCGCCGCGCCGTCATCCGGCGGCGGAAGGATGTGCCGCTGACCGCATCTTTTTGCCCGGTCGAACGCTACACCAACAGCGGGTGACGCACGCACGATGAGGAGAATGATGAGCCACTATTCCCTGCGGATCAAGGAGCTACCGCCCGGCGAGCAGCCACGCGAACGCCTGCGCGACTACGGCGCGGCGGCCTTGAGCGATGCGGAACTCCTGGCGATTCTGCTGCGTGTCGGCGTGGCGGGAACGAATGTAAAAGACCTGGCGCAACAGCTCCTGATCGACTATGGCGGCTGGCCGGGGTTGCTGCGCGCCGGCTATCCGGAATTGTGCCAGCGCCATGGCTTGGGCGAAGCCAAGACGGCCACGCTCAAGGCGGCGCTGGAGATCGGCCGGCGGCTGCTGCTGACGGCGGGCGACGAGCGGTTCCAGATCAAGGCCCCGGCCGACGCGGCCAGCCTGATGCTGCTCGAAATGGGCCATCTCGACCAGGAGCACCTGCGGGCGATCTGCCTGGATACCAAGAACCGCGTGCAGAAAGTTGCCACCGTCTATGTCGGCAGCGTGAATACCGCCCTCATCCGTGTCGGCGAGGTCTTCAAGGAAGCGCTGAAGCTCAACAGCGCGGCGCTCATCGTGGTACACAACCACCCCTCGGGCGACCCGACCCCCTCGGCTGAGGACGTGCTGGTGACGCGGCAGATCGTGGAGGCCGGCCGGCTGCTGGATGTCGAGGTGCTCGATCACCTGGTGATCGGCCAGGGGCGCTTCATCAGCATGCGCGAGCGGGGGCTCGGCTTCGGGAGATGACGGCGTGGAGCGATCTCGCATCTATGGTCGTGCCGTCGTCAGGCAGCGCCCGCTTTGCCGGGCCTACGCAGCGGGGCGGCGTGGATGACTGCCTACGTCACGTTCATCGTGATGCATCAGAGGGACTGATATAACCGGGGGCCGGCGCGCCTCCGGTCTCTGATTCTGCGCCCTGGAGGGGAACGGCGGCGTCGATCCGGGTGCCCTGGCCCGGCGCGCTGGCGACCGTGAGCGTGCCACCGAGCAGCCGCGCCCGCTCCTGCATGCTCAGCAGCCCGAAGCCGCCCGCCTCACCGATCCGCAGCGCCCCGGCGTCGAAGCCGCGCCCGTCGTCGGCGATGGACAGGCGCGCCCGTCCGCCCGCGATCTCCAGCTCCACGGTAACTGCCGTCGCCCGGGCGTGCCGGCGGATGTTCGCCAACGCCTCCTGGGCGATGCGGTAGAGCGCCTGTTCGTGGCGCGCCGGCAGCCGGGCGCCGCCGGCCGCGATCCGGGTCTCCACGGCGAGGCCGGCCTCCGCTGCGAAGCGCCGCGCCAGCTCGGCCAGCGCGTCCGGTAGCGCCTGGCGCTCCAGC
Source organism: Roseiflexaceae bacterium (assembly GCA_042408595.1). GTDB lineage: Bacteria > Chloroflexota > Chloroflexia > Chloroflexales > Roseiflexaceae > JBHOQX01. Next base: position 15,675 of record JBHOQX010000046.1, on the reverse strand, counting down.
GGGCCGGCGCGCAGGTCGAGCACCGAGCGGCGCGCTTCCGCCAAGCTCTCACGGGTGCGCGCCAACGCAGCCCGAATACGCTCGCGGGCGCGCTCCGGTGCGGTATCCAGCAGTGCATCGGCAGTTTCGAGCTGGAGCGTGATCGCCGTCAACTCCTGCGCCAGGGTGTCGTGCACTTCGCGCGCCAGCCGGTTGCGTTCCTCTGCCAGCGCCAGGTGTGTCGCCTGCTCGGCGAGCTGTGCCCGGTTCAGCGCCGTCGCCAACTGATAGCCGACCGCCGTCAGCAGTTGCAGATCCTGCGGCGTGAAGCTGTCCCAGGCCGAGGTGGCGACGTTCAGGATGCCGAGCAGTTGCCCGCGCTCGGCGAGCGGCACGCTGGCGTGGAACGCCAGCCCCTGCCGGTCGCCGGCGGCCCCGCCCAGCCGGGAGCACTCGACGATCTGTGCGGCGTCGCGCAGCTCGCCGGCCTGGGCCAGGCGCTGGCAGGCGCAGACCTGGCACCACGGCGGGCCCGGGTAGGCCATGGCAGGCGGCAGATTGTGGACAGCGGCGACGATGAAGTCGCCCGACTCGTCGCGCAGGAAGAGCCAGCCGGTGTGGAGGCTGAGCAGCTCGACGACCAGCGGCAGCGTATCGCCGGCGATCTCGCGCAGGCTCAGGCTGCGGTTGAGCGTCTCGGCGATCGCCCGCAGCGTCGCCAGTTCGCGGTTGCGCCGTAGCAGCGCGCCGGGGTCCTGCTCGCGTGGAGTTGTGCGTCGAGCGTTCAAGGTTCAGCTCGTGTAGTAATAGATGGAGGTTGTCGGCTTCGTCGCTTCTCGAACGTTTGTGTGCCCGAACAAGAGCGCTGTGGTGGGCCTCCAGGCCTGCCACACTCCCGTGCCGAGAACGACCGCGTGCGTCCTCTGTCTGATAGCTGTCATTCCCCCCGCACCGCCACCAGCGTCACGTCGTCGTCCTGCGGCGCATCGCCGTGGAAGGCGCGAATCGTGTCGAGTAGGTGGTCGCAGAGCGCCTGCGGCGATGGCTGTGGCAGACCGGCGGTCGCGCGCAGCAGCGTCGCGCCGAACTGCGAGCCACGTGCATCCATCGCTTCGGTCACGCCATCGGTGTAGATCAGCAGTGTCGCGCCGGGCGGAAGCGTACTGGTATGCTCCTCGAGCGCCGGCTCGGGCACGATGCCGAGCGGGTGGCCCAATCCGCGGCCGATGTATGCGGCCCTGCCGCACCTGTCGCTCAGCAGCGGCAGCTCGTGGCCGGCCCGCACAAAGACGAACTCGCGTGTTCGCCGGTCGAGCACGCCGTAGACCATCGTCACAAACATGCCGGGCGCGCTCATCTCGAGCAGATGGCGGTTGACCTCGCGCAGCGCGGCGGCGGGGGCAACGGCGCGCCCGGCCTCGCCGCGCAGCAGGCTGCGGGTCTGCGCCGTGAAGAAGGCGGCGGGCACTCCCTTGCCGCAGACATCGCCGACAACCATGCCGACGCGGTCGGCGTCGAGCTCGATGAAATCGAAGAAATCGCCGCTGACGAGTCGCGCCGGCGCCAGGCGCGCGCCGAAGGAGAAGCCCGGCAGGTTCGGCATGCGGCGCGGCAGGCTCTGCTCCTGCATCTCGCGCGCCATCTGGAGCTCGTGCTCCAGCTTCTCCTTTTCGATCAGCTGCGACTGCGCCGCCTGCAGCTCTTCGTAGGCGCGCGTCAACTGGCGGTTCTTCTCCTGCAAATCGTTGATCGTCGCATCGTTCGCCGCGCGAAGCTGGAAGCTCATCTGGCGCAGCAGTTCGTAGGCGAAGGACGGATGGCGCGCCAGCAGCGCCTCGAAGTCCTGGCGGGTGATCTCCAGGAGCCGGGCGGATGTGAGCGCGCGGGCGCCGGCGGTACGCCGGTGGTCCGGGTGGAGCAGGCTCCCTTCGCCGAAGAGCTGCCCGGCGGTCTGCACCGCCAGCAGCCGTTCGCCGCGCTCCATCGCCCGCAGGATGCCGATCTCGCCATCGAGCACGATGAAGCAACTGTGCCCCTCGTCGCCCTCGTGGAAGAGCAGCGCGCCGGCATCGAGAGTCATCTCGCGCAGCGTGCCGGTGAGGCGGGCCAGCTCGTCGGGCGGCAGGGCGGCGAACAGCGGCAGGCTGGCGAAGCTCATCGTAGTGCGACTCCGGCGATGTGTGGGCCGACGATCGGCACAGGTACGGTGAAGCGCTCGATCTCCAACGCAGCGAACCCGGCCTGTTCGAGCGCGGCGGCGGTGTCGCGGTTCGGCTGACAGCCATCCGCGGCGAGTTGCCAGAGCGGGCGGATGGCATCCTGCCAGCGGCGGGTGCGGCTGCCGGGCGGCGCGGCGACGTGCTCCAGAAAGACCAGCCGGCCGCCGGGCCGCAGCACGCGGCGAATCTCGCGCAGCGCCGCCGCCACATCCCCCACCGAGCACAGGACGAGCGTGCTGATCACCGCGTCGGCGCTGGCGTCCGGCGCGGGCAGGGCCTCGGCGCGCCCGCGGCGAATCTCGAGCGCCAGGCCGGCCCGCGCCGCCGCGTCACGCAGGTAGCGGTCCATCGCTGGGTTCGGCTCGACGGCGACGTAACGGACATCGCCCGGCAGGTAGGCCAGGTTTGGCCCGGCGCCCGCGCCGATCTCCAGCAGATCGCCGTGCAAGTCGCCGAGCAGCGCCCGCTTGCGGCCGGCGACATATCGGTCGTGGGTGGCGCTGCCGCGCGCCAGCAGCGCGGCGAACAGCCGCTGGCGCAGGGTGGCGCGCCCGTTGAGGGATCGGTTCTCGCGCATCATACCGCTTGGTGCCCGCATGCGTCGCCTGAGCATCCATTGTACCATCTGCGCGCATGGCCATATGCGAGCGCGATTCGCTATGAAATGTTGTGCCGCCTGAAGGCGGTACGACGTTCATCTTTACAAATCAGACCGTACTCTCTATACTGACGCAGCGGAGCGCGGACCGGTTGCGCGCTGCAACTTGCGGTGCGGGGCGAGCGTATCAGTAGGGAAAGCGGTAGAGCAAGGAGTCTCCCATGGCCGGTGAGGTCAATCTGCGGGCCGCGCTGGCGCGGCCGTCCCTTCCCGCGGCCGGCACGGCACAGGTCGCCTATATTCTGCTCGAGATCCAGCCGGGCCAGACGGTGGCCCGGGTGCGCACCCCGGTCAACGTCTGTTTCGTCCTCGACCGCAGCGGCTCGATGAAGGGCGAGAAGATCGAACGGGTGCGCCGGGCGACCGCGCGCGCGCTGGAGCTGCTCGACGCGCAGGACACCGCCTCGGTCGTGATCTTCGACCACCGCACGGAGGTGCTCATCCCGGCCGCGCCGGTGGCGAACCGCGCCGAGCTGCAGGAGCGCATCAGCCGCATCCGCGACGCCGGCGGCACCCGAATCGCGCCGGCCGTCGAGCGCGGCCTGGCGGAGATCGCCCGCGGCCCGGCGAACGCGCTCAAGCGCATGATCCTGCTGACCGATGGCCAGACCGAGAGCGAGAAGGAGTGCCTGCTGCGCGCCTCGGACGCCGGGCAGCGCGGCGTACCGATCACCGCGCTGGGCGTCGGTAAGGACTGGAACGAGGACCTGCTGATCGAGATGGCGAACCGCTCCGGCGGCACCGCCGATTACATCAGCCGGCCCGACGAGATCGACGAGTACTTCCAGAACACCGTCGCCCGCGCGCAGGCTACTGCCATCCACAACGCCAACCTGACGCTGCGGCTGGTGCAGGGGGTCGCGCCACGCGCCGTCTGGCAGGTGCTGCCGCTGATCAGCAACCTGGGGTACACCCCGATCTCGGACCGCGACGTGTCGGTGCCGCTCGGCGAGCTGGAGAGTGGGGCCAGCCGGGCGCTGCTGATCGAGGTGCTGGTCGAGCCGCGCGCCGCCGGGCAGTACCGCATCGGCCAGGCCGAGGTGAGCTACGACATTCCGCTGCTCGGGCGGCAGGCGGAGAAGGCCCGCGCCGACATCATGCTGGCCTTCACGACCGATGCGACCGAGGCGGCGCAGGTCGATCCGCGGGTGATGAACATCGTCGAGAAAGTCAGCGCCTTCAAGCTCCAGACACGCGCGCTGCAGGACATCCAGGCCGGCAATGTCGCCGCGGCGACGCAGAAGCTCCAGAGCGCGGTGACGCGCCTGCTGAACCAGGGCGAGGTCGATCTGGCGCAGACGGTGCAGCAGGAGATCGGCAACCTGCAGCAGACCGGCCAGCTTTCGAGCGAAGGGCAGAAGACGATCAAGTTCGGCGCGCGCAAGACCGTGCGGCTGAACGACCTGGAGCTGCCGGAGGAGCTGCGCAACAAGTAGCGGCGCGGGCGGCCTCGCCGCGGAGGGTCTACCCCGACCCGCCCAACTGCTCCGTGAAGAAGCGCACGATCTCCGGCAGGTGGGCGTTGACATACAGGTAGCCGCCGAAGCGGTCGGCCGCGGGGGCGGCGACCAGCGGCAGGGCGCGCGGTGTGGCGGCGGCCATCGCCTGCACGTCCGCCAGCGAGCCCCACGGGTCGCGGTCGCCCTGGATGTAGAGCACCGCTGTGTCGCTCAGCAGGTGCGCCACTGCGGCCGGGTCGACCGACTGCGGCGGGGGCGCGCCGAGCAGCCGGTAGATCGGCGGCAGCGCTGCGAAGAGCGCCGGCCCCAGCCCGCCGAGCAGTTCCCGGCTGAAGCCGGCGGCGAAGGTGCTGACGCGCACCGGCTGCACCGCGACAGCGGCCCGGATCGGCTGGCAGGCCGGTACCCCGTAGATGAGCGCGTTCGCGCCCATCGAATAGCCGATCACCCCCAGCCGCTGCCCGTCCACCTCCGGCCGGCCACGCAGGTAGGCCACCGCGCCGGCCATGTCGCGCGCCTCGTAGGGCCCGTAGGTCACCGGCAGCGCTGCGCCGCTCTCGCCGTGGTTGCGCAGGTCGAACAGCAGCACGTGGAACCCGGCCTGGTGCAGCGCCGCCGCCGGCTCCAGGAGGCTGACGGTGCGGTCGGGAATGATCGACGTGCCGGCCAGGTTGCCGAGCCGATTCCACGGCCAGCCGTGGAGGAAGAGCACCGCCGGCGCGGGCGCGCCGTCGTCGGCCGCGCGGGGCAGGAACCAGCCGCGCAGCAGCACGCCATCGCCGGAGACAAAGCTCACCTCCTCGGCGATCAGCCCTATATCGTGCGGCGTGCGCCAAAGCGGCTGTCTGCCGCCCATGATCGTCAGGCGCGTCAACGCGGCGGCAGGGTAGCCGACACGTCCCGCAGCGATGCCGAGGCCCAGGCCGAGCACGAAGGGTAGGGGGGTCGCTGAGCCGCGCTGATTCATCGAAACCTCCTGGCGAGAGATCGCGGATCTGCCGGTGATCGGTCTGATGTCCGTCTGCCACGTCACGCCGCCGCATCCAATACCTCGCGCACCTTCTGCGCCAGGGCGGCCGGCGTGAACGGCTTCTGCAAGAACGCGGCGCTGGCCTCGATCTGGCCTGCCCGGACGGCGCCACGGTCGGTATAGCCCGAGGTGTAGAGGACGCGTATGCCTGGATGGCGGCTGCTGAGCATCGCAGCCAGCTCCGGCCCGCTGGTGCGCGGCATCACCACGTCAGTCAGCAGCAGGTCGAAGTGTGGCTGCTCACCCGCCAGCGCCAGAGCCTGCGCGGCATCGCTGGCCTCGATCACCTGATAGCCCTGCGCCCGGAGCACCCGTGCCGCAAGCGTTCGCACCGCCGCGTCGTCCTCGACCAGCAGGATCGTCTCGTCGCCGGTGGGCGCGTCGGCGTGGTCGCGCTGCTCGGCCGCCGCCGCGTACACATCTTCGGCACGCGGCAAGTAGACCTTGACGGTCGTGCCATGGCCGAGCTCGCTGTAGATCCAGATGTGCCCACCGCTCTGCCGGACGATGCCATAGGTCGTCGCCAGACCGAGCCCAGTGCCGCGCCCCGGTTCCTTGGTGGTAAAGAACGGCTCGAACGCACGCTGCCGCACCTCCTCGGTCATCCCAATGCCGTTGTCGCTGATGGCGAGCAGCACGTAGGGCCCCGGCTCCACGCTGAGGTGCTGCTGGGCGTAGGTCGGATCGAGCACGACATTCGACGTCTCGATCGTCAGGCGGCCACCGTTCGGCATGGCGTCGCGCGCGTTGACTGTCAGGTTCGCGATCACCTGCTCGATCTGGCTCGCGTCGGCGCGCACGGGCCAGAGCTTCGGCTCGGTGGCGGCCACCAACTCGACATCCTCGCCGATCAGCCGCCGCATCATGCGATCCATCGCACCGATCAGGTCATTGAGATTGAGCACCTGTGGATAGCCGCTCTGCCGCCGGGCGAACGCCAGAAGCTGGCGTGTCAGTTCGGCGGCGCGCCAGGCGGCGCGCAGCACGTCGTCGATGTCGGCCTGCGCCGGACTGTCGGGTGGCAGCACCTCGCGCGCCATCTCCGCGCTGCCAGTGATCACCACCAGCAGGTTGTTGAAGTCGTGTGCCACGCCGCCGGCGAGCTGCCCGATGCTCTCTAGCTTTTGCAACTGAAACAGTTGTGCTTCGAGTTGCTTGCGTTCGGTGACATCGCGGACGATCCCTTCAACCGCAACGATATCACCATCCGGCCCGTAGATCGGCGTTTGGTGTATCTCGCACCAGACCGTCTCACCAGCCCGGTTCAACGCCCGTACGACAGTCGGCTGGGTCCAGGCCGGCACCGTCGAGCTGAACAATCGATCAATGTGGTCGAGCTCTTCCGGCGGTAGCAGGCGCCGCCACATCAGGGGGTCGTTGTAATACTCCTGCAGCGTGTAGCCGAACATCCGGCTTGCAGCCGGGCTGACATACTCGTAGCCGGGGGTTGGCCGGAGGCGGAAACGGAAGATCATGTCGGGCGCGTTCTCGGCCAGACGCCGGTAGCGCGCCTCGCTCTCGCGTAAGGCCGCCTCTACCGCGCGGCGCTCGTTCAGCTCGACCTGCAGGCGGGCGTTGGCGTCGCTCAGCTCGGCGAGCGCGTCGCGCAAGGTGGTGGAGAAGCGGTCGAGGAACAGGCAGAGGACGATCAGGCCGAGCACGAACTCGATCGCGATCGGCGGCCCCAGCTCCGGGCCGACCGGCTGAAAGCCGGCAAGGTCCGGGCGAACGGTCTCGACGGCGCCGATCAGCAGCACCATGGCAGCCGCCGCCGCGGCGATGGCCGCCAGCATACGGCGCTTCGCCAACAGTCCGGCGAGGGTGATCGGCAGGGCGCAGAGGAAGAGGATGTTGCCGTTGCACGGCACGCCGGTGGCGACCAGTCCGAGCATCAGGGCTATGGTGGTGCCAGCGCCCGCGATGCCGACCGTCATGTTGAACCGGCCATGCCGTAGGGTAACAAGCGCTGCGCTAGCCGCCGCAAGGACCATCACAGCGCTGAAGACGCTGATCGCGCGCGCGCGTTGCGGCCAGGGCGTCAGCGCGAAAAGTGGCAGGACGCTGGCGGCCAGCACAATCATGCTCACCAGCATCATCTGTACAAGCGGCGCCTGGCGGCGCTGGATGGGGTCGGGCAGGTTCGAGTTGTCGAGCCATCGTGCTACCTGACTCCACATACGCGGCCTCCTCGGCGAAAGGGCGGTGTGCGTGCCGTTCCCGTGGCTGGGTGCGTCCGGCAAAGCGGATCGATGTCCGGCCAGCGCGGTCGTACGCCATAGCGCACGGCCTGGTGGATTATGGTTTCGTCGAGGCGTTCTCGCCCGGGTCCAGACCGCCGGGCTGGCTTGCGGCGCGGACCGCCGCCCGCAGCTCGGCCGCGAGCTCCTCCACCGGGCGCAAGGCTGCCAGCACCTGGGCGATCTGCGCCTCCGAGAGCGATTCGATCGCTTCGATCGGAATGGCGGAGACCAGCGCGATCACGCGGTCGTGTAGCGTGCCAGCCAGGCGCAGCTCGGGTGTGGGCTCTGGCTGGTCGTCGAGGCGGCGCAGAAAGGCGCGCCGGGCCGGCGCGTCGCTCGGGAAGGGTAGTGGCGGCCAGCGCGCCGGGTCGGCCCAGGGCGGCAGGGTGCGCCCGACGAGCACCAGCCGCAGGTCGCGCCGTTCCTGGGCCGCCGTCAGGATATCCAGCACGCGGCCGGCCTCGGCGCCGGCGAGCCCGTCGGCGTTCTGGATGATGACCGTCCAGCGGCGGCGCGCGAGCCCGTCGGCGAGCAGCTCCAGCCGCTGGTCGAGCGGGGTGGCCTCGCCAGCGGCGAGCGTGTCCCACAGCTCGGGGCGGCCGTCGAGCGCCAGGCCGGCCGCCAGGCGCACCAGCAATTGGCGAACCGCTGGGGTCGGGCTCTCCGGCGGCGGACAGTCGACCCAAACGACCTTCTGGCCGCGTTCCTTGAGCCGGTGGGCCAGCATCGCGGCAAGAGCGCTCTTGCCGGCGCCGGCTGGGCCCCAGATGATCGCCAGGCCACTATGCCGCAGGCGTGCCATGTAGGCGTTCAGCTCCGCTTCGTAATCAAAATCGTCCGGCGGGGGCGGCGCGCTGATCAGGTCGGCCGGGGGGGCGGGTGGCGGCAGGTCGCCGAGTGTCGCGGTGAGCAGCACGACCAGGCGCTCGAGTGCTTCGCGTTTGGCGCGGCTGTAGGTGCTGGCGCTGAGCGCCAGCGCGTCCTGGAGCGCGGCCCGTTTCTCGCCGGTCTCGTATTCGCCGGCGATGATCAGATAGTGTCGCCAGCGTGGGTCATCGCGCACGGCGCCGGCCTCCGCTGGCCGGAGCTGCGCGATCGCTGTGTGGAGGGCCCGCTGAAGCTGCCGGCCGCGCTGGAGCGGGTCGCGCGGCGCGGGCAGGAGCAGCTCGGCCAGGCCGCTGCGCCCCAGGGTGAGCGGCGGATCTTCCGCCAGGCCGGCGAGCGCCTCGCGCAGCAGCGCGATCGACGCGCGGCCCGGGGGCGCGCCGACGTCTTCGCTGCGCAGGTGCGCCAGTATCCGGTAGAAGGTGGAGCGCGGCGCGGGCTGGCCGATAGCGCGCAGCCGGGCCTGCACGCGCCGCCACAGCACGTGGGCCGGGGCGCCCGGGTCGGCGGCAAGCTCCTGGCGCAGGGCCGCGGCGAGCGGCGAGCCGCGGGCCAGGTGCCCGCCACCGCGCCGCCGGCTCTGGATGGCGTCTAGCCCGGTGCGGGCGTAGGCGTTGCGTAGGCGGCGTAGGCTCTCCCGGCTGACGCCAAAGGTGCGGGCGACTTCGCCGGGGGCGCGGCCCTCGCGCAGCAGCGCCGAGAGCATGCGATAGCGGCGCAGCGCTGGTTCGTCGTCGCCGAAGCGCGCGACCAGATCGGCGGTGCTGAGGCGAGGAAGATCGCGCATAGTGCAGCGTACAACGTTCAGAGTTCGGCGTACGGTGTATGAAATGCGGCGTTCAGGGTGGTGCGCGCCGAGTCGAAGCCCGGCCCACCTTCGCGCACGCGCGAGCAGGGGAGCCTGCAGAGACTACGCCGCGCGACACCTCCGTCGCCACGCACACTCTGCTCATCTCAGCACGCTGACCTTCGAGCCGGTCAGCCGAGAGCCGGGTGCCAGCGGCGGAAGATCGAATCGACCGAGACCCCGCTGTGAATCCGCTGGATAACCTCCGCGAGCAGCGGCGCGACCGTCAGCACACGCAGGCCCGGCCAGCGCTGCTCCGGTGCGACGCGCAACGTATCGGTGACGACCACCTCGCGGATCGGGCTGCCACGCAGCCGCTCGGACGCCTCCCCGGCGAGCACGGCGTGTACCGCCGCCGCGTAGATCTCGCGCGCGCCGCGGGCGAGCAGCAGATTGGCCGCCTCGATCATCGAGCCGCCGGTCAGGATCTCGTCGTCCACGAGGATACAGCGCTTGCCCTCTACCGCGCCGATCAGGCTCAGCGCTTCCACCCGCGAGAAGGCCGCCGCATCGCCGTATACCTGCTGGACGCGGCGCTTCTCGACGATCGCCAGCGGTGCGCCGAGCTGCTCGGCGAAGTTGCGCGCCCGCTTGGCGAAGCCCAGATCGGGCGAGACGACCACGGCGTCGTCCCAGCCGCGCTCGGCGAAATGCCGCACCAGGAGCGCCATCGCACTCATCTCGTCGACCGGGATGGAAAAGAACCCCTGAATCTGCCCGGCGTGCAGGTCCATGGTGATCACCTGCTGCGCACCGGCCACCTGGATCATATCGGCGAGCAGCCGGGCGGTGATCGGCACGCGCGGCTGGTCTTTCTTATCGGTGCGGCCGTAGGCGTAGTAGGGGATGACCGCCGTCACCCGCCCGGCCGAGGCGCGCCGGCAGGCGTCCAGCATGATCAGCAGCTCCATGATCCGGTCGCTGAGCGGCAGGCCGAGCGATTGCACGACGAACACGTCCTTTTCGCGAACGGATTCGTTGAGCTGGACGAAGATGTTCTCGTTGGTGAAGGAGCGGATGGTGATATCGCCGATCGGGATGCTGAGGCGCGCGCAGATAGCTTCGGCAAGCTCTGGGTTTCCATTGCCGCTGAAGATGCGTAGCTCGTCAAACCGGCTGCTCATAGCGCCTCCGTGGCCCGGCTGGGCCGCACGATGCTCCAGGCCGTGCATGGAACCACAGAAGCGGGCCGATGTCAACCCGGCGTGAGTAGCAGGTTCAGTGCGCCGTCCACCTCCGCCCGCCAGCCCGGCGGCACGGCGGTGGTGGCGTCGAGTTGGACGATCACCGCCGGCCCGGCGATTCGGTCGCCGGGGCGCAGGTCGTCGCGCTGGTAGCGCAGCGCCGGGGCTACTGGCCCCTCGTCGAGCGCGGCGCGGATCGGAGTGGCCGGGGGCGGGCCGGGACGCGGCGGCAGGTCGGCCCCGGTGGCGAGCGCGGCGGCGGAACGGGCGGCGACCGCGCGGGCGCGCAGCAGCACCGCCTCGATCGGGCGCTCCGGCATGGCATGGCCGTAGCGCCGCTCGTGCAGCGCGTGGAACCGTGCGGCGAGGGTCGCGCGCATGTCGGACGCAGGGCGGAAGACGAGCGGCGAACGGGCTTCCAGATGGCCGGGCCTGCGTTCGTCCGTCGTCCTGTGGCCGCCATCCAACTCCAGCGGCACACTCAACTCGAACGCCTGCCCGGCGTAGCGCAGGTCGAGCGCGAAGTCGACGCGGCAGTGCTCAGGCGGCTCGCCGTCGGCGGCGAGGGCGGCCAGGCCAGCGGCCGCCAGCTCCTCCATCTGCGCGGCGAGCGCCGCGCTGTCGAGCGCGTCGAGCGGGGCGAGCAGCGCCCGGCTGGCTTCGTAGGTGACGTCCGCGGCGAGCATGCCGAGCGCGGAGAGGACGCCCGGGTAGCGCGGCACCAGCACCCGGCGCATCCCGAGCGCGTCGGCGAGATAGGCGGCGTGGAGTGGCCCGGCCCCGCCGAACGCGACCAGCGTGAAGTCGCGCGGGTCGTAGCCGCGCTCGACCGAGATCGCGCGGATCGCCCGCTCCATCGCCGCGTTCGCCACCCGCACCACGCCCTGGGCGGCCTGTTCGACGGGCGATGAACGATCGGCGCATAGCGCGTGTCGGCTTGTGGTGTGATCCGCGTCGTTTCCGAAGGCAGGGCTGACATCCGCCGTGTGTCCCTCTCGCCCCGGCGCGGGCCGGGGCTCGCCGTCCGGCATCGCGAGCGCCCCGGCCAGCCGCGCCAGCGCCGCATGCGCCCGCCCGACATCGAGCGCCATCCGTCCCCCCAGGAAGGCGTCCGGCTGGAGCCGGCCGAGCAGCAGATTCGCGTCGGTGACGGTCGGGAGCACGCCGCGGCCGTAGCAGGCCGGCCCGGGATCGGCCCCGGCGCTCGCCGGGCCGACCCGCAGCGCCCCGCCGGCGTCCACCCGGGCGATCGAGCCACCGCCCGCGCCGACGGTGTGGATGTCCAGGCTCGGCAGGCGCACCGGTAGCCCGCCCACGCGCGACTCGCTGCTGCGCGGAAGCTCGCCGTCGCACAGCGCCACGTCGGTCGAGGTGCCGCCCATGTCGAAAGAGATGATCCGGGCATGGCCGGCCTGGCCGGCGACGAAGCGCGCCCCGACCACGCCACCGGCCGGCCCGGAGAGCGTGGCGCGGGCCGACAGCGCGCGAGCGGTCGCCAGCCCCATGCTCCCCCCGTCCGAGGCCATCAGCCGCAGCGCGCGCACGCCCTGCGCCGCGAGCGCCTCTTCCAGCCGCAGCAGGTAGCGGCTGAGGATCGGGCCGACGTAGGCGTTGACCACCGTCGTGCTGGTGCGTTCATACTCGCGCGGTTCCGGCAGCACGCGGTGTGAGGCGGCGATGAACAGGCGCCGCGCCGCGTCGGCTCGCTCCAGCGCGGCGACCACCGCCTGCTCGTGTGATGGATTGACATAACTGTGCAGCAAGCAGACCGCCACGGCTTCGACCGGTTGGGCCGCGAGCCAGGCGGCCAGGCGCTCCAGCTCGGCGGGATCGGGCGGTTGAATGGCCGCCCCGCTGTGGTCGAGCCGTTCGGCCACCTCGAGCCGCCACTGGTCCGGCGCGAGCGGTGGCGGGCGGGTGACATTCAGGTCGTAGAGCGCCGGCCGGTCGCCCCGCCCGATCGCCAGCACGTCGCGGAAGCCGCGGGTCGTGATCAGCGCGGTCGCGGCGCCGCGGCGCTCCAACAGCGCGTTGGTCGCGATCGTCGTACCATGGACGAGGGCCGCCGGCGCCCCGAGTGCAGCAACGCCGGCCAGCAGCGCGCGCGACGGGTCATCCGGCGTGCTGAGCAGCTTGTGAATCGTCAGGCGGCCACCGCGCAGCAGCACGAAGTCGGTGAACGTACCGCCAGTGTCGACGCCAAGCATGCCCATGGAAGGTGTCCAGTGCCGCATGGAACGTTCAAAGTGAGAGGATGCACGCCATGGGGAGGTCTGGCGGGCCGACCTCCTCCAGCATACTTCCGTTGCACTTTGGGCTCTGCACTTTGAACGCTGAACTCCGCACTACCTTGCGAGGTCGGTGATCGCTGCCTGGGTCTCGGCCAGTTTCGCCCGCGGGCCGCCCTGGATGTTCCAGAACCAGAGCGCCGCCGGGCTTTCGCGGGCGACCGCCAGCGGGCCGCGCGGGCCGGGCGCGGCCTGCTTCAGCGCGACATAGGCCAGCCCATTGTCGGTGGCGGCGAACGCGCCGAAGGCGCCGGTGGTCGTGCCAATGGCGACCACCTGCGGATCGCCGCCGGCCGGCGCACGCGCCTTGAGCGTGTAGCTCTGCACTGCCTCCGCCGGACAGTCGGTCGCCAGGAAGAAGAGGGTGCCGTCGGCGCGCCAGGCGAGCGGGCGCGTCCAGTAGCCGCCGCCATACGTGCCGCGCTCGGCGCCGGACGGATCGAGCAGCACCAGGTCGGCGCCGGGGCCGCTGGCGCGCAGCGCCTCGACGGCGATCGTCTGGCCATCCGGCGCGGCGAGCGGCCGGCCGAGCGCGCGGTAGCGGTCGCCGACGACCAGCCCCTGGCCGATATCGTCCTCGCGGCCGCTCGCCAGGTCGAGGGTGAACAGCGTGTTGCGACCATCCTCGGCGGTAGCGCTGTAGACCAACCGGCCGCCGCCGAGCCACTGCGGCGCGAAGCGGCTCCACTCATCGCCCGGTGTGGTGACGCGGCGGGCTTCGCCGCCGGCCACGGGCACGGTGAAGATGCCGAACCGCGGCGGGTTGGACGCGCCATCATCGACGGTGAAGGCGATCGTCGTACCGTCCGGCGAGAAGACCGGGTCGGCGCAGGCGCGGCCCGGCGCGGCGAGCTGCTGTGGGTTCTTGCCGTCCAGTCCGGCCGTCCAGAGCGTGCTGGCGGCCAGTGCGTCGTCCGGACCGGCGCCAGGGGCCGCGCGGCAGAAGGCGATCAGGCCGGCCCCGCGGCTGACGGCCAGCGCGGTCTCGATCGCCGGCGATTCGATCAGGCGCTTCGGCTGGCCGCCGCCGCTGACTGCCCAGATGTCGCCGTCGGCCAGGTAGTAGAGCGGGCCGGTCTCGCCGATATCGCCCTGCGCTGGCACGGTCAGCAGGTCGCTCGCCGGGCCGACCGGCGAGGTCTTGGCGATCTCGAGCACCAGGCGTTGCGGCGAAGAGGCAAGCGACAGCCGGAAGGGCCGGGGCTCGTCCAGGCCGATGACGAGCGCCGCGCCGGCATCGGCGTTCCGGTCGTACTCCCACGTCGCGCTCTTCAGCCCGGTCGTTCCGCTCAGCTCGATCGTGCCGGTGAGCGGCGAAGATTGGAAGTTAGCATCGTGCAGCCAGCCGTCCAGCTCCAACCGCAGCGCGTAGGGTGCGGCCGAGTCGATAGCTGTGGCCAGGCAGCGCGCGGCGGCATGCGGCGGCAACGAGTCGGCCAGCGTGCTCAGGGTCAGGGTGATTCGGTCGAAGGCCGGCTCGACGGTGGTGGTGATCGCCGTCACCCGTGTCGAGAAGCGCACGCCAGCGGGATCGCCGGCCGTCTGGTTGCAGAAGCTGAAATTCGCCAGCACCGGGTTCGGCGTCGGTGTCGGCGGGAACGGCGTGGCGGTCGGTGGCGGCGTCGGCGTGGGGGTGGGTGTCGGCCCGACCGTCGGCGTGGGCGTCGCCGTTGGCGAGGCGGTGGGTGTTGCCGTCGGCGGCGGCGTGGCGGAGGGCGTGCCAGCCTCGATCGTTTGCAGGTTCTTGATCCGCTCCTGCTCGGCGATCGATGTCTGCTGACAGCCGGCGCCAAGCAGCGCGGTGCCAAGCAGCATGGCCAGGATGCAGCGGTATGTCATGGTGAGCTACTTATTCAGCAGACAGAAGCCAGCATCCCGCAGGCAGAAGCCAGAATGGCTCACGGACGGTGGATCGTCCTGCTGGCTTCGAGCTGCTGGCTTCTGCACAGGCGGCTACTCTCCGGGCAGCGTGACCTTGATCCAGCCGCGGCGCATAGCATACACAACCGCCTGGGTGCGGTCGTTCACCGCCAGTTTGCGCAGGATGGACGAGACATGGTTTTTCACTGTCTGATTGCTGATATCGAGCTGGACGGCGATCTCTTTGTTTGTCTGCCCGGCGGCGATCCGTTCGAGCACCTGCAACTCGCGCGGCGAGAGCGGCGAGTAGATGCTCTGGGTGTTCTCGTCGCCAGCGAGCTGTCGGAACGCTTCGATCACCTGGGCAGCGACATCCGGCAAGGACAGGACAAGCTCGTTGATCGGGTATTCGCCGCGCTGCACCTGGCGCATCACGCGGTGCAAGCGCTCCCACGAGGAGTTACGCGGCAGGTAGGCGGCCACCCCGGCGCGGATCGCCTTGACGACCTGCTGGCCGTCCATGGAGGCGCTGATCAGAATAATGCCAAGCTGCGGGTGCGTGCGCTTGATCGCGCGGGCGACTTCCAGGCCGTTCACGCCCGGAAGCTCCGTGTCCATCAGCAGAAGATCGGGGTCGGTGTAATCCACGAGTTGGATCGCCTGCTGGCCGTTGCTGGCCTCGCCGGCGATCCGGTACTCATTCGCGCTGAGGAGATTTTGACGGAGCCCCTCGCGGAACAGGGTATGCGCATGAACGAGTACGATCGAGGTCTGAGCCACCGCGTCCTCCTGCACAGCTCCATCCGCGTACGGCGCGATCCGCGCGGGCGGGGCGCCGGTGGCATCCTACTCCGGTTCTGTGCGCGTAACGGCGTGTTGGCGCATTATACCGCAACAAAAGTCTGTACACAAGCGTCTTCGTGACGATCGCCAGGCCCCGGCAACGTTCGGGAACACGCGCGGCTTGGCCCCTGGTCGCCCGCAGGCTCGTGGCGCGTCACTGCCAGCGATGCCGTGGTTGACTC
>JBHOQX010000045.1:0-1444 GCA_042408595.1 Roseiflexaceae bacterium | reverse complement strand
CGGCGCGGCGGCCGGCGCCGCCGTGGGCGACGCCGGGGCGGACGCCAGCGCCGGCAGATCCCGGCCGCTGGTCGGGGCGAGCGGCACATTCGCCATGAGCTGGGCGTGCTGGTAGGCGGTGAGGACGCCGCCTTCGCCCGGCACGGGGCCGATCTGCTCGTCGCCGTCGGCGTCTACCCCCTGGATCGCCTGCTGGGCCAGGGCAAGCACCTTCAACACATCCTGCCGTGCGGCGTCCACCGAGCCGGCAGCGGCGATCGTCTCGGCCAGGTCGTGGATCTGCTGGACGCGGGCGCGGGTGTTCTCGCCGGCGATTTGGACATGCCCGGCGTGCAACCGGATGCCGTCGGTCGCGTCGGCGGCCTCGGCGGCCAGCCGGGCGTGGTCGATCATCCCCTTGATGTAGCCGTCCTGCGCGCCGTTGGGCAGCAGCCCGAAGCCGTCGCCCGGGTTCTGGATTTTCCCGTCGCCGTTGAGATCGTGCGCCGTCGAGCCCTCGATGATGTTGGCGATATGCTCGGCGTGCAGCGTCAGCAGCCGCTGGTCGTTGGCGTCGGCGGCGTCGCGCAGGAACTGGGCGTGGCGCAGCAGTTCATCCGTCTCCTGGCGCAGCCCCAGCGCGAAGCCGATCTTCCCGGGCGTCGCGCCGATGCTGAACAGAACGTGGCGGATATGCACCAGCGCCTTCTCCGGCAGCGCCCCGCCGAGGACGACCTGCCGGACATCGGTTGTGGCGGCGGCCTGCGGCGCGCGGGTGATGTAGACGCGATCGAATGGGCCGAGCAGGTTCTGCTGCGTCGGCGAGACATAGGTCAGCGCCTGGCGGCCGCCCGCCGGCTGGAGCGCGCCGAGCACCAGGCTCGCGTCCTTGCCCGCCAGCCAGGCAGCGTAGACCTCGCCGTTCTCCGGCGGGGCCAGCCCCTCGACCGAGACGATCACCTGATCGTTGCGCAGGATCTGGTCGCGCCAGCCGAGCGTGCCGCTGCCCTGGATCGCGCCGACCGTCGGCTCGGTGTCGGCGACCGGCTCGAAAGTCGGCGTGGGCGGCGGGGCCGGGGCGGCCGTCGCCGGGGCAGGCGCGGGCGTGGGCCCCGGCGCCGCCGGGGCGCCGCCGCAGGCGGCTAGGAGCAGGGCGGCGAGCACCAGCGGTCCGCCGAGTCTGATACGGTTCACGAAGGCTCTCCTTTTCACTGGCTTCGTCAATCCAACCTCTCACCCCACCCGCGCCCACGCGCCGATCAACGACGGCGGAACAATCACAGCGTTGTGGCGCAGCATGTCCGCACGCACACGCGCCTCCAGCGTGTCGATGCCGATCTCGTCGCGCGTCGCCAGGCCCATGCGCTCGATCAGCGGCAGGAGGTTGCGCACCGTCTCGGCGAAAAACGCGGGGCCGGGCGAGTCGGCGCCGGCCTCGACGCGCGAGGCCAGGGAGATCTGCGGC
>JBHOQX010000044.1:0-71286 GCA_042408595.1 Roseiflexaceae bacterium | reverse complement strand
CGGCGCGGCGGTGGGCGCGGGCGTGGCCGGCGCGGCGGTGGGCGCGGCGGGCGCTCCGGCGCCGCAGGCGGCCAGCAGGAACGGTACGAGCGCCAGGGCGGCGACGCGGGCAGGGCGGATAGGCATCGTCTCTCTCCAGATACAGCGCCAGGTGGCAGCCGGCGGCCAGATCGCCGGATCGGAGCAATTCTGCCAATCAGCAGCGTGCATGTCAAGGGGTTGGCGTGGGTGATGTATAATCTGTTATCCGCGCGGCAGGGCCACCATCATCTCGCCGGCGCTATGGTCTGTTCCGCGGCCCCATCCCGCCGCCCTCCTGCCGACTCGCCAGCCGGTCATTGGATGCCAGAGGAAGCCATGTTGCCACCCCTGCTCCAGCTCGTGCTCGGCGGGCTGCTGTTGCTCGCCGGCAGCCGCTTCTTCTGGCTGGCGCTCGGAGTCGCCGGGTTCGTCATCGGCTTCACGCTGACGCCGGCCGTCTTGCCGTCCGCGCCGGGGTGGGCGGTGGTGCTGATCGGGCTCGCGATCGGCGGGCTAGGCGCGCTGGCGGCGGTGGTGCTGCCACGGCTGGCCGCGGTGGTGCTGGGCGCGGCGATCGGCGGCTGGCTGGCGGGGCTGCTGCTCACGGCGGTGATCGGCACGAATGCTGGCTGGATCGGCACCGTCGGGCTGCTGATCGGAGCGCTCATTGGCGCGGTCGTCGCCAGTGCCGTGCTCGATTGGGCGCTGATCGTCCTGACGGCGCTGGCCGGTGCGAGCATGGTCCGGATGGCGGTCGCCACGCTGCTCGACATCCCGGCCAGTTTCGGTACGCCGCTGTTCATCGTGTTGGCGATCGCCGGGATCGTCGTGCAGGCCGGAATGCTGCGCCTGGGCGGCCGGGTCAGGGGTGATCGGGTCACCTCCCCGCCTGTATCAGACGCAGGCTTTCTGCGCGCCGGCCCTGCGCGCGACCGGCTTGCCCCCACCGCGCGCCGGATGGTCTTGTTGCGTATGGCATGGCGCGCCGAGCGCTGGTCTACGAGGCTGTGCTCATGGCAAGGGTCGTCGCCAGAATTTGCCATTCGTCCGCCATCCGCTCCGCCGGAATGCGAAACGGCCCAGCGGGCCATTCCGCCAGGCAATGCTGCCGGTAGGGGGCCCCCAGCGTCGCCAGCACCCACGACTCGTAACCGGCGATCCAGCGCAGCGCCGCCACGAGTTGTGTCTGGAGATCGCCGTGGGCTTCGGGTCGAGCCGGCGCTGCCGCCGGTGCGATCTGCGCCGGAGACCAGGGCAGCCGTGCCAGATCGCGGAGCCGTGCCGGCGCGGATGCGAAGCCGTAGCGCCCCAGGAAGACCCCATCGGTCGGGTCGCCATAGAAGAGGCCGAATCCCCAGAGCACAACGACCGAGTCGGATGCACACGCCAGCAGATAGGCGCTGCTCCCGCGCGCATCCGCTGGAGGGCGCTGGCGCTTGAAGCCATAGGCCAGCAACGCATTGCCCTCCGGGCGGCGGATATCACAGCCCCATAGCCAGCCCTGCTGATGGAGTAACGCCTCGCCACGGCGACGGATCGAATCGGAAGGTGGCCACCAGATCGGCAATCGGTCGTTCATTGGCGCGATGGCATCAGCATCTCTGGTCATCGCTGTTCGCGCCCCACGCGCCGGGTCGAGCACGGGCACCGCCCCGACACCTAGAAATAGCCGACGGCGAAGCAGAAACTATCGTTAAACGCACCACGGCTATCGGCCACCGGCGGCTGGTGCCCTCCGGACGCGGCGGGTCAGCAGCCCGCGCTTGGGGGCGCAGACCAGTGTCATCGCGAACAGCAAGGCACTCGTCAGCACAATCGCGCCGCCAGACGCGAGGTTGAGAAAATAGGAAGCATACAGCCCGATGACCGCCGCCCCGCCGCCGAGCAGCGCGGCCAGCAGCAGCATCAGCGGCAGCCGGTCGGTCAGCAGGCGGGCGGTAGCGGCCGGGGTCACCAGCAGCGCGGCGATCAGCACGACCCCGACGGCCTGGATGCCGGCGACGATGGTCAGGGCGAGGAGCGCCATCATGCCGGCGTGCAGTCGGTTCAGCGGCAGACCGATCGCCTGCGCATGGATCGGATCGAACGAACAGATCAGCATCTCACGATACCAAAGCGCTAGACAGACCAGCACCAGCGCGGCGATACTGGCTGACGCTGCTACATCGCCCGGGGCGATCCCAAGGATGTTGCCGAACAGCAGATGCGATAGATCGCGCATATAGCCCTGGACGCGACTGATGAGCACGATACCCAGTGCGAAGGCGCCGGTAAAGACGATCCCGATTGCGGTGTCTTCCTTGACACGCGCCCCCCGGCTGATGGCGCTGATCAGCGCGGCGCTGATCAGCCCGGCGCCGAATGCCCCAGCGACGATGCTCACACCGCTCAGGTAGGCCACGACAACGCCCGGCAGAATGGCGTGCGCTATCGCATCGCCGAGAAAAGCCATGCCGCGGAGCACGACAAAGCAGCCGAGCGCGCCGCAGGCGATACCCAGCACCACGCCGACGATCAGGCCACGCTCGAAGAAGCCGTAGCGCAGTGGCTCCAATAGAATGTCCATGGTTCAGCGCTGGCCGGCGGACAGCGCCGGCCCGGCCGGCCGGGTGCCCGCTGTGGGTGTGCTGGCCGCCGACGGATAGAAGAGCGCCAATGGCCCGCCGTACGCCGCTGCTAGCAGCGATGGCTGCATGACAGCCGCCGGCGCGCCCTGGGCGATGACCGCGCCACGCAGCAGAACGACGACATCGAAATGATCAGCCAGTGTCGCCAGGTCGTGCGTGGCGACGATGACCGTCTTGCCCGCAGCGCACGCCCGTTCGACCACCCGGAAGATCACCGCCTCGGTCGGCGAGTCGACCCCGACGAACGGTTCATCGAGCAACAGCAGATCGGCCTGTTGCGCCAGGGCGCGCGCCAGAAAGACGCGCTGCTGCTGTCCGCCGGAGAGCTCGGCGAGCGGCCGCCCGGCGCAGTCGCGCATGCCGACATCGTCCAGGGCTTGCTCGGCGATTCGTCGGTCGGCAGCGCGCAGCCAGCGCGGCCAGCGCAGGTGGGCGTCGCGCCCCATCTGCGCCACATCGCGCGCCGTCAGCGGGAATTGCCAGTCCACATCGCGCCGCTGTGGCACATAGGCGACCCGCCGGCGCGCCCGACCGACCGGCTGGCCCAGGACCTGCATCGCGCCGCTGGCCGGCGTCAGGCCGATTAGCGCTTTCAGCAGGGTGGACTTGCCGGCTCCATTCGGCCCGATCAGCGCCGCTCGGCTCCCCGCGGCGATCTGCAGCGCCTCGACCGTGAGGGCGGGCGCCGCAGCGCCGGGATAGCGTACCTCGACCCCCGCCAGGTGGATCGCAGCGGCGCGGCTCATTTGAGCCCCTCGACGATCCGACGCACGTTTGTCCGCATGAAATCGAGGTATGTCCCAGCTTCGCCGCCCTTCTCGCCGAGCGAGTCGACGTAGAGCTCCAGGACCTTCACATGGGCCTCGGCGGCGACCTGCTCGATGAACGTCGGGTTGACCGATCGTTCCGCAAAGATCGCCGGCACGCCGGCGGCCTGGATCGTCTCGACCAGCGCCGCCAAATCTTTGGCGGATGTGTCGGCGGCTTCCGTGCTGACGCTCGGGATCAGCGTGCCGATCACCGTAAAGTTGTAGCGGCTGGCGAAGTAGCCCATCGCGTCGTGCGCCGTCACAAGCTTGCGCCGCTCCGGCGGAATGGCCGCGAGCTCCTGCGCGGCCCAGGCATCCAGTTCTTTCAACTTCCCCTTATAGGCGGCAGCGTTCGCGTCATACGTCGCCGCGCCCGCCGGATCGATCTGCTTCAACCCGGCCGCGACGTTGTCCGTGACCTTCTGCATCAGCACCGGGCTCATCCAGATGTGCGGATCTTCCTCGCCCCCCTCTTCGAAGGCGCGGTCGATCACACCAGGCTGGATGCCCTGCGAGGTGTCGAAGATCGGCCGCTCGCCTCCCGCGTTCGCAAGCAATTCGCCGAGCCAGCCTTCGAGCCCGATCCCGTTCTTGAACACCGCCTGCGATTCGGCGATCCGCTTGACATCCTCCGGCGTGGGCTCGAACTCGTGCGGGTCGCCGTTGCGCGGCACAAGTCCGATCACGGTCATCCGGTCGCCGGCGACGTTCATGAGCACATCCTCGAGCTGCGTGGTGGTGGCGATCACCGTCGGCTTGCCTGCACCCGCCGTCGGCTGCGGCGCGTGGGCGACTGCGGCTGGCGTGGCGCGCGGAGCGGCGGTGGGCGCGGGCGTCGGTGTGTCGGCCGTACTGATCGGCGCAGCGGTCGATCCACCGCAGGCCGTCAGCAGGAGGCTCAGGGCCGCGATCACAGCGATCGCAAGGCGTGGCGTGTGTGCGTGCATCTGATACGTTCCTTTGCTAGTGCGCTCGTAGCACAGGGGCGAGGGAAAGGCGCCGTGGGCAGTGCCCAGGCGCTGCTTCGTCAGTCGATCGGGTCCTTGTCGATGGAAAAGATGCAGCGCTCGCAACCCATTCCCTGGCAGGCGGTCTGCTCGATCGCGAAGGAGTGTCCGCCGCTGACCCAAGTCAACGCCTCTTCGAGAATGCCCTGGGCCAGCGCGCCGGCCGGATAGGTGGTCGTGCGTCCCCAGCAGATCGGGCATTGGTCGATCGTATAGATAAACTGCGCCTTGCCCTCCTCCACGCGGGTCGGCTGGTCGCTGAAGCGGTCGAAGGTCTGCGCCGTGGCGTTCAACGCGATCTTGAGCTTCATCGTCAGCGGCATCAGCTTGAGCGCCAGATCGGCCATGCCGAGCAGCGGGCCAAACGCCTTGAGCCCCAGGCTGAAGGCGTAGCGCCCGGCGCGCAGCTCCATGCCGCGCGCGCCCCGTGGCCCGTACATGGTGTGCGTCGCCTGGGAGATCGCCGAAAGATCGGAGAACGGGAACTCGCGCTTCAGGTTGCCGGGCGGATAATTATTTACAAGATGGCGGCATCCCGCCAGATTGAGCAAGGCGTTGACGCCATTGCGGCCCATCACATCCTCCAGACTGATGAGATAGAGCTGGCCGATCAGGTTTGGGTAGAACCGGGGCGGCGCGGTGCGCGTGTCGTTCGATGGCCTCGTCATAGGCGGTCTGCTGCGAGCGTCGGAACGTCTGCACGCATTGTGACAAAAAGAGTTGCCCTGATAAGCTACCTGGAAGATCACCCTACAATCCACAGCGCCCACTGTGGGCATCTGCGCATCCGTACGACATGCGCGCCGACCGCCTGCGCCTGTGGCCACCGGGGCTGCGGGCACCTGGCCGGGCCGCACGGCGATCACGTCGATAACCGCTACGACGGCCGGCTGCACCATCCCCACGGCGATCGCTGCGACGACCACGGCCGGTAACAGTGCTCTAGCGCATATGCCGCGCAGCACTAGCGCTAGGGCTCATCCGCCGCGATGCGATGTGGATGCACCGCAAGCAAATCCTGGCCGGCGGCGTAGCCCGCGTCGCAGGTTGGGTCGGCGGGCGGCACGGCACTGGCAGAGCCGAGCTCGCGTCGCCAGATCTCCTGGACGGGCCGGAAACCGGCGCGGGCATAGAACCGCTTGGCGCGTACGTTCGTCGCCGTGACATACAGTTGCACCCGCTCGTAGCCCTGCTCGTGCGCCCAGGCCAGCCCGGCGTCGAGCAGAGCGTCGGCAATGCCGCGCCCCTGGGCTACTGGCACAACGTACAGCGCCAGCAACTCCGCCCAACACCGGTGCCGGAACAACGGCGAGTCCGTATGCCCGCCGATCATCAGCAGCCCAACCGGCGCGCCTGATTCCCAGGCCAGCAGTGTCAGGCCATGGCCAGTGGCGCAGATATGCACCAGGTGCTCGTGTAGCACCCGCTCCCAGCCCTCGGCCAGGGCGAATCGCGGATCGAGCGTGGCATTGTAGGCGTGCAGTGCGCCGAACAACCGCCGAACCGCCCACTCGTCAGCCGGGGCGGCGCGCCGCAGCATACAGGTCTGGGCAGTAGCGCTCATCGCCGTACCTCCGGGCCGCGGCAGTCGTGGCAGAGTCCGTAGATCTCCAAGACACGGCCGCGCATCGTGAACTCCAGTGCAGCAAGTTGCGGCACGACCACGCAGGCGTGCAGCGGGAGCGCCCCGCCGCAGCGACCACAGATCGCCAGGTGGTGATCTCCGGGCTGGCGCCGGACGTAGGCGAGCTGCCGCTGATCGCTGCGGATGCGTACCAGCCAGCCGTGATCGCGCAGCCAGTCGAAGAGGCGCTAAGACGGTCGCCCATGCCCCGGTGCCCTGGCGCTCGATCGCCACCAGCGTCACCTCGGCGGAGAACGGCCCACCGAGCGCTGATGTGCCAGTCGGCGGCAGTGAAGGCCAGCGCCGCCGCGATCGGTGTCGTCAGGTGCTTCATTCGCTCCGCACCCACTCCCAGGCGGCCACGAGTGGATTGCGCGGCCGCTCTGCCGCGCGGCATGCGTCGAAGCGCGCCGTCAGCGCTGCGGCGTCGATCCCGCCCGGCGCGCCGATCGCGACCAGATGCGTACGGGGCGGTGTGTCGCCCCAGCGCTCCCCAGCGGTGAGCGCGATGCGCCGGCCGACCAGGTGAAAGATCACCCGGCGCTCGGGCGCATCGGCGGTGTACAGCACCCCCTTGGCCCGCACAATCGTCGGTGGTAGCTGCTTCAGCGCTGTGCGCGTGGCACGCAAATCCAGCGGCTCATCGGTCGAATAGTTCCAACTGGAGAACGCCGCACCGTGATCGTGATCATGCTCGTACTCATGGGCCCCATGCGGCGCGGCGGGCTCGAGCTGTAGGCGATAGCGGCCAACGCCGAGCAGCAGTTCGAGCGGCGCGCTGCCATAACTCGCCTCGATCACCCGCACCCGTGGGACAAGCGCCTCGATCCACGCCCGCACCTGGCGTCGGCGCGCGTCGTTCACCAGATCGATCTTGTTCATCACCACGATATCCGCGGCACAAATCTGCTCCTCGACCATCCCGTTTGATCCATGGCGCTGCTCGTACGCCTGCTCGGTGTCCACCACGGTGATGATTCCATCGACGGCGATCAACCGCCGCAGCTCCGGCAGCAGGAAGGTCGCGGCGATGGCGACCGGGTCGGAGACGCCGCTGGCTTCGATCAGGATGTACTCCGGCGGGTCGGGCCGCGCCATGAGATGTAGCGTGGCACGCAGCAGATCATCGCGGATCGTACAGCAGATACAGCCGTTCGCCAGACTCACCGACTCCCCAGCCACGCCGATGATCAGCTCGGTATCGATATTGATCGGGCCGAAATCGTTGACCATCACAGCGACCCGCAGGCCATGATCGCCACGCAGAATGCGGTTGAGCAGGGTGGTCTTGCCGGCCCCGAGGTAGCCGGTGAGAATGGTGACCGGTATCGGCAGCGCCGATTCGAGCAGGCTCATCCGCTCCTCCTTTCGCGCGCTTAGCGTCGGCGCGGCGCGCAGCAGCCGCACGCCAGGCCGTGGTAGCCCGCCGGTACGCTCCCGTAGACCGGCGCAGGCGCAGATGGGGCGGCCGTGCGGCCGATGGCGACGATCGGCAGCGCCCGGGCGCAAAGGCCGTGGCAGATCGGGCATTCGACGGGATCGTCGGCGCGCTCAACCGGACGCAACTCCTCGACCTCGATCTCGCAGTCGTGACATGCGTAGACGTAAAGCGGCATCCCGATCCTCCACTGATGAAGGGCGTACCCAGTCGCCCTCGGCGCGGGGTGTGGTGGCCGCAGCCTGCTACGGCTGTGCGCCCCGCCTCTCCGAAATACGATCAGACCGGCTCGACAAAGACCGCGACCTCGCCGGCCGCGCTGCCGACTGCCAGCCACCGGTCGTCAGGCGACCAGGTGAGCAGGCTGATCGGCCCGGCAAGCTGCGCCACCGATAGCGGGCGGGCGCTCCTGCCGACATGCCAGAGCGCTATCAGGCCATCGGCGCACCCGGACGCCAGGATCGCGCTGTGGCGCCGAAAGCTCAGCGCCGTGATCTGCCCCTTATGCGCGTCGAGTTGCAGCGGGCGGGTCCCCTCCGGGCCGTCGCCGGCGCAGTCCCAGACCGTCACCGTTGGACCGCCGCCGGTCGCCAGGTAGCGGCTGGATGGATCCCATGCCAGCTCGCGCACCTTGGTCGGGTAGCCCCACATCTGCAAGTCCTGCCCGGTGCGGGTGATCCAGAAATGGACGGTCGCATCCTGGTCGCCGGTGGCGATGTAGTTGCCGTCCGGACTCCAGGCGATCACCAGCGTCGATCCTTTCCAGGCATACCGGCCAAGCGGCTCGCCGCAGTCTGGCCGCCACAGCGTCAGCCCGCCGTACGTCGCGACCGCCAGGATCGGCGCCAGGTGGTCGGCGGAGGCCGCAGCCGGCCCCATCGCCAGCGGGCGGACGCGCCCGGCGCCCGGCATCCAGGCCAGATCGGCGATCGTGCTTGGGTGATCGCGTGTCTCGCGCAGCAGGCGGCCATCGGCATCCCAGAAGCGCAAAGTCTTGCCGGCGGCCGTCGCCAGGATGAACGGCTGCGCCGGCGGCGTGCCAGCCGGCGGGGCAGCCTGCCGGCCACGCGGCGTCGGTGTGGCCGGGGCGAGGGTCGGGCTCCAGGCGATGCACTCGACCCACGCACCCCCGCCGGGCAGCGTCAGGCGCTCCGTGCCGGCGGCCGTATCCCAGAAGCGGATCGCGCCGTCCTGTCCGGCGCTGGCCAAGAGCGCGCCGTCCGGCCGCCAGTCGATCGCCAGTGTTCCTGGGCCATGGCCGGGGAGCAGGTGTCGCAGCTTGCCGCCCTGGGCGTCGAACAACGCAATCGGCCCATCGGCGGCGGCCGCGGCAAGCGTGCGCCCATCGGGCGCCCAGCGCAGCGCGATGATATGGCACCCATCCATGTCGGCCCGCCAGTGCGGGCTGAGCGTTGCCCGCGATCCGGTGCGGAACAAGGATGGTAGTGTGCGGCGTGTCATCGATGGCGCCCTTTCACGCGAGGCAGGCGTGGAAACCCGCCTTCAGAGCGTCCCGATCCAGGTTGCGGCCGATGAAGATCAGCTTGTTGGTGCGTGGCTCGGTGTCCCAGGGGCGGTCTGGCCGCCCATCGAAGAGCATATGGACGCCCTGGAAGACGAAGCGCCGGGATTCGCCCTTGATGCTGAGCACCCCCTTCATGCGGAAGATATCCGGCCCCTGGGTGCGCAGCAGATCGCTGAGCCAGGCGTTCAGCTTTCTGGGGTCCAGGTCGCCGGGCGTGGTGATCCCGACCGATGATACGTCATCGTCGTGCTCGTGGTCCGGCTTGCACACGCGCACCAGCGCCGGCGCCAGCGGCGCTGCGCCGGCGCATAACCTGGCTGCGAACTCCTCCGGGCGATGCTCAGTGAACAGCGCGTAGGCCCCGGCGCGCTCGATCCGGATCGGGAAGTGCATGGCGCGGTCGCTCAGCAGTTGCAGCCGGCGCAGCTCGCGCCCGGGCACCAGCCGTGCCCCCGGCGGCGTATCGCGCTCGTCGTCGGAGAACAGCAGCACTGCGTCCATCAGGCTCGCTTCGAGCGCCTCGCGCGTGGCGGCTGGCAGCGGCAGCAGCGCGACGTTCATCGTCGGGTCGGGGCCGGGCTGCACGGCCAGCGTATAGTCGCCGGGGTCGAGCTGGTAGACCTGCGCCTCCTCGAACGGGTACTCCGGCTCCATGAACTGCGGGTCGATCTGCAGCGCGCGCTCCAGGTTGAAACCGCCGATGTGGAGGATCAGGTCGAGGTCGACCGCGGCGTGCTGCGCGCGCACGATGCGCGCGGCGGCGTTCATTGAGCGGATGCGGGCTTCGAGCGCGTCAAGCTCGGCGGGCGTCACCAGGTCGGTTTTGTTGATGATCATCACGTCGGCGAAGGCGATCTGCTCCTTCGCCTCGGGCGCGTCGTCAAGGTGCTGCACGATGTGCCGTGCATCCACCAGTGTCACGATCCCGTCGAGCCGCAGCTTGTCCTGCATCTCATCGTCCACGAAAAAGGTCTGCGCCACCGGGCCGGGGTCGGCCAGGCCGGTCGTCTCGATCAAGATGTAATCGAAGCGATCCCGGCGTTTCATCAGCGTGCCGAGGATGCGGATGAGATCGCCACGTACGGTGCAGCAGATGCAGCCGTTGTTCATCTCGAAGATCTCTTCCTCGGCGTTGATCACCAGGTCGTTATCGACTCCCACCTCGCCGAACTCATTTTCGATCACGGCGATGCGCTTGCCGTGCTGCTCGGACAGGATGCGGTTGAGCAGCGTGGTCTTGCCGGCGCCAAGAAAGCCGGTGAGCACGGTGACCGGGACGCGCGGATCAGAAGTCGCAGCCGCTGCCATGGAGCCTCCTTGTACCCTCTAGATGATAGCAGGTATCATCTATGTAAATGATACCTGCTATCATCGATCCTGTCAAGCGTAGGCGGGAGGAGGTGGTAGCGTCGAGTTGGGGAGCATGCAGGGGTTGGTTTCTGGTCGCCCTGTTGGCCGTGTCAGCGGCAGAGGCCGAGGGCGCCAGGGAGCCGCGCATCCCTCTCCCTCGCCAGAAGGGAGCGGCGAGATGGCCCTCGAGGGATGCACGGTTCCCTCGGGGGGGAGAGGTAGGGCGAAGCCTTACGGATGCCACCACGGCCGTCGCCCGCGCCGTGGAGCCGTGCATGGGGCAGGCGGGGGGCGCTCAGGCGGCCTGGCAGCGTGGGCAGCGGCCAAAAAATTCCAGCAGGTGGCGCTCAACGCGGTAGCCGGTACGCGCCTCCAGACGCTCGACCATCGCGCGCAGCTCGCAGTCGTCGAATGACGCCAGCGCGCCGCAGACGACGCAGATCAGGTGGTGTTCGTGCCCCCGGCTCAGGCTGTAGCGGTGGCAGTCATCCACGCCGTGGATGCGCTGGAGCATGCCTAGCTCAGTCAACAGCTTGACGGTGCGGAAGATGCTGGCGATGCCTGGCGACTGTCGCTGCCGGATGAGCCACTGCTCGATGTCGTTGACCGTAAAGCTGCCCTCGAGCGCGCTCACCGCCCGTAGCACCGCCAGACGCGGCTGCGTGAGCTTGTGCCCGCTGGCGCTCAGTTGCTGCGCCAGTAAGTCGATCGCGTGCGGGGTGATTTCACGGGTGCGGTGTGGATTCGTCATGGTTATCCACCGGCGTTCCGAGCAACATGCCAGCGACTGAAAGCTGCTATCAGTATATCATGCCTGTCGGATGCGTCCGAGCTTGACAGCCAGGGCTACGTCGCTGCCGCACGCATACGGCGGCTGGAGTCGGATGCGCCGTTTCCGCAGCGCACCAGGCCGCTGATGGGGCAACAGCCGGCTCGGGGGTGCGAGGCCTGGCCGTCGCTCTGATGTGACAGCGCCTGTGTGCGCTGCGGGAGCGCCCGCGTGAGCGCGATCGTCAGCTCAACAACTACCACATTCGGGCAGTCCCTATTTGCTGGAGTGCTGGACGTGGGCGCGGCGCTGCTGCTTGTGGCGCTGAGCGCGCTGCTCGGTTGGTTCTCGCCCCTGCGGGCGGCGCCGCGCCAGGCATCACGCCGGGGCGCCAAACGAGGATGCCTGGTGGGGCCGATGGCCTCGCGGAGAGGGGTCGCTCCAGCCCTCTTTGCCCGAACAGTCTCGGAGACGGCGACGCCCGGCGTGCATGAGCGCAGCGCATGGTGTAGTCTATCCACACAACCACGCTTCGGTCCGTGCTCTCGGAAACGCGATTATGGCCGCCGCTACCCCTGGCCCCGTCGCGCTGCTCGGCTCGGGCGAGACCGCCCCGACGAGCGGCCCGGTCTACGAAGCGCTCGCCCGCCGTGGGCGCGTGCCGCTGCTGGTCGCCGTGCTAGAGACGCCCGCCGGGTTCCAGCCGAACGCGGCGGCGGTCGCCGGGCGCGTCGCCGAGTTCCTACGGGTGCGGCTGCAGAACTACAAGCCGCAGGTGCGCCTGGTCGCGGCGCGCGAGCGCGGCACGCCCGCCAGTCCGGACGACCCCGAGGTCACCGCGCCGATTCTCGACGCCGACCTGCTGTTTCTCGGAGCGGGCAGCCCGACCTACACGGTGCGGCAGCTGGCGGGCAGCCTGGCGTGGGAGCGGCTGCTGGCGCGGCACCAGGCCGGCGCGGCGATCGCCACCGCCAGCGCCGCGACGATCGCCATGGGCGCGCTGGCGCTGCCGGTCTATGAGATCTACAAGGCGGGCGAGCCGCTCCACTGGCGGCCCGGGCTCGATCTCTTCGGGCGCTACGGCCTGCGCCTGGTGGTGCTGCCGCACTGGAACAACGCCGAAGGCGGCGCGGAACTCGACACCAGCCGCTGTTTCATGGGGCGGGCGCGCTACGAGCGGCTTCTGGCGCTGCTGCCGCCGGAGATCACGGTTGTCGGCATCGACGAGCACACGGCGCTGCTGCTCGACCCGGCGGCGGGCGTGTGCGAGGTGCTGGGCCGCGGCGGCGTGACACCGGCGCGCGGCGGAGTAGAGCGGCGCTTCGCGCGCAAAACGCGCTTCGCTATCACTGAGCTCGGCCCGTTCCGCCCGCCTGCGCCCCCGGCGCTCGCCCCTCCCGCCGCTCCAGCCGCGCCCTCAGCCGCGCCGGCGGAGGTGATGGCGCTGGTGGCCGCCCGGCAAGAGGCCCGTGCCCGGCGCGACTGGGCCACCGCCGATGCGCTCCGCCGCGAGATCGCCGCGCACGGCTGGCAGGTGCGCGATACCCCGGCAGGGCCACGGCTGGAGCCAGGGTAACGCGCAGCCCGAAGGCTACGAACGGTGATCGTAGGTTTCCGAATCCGCGATCCGGCCGTCGCTGATCCGCAATCCTGCCCCGTACTGCCGGCTTGCGCAGAGGTGATTAATCGGTGTAGAATGGGCTGCGCGCGGCCGTAGCGCGGCGCGCCGGTTTCCAGCAGCGCTTCGGCACGACGATATGGAAGAAATTCTCATCATCGACGACAGCCAGCAGATCTGCCAGATGCTGGCTGAGTATGTGCTGCCGGAACTTGGCTACAAGGCAATCGTCACCCACACAGGCCGACAGGGGCTCAACCGCCTGCGCCAGAAGCTCCCCGACCTGATCCTGCTCGATCTACAACTGCCGGATATCAGCGGCCTGGAGCTGCTGCGCCTGATCGCCCAGGAAGGGCACGACGTGCCGGTCATCCTCATGACCGCCCACGGCTCCGAGGGGATCGCGGTCGAAGCCTTTCGCCTTGGCGCGCGCAACTACCTGATCAAACCCTTCAGCGAGACCGAGGCCCAGGGGGTGATCGACCAGGCGCTGCGCGAGCGCCGCCTCAGCCGCGAGAAGGACCGCCTCACGCGCAATTTGCAACAACGCGTCCAGGAGCTGACGGTCCTCTCCGCGATCGGCAAGTCGGTCAGTTCGCTGCTCGACCCTGAGGAGCTGCTGGTTCGGATCGTCGAGGCGGGCGTCTATATCACCCGTGCCGAAGAGGGCTTTCTGCTGCTGCGCGACCATCAGGCGGATGAGCTGTACTTGCGGGCCGCTAAGAACCTCGGCGCGGCGCGCGCCCAGCGGATGCGCATGCCGATCGGGGATACCCTGGCCGGCCAGGTTATCCGCACCGGCCGGCCCGTCCGCCTCGACCGGGCGAGCCACGGCGCAGCGCTCAAGGTGAAGACCGGCTTTCTGGTGCGCGCCATCCTCCAGGTTCCGCTGACCGTCGGCCACGAGGTGATCGGCGTGCTGGCGGTGGATAACCAGCAATCCGAGCGCATCTTTACCGAGAACGATCAGTACCTGCTCGCGGCGCTGGCCGACTACGCCGCGATCGCGATCGAGAACGCCCGGCTGTACAGCGAGGCGCGCCGCAACGAAGACCGCTACCGCGACCTGTTCGAGAACGCCAACGACCTGATCTTCACCCTAGATCGCGATCTTCGCCTGGTGAAGATGAACAAGCGCGCGCTGAGCCTGGCCGGCGAACCCGAAGGAGCGCTGCACGGCCGGCCGCTGTGCGAGTTCTGCCTGCCGGACTCGTGGGAGAACGCCGAGGCGCGCTTCGCGGAGCTGCTCGCCGGCCAGCCGATCGAGCCGTTCGAGCTGGCCATGCGCCACGGCGACGGGCGGGCGATCGTCGAAGTAAGCGCCCGGCTGACCCGCGAGCCGGACCGCGGCGAGGCCATCCACTGCATCGCCCGCAACCTCACCGAGCGCCGCCGGCTGGAAGAGCAACTCCTGCAGGCGGAGAAGCTGTCGGCGATCGGCCAGCTGGTCGCCGGCGTCGCCCACGAACTGAACAACCCGCTCACCAGCATCTCCGGCTATACGCAGCTCCTGCTGCGCGATACCTCGCTGCCAGCCGAGGCGCGGGACGACCTCGTGCATATCAACACCCAGGCCGAGCGCGCCGCCCGGATCGTGCGCAACCTGCTGCTCTTCGCCCGCGAGCACAAGCCGGAGCGCCGCCTGATCAATCTGAACGATGTCATTCGCGATACGCTCAGCCTGCGCGCCTACCAGCTGCGGGTGGACAATATCCAGGTCGTGCTCGAGCTCGATGACCGGCTGCCCGAGACGGTCGCCGATCCGTTCCAATTGCAGCAGGTGATCCTCAACCTGATCAACAACGCCCACCAGGCGATGCAGGAGCGCGGCGGCTCCGGCACGCTGACGCTGCGCACCGGTCTCGCCCCGCGCGCCGAGCGGACGGGCGCGCTCGATCGGCCGGCGCTGCGCTTCGCCGTCTCCGATACCGGGGTCGGGATTCCGGCGGCGGCGCTGCCGCGCATCTTCGACCCGTTCTACACCACCAAGCCGGTCGGCCAGGGCACCGGGCTGGGCCTGTCGATCTGCTTCGGTATCGTCCAGGAGCACGGCGGCCGGATCTGGGCGGAGAGCGAGCCGGGAGCCGGCACGACCGTGCTGGTCGAGCTGCCGCTGCGGCGCGAGCGCCCGGCGGACGATCCGGCCGAAACCAACGGAACCCCCGAGGCGGCCGCGCCAGCCAGCGCCGGGCGGGTGCTGGTGGTGGATGACGAGCCGCCGGTGGGCAACCTGCTGGCGCGCATCCTGCGCGATCTGGGGCACGAGGCGCGCGTCGTCGCCAGCGGCGTCGAGGCGCTCGACCTGCTCGACTGTGAGACCTTCGATCTGGTGTTAACCGACATCAAGATGCCAGGGATGAACGGCTTCGAGCTGCACCAGGCGATCAGCGCGCGCGATCCGTCGCTCGCCGCGCGGCTGGTGTTCGTCACCGGCGACACGCTGAGCGCTGCCACGCAGGCGCGGCTGGCACAGATCGGCAACGCTTACCTGGCCAAACCGTTCGCGATTGAGAAGGTTGAGGCGCTGGTTCGTTCCTTTCTCGTCCGCAGCGCCGCCACGCAGGCGCGCTAGCGGCCAGCAGTCTTGTATCGATAGAACGCACGCAGTGGGGGAGGTGTGGCGGGCGTAGCCCTTTCGAAACCTTGCCTCAGGTGCGAACACGCACCGCGGCGTGTGGGCGCGCGAAAACGAACGCTGTGGCGGGCCGCAACCCCGCCATACCACCCGCAGTGCGGGCCAAGGCGTACGCCCTATGAGCCACGGTTGGTATGAGCGATCTGTACCCTGCGATCTGCAATGAGAGGAGAATCGCTTGTGGAAAGCGCGATTGCCCTCACGCTTGCCCGTATTGCAACCGATAACCGCTCCGGAGCTGCCCAGATCGCCGAGCACGGCGCGGATGTCCTTGTCCAGCGCGCCAATGCCGGGGAGGCGTCGTCGCCGGATGCTTTTCGCCAGGCGATGCTCGATACCGGTTGGGCGCTCATCCAGGCCCAGACGGTGATGGCGCCGCTTGTCACGCTGGTCAACAGCGTCCTATGGCGTATCGAAGAGTGCGAAGACCTGGCCGGGCTGCGCCGCGCCGTGACGGAGGCCGCCGCCGACTTCAAACACGAGCTGCGGCAGCATGCGCAGCAGGTGGCCGAGAAAACACTCGCGCTGATCGGTGAGCATAGCACCGTGATCACCCTCTCGCAGAGCAGCACCGTGCAGCGCGCCCTGCTCCATGCGCAGCGCGCCGGCCGCCACTTCGCGGTGATCTGCGCCGAGTCGCGCCCGGCTTGCGAGGGGCGCGAGACGGCCGAGCTGCTGGCCCGGCACGGCATCCCGACCACGCTGGTAGTGGACGCCGCCGCGATCGCCGCCGTCGCCGACGCCGATCTGGTGCTGGTCGGCGCCGACCTGCTCAGCAGCGATGGGCTGGTGAACAAGATCGGCACACTCGGGCTGGCCCACGCGGCGCGCGCCTGCGGCGTCCCGCTCTATCCGCTCTGCTCCAGCGAGAAGTTCCTGCCGCCCGGCTACCCGATGCCCGATCAGCGCGATTGGCCGGCGGACGAGGTCTGGCCCGACGCGCCGGCGGGGGTCGCCATCCGCAACCGCTACTTCGACCTGACACCGCTGTCGCTGATCAGCAATATCGTGACCGAGCGGGGTATTCTGCCGCCCGAGGCGATCGAAGCCTGGCTGGCGACAACCCGGCTGCACCCGGCGCTCGCGGCGCGTGTGGCTGAGCACGAGGCGCTGCCGCTGTGATGGCGCTGGTCGGGCCGAGCGTGCCATCACAAGCGGCGACGGGCAGCTTTCCAATGCCACATACGGTAGCAAACATACACTTGACAAATAGAACACATGTTCTATAATACAGCCTGTTGTTCCCGCTTGAATATGGCGAATGGCTGGCGGCCGGCGTCGCGCACGACCGCCGCGGCATCGCCGTCTGCGAGGCGTACCATGGCTGTGACAAGCAAGAGCTTTCCGTCCGATGCAGGCCGCCCGCAGGCGGCACGGCGCCCTGCTCTGCGTGCGCTGCTCTATGGCGTCGTGCTGGCGCTGGCGGCGGTGGCGGTGTATGGTATGGTTGGCATGGTGTTCGGGTATCTGCGCGTCGCGCTGGACGATCTGCGCTACGGTCGGCCGCGCACCTATCAACTCGAAGCCTTTGTCGGTCACAACGAATCCGATGGCCGGCCAACCCATCTCATGGCGATCAACCTGAACCGACAAGTCACGATCATCGAAATCCCGGGCGGCGATCCGTCGCACATCCGGACTCTCACCGGGCCGTATCTGTTCGGTGCGCGGGAGGACCTGACGCCGCTGACACTGAGCGTGAGCGATGTTGATGGCGATGGCGCGCCTGATCTGGTGGTCGATGTCCGGCAGGAGCAGATCGTGTACCTCAACCGCGATGGGGCCTTCCGCCTGCCGACGCCGGAGGAACAGGCGCGGCTGGTGGCCGGGGGCGGCCGATGAGCGAGTCGCAGAAATTGCGTCGGGCGGGAAGCGCCGCGCCAGGCAGGGCTGCGCCACAGACCCGGTGGCGCGGGCGGCAGCTGCTCGACCCCGGGCTGGAGGATGTCCGCGGCCCGGCCCGCTCGCCCGAGCCGCTCGTGCCGCCGCCGCCGGCGCGCCGCGCACCCACGCTGCCGTCCAAATCGGTGGAGATCGCGGCGCGGCCGCGTGCCGCTGAGCAGCGCTTTGTCGCGCCAAACGAGCCGGATGACGACGTGCTCGCGCCACGGATCGAGACCCGCCCGGCGCCGCACCCAACGCTGTGGCGAGCGCCGGTGGCCGACCCGGAGCCGATGGTCGTGCCGGTGGTGGTGCCCCTTGAGTGGCACCGCCGTTCAAATATCGTCCTGCCGTTCGTCGCCGTCATCAGCGTCCTGATCATCGCCTGGTGGGTGCTCTCCGACCGCACTGTGCAGAGCTACTGGCGCGGCCAGCTCGCCGGCGGCGAGGCGCGCCCCGCCGCGCGCAACCTTCCGCCCGCCAATGTCCCGCCCGGCGAGCACACAGTGGTCGGCCCGCCGACGATCGATGCCGCATTCGTCGAGCGGGTGCTGAAGAAGTACAATTCGCCAGCGGCCGGCACGGGGCCGGTCTGGATCGCGCTTGGCGAGAAGTATGGCATCGATCCGGCCTATGCGCTTGCATTCTTCATCCACGAGTCGACCGCCGGCACCGCGCCGGGGTGGGCCGGCTGGAAGCCGGACGGCAGTTCGACACATAACGTCGGCAATATTATCTGTGCGGGATACGCAACCTGCTTCAACCGATTCCGCGATTATCCCTCCTGGGAGGCCGGGATCGAGGATTGGTATCGGCTGATCGCCAACGAATACGTGCAGGGGCGCGGTACGACGACGGTCGAACAGATCATCCCGATCTACGCGCCGGCCTATGAGAACGATGTCGCGGGGTATATCGACACCGTCGTCGGGCTGGTGGCCGATTGGCGCGAAGGAACCGTACGGTGAACCTGGAGCATCTCGGGCAGCTGCGCATCGGCCTCCTGCTTCTCGCGCTGATCGGCCTGGTCTATCTGGTTATGCAGACGCGCGCCGCGCCCGTGCCGTTGAGCGCCTGGTCGCCGAACCGGGCGACCGGGGGCGTGGCCGTGGGCCCGGCGGCCGCGCCGGCGCCGCTGGCGGGCCGCGGGCTGGCGCTGCCTGACGACGACGTGCCGCGCGGCAACCCGCTGGAGAACCCGAACACGGTCATGACGCAGGGGTATGGCGTCGGCTCGCACGCCCCTGCGGCGATCTGGGGTGCGGTCGATCTGGCGATCGACGGAAACGGCGATGGCACGGCCGACCCGGAGGGCACGCTTGGCGCGCCGGTCTATGCCACCCATGCTGGCGTCGTCAAGCTCGCCGAAAACACGTTCCCGGCCGGCAACCATATCTGGGTGATCGGCGAGCATTACAAGACCGGCTACTCCCATCTCCAGCGCTTCGCTCCAGGCCTTCAGACCGGCCAACGGGTGGTGCGTGGCCAGTTGATCGGCTTTGTCGGCTCGACCGGCCAATCCAGCGGGCCGCACCTCGACTACCAGGTGTGGAAGGATAACGTGAACGTGAATCCGCTCGACTACGGCGCGCTGGACGGCACGAACCAGTAAGCGCGCCAGCGTGCGCCGCGCGGGTGGCGGCTGGCAGGCCGGAGGCGCGCCCTTCGCTTCCCACACCTCGGCGATTCTTCAGGCCGCTTGCCGATTTATCGAACTTCGGCTACACTCGATCCGACATAGCCGCGCACAACAGGATAGGTGTATCGATGGGACGAGCCTCACGCGCCAAGCGTGACCGACGCGCCGAAGCTGGATTTGTCGCCGCATTGACCGCCTGCGAAGGTAGCTGGCTGGCGAAGCCGCCGGACGCCGCCGAGCAGCAGCGGATCGCCGCTGCGCACCGCGAGCTGGCACGCCACCGCGCCGAAGCTGCGCAGCTCGCGGCCGACGAAAACCACTTCATCGCCTTCAGCCTGGAGGTGCTGCGCGACCCGCGCTTCCAGCCGCTGCACTACGACGATTGGGTGATCGAGCGCATCCTCGAGCGCTACGGCGAGCCGCCCGTCGTCGAGGACAGCAGCGATCCGGCTTTCAGCGACTACCTGCGCACCGCCGTGCTCGATCTCGCCGACTCGCGTGTGCGCCGCGCTATGGCCGAGCAAGTGCGGCGCTTCCTGCCGCAATACGTCGAGGCCGGTCAGGTCCGCGAGGCCCTGGCGCTCGAACGCAACGCGTATCTTACCGTGATGAGCGATGCGGCCACGCCGCTGCTGGTGCAGATGCTGGTCGGCGGGCTCGCGCGTTGGTATGAGGAGCACGAGGAGGAGGATGAGCCGGTGCGCGCCGCCGAGGCGTGAACCGGGCAGTCTCGGAAGCTGCTTGAAACGGGTAGGTTTGGCCGGCGCCGTAGGGTGGCCGGCGGCTGACGCCGGCCTGCTGCTCTCCGCAGAGTTCTCCTTCGAGCGGTCTGGCGCCCGAGATCGGGCTTGGACGACGGCGCCGCTCGACATCCCCCAGCGCGTACCTCCTGCTAGAGGTCAGCCTGACAGACGACCAAATGGCCAGAGCGAAGCTCGCCTCGTTCTGGCCATCAAAGATTTCACCGTTTGTTCGTTGCCACTGGCGTCAGTGGCACAGCAGTTGCTCCGCTGTGCGCGCCGGGCGAGCAGCAACAAGGGGGCGGTGCGATGGCGGGCGATGTGGCATTTGCGCGCGAAGTGGGGCGCGGGCTGGAGAAGGACGAGCTGCCCGCGTATGCGCCGATGTTGGAGGCATACCACCGGGCGCACGCCGCTGAGCTGCGCGCCATGCTCGCCGACCTTCCGCTGCGCCCTGGCGACCGCGTGCTCGACATGGCCTGCGGCGCGGGTACCTACGCGCTCTGGCTCGCGGAACTGGTTGGGCCAGACGGTGCGGTTATCGGGGTGGACATCTCCGCCGCCTACCTCGCGGAAGCGGCGAAACGCGCCGCTGCCTCGCCGCACGGGGCATGTGTGAGCTTTCAGCTCGGCGATATCGCGTCGCTGCCGTTCGATGACGGCACATTCGACCTGGTCTGGTGCGCGCAGAGCATGTACAGCCTGCCCGACCCGACCGCGGCGCTGCGCGAGCTCAGGCGGGTGGCGCGCCCCGGCGGAGTAGTTGCCGTTTTTGAGAACGATACGCTGCACCAGTTGGTGCTGCCGTGGCCCCCGGCGCTCGAGTTGGCTGTACGCGAGGCACAACTCCGCGCGCTTGCGGCGGGTGCGAGCGAGACGGCGCGATTTTTTTCATCGGGCGCGACCTGTGCGGCACTTTCGCCGAAGCCGGGCTGGAGGGCTGCACCGTCACGCCATACAGCACCGCACGGCACACGCCACTGAGCGCCGACGAGCGAACCTACCTCCGCTGGTCTTTCGACGATCTGGGGTGCCGCGCG
The DNA here is from genome assembly GCA_042408595.1 of Roseiflexaceae bacterium. Taxonomy (GTDB): domain Bacteria; phylum Chloroflexota; class Chloroflexia; order Chloroflexales; family Roseiflexaceae; genus JBHOQX01. The sequence goes on along the minus strand of JBHOQX010000044.1, from coordinate 50,563 downwards.
CGGCCATACCTTGCGCCGGAGCACCGCGCCTGGTTCGACCGCCTGCTCGATCCGGCAGTGTGCGAATATTGGCTTGACCAGGTGGACCTCTCTGTCACCTCTGCCGCTCGATCGGGCTAGCTTGATCATTCCTTTTTCGCGCCGGTCCCAGGGCCGCCCTCCGCCGCCTGGCCGCGGCGCAACTGCACCACCGGGTTGCTGTCGATCCCCTCAAGCAAGGCCAGCAGCGACTCCAGCTCGAACGGCTTCTCAAGCCAGAGGATGCCCTTACCGGCAAGCGAAGGCGCGATCTCTTGCACCTGACGCGTGGCCGCGGTGCAGAGGATGACCGGCACGGCGCGGGTGACCGGGTCAAGATACAGCATGTCAAGCAATGCCCAGCCGGCGGGCGTGTTGTCAAACAGGAGGTCGCAGACGATGATATCAGGCAGATCCGCTTTGATCTGCTCAAACGCGCCCTGGTGCTTCGGAATCGGTGTGACGTCGTACCCCTCGTCTGTCAGGAACTCCACCATTAGATTGAGGAACTCGGGGTGATCGTTGACCACCGTGACACGCTTTTTCTTCTTGTTTGCCATAAGGCACCGCCTGTTGTAGCGAAACGAGCGACATATTGTAGCGTCAGACCGCGCCGGGTGCAAATCAACCGTGCTCCTGCTCATCTCGCCTGTCGAGATGCTTTGTCGATCCCTCCATCCATGAGGAAAGGCTGCCTGCTGGCAGCCGGGGAACAAGAGCGCGGCGTGGGGGAGGATGACTGCGTGTCTCTCGACATGGCAGACTGCACATGACCGCCGCTGTCATAAGGATGTTTCTACCTTCCAGGATAGCAAGGGGCGTGCCAGGACACGTGAACGCGACTTTGTCAGTTCACGGTGCGGTGGGGTTGCGTGGCCGCACGTCCGTATTCCCTCCCCGTTTTCCCGCAGGCGGGGCCAGGCTTACAGGGGTAGGTTTTTTTGCCGCCTCGGCCGGCGAGTCCGCGGCCCTCACCCCCTGTCCCCCCTCTCCCGGATTGGAAGAGGGAGCAAGAGCTGGGGGCCGTGCTGGCGCCTGGTAAGCGCCAAACATACCCCCGCTAGGCCGGGCCAGGGGGTATGGGCCTGCACGGGAGCGACCACGTGAGCCTTCCACTGACAACGTACAATGAGCAGCGCCATATGGCGCACCCTATCGGACGGGAACGCCCTATGGAAATGGTATAATACCGCCATCGGATCGTTCGGTACCGGTGCTCTCCTCGTCGACTCACGATACGGCGGTGACTCACGGTGTTCCGGGGCGCCGGTGTGCTGCGCCGGAACGGTAGTCGCACGGATACGCTATGGCACAAGAACTTGGCGGAAGCAGTATCCTGATCGCCGACGACGAGCCGAGCATCCGGCAGGTTCTGCGCGACCTTCTCGAAGACGCGGGCGCCACCGTGCGCGAGGCCGGCTCGGGTCTGGAGGCGCTCCAAGCGATCACCAGCGACGAGCCGGACCTGGCGATTCTCGATATCCGCATGCCGGAGCCGGGCGGCTTGGCACTGCTGCAACAGCTCCGCGCCAAGGGGATGGACCTGCCGGTGCTCATCATCACCGCCGACGACTCCTCCGCCGTCACGATCGAGGCCATCCAACACGGAGCGTACGACTATATCACCAAGCCGCTCGACCTGGACGAGGTGCTGGTGGTAGTGCAGCGGGCGATCGAGCACCGCCGCCTCACGCGCCGGGTGCACGCCCTGGAGCAGCAGGTCAATCTCAACCCGCGCGATACCATGATCGGGCGTAGCCCGGCCATGCAGCAGGTCTATAAGATGATCGGACGGGTGGCCAGCAGCGACGCCACCGTGCTGATCACCGGTGAAAGCGGCACCGGCAAGGAGCTGGTGGCGCAGGTGCTGCACCGTACCTCGCCGCGGCGCGAGGCGCCGTTCATCGCCGTCAACTGTGCCGCGCTGCCGGAGACGCTGCTGGAGAGCGAATTGTTTGGCCATGAGAAAGGCGCCTTCACCGGAGCGCTGGCCCAGCGCAAGGGGCTGTTCGAGCAGGCGCAGAAGGGGACACTCTTCCTGGACGAGATCGGCGATATCAGCCACTCGACCCAGAAGAAGCTGCTGCGCGTCCTCCAGGAGCGCACGCTCACCCGCGTCGGCGGGAACACGCCGGTGAAGGTTGATGTGCGCCTGATCACGGCAACCAACCGCGACCTGCTGGCCGAGGTCGCCAGCGGCGCCTTCCGCGATGATCTCTACTATCGCCTGAATGTGATCAACATTCACATGCCGCCGTTGCGCGAGCGCAAGGACGATATTCCGCTGCTGGTGCAGCATTTCTTGCACAAGCACCGCCTGCGCGACGGACAGACGCCGCGGATCACCGACGCGGCGATGGAGCTGCTGCTCGACTACGACTGGCCGGGCAATGTCCGCCAACTCGAAAATTCGATCGAACGGGCGATCGTGCTGGCGCAGGGCCAGCTCGTCAGCGTCGACCACCTGCATCTGGCCGAGACGTCCGCCGATAGCCCGCGGCTCGACTCGGCCCTTGGCCAGCTGCTCGACCAGGGCGGCACCCTGGAGGGCATGCTTGGTGCGGTACGCAGCCGCCTGATCCGCCTGGCGATGGAGCGCAGCCGGGGCGATCGCGAGGCAGCGGCCCGTTTGCTCGGCGTCTCGCCGAAGGACCTTGGCTGACGTGGCGGCGGGGGCCAGAACGCCAGACCGTCAGACGGTCAAAAGCCACAAGTCAGACGGTCAGGAGGCGAAGCCAGGAGCCAGACGTCAGACTCCAATCTGCGATCTGCAATCCCGAACCGGCCAGGCGGTCAGACCAGGCGCTCATCATTATTATTATTCATTCCACAGGCCCCTGTGCCGAACGCGCGCTACGCCGGCACAAGCATCAGACGCGCGCCATGGGCCTGATCGCGATCGAGGGTGCGGGGGGTGGACAGCCCCGGAACGCGCAGCGCGAGGGCCATCGGCCCCTGGCCGCGGGAGGCAAGCTGCTCGGCGGCATCGCCAGCGCCGCCGTTGACCAGCAGAATCTGCGCTTCGTTCAGACGGAAGGAAGCCTCGGAGTCAGCGGCATCCACCCCGAGCAGCGCCCGGTAGCGTGCGGCGCTCGCCGCAAGATCCGCCACGGCGACGCTCAGGCTGGCGATCCCGATCGCGCCGCACGGGTGCTCGGCGAACCTGCCGGATGGAACGCGCAGATCGCGCGGGGTGACATCTGCGCAGAGGAACGGCAGCTCCGGTGCGAGCGGCCGGGCGGTCTGCCAGGCGATCCGCACGCCGTCGGGTCGCACCCGCCCGCCGTCGATCGGCCCCGCGATGTCCAACCCTCGCTCGCGGGCGGCGGCCACATCGGCGGCGATATCGTCCGGCAGCAGGGCGTAATCGATCAGCCCCGGCCCGGCGGCGGTCTTCGGCCACCAATGATGGTCCGGGGCTTCGCGGCGAAAGGCGATCAACTCCAGGTAGCTCCCATCGGCGAAGGCCACCAGCGCGTTGTGGGTCGCCCCGCCGGTGTGCTCGCCGCCGGGCGCGACGGTGAAGCCGAGCGCGGTGTAGTCGGCAATCGCCGTCTCCAGCTCCCGCACCAGAATCACGATGTGGTCGATGCTTCGGATCACGCAACCCTCCTCTGATGTGATGCAGCACAAGGCCGGGCTAATGGCGTGACGGCGCCCCTTCGCTTAGCGCTGCGGTAGGTTCACCAGCACAAGGATCACAATCGCAAAAACGGCCAGGCCGATCAGCACAAAGGTCATCGGCGACCAGCCGCTTTCGACATAGGCGATGGGGATGATCACCAGTAGCAGCGCGAGCGCCCATGTACAGCCGAATTTGATGCGGCGCTCTGGCGAGTCGGAAGCCTTCATGCGACGCGTTCCTCGCTCCTGGCGCGGCCCGCGCCGCGCGCTGCCATCATTATAACCTGTGCTATACTGGCGCGCGCCAGCCGCCCGTGCCGAGCGAAGCTATGACCGAGCGCTCCCTGCCTGCCCCAGCCGACCCCCCAGTCCGCCGACGCGTCCACATCCTCGGCGTCGCTGTGGACGACGTGACCGAAGGGGAGGCGATCCGCCGGATCGCCGGGTTTATCGCGGCGGGCGGGCCGCACCATGTCGTCACAATCAACCCGGAGTTCGTGATGGAGGCGCGGCGCAACAGCGCCTTCCGCCGCGTGCTGGCCGCGGCCGACCTGGCGACGCCGGATGGCTTCGGGCTGCTGCTGGCGGCGCGCTGGCGCGGCGAGCCGCTGCGGGGGCGGGTCACCGGCGTCGAGTTAGTCGCCCGCATCGCGGAAGAGGGCGCGCGGCGCGGCTGGTCGGTCTTTCTGCTCGGGGCGGCCCCCGGTGTGGCCGAGCGCGCCGCCGCCGCGCTTCAGGCGCGCGCCCCCGGCCTGTGCATTGCCGGGTGCTATGCCGGCTCGCCGCGCCCCGCCGACGAAGCCTCCATCCGCGCGCGGATCGCCGCCGCCCGGCCCGATGTGCTGCTTGTCGCCTACGGCCACCCGGCCCAGGATCTCTGGATCGCCCGCAACCAGCCCGTGCTGCGGGTGCCGGTCGCGATCGGCGTCGGCGGCGCGTTCGACTACCTGGCGGGCGTGGTGCCACGTGCGCCGGCGTGGCTGCGCCGCCTGGGGCTGGAATGGCTCTATCGGCTGCTGCGCCAGCCGGGCCGCTGGCGGCGGATTCTGACGGCTGTGCCGCTCTTCCTATGGGCGGTGCTGACAGATCAGGATGGCCACGCGACGGCTTCGACCGGCTAGCCGGGCATGCGCGCTGGAATGGATGGCAGGTCGTGGGGCGCGCCTGTGCCCGTGCCCGCCTTCGGCGGCGCAAGGGGCTGCGCGATGCCTGGCCGTGGAGAGGGAGCATGGCAGAACAAAGCTTGACGTCCCCCATCATCGGCATTGTCGCCAGCCGCTATGAGCGCGGCCCCGCCACAGTCATCGCCGGGATCGGCGAGCAGTACCTGGCGGCGGTCGAGGCGACCGGCGGCATCCCGCTGATCATCCCGCTCACGCGCGACGCCGCGGTGCTCGAATGGTACGCGCGGCAGGCCGATGGGCTGCTGCTCGCCGGCGGCGGGGATGTGGACCCGGCCCACTTCGGGCAGGCTCCGCACCCGCGGCTCGGCGCGGTCGATCCGCTGCGCGATGCTGTGGAACTGGCGCTCGCCCGGCGCGCTGCCGCGGACGGCACACCGCTCCTCGGCATCTGCCGCGGCGCACAGGTGCTGAATGTCGCGCTCGGCGGCACGCTCTGGCAGGACATCCCGTCGGAGGTGCCGGACGCGCTCGATCACTACGCCTCGCGCGCCGCGCCCGACCGCGCGCACCAGGCGCACCCGCTGCTGCTCGAGCCGGATTCCTGGCTGGCGGCGCGCCTGGGCGCGACCGAGGTGCCGGTCAATACCTTTCATCACCAGGCCCTGCGCGATGTCGCGCCGGGTCTGCGGGTTGTCGGCCGCGCGCCGGACGGAGTGATCGAAGCGGTCGAGGGGAGCGGGCCGGGGTTCCTGGTCGGGCTGCAGTGCCACCCAGAGGAACTCTGGCAGGAGGCCGATCCGCGCTGGAGGGGAGTGTTCGAGGGGCTGGTCGAGGCGGCGCGGCAGCGGCGAGATGACACGGCGAAGCGGTGATCCCGGATCCGGGGAGGCGCGCCGGATCCCGCCGCCTGCGGTTCGCCGGGGCCTCGCCGCAAGCCCTACGCCGAGACCTCGATCTGTCGCGATGCCTGGCTGTTGGTCTCGCGCAGCCGCGCCAGGGCGTCGGTTGCGGCCTCGTGCACGGCGACCTCGTCGCTTTCTGCGGCCCGCGCCAGCGCGGCGAGCACCTCGGGCGTCGCGGCGGCCGCACCGATCTCGCCGAGCGCCCGGGCGGCCGCTTCGCGCGCGTAGGGGTCGGGATCGTCCAGCAGGCGGGTGAGGTTGCGCACCAGCAGTGGCGCGCCGGCGTACGCGCCGAGCTGGCCCAGCGCGAGCGCGGCTGCCGAGCGCACGAAACTGTCCTCGTCGAACAGGCCGGCCGAGAGCTGGTCGAGCAGGTGCGGCGTGGTGATATGCGCCCGGAGCTGCCCAAGCGCCCGTGCCCCGGCGAAGCGCGTCTCGGCGTCGCTATCGTGCAGCGCGGTGCGGACGAGCGTCTTCACCAGCAGCGGCGGCGGCGCGCCGGCGAAACTGCCGAGCGCGCGGGCGGCGGCCGCCCGCACGTGGGCCGCGCTGTCGCCCAGGCCGTCGTGGATCAGCACCAGATCGGCGGGAGTGTAGTGCCCCTGGCGGCCGCGCAGCGCCCGCAGCGCTTCGAAGCGCGCTTGCCACGCCGGGTCGCGCACCACGCGCCGGAGCTGTGCGAACTCACCGGGAAACGCGTCCAGTTCGCGCTCCAGCGCGGCACGCAGCCAGCTCTCGTGCGTGCTATTGAGCTGCTGCCGCACCAGCGGGATCGTCTGCAACTCCACCAGCAGGTGCTCGGCGGCGGCGCGCAACTCGCGGCTGGCGCGCAGTTCGCGGTCTACCTGCGGCGCGGACTGGTACTGGATGCGTGTCGCCCGGCGGACGATCTGGTCCGCGCCGGGGCCGCGTGTGATCTCCGCCAGCGCGAGCACGGCGGCGATCGGCTCCTGCTGGAAGGTCTCGAGGAACGGTGCAAGGGTTTGCGTCAGCAGGTAGCCGAGCACGCTCGGCGCGCCGGCGAGCTGGATCTCCTGCCGTGGGTTGCGGGCAAAGTCGCCGAGGCGCCGCGCGATGGCGCGCCGCCAGAGGGTACGGTCGAACATAGGCGCTGCGGCCAGGGCGATCACTGTCGGCCCGGGGCCTTCCTCCGGTGGGGAAGATTATAGCATGCCGGGGCAAGTGTACCGGAGGCGCCGGAGGAGGGGCGCGGCGATCTGGTATGCTCGTTGTGAGCGTTGCGTCGATGGTCGCAATGCTTCTCCTGGCGCTGAAGCAGGCAGCAGTGTGTGCACGATTGAATGATTGCATCGCATCGGCATTGCAGTCCCTTCAAGCGCACTCAACAATCTGCAATTGCACTAGGCCCCGGAGCCAGCCATGGCGGTCGCCCGTGATCGATACATCGTCATGACGCCCGACACTCGCGGCGGCCGCCCGCACGTAGCGGACTCGCGTCTCACAGTTGCCGACATCGCTCTGATGTATCTACGTCTGAGGTCCTCGCGCCCGAGGAGCTGCACGGCCAGGTGGAGGTTCTGAGAGGTGATTCTGCGCGCCGATGGCGTAGCATGCCGGGTGGGCAACCGTGACGGAGAACGCTCGCCCATCCTCTGCCCGGCATGCCACGCGCGGGCAACATCGCCCTGGAATCAAGGGGCCGCACGCACATACACCGGCGACGGCCCCAGGTCGAGCGTCAGCCCGCCGTCGCTCAGCGGCAACACCTGCGCCTCCCCATCCCGCCCGATGATGCGTGCCCGCGCCCCGGCGAGCGGCAGCCGCGCCCGCACCCCGCCCGGGGCCCACAGCACGTCCGCCGCCCCATCGCCGCGCCGGAGCTGGATGTCATACGCCTCGGGCCCGTTGATCGCCGTCAGATCCTCGACATCGAGCGCCCCACTGCCGATGAAGCTGTCCGGCGCGTCGTCGAGCACGATCGACTCCAGATGCACGGGGTAGTCCACCCGCCCGTTACCGGGGCTCAGCCGGTCCCACGCCGGCACAACGCCGGTGATCGGGGCCTGCAGAAAGGCCCAGCCGGGCGCGCCGACCGCGCCGAGGGTGAACTGGAGCAGCTCGCCCTCGGCGTCGCGCAGGCGCAGCTTCAGCGTGTTGCCGGAGCCGTCGCCGTTCACCCACAGGCCCAGCGCGGCCGGGCGGCCGGCGATCGGCGCGGCCGCGGCGCGGGTGAAGGCGACATACTCGTTGCCGACGCTGGCGAAGGTATAGCGCAACGTCATCGCCGGGCGGCCGTCGCGCCCCTCGGCCGGCGTGAAGCTGCCGCGCGCCTGGTCCGCGCCGCGGTACCACACCCCGGGTTGGGCGAAGTCCAGCGCCACCGTGCGGGTGAACAGATCGCGCATTCCTTCCAGGCGCGCGCCGCCGAGAACCCGCCCCAAGGTGCGAAACGCCAGGAACGCCGGCTTGCGCCCGCTGTAGTCCAGCCGGCCCGCGCCGTAGGGCACCAGGCCGTAGGCGTTGCCGGGGTCGTCCTTCAGCGCATACCAGAACACCCGCTCGACGCCCGACCGCAGCAGCAGCAGCGTCGCCCGCACCAGATAATCGGCCTGCTCCTGCTCGCTTACCCGCGTCTCGCCGCGGTCGCTCGCCCCGCTCGACCACCCCAGCTCGGTCGCCCAGATCGGGCGCTCGCCATAGCGCGCCAGCAGCGCCCGCACCCCATCGGCTGCGGCGTCCAGCCGCCCGGCCTCCGGCGTGGCCGGATCGACGTAGGGGTGGATGGCGAGCACGTCGAAGTTCGCCCAGGCGCCGGCCTCGGCGATCTGCCGCAGGAAGTCGGTGTCGAACGGGTTGATGCCGCCGAGGATGATCGTCGCGCGCGGGTCCACGCCCCGGATCGCCGCCGCCGTCTGCGCCAGCAGCGCGGCGTAGGCCCGCGGGTCGGGCGCCGGGCGCCAGAAGAGCGCGTTGTCCGGCTCGTTCCAGATCTCCCAGTGATGGACATAGGCGCCGTAGCGCCGCACGACCTCCTGCGCGAAGGCGGCGAAGCGCTGCGGGTCGGGCGCGAAGAACGAGTTCTCACCGGGCAGGTCGCCCGGCTCCGGCGTGGCCCAGCCGGGCGGGTGGCCCAACACGCCGACGATCTGGAGGTTGCGGGCCAGCAATTCGCGGAATGCCGCGTCGGTGTAGCTCCAGTCCCACGTGCCGGGGGTCGGCTGGATACGGTACCAGTGGATGTCTTCGCGCGCCCAGCCAGCCCCGCTCTCCGCCGCCGCGGCGGCGGGCACAGCCATCGTCGCTGCATCTGGATAGCGGCTGGCGAGGTGGGTATTCAGACCCAGCGGGCGCGCATCGAGCGCGGCAGGCATGGCGGGTGGCCTGCCGGGCGACGCCAGCCCGGCGTGCGGCGCGGCGACCAGCGTGAGCAGTAGCGCGAACAGGAGCAGGTTGAGGCGAAGATGGCGTCGCACGTGCGCTCCGGGCGATGGTGAACGGATGGCGCGATGTACGATGGATGGGTGAGCCGGCGTGTGGATGGCGATCCGGCCATGCGATCCGCCGGCCCGCCCTCCGGCGTTCGCCGCCCACACGGACGATTATAGCGGCCGGGCGCGCGGCTGTCGAGACGGCGCGGCTGACAGTTTTCTCATTCCCGCACTCCAACCTCCAGCAGGGCGCTGTTGCCGCGGGCCATCGGGCCATCCCTAGCCTGAGCGGTGGGCGCGGGCGCGTAGAAGCTGCCCGCCGCGCCGATCTGCACCAGGTAGCTCTGCTGGTACGCTCCGGGCGCGAGTGCTGCCGCCGCGAACAGCAGCCGCCCCGGCGCGCTGCCCGCGAACGCCAGCGGGCCGCCCCAGGCTGCCAGCAGCCCCGCCCCACCTGGCAGGGCATCCTCCACCAGCACCGCCCGCTGTGGCGTCTCGACCACCGCCGTCAGCCGCACCCGCACGATCTGCCCTGGCCGCAGCACCTGCTCCGTCAGCGCCCGCCCGGTCGCCGGGTCGAGGTACTCGCGCAACAGGGCGATCCCGCCCGCCGGCTGCGGCGCATCCGGCGCGGCCCCGGCCAGCCGCCAGGCGAGGTACCCCGTCCCGCTCATCGCCAGCGTGTTCATCGCCTGGAGCCGTGCCAGCGGCACGCTCGCACGGCGGACAGTCGCCGGCGCGCCCGCTGCCGCCGGCTCGCGCGCCAGCTCCACACCGTTCAGCGTCACGCGGTATCCCGCGCCTGCGCCCGCCGGCTCGCTTGCCGCCAAGCCGGCCAGCGCCCGGGCGCTCGCCAGCCCATCCCCCCACCCGCCGGGGCGGAGCGCCGCGGCCAGCCAGCGGCGGGCCGGCCCGATCGTCGCACTCTCCGGGCGCTGCCGCTCCAGCGCCAGCAGCGCCAGGCCGGTCGTGCTGACCGGGTCGCCCGCTGCGCTCGCCGGCCAGTAGGCGCCGCGCTCGTCGCGCTCCGCCAGCTGCTCCAACCGGTCCGCCAGCGCCGCCGCGCCCGGCGGCTGCCCCAGCAGCGCGTAGGCCAGCGCCGCCGCGTCGTCCGGCGGCGCCGTTGGTGGAAGCGCCGCCCCGAGCAGCCCGCGCACATAGGCCGCCCAGGCGCGCAGCTCCGGCGCGTCGGCTGTCTGGTTGAACGCGTCCAGCGCATCCAGCCCGCGTTCGACGGTCGCGGCGCGCACCGGCACCCCCGCCGCCCGGGCCCGCGCCAGCGCCTCCAGCGCCGCCAGCGTCGCCCGCGGCTCCGATGGCGCCGCCGGCCACCAGCCCCAGCCCCCATCCGCGTGCTGCCCTGCCTCCAGCCGCGCCACCGCATCCGGGGCCAGCGTCAGCGTCTCGCTCAGCGCCGCGCCGATCAGCAGAATCCCGGCGTCGTCCAGCGTGCTGTGCGCCGGGCGCAGCGCCAGGTCGGCCGCGACCGCCCGCGCCAGCGCCCGCGCCGATGGCGCGACTTCCACCGTCAGCACCCCTGGCCTGGCGCCCGCCGGCAGCGCGATCGCCGCGCTTGCGCTTCCCTCCGCCAGCGCGCCGCCGCCCGCCAACTCCGCCACGCTGCGCGGCAGAATCTCGACCATCCGCGCCGCCGCGAACGGCGCCCCGGCATCCGGCGCGGCGTGAAGCGTCACGTGGGCGCGCCCCTCCGGCCCGGCCAGCGCCGGCCAGCGCACCGCTACTTCCTCGCCGGGCGGGATGCTCACCCGCGCCGTACCGTCTGCGCCCGCCGCCAGCGCCACCCCCTCGGTCGCGAGCGTCAGCGTGATCGCCTGTGTCGTCGGGCCGCCATTGCGCAGCCGCGCCGCGAGCTCGAACCGGTCGCCGGCCCGCAGCAACGCCGGCGCCAGCAACTCCAGCGACACCGGGCGGCGCACTTCGAGCGGCAGCGCCGCCTGCGCCGCCCCGCCCGGCTCGCCCACCGCCCAGGCCAGCGCCAGCAGGCGGACAGGCTCCGACGGCATGGTGATCGTTGTTGTGAAGGATCCGCCCGTACCGATGCGCAGGCCGGGCCGCCAGAGGATGGGCGCTGCCATGCCGCCACAGTCAGGGGATGCCGGCGGCCCCGGCAGCGCAAGGGGGCTGTCCGGTCCCGCGCGTCCGGGCCCGAGTGCCGTCGCGATCGGCGGCGGCGGCGCTCCGGCGAAGGCCGCCGGCAGATCGGTCGCGGGCGCGCTTGCGGCGGGGACCACGCTCAGGATCAGGTCGGCGGGGGCCGGGCTGCCATCCGCCCCGCGCGCCGTCACGGTCAGCACCGCCGTCGCGCCGGGCGCGTAGCTGGCCTGGTCGGCGGCAAGCGTCAGCGTCAGCGCGCGCCCGCCGCCGGTCAGCGGCAGCACGCCCTGGGCCGCCCGGGCCTCGTCGCGCCCCAGCAGCCCCACCCCCACGGCGGCGGCGGGCGCATCGGTCGCCGGCAGCGTCGCCGTCAACACCTCGCCGGCACGGATCGGGCGGAGCGTCCCCGTCAGCGTCTCGCCGGCCCGCAGCGCCAGCAGCGCCGCGCCCTCCGCGACGCCCGGCGCGGCCAGCAGGCGCGCTGTCTCGCCGGGGCGGTAGGCGTCGCGGTCGGCGATCAGGCGGGCCTGCCCCGGCGCCGCCGGCCGCCACCCGTCGAAGCCTGGCCCGGCCACCCAGACCGTCGCGGCGGCTGCCGCGCGCCGGGCCGCGCCGCCAGCGCTGACGATCAGCCGGTGCTCGCCCGGGGCGGCCAGCGCCAGCCGCAGCGTCGCCCGCCCGTCCGGCCCGGCGCGCAGCGCCCGCGTCAGCACCCGCTCCTCGCGCGGCGGGTCGCCAGGGGCCGCGCCGGGCGGCCAGACACGCCGGATCGCCTCGACCCGCAGCGGCGCGCCCGGCGCCGGCTGGCCCCCGGCATCCAATGCCAGCACCTCGATCTCCGCCGGGCGGCCCGTCTCCAGCAGCCGGCTCGGCAGCCGTAGCGCCGGCACGACGCCGGCCGGCACGAGGCGGTAGACATGCGTCGCCGCGGCGGCCGGCCCATCCGGCAGCGCCGCGTGGGCCTCCAGGCGGTACCGCAGCGGCTCGTCCAGCTGCAGTGTATCGCTCAGCACGAGCACCAGCCGCCCGTCGGAGCCGGTCACGCCGGCCCCGGCGCGCGGCGCGGCCGGCGGCGCCACGCGCTCGTCGTCCCCGGCGATGTAGCCCTCCGGCACAGCAAACGCCGCCGGCTCGGCCGTCAGCGTCCAGGAGACCGGCACGCCGGCCAGCGGCAGCCCGGCCGGCCCCGCGGCGGCCACCGTCAGTGCCACCGGCGCATCCGCCGGCGTCTCCGCCGGCCCGCTGATCGCCAGCCGCAGCGGCGCGTCCGGCGGCGGCGCTACCCGCAGCGGGGCCGTCACCCGCGGCCCGGCGACCTCCGCCGTCGCCAGGTATGTGCCCGGCGCGGCAGTGCGCGGCAGCGTGAGCGTCCCGCTCAGCACCCCGCTCGGCGGGAGCAGCAGCCTCAGAGCGGCCACACGCTCGCCGGTGGCGGCCCGGATCAGCGCCAGCGCCGCGGCGCGTGGCGGGTCGCCTGTACCCCGCACGAACCCGGCCACGGCGACCGGCTCGCCCGGCGCGTAGGCCGCCCGGTCGGTCATCAGGAACGCCCGGCGTGGCAGCGGCTCCAGGCTCGACGGGCCAGCCCAGGCGCTGCTCGCCACGCCGGGAGCGTCGCCTGCCGCCAGGGCCAGGTAGGGCCGCCGCGGGTCGCCCCCTGGCTGCGGCACGAGCCAGCGCCCGCCGGCATCGGTCGTACCGCGCCCAATCAGCACACCATCCTGGTAGAGCGTCACCGGTAGGCCGGCGCGCGGTGCGCCCGCCCTGTCGACGGCCCAGATCAGCAGCATCGCGCCGCTGCGCTGCAACAGCAGGCGGATGGGCGAGACGAACAGCAGCGCATCGGCGCGCGGCCCCTCCGCTGTGCGCACGCGCAGGTAGTAGATGCCGGCCTCCAGCGGCGCCGCCCCGGCCAGCGGCTCGCGCGACTCGGCGGGCGCGTCCGGCGGATCGGCCAGGCGCGCGGTCCACGAGCGCACCAGCGCCTGGCCGTAGCGCTCCGGGCTGAAGCCAGCCCAATCGTCGGGGCGGAAATCGAGCGTCCGCACCGCCGTCGCCTCATCCAGCCGGTACAGGTCGAAGGTCAGCCCGGTCAGGTTCACCCGCCGCATCAGAATGCCCGGCGTGCCCGGGGCGAGCGTCGCGACATGGCCGGGGATCTCCGGCAGGTCGAGCGCGGGCGCGGCTGGCGCGGTGCGCAACGGCAGCGCCGTCGCCCGCCCGAGTGGCGTCCCGAGCAGATCGGTCGCGCTCGCCTCCACGGTCAGGGTATAACTGGTCGCCGGGCGGAGCGTGGCGCGGATGCGCGCCTCGGTATCGCTCGCTGTCACCTGCACCTCGCCGGCGGGCGGCGTGAAGCGCAACGCCTTGCGCAACGACTCAGGATCGACCGGCGTGTTGAAAATCAGGCGGATCTCCTGCCCGGTCGGGAGCGCCTGCCCCGCGCCGGGGAACTGCCCGATCAGCCGCGGCTCCGGCGCCGTCTCGAAGCTCCAGCGCACCGGCGCGGCCAGCGGTAGATTGCCGCCGGGCGGGATCGGGCCGGGGCGTAGTTCGGCACGGTAGGTCGTGTTGGGTCGCCAGCCGCCGGCCGGCGTAAAGGTGATCACCTGCGTCGCGTCGGGGAGGGTCTGCGCCGCGACGCTACCGGCGATCGTCGGGCTGATCGTGAGGCTGGCCTGGATCGCGTCCGGGTCGAACGGCTGCGAGAGGTGCATGACCAGCGGCGCGCGCGGGCTGATGTTGCGCGCGGCATCGACCGGCGCGACGGCGCGCACCGTCGGCGCGGGGGTGCTGAAGCTCCACGAGAACGGCCGGTCGAGCCGCGTCCCTGCCAGGTCGGCCAGCGCGGCATCGAGCGTGGCGACATACCGGGTGCCGGGGCGCAGCGGTGTATCCGGGCGGAAGAGCGCGGTCGTCGGGCTCAACCAGGTCGCCTGGCCGTCAAGCGGCGGATCAAAGCGCAGCTCCGGCAGTGGGCGCGCCGCGCCGATCCGGTCCGGCGGCACGATCGGGCGGCTGAAGCGCAGCACAATCGGCTGGTCCGGCGGCACATCGCGCGCGCCGTCCGGAGGGAGCGCCACGACTACGGCGGGGGCGGGCGCGGTACGGAAGCGCACAACCGCCGGCGCGGCGAGCGGGCGGAACAGGCGGCTTTGCGCCGTTGCGCCGACGGTCAGCGTGTACGTGGTGTCCGGCGCGAGCGGCGCGGTCGGCGAGATCGTGAGCGTCGTCCGGGCGGCATCCCACGCCAGGGCGGCTGGCGCCGGCGGCTCCAGCCGCAGCGCCCGCGCCACGCTCGGCGGGTTCATCGGCTCGCTGAAGCGCAGCGTGATCGTGGTGCGCGGCGGCACATCGGCTGCGCCGGTGGCGGGCGTCGTGCCGTGCAGCGCCGGGGGCGCGCCGGGGAGCAGGGGCAGCGCGAAGCGGGCGAGCAGCGCCAGCCCGGCGGCGGCAACCGCCACGGCCAACAGCGCAATCCAGATCGTCCCAAGCCAGCGGAGAACGCGCACACGCGCTCCTTGTCGTCAGGGCTGCTGCTCCGGATGGTCGACCGGCAACCCCTCAGCGGACGCCGCGGCAAGCAGGCGGCCATCAGCCACCAGGAACGCCAGCACGGGCTGGCCGGCGACGATGAGGCGGCCGGTGGCGGCGAGGGCTGAGGCGAGATGCAGCGCGTCGCAGGCGCGTCGGGGATGGCGTTCGAGCAGCGCTCTCGCCCGGCCAAGCAGCGCGGCCGCGACGGGGACGATGCGATACTCCCGCCGGCAGAGCACTAGAACATCATCCCGCAAAGTGATGTGGTCCATCGGCGGAATGCTGCCATCGGGCACGCGCCGGTTGAGCGCGCTGACAACTTCGACGATGCTGAGGCGGCTGGTAGCGACAGTGTATCCGGGACCCGCGCTCAGGAATGCCTGGAGCCAGGTAGAACCTGCCTCGCGGACGTAACGTTTTACGAGGGCGCTGCTATCCAGGTACAATTGCGCCATCAAAAGGACTCGTCGCGCTCTTCTAGGATAAGACGGGACAGCGGCGTTCTCGGTGGGATACGGCGTGCGAGCGCAGCTCGCCCCTCTTCGGATGGCAGCTGGAGCTCTTCCGGGATGTCCTCTGGAACGACCAGCAGCCCGGCGGCGCGCAGGGTCGCGTCGAGCCGGGCGCGCTCATCGCCGGCGGGTGGGGCGGCCGCCCGACCGGCGGTTCGTCGAGGATGGTCAGCAGCGCGCGCCGCGGCATCGGGCTCTCGAGCGCTTCGATCGGCTCGACCGTGCCGTCCGGGTGGATGATCGCTTCGATCGTACGCTGCATACCGGCCTCCTGTGCGCGGATGCAGTATACCATGCCGCCCGGCACGGAGCGAGCACCATAACCCACGGTGTAGGCAACTCGGTTGTACCGGCACAGACTGGCGCGCGTCGAGGTCATGGCCGACCATCAGCCGCCACAGCTCGGGCAGGTATAACCACGCTCCGGCTACCCTGATCGATGGCGTGGTGCCGCAAACGGCCTCATACCGCCGATCACTCCACGTGAATTGACATCGACGCGCGCCGCACCGTGGCGCGCGGCACGACGATTGCGCCGTCAGGGGCACGCTCCTCCACGGCGGCGCAGAGACGCGGACGCCTCTGCCCAACCACAGGACTTGTCTGTCGCCGACTCAGGGTTGCGGTCGCTTGGCCCATGCAGGGATGACGCACAGAAAGCCGAGTGGTTGATTCGGATCGGCTTTGAACTGATGTTGCTCGTTGGGGGCAACGTAGACCACATCGCCGACGCCGATCGGAGTCCAGGTATCGCCGAGCAGCACGCGTCCTTGCCCTTGGACAATCACCACGCCATGCTGGTGCGGATGGCTCTCAAGCGCTGAGTGCCCCCCTGGAGGCAAGGTGAAGTAGCGAATGATAAAGTCATCCGCCCCTTCAGCGTGGCCGATCAAAATACGCCGAGTTGCGCCAGGCGTTGCCCCCCCGCTGGTGTACTCCTTAACCGGCACGGTCAGGTAGTCCCATGTTGGGGCGTCGGGGGCGGCGCTCTGATGATGAATTGCACCCATCCTTGTTGTTCCTCACAATTTGATTCAGAACTGTGATCATCCTGAGGCGCGCGGTGTGCCATCATGCTACCTAAAGGTGCTATCAGGTAGGCTCTCGATCCTGGCTGGTTGCCTACCGGCTTCGGCTACCGCTACCATTGCCACCAGCATGACGTGACTCACCTCCACCGGTGAGCCTGGTGCTCGTAGGTCGAACCACCACGGCGTATGTCAAGAAAGTTGCGGCACACGGCGTGTCGAGCAGTGCCCCCTGGTGATCTGTCCACCGATCCTGCCCGGAGAAACACGATGGCGATCCTGCACACCATCACGCGCGGCGTCTTCACGACATCCCTTCAGCGGCGCCTCACCGCTCTGCTGCTGGTCACAGGGCTCCTGGCCATTCTGCTGATGGGAGCGCTCGGCACCTATTTTGCCGCCAACACGCTTGAAGGCCAGATCGGTGATCGGCTCGACGATATTGCGACGACAGCGGCCGAAAAGATCGACCGCATGATGTTCGACCGGGTCAATGACATCCAAACCTTTGCGGCAATGAGCGAGGCGCGCACGCTTGATCCCACGCAACTTACCCCGGTGATGAACAACTTGGTCCACACCTACAGTCCGATCTACATTGTGATGGTTGCCGTCGATCGCCAAGGGATCATCCGTGCGATGAACACCGCTGATGAATTTGCCAACATTCCCAACCTAGTTGGACGCTCGGTCGCCGACAAAGAGTGGTTTCGCATCTGGCTCGATCGGCCGTTGCCGGCCGGCCAGAGCTACGTTTCCGATCTCTACGTTGAACCCATGCTGCTCAGCAGCGATCCCGAGTCGGGACGCGTGATCACCCTTTCCTATCCAATCCGTGACGAACGCGGTGCGACGATCGGGGTGTGGAGTGCCTTTCTCGATTGGAATGTGATCCGCACCCTAGCGACCAGTACCCTCGACTCGCCACGGGCAAGCGGCGCGCGCAGCTTGGATATCACCCTTATCAACAAAGACGGCCTCATCCTCAGCTCGCCAAAGCGCGAAATGGTTCTGCGGGATCGTATCCTGCTCAGCCAGGAACAACGCCAGGCCATCTGGAGCAGAACGATGGACCAGACCTTCGGGCGCATGTGGTTCGACCCGGCGCGGCTCGCCGGCACGGCTGCGTTCTACGGCTACTCTCACTATCGCGGTCTCGGGTGGATCGCTATCGCTACCCAGCAGCGCGACGAAGCTCTCGCGCCTGTCGTGAATCTGTGGAAAGGAACCCTGTTGATTGGCCTGATAGTAGCGGTCGGCATCATCACGTTGGGGGCCGTAGCCAGCCAAGTGATCACCCGGCCACTTCTGGCGCTCAGGCGAGCGGTTGCCCAGGTATCTCGTGGTGATCTACGACAACGCGTGCCGATCACTGGAGAGGATGAGATCGGCCAACTGGGCACAGCTTTTAACCACATGGTGGCACAATTAGAAGAAGCTCACCATACGCTCGAGTCGCGCATTGAGGAGCGCACCCAAAACTTGCAAGCTACGCTTGATGCTCTGCGCACAACGCTCTCCGAGCGCGACATGCTGAGCGAGCAATTGCGTCAGAGTTCGGTACCGCTCATTCCGCTCTTGGATCGGATCGCGGTGCTTCCGATCGTTGGTGCGCTCGATAGTGATCGCCTGCAGCGACTGCAAACACGCCTGCTTCAGGGCATTGAGCACGAGCGCCTCCGGCTTGTGCTGCTCGACATCACTGCTGTGCCGGTGGTCGACACCCACGTTGCTCTTGGGCTGCTCCACGCCGCGCAGGCCGCCCAACTTCTCGGCTGTCAGGTCACGCTCGTCGGCATTCGGCCAGAGGTTGCGGCGACGATCGTGCAGCTTGGCGTCACCCTCCACGGTATGGCGACCCACGCCACGCTGCAATCCGGATTGATGGAAGCGCTTCGGAGGAGCAGGCAAATGGCACAAGTACTATAATGGTGTGCGTATTCTTTTCTTCCGCCGTATCATTCGATCGGGCTGAGTCTGCGCGCATAGGTTCCGAAGGGGGAAAACAGACTCACCACATGGCGTGTCGCCCACAGGCGACCTTGCCGTAGAGTGCTCTGGTCGGATACCGGTTGCTAGGCTCCGTCCTGTCGCTGTCCGGCGCGCATGGCTTGTCCACTATGATGAGTCAGCGCATCATGTTCGAGGATGGCTGCTGCCGTTACATCATCTGTCGCGAGGACGCGGATGAAGCGGCCCCGAAGCGCCGCAAGAATGGCTTTCGCCTTCGGCAGCCCCCGTGCGACACCGATCACTATCGGAATGTGTGTCACTGCCTCCAGGTCGATCCCGATCACCCGGCGGTTGATCGACAAATTGGCCGGGTTCCCGTCAATATCAAAGTGCTGGCCGCTGATCTCGCCAACCGCGCCCTGCGCGCGCAACGCGCTCAGTTGTAACTCTGTCAGGTGACCGGCACGCACAAAGCTATTCGCGCCCGCTTCGGTCGTCCCAACGCCGACCAGGGCGATCGCGGCTTTGCGCGCCCGGTCCAACGTCTCCTGGATGGTTGCCTCAGCGATCAGCATGTCGCGCACGGTCGGATTCTCGACCAAAACCGGGGCGTGCAGATAGTAATAGCGCCCACCGAGCAGCTCAGCCAGCCGCCGCGCCAGTTCGGTGCCATCAATCGCTTGATTGGACGAACCAACGCTCCCAAGCATCTGTACGACGTCTACCTGGAGTTCCGGCATGGGTGTCAGCGCATGAACAGCGGCATGGACACCGGTGCCCCACGAGATCGCGAGGCTCGTGTGGGGTTTGAGGATGTGTTCTAGATAGCGTGCTGCCAACCGTCCGACGCCTGGCAGGTTGTCCACCGAGTCGCGCCCCATACTGTCGAGCACCAACGCCTCTACTAGACCAAAGCGCTCTTTCAGTGCGTGCTCTAACGGTTCAGCCCGATAGATCGGCTTACGGACGCGTACCTCAACGATCCCTTTCGCCTTTGCCTCTTGGATCATACGAGAGATGTTCGAGCGCGATAGGTGTAAGCGCTCAGCGATCTCCTGCTGGTTACAATCTTGCTCATAATATAGGCTGGCAACCAGCGCAAGCAAATCATCCCGACTTTGCTGTCGCACCATCGCTCTCCCACGTTCAAGGTCGAATAACGACTTTGAGGACTTCCTGGCGCATACCCCGCGCCATTCCTTCGGCAATTCGTTCGAGGGGGAGTTGCAGGGTGACCAGGCGCTCAAAGGCAAACCCGGGCTGGCAGAGCAGGTGTAGCGCTTCGTGCAGATCCGCCGGGGAAGGCGAATAGCTGCTCAGCACAACCACTTCACGTCGGTACACATCCCAGAGGTCAATCGTCGCCAGCGAGTCAGTTGGTTGTGCCCCGAATACCAGGAGTGTCCCACCGTCACGCACCAGCGCAAACGCCTGTGCAACTGTTGTTGCATTCGCCACGGTTAGGACCACCAGATCGGCGCCACGCCCGTGGGTCGCTGCTTGGACAATAGCATGCGGATCGGATTGTGTCGGATCGAGCCCACGGGCGCCCCAGGTGTGCACCCAGGCTCGTCGATCGGCGCGCAGCTCCAGTGCGAAGGTCTGAACCGCGCGATGCTGAAGCAGCGCGACGAACAGCACTCCAATAGCGCCAGCACCCACAACCACCACCGTATCGCCGGCCAGCAGCGCAGGTACACGTTTAAGTGCCCGGATGCAACAAGCCAGCGGCTCGACAAAGACCGCCCGTTCGTCCGGAATAGAGTCAGGTATAGCGAGCGCGGTCTGCCCGACAAGCGGTGCCGGGAGCAGCACATACTCTGAAAAGCCACCTGGCTGGATGTTACTGTTCTTAAACGTCGGGCACATCGAATAGGCACCATGCCGGCAGAAGTGGCAGGCATAACACGGCGCATGATGTGCCAACGCCAGCCGTTGCCCGATACTCCAGCCGTGCACGCCGGATCCGATCGCCGCTACGGTACCAACGACCTCATGCCCGAGTTGCACCGGCTTGGTAATCGTTGGAGTGTACAGCTTGAGCAGGTCCGTTCCACACACCCCGCACGCCTGTACTCGTACCAGCAATTCGCCCGGACCGGGTTCTGGGCGTGATGCCTCAACAATCGTGATCTTGCCCGTTTCCTCACACACAGCGGTTCGCACACACCCTCCAGATACAGCCACCACAACGGGTACACGGTGGACCCCGCGTGATTGTCATGCGGTGCGCGCTTTCCAAGCGTGCTATCTTCCAAGACGTTGGTTTGGAGCAGGTCAGCGGCGGCCGCACCGCTGACCCGCCGTAGCGTCCTCTGCTGCCGCAGAGGGTAGCCCTTGTGTTGCCGGAAACCTCCCGGGCGGCTGCTCAGGCCGGCCCATGCGTCAACGCAGTCAGCCGCGCGGTCGCACGACGCAACGCCGGATACAAATCAAGATATACCTCGCGGTACAGTTGGTCATAGATGGCCTGAGTCTCCGAATGAGGCTCGTGGGTCATCCCGGTGTGCGTCATGGCTGATGCTGCCTCGCGCACATCATGATACCACCCCACTGCTGCGGCCGCCAGAATCGCTGCGCCCAGGCATGTCGCCTCCGCTGTTCCAGCCTGGGTAACCCGTTTGCCGGTGACATCGGCCAGAATTTGCTGCCACAGCAAACTCTTGGAGCCGCCACCGAGCACGATATACTCTTCAATCGGATGGCCAAGCGCTTGCTCGACCCCCTCGGTTCCCAACCGCTGCTCAAACGCGATCCCTTCTAGCACCGCACGGTAGAAGTGCTCGCGACGGTGCGAGCCGGTCCAGCCAACTGTAATGCCGGTCGCACTGTTATCCCAGTACGGGTTGGTCACCCCATTCCAGTAGGGTACGAGTATCAGCCCAAGTGCACCCGGTGGCACTTTGCGCGCCCCCGCCTCGAGCAATTCCTCGGGGGTCAGTGATAGCGCTACGTGCTTTAGATCTTGGGCGAACCGCTCGACAAACCAGCTGACAGTGAACGTACCGCCACGAATCAACGTTTCCAGGGTATAAGCGCCGGCGATGGGCGAGCCGAGCGTGCGGAATGACAGATTGGCAACGTAGCTTTCAGAGTGTGCGCCCGATACAACCGCCGTGCCGAGGTTGAGATACGCCATGCCGCTCCGGGTAATATTTGTGCCCAAGCCGGCGCTCTGCCCATCGCCAGCCCCGGCTATCACCGGCAGGCCGGCGGGCAATCCGGTGGTACGGGCGGCCAGGTCGGTTACCTCGCCGATAATTGCTCCTGGCGGCACCAGTTCGACATACTGGGCTGGGTCTAGCCCCAGTGCTGTCATTATCTCGCTCGACCAGGTCCACGTGCGTATGTCGACTAGACCCATCGGATCGGCGCATGCCCAGCTGGTCTTCCACTGGCCGGTCAGATGCCAGACCAGGAAGGCGTGGACATCGAGAATTTTGTGGGCGTGACGGAGCGATTGCGGCTCGTGCTCCTGCAGCCAAAGGAGTTTATACAGCGATGGGGTCATCGCCACAGGCTTGCCGGTAATCTGGTGCAGACGCGCATTGCCGAAGCGCGAATCCATGGCTGCGACCTGCGCCCGCGCGCGTTCGTCGAGCCATAGAATGGCATTACGAACCGGGCGGCATTGTGCGTCCACCAGCACGAATGTTTCGCGCTGATGCGTGATGCACAGGGCGGCTAGATGGCGTGGATCGATTTGGGCGGTTGCGTCGCGCAGCGCCGCCGTTGCCGCCGTCCACCAAGCATCGGCCTGTTGCTCATAAAAGCCAGGGGCAGGGTGAAGCAGGGGGTAGGTACCGCGCCCCTCGGCCACCACGCGCCCTTGTGGATCCCAGACGATCGCTTTGGTTGCGGTCGTGCTGCTATCGACCGCCAAGACTAGATCAGCTGTCATAGCTCATCTTCCTGTTGCGCTCTCGCGCTGGCCAGCCACAACGCGAGAGCGCAACGAAGCGGTGTCAGGAAAGTGCGCTGGTGAGCGCGTGCCAGTGCAGCCGGTAGCGTGCGCTAGGCTTTGCCACCGGATTTCAGGTATTCTTGGGCACCGGCATCGAGGCCCTTCGCCATGGCATCGGCGGTAGCCTTGACGTCCTGTGCACCGGTGACCATTTTCCCAAGCTCGGTCGCTGTCACGTCGACCGAGAGCGCGGCCCACTGTGGCAAATGCGGCTCGGTCCCCATGCGATTCAAGATGGCATCGAGGGTCACCCCGAAATGCCGTGTGGTTCCCGCGGTGACCGTCGCCTTTTCTTTCACGCGCGGATCCTCGAATGTCGACTTGCGCATCGGCGAGGAGCCGCCGCCGAGCAGCGAGGCGCGTGTCTGGATATCGGATGAGGTCGCCCACTGCAGGAAGATCCAAGCTGCGTCTTGGTTCTTGGAATACTTGGAGAGCGCCATGCAGCTGCCACCTTGGTGGCTGATGCCGGGCGTCTCATCAAAGCCGCATTGATCTTTCGACCGCAGCTGATCCTCTTTCGGGCACGGGGCCGGCTCGACGAGTCCAACGACTTTGGACTTATCCGGAACATCGAAGCCCGGGAAGAACTCACCCCACGAGATCATGATGCCAGCCAGCCCTTGGGTGAAGGCATCGCCCTGGCCCGACCAATCCCAGGTGGTCGCGCCGGGAGGCATGTGCTTGCCAAGCTCCATCATATAGGTCAGACCGGCGATCCCCTGCTCGTTGTTGATAATTGCTCTACCTGTGTTGTCATAGTGCGCGCCACCGTGGCTCCATAGCCAGGCAGTCATGTCGCACTGCAGCGCATAGTGGCCCGATTTCCACTGACCGACCGTACCGTAGACGCCAGCACCGCGCTTGGCCTCGTCAATTGCCTTGACGACATTCAGATACTCGGTCATTGTTTTGGGGACTTGTAGCTTCAGTTCATCAAAAATGTCCTTACGGTACATCATGATGAAGATCGGCACATCATAGGGCAAACCAACCAACTGGCCCTTGTAGGATGCGATATGGTCGACCAGCGGCGGCAGGAAGTCGTCGAAGTTGTAGTTTGGGTAAGCTAGATCCTTTTTGGTCTCGATCAGCTCTTTCGGGTTGACCGCATCGTTGACAAAGCGGCCGACCCACGCCTGATCCCAGTAGTAGAGATCGTTTGAGCCAAGACCACCGGCGGTATCCTGACTCACCTTGGCGAGCACTTGGTCGAGCGGCAACTGCTCCCATTCTACATTGATCCCGGTGAGCGGGATGAATTCCTGCTTCATGATCTCGCTGATCGCGCGGCTTGGCGGGGTTGACTCGGAAACGACGCGGATGGTGGTGCCTTTGAACTTACTGCCAACGTCCTTAAGGAACTTGGCCGCGTCACTGCTGGCCTCACTGGCCGATGCGGGTCCCGCCGTCGCCGCAATTTGGGCAGCGGTCGGCGCTGCGGTGGGTTGGGCGGTGCTGCGCGGCGCCTGCCCACAGGCGGCCATCAGGCCCACGGTGCTGAAGCTGAGGCCGGCCATGGCACAGATCCGGAAGAACTCGCGGCGGCTGATTCGTCCCTGCCGCAGGTCGGCGCATGCCTTGGCGATTGCCAGCTTCTCCTGCTGATCCCGGTGCGAGGTCATCGGTGTCCTCCTGCCTAGACATCGTGTTCGATCGCGCGACAAACTATGTCGCTATCTATAGCGCCGCGCGCCCGAGCCGGGCCCTGCTCAAGCGGCGCGTAGCTATCGTGGATCGCGAACCGGAACCACGTAGGGCATATCACAGGTATGGGGCCTCATGCAGCACTATCTCCCGCAAAAAGCCACATGCCGTCACGGGAGTGTTCCACACAACATCCGGGCGGCGTCACCCGGCGGCAGACAGCGTGTCAAAAGCAGTGGCAGCTCGGTGCAGCTACGCCTGACCAGCGCGATCGCCCGACCGTAGACATGGGCTGCGCTGTAGCCATACCCATGGGTAATGGTCACTCCCATGGAGCACACGACGCTCGCACGCAACAGGAACGAGTCGTGATCCGGAATGCTCACCAGCACCGCCTGCTCGCCAAGCCGCACCGGGTCTGCGGCAAGTTGCTGCGTCGTCGTCAACAAAATCCACATCAACGCCACGTCCGCCCGTCTGTTTGCGCCAGTGGTATTGGAGTGCATGTCGCTACCGCACACAGGACTAGCGGGAGGTGCCGCGACACGGATCGATACGATAGCCGGGGAGAGGCCACGCCTCGATTCCGCGGACCATATAACACCGCCGCTGTCATCTATTTTCCGTGGAGTGCGCCCAACGTCAGACCTCGCACAAGATGCTTTTGCACAAACAGCACGAAGAGAAAGACCGGCACCATGGCCGATGTGCCGAGCGCCGCCAGAAAGCCCCATTCGGTTCCGCCAGATGATGAGTCGAACGTCGAAGCGGCCACCGGCATAGTCCGGATCTGGGTTCTTGTCAGGGTCAGTGTCAACAGAAACTCATTCCACGAGAAGATAAAGCAGAGGATTGCCGCTGCCGCCACACCTGGCAACACATAGTGCAATACTACCTTGTAGAACGCCTCGAAACGGGTTGCACCATCCACCATTGCTGCCTCGTCCAAATCGGTTGGCACATCGTCGAAAAAGCTCTTGATCAAGAGCGTTGCAAGCGGCAGATTCATCACCACATGCACCAACGTGATGCCAAGAAACGTGTCGATCAGGTTCAATGAGCGGTAGAGGAGAAAGAACGGCAGCGCTGCGACAACCGCCGGCATCATGCGGGTTGAGAGGATCCAGAAGACAAGGTCCTGCTTGCGCCGCATGGTAAAGCGAGACAGGGCATAAGCGGTCAGAGTGCCTAAGATAATCACCACACTGGTGCTGGCGATTGCAATAAGCGCGCTATCGATGATAAACGGCACCGAGTAGTAGGAGCCACCACCGGTTCCGGTGATAGCGCCGGTCTGTTCAAGCTCGATAGCCGTATATTCCTCACCACCAAGCACCACACGATACCAGGCCAGTGTCGGCTGGAAGAAAAAGACTGGTGGCAGTTTGAAGATCAGCGTAAATGGCTTGAACGAAGCCAGAAACCAGAATAGTATCGGAAAGCCAAAGATGCCGATCACTATAAACGCTGCCAGTGTCGTTACGAGCTTACCGATACGCGCGCGTCGCCGCAGGCGTCGTGCACGTTGAAGCCCCGACTGCGGAACGCTCACAACCGCCATGCTACCACCTCACTTTGAAGATACGAGTATAGGCGAATGCGCTCACCCAAACGAGTATCGTAATGAAAACACCTAATGTCGCGCCATAGCCCCATTTAATGAAGCTAAACGACTGCAGGTAAGCGTAATAGCTCAGGGTCTCTGTGCGATTTCCTGGTCCACCCGATGTGAGGATAAAAACATAGTCAAACATTTTGTACAAATCGATCAGGCGAAACAGCACGGCAACAGCGATCACCCCAGCCAACAAAGGCAGCTTGATATACCAAAACCGCTGGAGAGCGGTCGCACCATCCACTTGGGCAGCCTCCAGCGGCTCATGGGGCAACCCTTTCAGGCCGGCCAGGAGAATCAGCGCGAAAAAGGGCGTCCATTGCCAGATATCTACTAACAGCACCCCGGCCAGCGCGTGCCGGCCCGTACCGCCGAGCAGCGGCTCGGCCGGCGTGATAATGCCTACACTGTACAAAAGCCAAGAGATCACCCCAAAATCGGAATGTTCAAGCAGACGAAAGATCATCGCGGCAATTGCCGGCGGCACCACCATCGGCAAGATAAACAGTGTTTGCAATACCCCAACACCCCATGGCTCACGGTCGAACAGCAGCGCGATCAGGAGCCCAAGTGCAAACTCAATCACGAGCGCCAACACCACCAGCGTTAGCGTGACACCCAGCGCGTTGAACACCCGATCGTCGGTGGACAAAGTTATCCAATTCTGCCAGCCGACCGGTTTGAAGGCTTTGCTGATCGGATCGAATTCAAAGAAGCTCCGATAGACATTAAACACCAAGGGGAACACACTATACAGCAGCAACAGCACGATCGTAGGCGCCAGCCAGGGCCAGGGCCGATCGAAGCTCCACAGGCGATAGCGCCGCTCGCCATGCACGCGAGGCTTTGTTCTCACAATCTTCTCTGCCTGCTGCATAGCAACCTCGTTACGCCGCCGTCGGATGAGAGCTGCCCAGACGGTGAAAGGCCCGCCCAGCTTTGGGCGCGGTCTTGTGTCGTGGGCGCCGCCGATATCTGACCCTCAGAGCCCTAACGCCCCCTTGTACCAACGATGGCGCGCTGTTATTCGCGTAGCAGTGCACTGACCATAGCCATGTTGCGAGCCCCCGGGGCTCTACAGGGTGTCGTTACACCCCGCTACGTATCAAATGTGCATTGATATCACATTTGATACGCAGGTGCCACGTTTATAGCCGCCAGTGAGCGGTGAATAACACACTTTTGTGATAGATATTAGATTGTGTGCAATCATACTGCGACATTCTTAGAAAGTCAAGCAGCAGTTGCCGCTCTCAGCTCACCTGAACCAGCACCTTCAGCCCTCTGCCCGGCGAGGCCGTGATCTGGACAGCCTGTGCCGCTTGCTCTAGTCGCAGCCGATGCGTAATCAAGTGTGCTACCGGCACCGCCCCCTCCGCCAGAAGGGAGAGCGCCCGGCGTGTGTCCTGCGGCCCGCATGAATAGGATGCGCGCAGGTTCAGCTCCGTAAAAAACAGGTGGTTCGGCGCAAGTGACAGCCGCGTTGCAGGGTCGCTTGGTGCGAACAACAGCAGCGTTGCACCGGGGCCGGCCAGCGCCAGCGCAAGCTCCAGCGCTGATGCGTGTCCGGCCGTCACCAAGACGACATCTGCCAGACGGCCATCATTCGCTGCCCGCAAGGCGGACACCACGTCGCCGTTGTCCACGACCAAGGCCGCATCAGCGCCCAACGCGCCCGCCCGTTGCACCCGGTCGAGCAGCCGATCGGCGACGAACACACGTCGGGCGCCCCAGCGCCGCGCGAGGGCGGTCATCACCAGTCCGTTGAAGCCCGCGCCCACGATTGCCACACTATCGCCCGGCCGGATTGCGGCGCGATCCAACGCGCGCACACAACACGCAACCGGCTCGATCAGCGCGCCCTGTTCGAAACTCATCGAAGCTGGTAGCTTGAGTACGTCCAGTGCGACCTGTTCGCGGGGGACGCGGACGTACTCTGCCATGCCGGCTGGCTCCAAGTGCGTGCGTTTGAAGGTTGCGCACAGCGTTTCATGACCGCGCTGGCAATCATGGCAGGCAAGACATGGAACGTGATGGTGGACGAACACCCTGTCACCCGGTGCAAACGCGACCACGCCCGCGCCGACCGCCTCCACCACGCCAGCCGGCTCGTGACCAATAAAGAGTGGGGCGCGCGGCTGCATGTACCATTCCATCGTGTCGCTGGCACACACCCCGCATACCACTATGCGCACCAACAGCTCGCCCGGCCCGATCACCGGCATGGGTGTCTCAACTACGCGTACATCGTGGTTGCTATAGTACTGGACTGCTTTCATGGGCTGTCGACGTTAGATAGCGGTATAACCGCCATCTATCACAATTTCTGAGCCGGTGATCATGTCCGACGCCTGGGAGGCCAGGAAGACCACCGCACCGGAAACATCAGACGGGTAGCCAAATCTACCAAGCGGGATCTTGGCTTTCATCGGATCGCCACGAGCCAGGTTGCCCCACACCTGTTCACCCATGGGGGTCAGGATGACGGTGGGGCAGATCGCATTGACTTGGATATTGTATGGGCCGAGCTCCAGCGCCATCACCTTGGTCATCAGCAGCATGCCGGCCTTCGCCGCACAATATGCCCCATGGCCTGAGAGCGCAACCAACGCTGCCTGCGAGGCCATGTTGATGATCTTGCCGCCGCGGCCAGATCGAGCCATCTTACGGGCGATGACTTGACTGAGAAAGTACGGTGCGCGCAAATTCACATCAATGGTTTCGTCCCAAGCACCAACGGTGGTCTCCAGAAAGGGCTCAATCCGGGCGATTCCCGCGTTATTCACCAACACGTCGATTCCGCCCATCTCGTGCAGCGCCGTCTCCCCTAGCGCCCGTACCGCCTGGATGTCGGTCAGT
Organism: Roseiflexaceae bacterium; assembly: GCA_042408595.1. Taxonomy (GTDB): domain Bacteria; phylum Chloroflexota; class Chloroflexia; order Chloroflexales; family Roseiflexaceae; genus JBHOQX01. Next base: position 22,276 of record JBHOQX010000044.1, on the reverse strand, counting down.
TCGGCAGTCATAGCCTCGGCGTGCCGGCCCATAGCACGAATCTCTGCCACTAACGACTCCAGCTCTTCCGTGGTGCGCCCGGTAACAAACAGGTCAGCGCCAGCATAGGCGAGCGAGAGCGCCGCATGCCGGCCGATCCCCTTGGTTGCGCCCGTCACCAGTGCGCGCCGGCCAGCGAGTCCGAAGGCGGAAAAGCGGTGCGAGTCGTTCATTATGGCGCCTCCGAGTCAGCAACCCTGCAGCAGCGTCGACCATTAGCGAGACCGGGCCACCGGGAGGGTCGACTTGAGCCCAAGCGATGGCTGGCGGAAGAACTGGTCGAAGATCGGCGCGACCGGCATGCCCTGGACCGCCACCGCATAGATATGACGCAGCAGCGGGAAGGCATCGGCAGCAAGCACACCACGGGCGATCAGCTGTTCAATCGCGGGTGCGATCTGGACAACGGCATCCAACCCTTCGACTGTCTCGCCAGCGAGCTGCTCGACCGCCGCTTCCGGGTCGGTTCCCATGCCAAGCAGGCGCCCCATACGCGAGTTGCGTCCACCTTGGGTGGTCACGTACAGATCGCCTGCTCCCGGCAAACTGAACACCGTTTCCAGGCCACCGCCAAGGTGTGTGACCAACTGAGATATCTCGACAAGACCCTGTGCAAAGAGGGCAGCAGCATAATTGTGCATGGCTGCAGCGCCATCGGGCCCACCAGCTGCCTCAAGCAGCCCGAGCACAAAGCCAATACCCAGTGCATAAATATTCTTGAGCGCGACACACACCTCGACACCGACGATGTCGGTGCTCGTCCAGATATGGTAATACTCCGTTGCAAACAACCCGGCAAGATAATCGAGCGCGGCCTGGTCGCGGCAAGTAAAGACCACGCACGTATGCCGCCGTGCCGCAAGCTCACCGGCGATCGATGGGCCGCCGATCGCGGCGATCGGGATGGTCGCGCGTACGTTGGGTGGCAGCCAGTCCGCCAGCACGTCGGGGAAGATACGCAGATGGCCGTGTTCCGTCGCCCACAGCCCTTTGGTGACCATGATGATCGACTGCCCGGCGCGCACGTGTGGCGCAATGGCTCCACCGGCCCACTCGACACCACGCGAGTTGATGCCCAACGCGATCACATCAGCGTCAGCTAACCCTTCGGGCAACTCATGATGGGTAAAGAGGCGCACACTCGGCGGGAGCTGTCGGTTGAGCCGGGGGTGGACCCCATCGTGTTTACAGCGCGCGATGATCGGCCCGTCAAGGTGGGTCCCGATCAAATGTACGGCGTGGCCGTTATCAGTCAGGGGGTAGCTTAGTGCCGACCCCATCACGCCTGCCCCCAGAATTGCGATACATGCCATAACTAGTCCCTTTGACAGTGAACGGACGGCCTGGTGAGAGATGATCGGCCCGATACATCCCGGGATGATGGCGAACACACCTCTGGCCGTTCCCTTTGTCTTGGAGGCCGCTAAGCCACATTGCGCGACATCCCGCCGCTTGCGACACGGCCACGCTGTTCGCTCCCTCACCCATGGGTAAGATGTCCGCGGTCACTCGTACGAGAGGAGGGGTGGTACGCCACAGGACCGCCACGATGTTCGTTGGTGCGCACACACGGGGCGCTACGGCGCGTCTGTGTGCGCCGAGGCAGGGGGGTCAAAACGGCCTCGCCCCGTCACACCTTGCCACCGCCTCCATCCGATAGGTATCATGTGTGCCACTTGTGCAATAAGTTGCATGGGCTTATAATAGACCCGCCAGGGCGGTGAGTCAAGCATTACATTGTTATGCGATTCCTATGCAATTAACAGGCGAGCTTGCACCTGAGCAAGCTGGTGTATGAGAGGAGCCCTTGCACTTTATTGCATATGTTTCACATATGTGCCAAGAGGGGGCTATATGGATAGCCAGGCGTACGTGCTTGCGCTGGGCGCCGACCAGGCCGGTGTTGAGCTTAAGAATGCACTACGCGAGCGGCTACGAACTGACCCTCGTGTCGTGATCCAGGACTATGGTGTGGCCGATGGGGCGGATACAACCGACTACCCGCATATCGGTCTGACGGTCGCGGAGGCGATTGCGAATGGCACAGTCCGACGCGCGGTGCTCATTTGCGGCACAGGGATCGGTATGGCGATCGCAGCCAACAAAGTTCCTGGCATCCGTGCTACAGTCGCCCATGACCCGTACTCGGTCGAGCGCTCGATCAAGTCCAATAATTGTCAAATTCTAACACTGGGCGCACGGGTGATCGGTGTGGACCTGGCCTACACGCTGGTCAGCGCGTGGATCGGCTACGAGTTTGACCCGGCATCCGCCTCGGCCCGCAAAGTTGACGCTATTGCGGCATATGAGGCGCGAACTGCCCGCACCCTCTCGAGTCCACTGGCCCCATGTGACTAAACCACCGACAACCTGTCTCAATGCACCCCCCTCATGACGGGACGTACGCGGTGGGAAGGTCTGGAGGGGTTTCGCTCTGCCACTCCCTGGGAGGGGCGACGTCTCGTTCGCGCACCAGGGATCGCGGGCGGCCTGCCGACCAACGCATGTGGCAGGCCGGACGCCTGCGCTCTCGCTCCCGGAGATGTGACCGTGAGCCACCATCCAAACCTGCTTTATGAGCGCGCCCACACAGAACCCGGTGGTGGGCCGCAGACCCGCCACACCTCCTGAGGTGCAGACGAGCGCGTACCTTTTGGTGGATGGGTGCTGCGCCTCGCCCTGAGGCTCCAGCGGGGTTGCGATCGAGCCAAGGTGGAGCTCCGGCTGCCGCAGCCAGCCTGTCAGGGCAGCGGTGCAAATGCATCGATCGATGCCTCGAATCCAACGCCGTTGAAGCAGGGATTGGTCTGCGCGCGGAGAAAGGTTGGATAGCCAAACTGCGGGTCGTAGTTGACCACAGGGGGTGGCACGGCGCATGGATCGATGTGATGGGCGAACCACGGCACTATGCGCGCCAAGCGACCACGCCATGTCGGAGGCCATGCTTCGATCGCTTCGATCTGCGCAAACGTCTGCCGCACTGGAAACATGTGCGACATGATCCCGATCTCCACGCGTGTCAGCGGCGCCTGGGTGATCAAGTCGGTACCGCCGACGATTTGCTCATGCCGTACTTCAAGCAGTTGATGTGCGACATACCCGCCCGAACGCCAGCGCACTTCGATCTGGTAATGCGCCGGCCGCTGACGTTCCCAGGTGTGCTTTGCCTGTACCAAGGCCAGCGGAAACGCTGCGCGCCCAATCAGCCCAAGCGGCACGACAACCAGAGCGGTCATTGTGAGCCAAAAACCGATGAACAGCGCGATTCTAGCGTGCAACATAGAAGTTCGGCTACGACGAGGCGCGCTTCGCCGCGAGGGGCTTCGCTCCGCATTACCCGGATGCCACCGGCGGCATCCGAGCGAACCGCGCCTCTGCCTCCTGCCAACGGGCAGAAGAGCGCGGCTGATAGACCGTCGGTGGGAACGAGCGTCGCACCAATTCACGTGCCTCCGCGTGAGAGGCGATATACCCCAGGCTCATCGCCTGAACCAGCACACTTCCGAGCGCTGTCGCTTCTACGGGGCCGGCGATCACCGGTCGCTCCATCGCATCGGCAGCCAACTGGCACAGCAGCGCGCTCTGTGCCCCACCACCGACGAGGTGAACGGTTTCCAGGCGATGGCCCGTGAGTATGTCCAACCGCTGTGCCACGCGCCGGTAGGTCAGCGCCAAGCTCTCATAGATGCAGCGGGCAATCTCGCCGACCTGTACGGGTGCTACCTGGCCAGTGCGCTCGCAATAGCGCCGGATGGCAGCCAGCATATCGGGCGGGTTGAGAAATGATGGGTCGCCCGGGTCGATGAGCGAAGCGCATGCAGGCGTGTGGGCTGCCAGCTGCTCGATCTCGGCAAACGTGAGCGATCGGCCCGCGCGCTGCCAGCAGCGGCGGCTCTCCTGGAGCAGCCATAGCCCGATAATGTTGGTCAACAGTGTAATCGTATTGCCGTATCCCACCTCATTCGTCATATCGGCAGCAAGGCTGGCGGGCGTGATCAGCGGCTCGGTGCGCTCGACACCCATAAGCGACCAGGTGCCGGAGCTGAGAAAGGCCCACGGCCCAGCGCCGGCAGGGATCGCAGCCACGGCTGACTGCGTATCATGGCTCACCGGTGCGATCACTGCGGTGCGCGTGAGGCCAGTTGTCTCAGCGATAGTCGAGCGAAGTGGCCCCAGGTTGGTCCCCGGTTCGACAATCTCGCCGAAGATGTGGTGCGGCAGGTTGAGCAGGCCCAGGATCTCGTCTGCCCAGCAACCAGTGCCGGGGTTGTAGCACTGCGTGGTACTAGCGATACTCCGCTCGGTCGCCTGTACGCCCGAGAGCCAGAAATGAAACAGATCTGGCATCATCAACAACCGTGCCGCATGGAGGAGGCAGGGCGCATTCCGACGGGCCAGTGCTAGCAGTTGGAAGAGTGTATTGACCTGAACAAACTGAACTCCTGTCTGCGCATAGATCATCTCGCCGCTGACAACACGACAGGCCTCCTCAATGAGACCTTCGACACGTGGATCGCGATAGTGGTGCGGCGCATCGAGGAGGGTGTCGTCCTCAGCCAGCAGCGCGAAATCGACCCCCCACGTGCTCACTCCCACGCTTCTGACACGCTCGCCCCAGCGCTGGCCAGCCTGTGCCAACGCATCGCTGCTCGCCTGCCAGAGCCCGAAGGCATTCCAATAGAGGCTGCTGCCGATTCGCACCGGGCCGTTCGGCCAGCGCGCCACCTCCTCAAGGGTCAGTCGCTCGCCGCTGAAATGGCCGGCGAAACAGCGTCCACTATCAGAGCCGTGATCGATGGCAAGGAATGTTACGGCGGAAGGCATGGGCCACGGTGGTGTTTGTCACATCGCGCATACGAGCCGTTCAACTGATGCGCAGGTTTTACGTCGGTGTTGGTGGGCTCGCTAACCGTGGCGTAAGTGCTGCAGCAGCGCGGTCCCACCTTCGCCGAAATGTTGGTGCAATTCGCGGTAGCCGGCGTAGAGCTGATCGTATGTCGCCGTGCTGGCACGGTCGGGCCGATAGTATTTGTACTCACACACAGCCATCCGGCCGCACAGCGCGGCGACATCGCCGAGCCCAGCTGCCAGCGCGCCATAGATCGCCGCACCGCGTGCGCTCGCGTGCGGGGTAGAAGCGACAGCTATCTCCCGGCCAAGCACGTCGGCCACAATCTGCATCAACAATGTATTTTGTGTGAGCCCGCCACTCACGCGCACGGCTGCAACTGGTCCAATCTGTTGCTCCAAGCGCTCGATTACCTGCCGATTGCCGAACGCCGTCGCTTCCAGCAGCGCACGGTAGATGTCGCTCGGTTGGGTTTCGATCCGCAAGCCAATCAATACTCCGGCCAGGCGCGAGTCCATCAGCGGCGTACGCGATCCGTTCCACCAATCGACGGCAAGCACTCCACTCCCTCCGGGTGACAGCGCACGCGCTTCGCATTCCAGTTGGTGGTGGCGCGCGCCAACCTCATCAGGACCTGCGAGCATGTGAACCCACCAGGACAGCATATCGCCCGTCGCTGCCTGACCGGCTTCATACGCATACCATCCTGGGTAGACTCCCCCCTCCACCACGCCTGCGATCCCCGGCGCCGGACGGCCGTTGTTGTCCAGCAGCAAGTGGCAGGTGGACGTGCCCATCACCACTGCTAGCGTACCCGGCCCGGTCACGCCCAGCCCTGGCACAGCCGCGTGTGCGTCGATCACCGCCACGGCAACCGGGGTTCCGGCGATCAGGCCGGTCCTCTGCGCCCACGCGTCGGTCACCCCGCCAGCGCAGGCGCCAACCGGCGTGGGCGGCGCGAGGCGGTCGTTGAGCGCACCGAAACCGGGCGCAAGCTGTTCGAGCCAATCCGAGGGGGGATATTCTTTCTGATAGTGGGCCTTGAAGCCGGCGTGACAGGCACTCCGGACTTCTTTGCCAACCATTTGCCAGACCAGCCAGTCGCCGGCCTCAATAAAGCGATCGCTGGCGGCAAATACCTCTGGCGCGTTTTCGAACGTTTCAAGCGCTTTGGCGTGCAGCCACTCTGCAGAGGTTACACCGCCAGTATGCGCCAGACAGTCACCACCAAGCGCCACGATCCGCGCAGCTTGCGGCGCGGCGCTGTGGTGCTTCCAGAGCTTAACATAGGCGTGTGGTTCGCCGACAAAGGCGGGAAGCATGCATAGCGGGGTCCCATCCGCAGTTGTCGGTAGGACGGTGCTGGCAGTGAAGGCAAGACCGATACCGACGAGATTAGGGCCACCAACCGCATACGCAGCAGCCGAGAGGAGATCGACTGCCGCCTCAAGATAATCCTGGGGATGCTGGAGAGCCCATCCCGGCGGAAGCGGGCGACCATTTGGAAGTGCGTGATCCATTACCCCGTGACGGTAGCGATAATCGCGCACCATTACCTCGCGGCCGTCGGTGGTATCTACAACCACGGCACGGGCTGATTCGGTGCCAAAATCGAGGCCGATCGTGTAGATAGCCATGGATCACATCTCCGCAACAGTGTCGTCGCGGTACCGGCCCCGTGCTGGAGCTCAATGGGAGAGCGGAGAGGGCGCTATAAGACGCCATATACACGCGGCCAGGCTTCCTCAGGAAGCCTGGCCGTTTCATTGGAGCGGGAGACGGGGTTCGAACCCGCGACCTGCACCTTGGCAAGGTGCCGCTCTACCAACTGAGCCACTCCCGCTTGACGGCACCTAGTATAGCACACGCCGGCGGAAAATGCAAATGGTGAAATCGACTGAAAATCGGGTAGAATGGAGCCCGGCCAGCGCCTGGCCGGATGGTCGACCGGACTGATACCAGGCTGTGGATGGACAGATCTCCGCGGCACAGCGCAGGCATGGTTGCACGACGTGCGCCCTGTGACGTGCCGTGGTTGCTGATCCATCCGCAGACGTGAACGCTATGAAACCCACAGTCGCTCACGGGTTCGCACGGCTCGACGCCGCGGCGCATCCGGACGGCGCCGCGCCGCGCCTCTCGGTCGTGGCGCCGATCTACAACGAAGCCGAGACTATCCCCGAACTGTATCGGCGCCTCACCGCGGCCCTGGAGCCGCTCGGCATCCCCTATGAGATCATCGCCGTGGACGACGGCAGCCGTGATGCGAGCTTTGCGCTGCTGAGCGAGCTGGCCCGCGCGGATCGGCGGCTGCGCGTCGTGCGCTTCCGCCGCAACTTCGGCCAGACGGCGGCCTTCTCGGCCGGATTCGACCGGGCGCGTGGCGAGATCGTCGTCACGATCGATGCCGATCTGCAGAACGACCCGGCGGACATCGGCCGGCTGCTGGCCAAAATGGATGAGGGCTACGATGTCGTCAGCGGCTGGCGCGCCAATCGGCAGGACCCATTTCTGAGCCGGCGACTGCCCTCGCGGCTGGCAAACGGCCTGATCTCGCAGGTCACCGGCGTGCATCTGCATGATTATGGCTGCTCGCTGAAGGCGTACCGCATCGAGGTGCTGCACGGCATCCGGCTGTACGGCGAGTTGCACCGCTTCATCCCGGCGATCGCCAGCTGGCAGGGCGTGGCGGTGGCCGAGATCCCGGTCAACCACGCGGCGCGGCGCTATGGCTCGTCGAAATACGGCATCGGCCGGACGACGCGCGTGCTGTTGGACCTGGTGACGGTGCGCTTTCTGCTGCAGTACGGCACGCGCCCGATGCAGATTTTCGGCCTGGTCGGCCTGCTGGCGATGCTCGGCGGGCTGCTGGCCACCGGCTACCTGACCACGCTCAAGCTCTTCACCGGCGCGGAGATCTCCGGGAGGCCGCTGCTGCTATTGGGGGTGCTGCTGCTCGTGATCGGCGTGCAGTTCATCTCGCTCGGCCTGATCGGCGAGTTGGTCGTGCGCGTGTACTACGAGGCGCAGAACCGGCCGATTTATGTCGTTCGCGATGAACTGAACGCGCCGTAGCGGGCGGGTCGCGCAGGGGGCAGTGGGCAGCCATTCAGATGCTGCCACCCTTTGCCTCGGCGGCTGTCTGAATTCGGGCGGTCTGGCAGGCCAGCCCTCCACGATGTTCCGCCGCGCGGTCAGTGGCGGGGCAGGGTCTCTTCTGGGGCCTGCGGCCCCAACGTCCCTGCCAGCAGCGTGCCAGACAGCCGCTTACGGCTTGTCCTTCCCCTTACCTTTCCCCTTCTCTGTGCCGTTGTCGTTCTCGCCGCCGCTGGCCTGGTCCGGCGCCCGCACCCCGAGCGTCACGCCTGAGTTTCGCTCCACCAGCTCGCCGCCGCGCGGAATGCTGCTGACAACCGTCCCCGGCGCGACCTCGTCGTACAGGCCGCCGAGCTTGTCCCTGCCCTGATAATCCACGTACGAGACGAACAGGCCGGCGGCGGCGATGAGCCTGCGCGCCTCATCCTCGCTTCTGCCGGTCACATCCGGCATCCTGGTGCGGTTGCCGATGCTCACGTAGACGGTGACTATGTCGCCGCGCTGCGGGCGGGCGGGCGGCGCCGGCTCCGTGCGGGTGACAAACCCGGCGCTCATACTGCTGCTCGGCTCCTCCGCAAGCTGCACCTTGAGTCCGGCGGCTTCAAGCTGCGCGCGCGCCGCCTGTGGCGTGAGCCCTTGCACCGGGGGGATCTCGACCGACGCCGGGCCAAGGCTGAGCGCGAAGGTCACGACCGATGTCTCGGTGATACTGGTGCCGACGCGGGGGAATTGGTCCATGACCTTGCCGGCCGGCACGGTGTCGCTGTTGCGCGGCGGGTCGGCCACCGGCGACAGGCGCGCCTCCTGAATGAGCCGGGTCGCGTCCGCGGGGTCGCGGTTGAGGACGTCCGGCACAATCGCCAGCGGCACCACGGTGGGGTTGGACACAGTCGCGGCAGGGCTGGTGGCTGATAGGCGCCCAACGGCCGAGGTAAAGCTGAGAAAGCCATCGAAGGCGCCGATAGCGAACATGTACACCAGCCCGGCGACACCGGCGATCAGCAGCAGGCCAAGAATAAAGCCGCCACACCCTGCGCCGCGGGCGTCCGGTGGCGGCGGAGCGGGCGCCGGGCGGCGCGGCGGCAGCGCCGTCCGGTCGGTCGTGCCGGCCTGCGGCAGGGGGCGCGGTGCGGGCCGGGGCGCGGTCATTCGGGCGGGCGGGGCGCCCGGGGCCGGCGGGCCTTGCACCAGCGTATCGCCATCGCCGGCCTCGCGCCAGGCGCGCAGCATCCGGGCCAGGTCTGCCGCGCTTGCCGGGCGCGCCGCCGGATCCTTGCTCAATGTCTGGAGCACAATCGCCTCCAGACGCGGCGGGATGCGCGGGTTGTACAGGCGTGGCAACGGCGGCGGGGCGTTCAGATGCTGCATAGCCACGCCGATCGGATTGTCGCCGGTGAACGGCAGCCGGCCTGTGAGCATCTCGAAGAGCGTGACGCCGATCGCGTATACGTCCGAGCGCGTCGTGGCCGCCTGGCCGCGCGCCTGCTCCGGCGAGAGATAGTCGGCCGTGCCGAAAATGACACCGGTCTCTGTCACGGAGGTGGATAGCTCACTCTTGGCGATGCCGAAGTCGGTGATCTTGGCATGTCCCTCCGGTGTGATCAGAATGTTCTGCGGCTTCAGGTCGCGGTGCACCAGCCCGATGCGGTGGGCGGCGTCCATCGCCTCGGCGACCTGCTCGGCGATGGCGACGGCCTGGGCTGGCGGCAGTGCGCCGTTCCGCAGGATAAGCGTCTTCAGGTCGCTCCCCGCAATATATTCCATCACGATATATGGCACGTCGCCGTCCTGCCCGACATCGAAGACCCGAACGATGCCGGGGTGGTCGAGCCGGGCGGCGGCGGCGGCCTCGTGGCGGAATCGATTCAGGAATCCCGGGTCGGTGGCGTACTGGCTGTGGAGCACCTTGATGGCGACCGTCCGGCCAAGCCGCAGGTCGCGACCGCGGTAGACGCGCGCCATGCCGCCTTCACCGATCTTCTCATCCAGCTCATACCGATTATTGAAAATCGTTTGCTGCATAGTGTTCAGTCAGATTCGCTCGCAGCGCGCAAGGCGGCCGGCCGGGGGTCGGAGCCGCCCCAGCGCGCGGTTCACAGCACGCCACGATGACGCACCACGCGGGCCCGCACCCATGAGACGCACGGCGGGGCGGAAAAGTTCACGTCCGGCGGCGTCTCAGCAGAAGATATGCCGCACGACCTGACACGGCGCGGTGCGTTCCGTCAGGCCGAGGTGCGCCTCCAGCTCGGCCAGGTTCACCACGTCCTCCCGGTTGTAGGCCAGCAGCGTCGCCAGCGCCACGCGGTCGCCCGCCAGCTCGTAGCGCCGCCAGAGGCGCGGCGCGTCCCACCCGCTGATGCCGGCCGTCTCGCGGGCGATACCGAGCGTGGCCTCGACCTGCTTCAGCCCGCCGCGCAGTCCGCGCCGCCGGCAGATATGCAACAGGTCGCAGTGGGCAAAGTCATGCCGCAGATCAACCAACAGCCGGCGGCGGATAAACGGCAGGTCGAAGCTCGCGCCGTTGAAGGTCACCAGCGTTGTGACGCCCTCCAGGGCCTGGTAGAGCGCCAGGTCGTTCACGCCGCCGCCGACCAACTGGACCGTCCCCGCATCGGTGCGGTAGATGCCGATCACGCTGATCGTCTGCTCGAAGGTTGTTTCGATGTCGAGGTACGCCCGCATGGGCTGGCCCTGCCGCCGGTATTCGCCCCACGCCGCCGGTCGTTTGGCGGATATTGCCGCTTCATTATGGCACAGAGCCGGTGTCAGGTCAACCATGGTATAATAGCAGTCCGCGCCTGTTGCGCATTGTAAGGAGGCCCTGTATGCCCCGCCGCGTCGTGCTCGACACCGACCCCGGCATCGATGACTCGCTCGCAATCCTGCTCGCCGTGGCTTCACCGGAAGTCGAGCTGGCCGCGGTCGGCGTGACACTCGGCAATTGCTCGCGCGACGATGGCGTGCGCAATGCCCGCAGCGTCCTGGCGCTCGCCGGGCGCACGGATATCCCCGTCTGCCCCGGCGTGCCGCGGCCGCTGATCCGCCCACCGTTCACCGCGCCGGAGACCCACGGCGACGCCGGCCTGGGGTATGCCCGCCTGCCGGACCCGCCGCAGCCCCCCTCGAACGAGCACGCGGTGGATATGATCGTCCGCGAGATCATGGCGCGCCCCGGCGAGGTGACGCTGGTGGCCGTCGCGCCGCTGACGAATGTCGCCCTGGCCGTGCGCAAGGAGCCGCGCATCGCGCAACACGTTCGCGAGGTGATCATCATGGGTGGCGCGCTGCGGGTGGATGGGAATACGACTTCGCTGAGCGAGTTCAACTTTCATGTCGATCCGCACGCGGCGCATATCGTGCTCACCAGCGGCCTGCCGATCACCCTGCTGCCGTGGGATATCACCCGCGACATTCAATTGACGCAGGCGGATGTCGACCGGCTGCTGAAGACGAAATCGCCGGTGGCGCGCTTTATCGATGAGGCGACGCGCTTCTACATCGAATTTCACCTGGCCTGCTTCGGCTACGCCGGCTGCTCGATCAACGACCCGGCGGCCCTGGCGCTGTCCTTCATGCCAGAGCTGGCGCGTACCGAGCCAATGCACGTGGATGTCGAGTACACGAGCGAATTGACCTCCGGCAAGGCGGTGATCGGCTATATCGGCGATCTGACGCGCCCGCCCGCCCCGCACGATCAGCTGGGTTTCGACAGCTCGCGCTGGCCCATGGCCTGGGACCGGATGACCCGCCATGAGCCGAATGTACGCACCGTCGTCGAGTTCGACAACCAGCGCTTCATCGCGCTGTTCGTCGAGCGGATGGAGCACCTGGCGCGCGCGCGGCGCTAGCCTCTCTCCCCGTTCCCGACAACCCTTCGATGGATCGAGGACGGAGGGTCTCTGACCCTCCCTTTTGCTGCCGAACGGCGACCCCTCAGCGGGCGAGGCATTCGTGCGCGGAAGGCTCCGGCTGCCCGAGCCACACCAGATCGCCCCCGGGCACAAGCGGGTCATCATGTCCCAGGCCCCTCCGCCAAACCGCCCTGCGCAATCACGCGCTTCAGCGGATGCGCCCGCGCCCCCGACGCGCTATACTCGCCGCAGATGAGACGAAACGGCGACGCATCAGCGGGAGGTGAGCGATGGCGATCAGGAAGCAGGCCGACATCGGCGCGGCGCGAAGGGCGGGCGTGGGGCGCGCGATGGCGGCGGCGGTGGCCTCGGTCGGCGCGGCCTTCTCAGGCGGGCTGGCACGGCTGGCCGGCGAGCGCGCCGCGGTGGTGGGCTACGAGCGCCCCTTGAGTGGGGAGGCGAACCAGGCGTCGGCGCTGTTCCGGCGCGGCGTTGAGGAAAACTCGAACCTGGAGGCGGACTGGCTTTGGCTGGCGTCGCAGCTCGGCACACCCTGGGAACGCCGCTACTGCTACTGCCGCGCGCTGGCGATCAATCCGCACAGCGAGACCGCCCGCCGCGCGCTGGCGATTCGAGGCTAACGCCGCGACTCCGCTGCGAGCGTTTCAGCCTCTCAGAGCAGCGCGAGCACGGCGGTGAGCGTGACCACGCTGGCGAGCGTCGAGAAGAGCACGGCGGCGATCACGAAGTTCGGCAGCAGGTCGTGCTCGACGGCGATGATCGACGCCAGCACCGCGGTCGGCATGCTCGCCTGGATGACGCCGACATCCCGGGCGATGCCGCTCAGCCCGAACGGGGCGGCCAAGGCGAACCCGAGCGCGGCCCCGCCCACGAGCCGGATGCCGGCCGCGATCAGGATGTCGCGGTCGAAGCGCGGCCTGGCGACGCTGGCCAGTTGCACGCCGAGCGCCAGGAGCATCACCGGGATGAGCGCCGCGGAGAGCAGCGCGATCGGACGGGCCAGCGCCGGCGGCAGGGTGATGTTCAGCCCGTTCAGCAGCAGCGCCGGGGGGACCGCCAGCAACGCCGGCGTCTTCAGCACGGCGACCATCGCCCGCAGCGAGCCGCCCCGGTGCCAGTTCGCCGCCGCCACCCCCACGACGAACGAGACGATCACCACGATGAGAAAATAGACCGCTGCGGCGACCAGCGCCTCGCTCTCGCGCGCGCCGGCGAAGGCGAACCGCACGATCGGCAGCCCGAAGTTCCCCACATTCCCGAACACGATGATCAGCACATACGCCGCGACCACCTCCGCCGGGCGGCGCAGCAGCCGGGCCACGCCATAGCCGGCGGCCGCCGTCAGCAGGTACACGACGACGATGTAGAGCGCCATGCGTGTCGCGAGCGCGGCCTCGATCGTGGCGGTGCTGAGGACATCGAAGGTGAAGGCCGGCGTCAGGATGAAATAGGCCACGCGGGTGATCGTGCGCGCGTCCAGCCCCAGGCGTGGCCCGGCCAGGTAGCCCGCCAGCACCAGCAGAAACACCGGCGCGAGGATGTTGAGGAAGATGCCGGGGAGTTGCGGCATGGGCCATCTTCTGGCGCAGGGATGCAGCGAAGGCGGTGGCGAGCCGCAGCGATCGCCGCATCCTCCGCGCCGCTGCGGCGAACAACAAGGGGGTTGGCTGTCAAAGCTCCCGGGCGTAACGCACGGCGTTGCGGAACAGCGCCAGGCCGTCGCCTTCGGCGCGGGGCGGCTCACGCGTCCAGCGCGGGTGCTGTTGGGGGCGCACGGCGTTCTCCGGGTGTGGCATCAGCCCCAGCACATTCCCGGCCGGGTTGCAGATGCCGGCGATCGCGTCGTCCGAGCCGTTCGGGTTGTCCGGGTAAGCCAGCGGTTCGCCGGGGGGCGTGACATAGCGCAGCGCCACCTGGCCGTGCTCCCGCAGCATCGCCAGCGCCGCGGCGTCGCGGGCGACGAAGCGCCCCTCGCCGTGGGCCACCGGCGCCTCGATCGGCCGCTCCAGCCCGCGCGTGAACACGCAGCGGCTCGCCGGGTCGGCCGCCAGCCGCACCCAGCGGCACTCGAAGCGCCCCGAGCGGTTGTCGGTCAGTGTCGCGGCGGGGGACGGTGGACGGCGGGCAGGGGACAAGGGAGCTGCACCGGTGTCCATCGTCCATCGGCCATCGTCCGGCCCTGGCAGAATCCCTGCCTTCACCAGCACCTGAAAACCGTTGCAGATCCCGATCACCGGCCGACCGTCGGCGACGAACGCGTGGATCTGGTCGCCCAGGCGATGCGCCAGGTCGACCGCGAGCAGCTTGCCCGCGCCGAGGTGGTCGCCGTAGGAGAAGCCGCCGGGGATGATCACGAGCGCGTAGTCCGCCAGGCGGCGCTCGCCGGCGACCAGCCGGTTGACATGGACGCGCTCGGCGGCCCCGCCGGCAAGCTCGATCGCCGCTGCGGCGTCTTCGTCGCGGTTGATGCCCGGGGCGCGCAGAATCAGTGCTTTCGGCAACATAGGTATGTTTGTGCGAGCTTTGCAGGGCGGGCGGGTGAGCGGGTGACCAGGCGGCAAAGGGCAAGCCTGATCATTCATCGCTCATCATTCATCGCTCGTCCGCCGTCGATCGTCCATCGTCCGCTGTCCTTCATACCACCCGAAACTCCATCTCGACTTCGCCGATCTTGAGCCGGTCGCCGGAGCGCAGTTGGCGGGGCATGTTGGGTACGAGGCGGGCGCCGTTCAGGAATGTCCCGTTGGTCGAGCCGAGATCGATGATCGCATACGAGTCGCCGTCGCGCTGGATGACCGCGTGATTGCGCGAGGCGATGCCCCGATCGTGCTCGGCCAGGTCGATCTCGGGGTAGTGCTGCTGCCGCGGGTCGCGCCGCCCGATCCGCATCGTCGGGCGGTCGAGCTTCTGCTCCCACGAGCCACGCCGCGAGGTCAGCCGCAGCCTGGCGGCCGGGCGCGCGCCGAGCGGTGCGCCGCACCAGGCACAGAAGCGGGCGCGGGCCTTATTCACCCGGCCGCAGCGCTCGCAGGTCGGGCCGGCATCGGCGGCCACCGGCGCGGCGGGCTGCGCCGCCGGGGCCGGCGGGACGGCGGATGGCGCCGGTTGCATCACAGGGTGCGAGCGCGGTTGGACTGCCGGAACCGGTGGCGGCGCGGGTTGGGGCGGGGCGGCCGCCGCCGGCGGATCGACCGGAGGGCGCGGCGCAGCGCGGAGCGTCGGATCGACATACGCGCCGCCGAGCACCTTCATCAGCGCGCCCTCAAACTCGGCCATCGTCTGATAGCGATCGTTCGGGTCGAGCTGCATCGCCTTGATAATCACCTGTTCCGTGGCGCGGTCGACCGAAGGATTGATCGCCTGGATGCTCCCCTCGGCCGGCGTCTGGAGCGGGATAGGCGGGATGTTGGTCAGCAGGTGCAGCAGCGTCGCGCCCAGGGCATACACATCGGAGCGCGCGTCGGTCTGGCCCTTGCCGTACTGCTCCGGCGGCGCGTAGCCTGCCGAGCCCATCGCGATCGTGTCCTTCGATTTGCGCTCCTTGTAGGTGCGCGCCACGCCGAAATCCAGCAACTTGAGCACCCCCTCGGGGGTGAGCATGACGTTCGAGGGCTTCATGTCGCGGTAGATGATCGGCGGGGTGCGGGTGTGCAGATAGCCGAGCACGCGGGCGAGCTGAATGCCGTAGCTCACCGCCTGCGTACGCGGCAACGGCGCGTTCGCCTCGTGGATGCGCGCTTCGAGCGTCTCGCCCGGCACGAACTCCATCACCAGCACCGGGCGGCCCTGATGCTCGAACGACTCGGCGATCACCGGCAGGTTCGGGTGGCTGAGGCTGCGCAGCAGCTCGGCCTCCTGCTCGAACAGCCGGCGGTTCTCGGCGATCTCGTGCGGCGGGGCGTCCTGGAGCGGGCGCATCTCCTTGAGCGCCCAGATCGCCCCGTCGGCGGTGCGCATGGCGCGGTAGACCGCGCCCATGCCGCCGCGGCCGATCACATTCAGGATTTTGTATTCGGCGCGCCTGCCGCGCACGATCTCGCCGGGGGCGAGCAGCGTTTCAACCATCATGCCTGGCTGGATCGTTCAACGAGCGGTACGGGAGCGCTCCGACGGAGACCTGCCATCGGAGTGCGGCGCATGCGCTTTCTACAGGACCCCTACGCATTATGCGGCCCGGCCGAACCGCCCTCTCCCGCCGCTGGGAAGCTCTCTGTGCGGGATTGTACCACACCGTGCCGCGTTTGCGTGGCCGGGCAAGATCGGGGATAATGGCGCGCCGAGGTGGCCATGCGTCGCATACTCGTTCCATTGCGTGTGCTGCTGAGCGGCGCGCTGCTGGCGGTGCTGATCTGGCGGGCGCACCCGGCCGCAGTTTGGGCGGCCTGGCGTTCAGTGAATATCTGGCTGCTGGCGCTGGCGGCCGTCCTGCAGTTCGCCGGTGTCGCGCTGAGCGCCGCCAAGTGGGGGCTGCTGCTGCGCGCTCGCGGCCAGCGCCTGCCGTTCCGCTTCCTGCTCGGCAATTACCTCGCCGGGCAGTTCGCCAATAACTTTCTGCCGACGACCGTCGGCGGGGATGCGCTGCGCGTCGCCCAACTCGGCCGGCGGATCGGGAGCTACAGTCAGGCGAGCGCGTCTGTCTTTCTGGAGCGGCTCACCGGCTTTCTGGCGCTGAGCCTGATCGCCTGCGCCGCGCTCCTGCTCAGCGCCATTCCCGGCGCGGCGTTCGGGGGCGATCCGCGGCTGGAGGCCGTCGCCGCTGGCTTTACGCTGCTGGCGCTGCTGGTGTTCGCGGCGTCGTTCGGTGCGGCGCGGCTCGGCGACGCGCTGGTGCCATGGCTGCCGGGAGCCGCCCGCGGGCCGGTGCGGCGGGTCGCCACGGCGCTGCACAGCTACGCGCCGCGCGGCTGGTTCCTGGTATGGGTCATGCTGTTGTCGTTCGCCTTCCAGGGCATTTGGATCGGTGTGCATGTCGCCTGCGGGCTGGCGCTGGGCCTGGCGGTCCCGCTGCCGCTCTTTATGCTGATGGTCCCGCTGGTAGACATTCTGGGGCTCGCGCCGATCTTTTTCAACAACCTGGGCGTGCGCGAGGCGGTCTTCGGCGTCTATCTGGCGCAAGTCGGCATCCCAGAGGGCCAGGCGATCGCGCTGGCGCTGCTGGTCTTCAGCGCGCGCCTGCTCATCAGCATCATGGGCGGGCTGGTGCTGCTGTTCGGCGGGGCGGACTTCCAGACGCGCCTGGCGGCTCCCGCCGCAACCGAGCTGGCGCCGCCGCCGTCGTAATACTGGTGTCGTAGACCTTGCAGGTGCGACGCGGACGCCAGTGGAGTCAGAAGCACGGTTAGCGCCGTATCTACAAGGCCTCCTGAGATACCATGAAAGTCCCGCGCTGGCAACTCATCATCAGCAGCCTGCTCAGCCTGACGATCCTTACGGTGGTGATCGTCAAGCGCCACGAGATCCTCTCCGCCCTGGCGTTGGCCCGCAACGCTGAACCGTTCTGGCTCGGCGCGGCGGTAGCGCTCACGCTGTTCGGCTTCTTCTGCACCTCGCTCGTCTACGATGTCGGCCTGCGGGCGCTTGGGCGGCGCGCCGGCAACGCGCTCTGGCTCTGGGGCGTCACCATCGTCTGCCTGATCGTCAGCCAGTCCATCCCGGCCGGCGGCGTCGCCGGGTACACCTTCCTGGCCCGCAAGCTCCAGTGGAAAGGTGTGCCGGGCGGCGAGGCCGGGCTGCTCGCCTCGCTCGAGGCGGTCAGCTTCGTCGCGGCGATGGTGCTGATGTTCTGCTACGCCCTGGTGTATCTGACGGTGCGCTCCGGCATCGGCGCGGCCGAGGACATCAGCCTGGCCGCCGGCCTGATCGCCCTGGCGGTCATCGGTGTGGCGGTCTTTCTGCTGACGCGCTCGCACGGCGCGCTGCTGCGCTGGATGCTGGCGCTGAAGGACGCGGTGGCGCGCGTGCTGCGGATCGACATCAGCGACGAGCCGATCCACCGGGTCGTCGCGGAGGTTGCGAACGGGCGCAACATGGTGGCGGCGCGGCCCTGGCTGCTGGGGCTGCTGGTGGTCTGCCAGTTGCTCGGCCAGATTGTGCAGAGTATGGCGATGTGGCTGGTGCTCTACAGCCTGGGGGTCGTCGTCTCGCCGCAGGTGGTGATCGCGTCCTTCGGCGTCGTCCTGATCACCAGCATGTTCAATGCGCTGCCGGGGGGCGGCGGTACTGTCGAGGCGGCGCTGGCGCTGATGCTGCAGGGGCTGGGCGTGGGCGCGGAGGCGATCCCGGCGTCGGTGATCTTTCGGCTGATCAACTACTGGATGATGCTGCCGGTGGCGGGGCTGGCGTATGTGTTGGTCACGCGGGGCGGCCCGGTGGCCGCCGCCGCGCCCGAGCCGGAGGCAAGCGTGGAGTGAGGCCGGAGGGCCGATGAACCAGATGTGGGTTGTGGCGACGGCGCGCACCTGAGATGGCGAGCAGCACGCCTCCCTAGGCGCGTGACAGGCCAGCCACCCTCGCGCCGCGATCATCCGACTGTGCGCCACGCCCCGGCCCGCCGAAAGCTCCGGTGAAACGTCTTGCTGGGTGCGAGAACCGATCTGCCCGATAAACCGTTCACCTGAACACGCTCAGCGCCATATAAAACGACACGCACCAGTTCGGCGCATCCACGATCTGGCTGATTCGCAAATCGCCGGCCAGGCTGCAGAGCACGTAGGCATCCTCTGGGCTGAGCCCTTTCTCCCGGCCAAGCCAGGCGATCATGTCGCGGACGGCGTTCTTCGCGTTTTCCATCAAGTCCGGGCCGATCGCCGTCGTGACGAAATACCCCTTCTCGTCGTACTTGGGCTGGATCGGGCCGGGCGGGGTGAAGAACTGGTAGCTCCATGGGCGGAGGCTGCGGCCCTTGATGACGTTGAAGCGCAGCGAGAACTGGAGCGGGCATTCAATGCCGGTCACGCAGACCTCGCCATCGCCCTGGGCGGCGTGGCAGTCGCCGGCGGAGAACAGCGCCCCCGGGACGAACACCGGCAGGTAGAGCTTTGCGCCGACATTGAGATGGCGTGTGTCGATGTTGCCGCCGCCCTTGCCGCAGGGGAGCACGTCGAACGCGCCTGGTTCGTCCAGCGCCACACCCATGGTGCCGCAGAACGGCTGAATCGGAATGTGGATGTCGTCGCGCAGCGGCGCGGTTTCGCCGTTCGTCAGGTCGAAGTGCCGGATGTATGGCTCCTTGAAATCCTCCGCCAGCAGCCCCAGCCCCGGTATCAGCCCTGTCCAGCCCCAATCGAGGGTTTGCAGCCGCAGAATCTCAACCTCGAGAATATCGCCCGGCGCCGCGCCTTTGACGTAGATCGGCCCGGCTAGCGGATAGAGCTGCGAAAAATCGAGCTGCGTCAACACCGTGGCGTCGCAGCCTGGCGTGACCTGATTGTTGGTCACCTCGGCCGTCTCGCAGTGGACGATATCACCTGGCTCGATTTCGATCGCCGGAGGGATGCTGTTGTCCCACTTGTGATGGATTTTGCCCTTTTCCAGAGTGTATTCGGGCATGGGATCGCTCCTTGCAATGTTAGCGACTTCAGTGGACACAATGCGAGCTTTGTTCTTCGATGAAGGTGGGAGAATCCCACTTCCCACGATGTTGAACGATCGTGACAGGGCATAGAGACATGGTTCTCACACCCTGAGCGCAACACGATGTCATTGACCGGACATGCGCGGTCGCCCTCCACACCAGCCCACTACATGGGTGCTGGAGTTGACGCGGATGTCGATTGCATCGGGAGAGGCGGATCGACCTGTCCGCGCCTCCCAACGCAATCGATGGTTCTACCATCAGGTATGCGGTGACGCATATAGCGATCTCGCGTGAATTGTCGTGCCGCCTTCAGGGGGCGTCCGCGTACCGCCTGACGGCGGCACGACGTTGATCGGTACGAATCAGATAGGACTGCTATATGCGCTATCACCTCGCTACCTTGTTATCCAGTCACGCCTTAGTCCGCCGCCAGCGCCTCGGTATGTGCCGCTGCGCCCGCCCCGTTGGCGGCCTGCTTCGCCCGCCGGGCCGCCTTGGCCACCGCCCAGCGCACCGGCTGGGGCGTTTTCGGCGCGGGGAGGCCGGTCTGCTCCTGGGCGGTCGCAAGCAGCTCCGCCAGCGGCGGGCCGAAGTCAAAGTCTTTCACCGGGCCGCGCGCCGCAGCGATCTCAGCGCGCCGCCGCTCGGTCGCTGCCAGGTCGATCTCCAGCGTGTCGGTCAGCACCACGCCATAGTCGCGCGCGGCCTTGGCGCGGCTGACCAGCCCATAGCGCACATCGCGCTGCACCAGCTCCGGCGGGCGGGTGAGCGGGTCTTTCCAGCCGCCGCCGCCGGCCGTGCGGTAGATCAGCTGGTCGCCGGGCTCGACCTGCACCTGGTCGCACTTGCTCGGCAGGATGCGCTCCGTGCCGTCCGCGCGGCGCAGAATCTTGGTCGAGCGCATGCCGGGGGTGCCGCCCAGGATGCCCCACGGCGGCGTCAGCCAGCGGTCGTCGTGGATGGAGATCTCGCCCGGCTCCAAAAAGGTATAGACCTTCTCGATGCCGTTGCCGCCGCGGTGGAAGCCGGCCCCGCCGCTGTCCTCGATGCTGGTGTAGCGCTCGATGCGGATCGGGTAGTAGCTCTCCAGGTACTCGGTGGGAATGTTGGTGAACAGCGGCCACCAGGAATGCCCGTCCATCCCATCGCCGATCGGGCGGCCGGGGATGCCGCCGTAGGTGATCTCCATCAGGTAGAAGAACTCACCGTCGCCGTCGTAGCCGCTGTAGAGCAGGTACGGGCTGGTGCCGTAGCCGGCGGCGGTGGTGAACTCGGGCGCCCGCTTCGCCAACGCGCCGCCCAGCACGTCGAACAGGCGCGTCAGGGCGTGGGTGCGGCAGCCGAGCGCCGCCGGGAACTCCGGCTGGATCAGGCTGCCCTTCGGCATGGTGACGTGCAGCAGCGGGTAAAAGCCGTCGTTGAACAGAATCTGCGGGTCGAAGACCATGATCAGGTAGACGCCGATGAACATCTTGAACATGCCCTCGTTCAGATAGAAGTTGATCGGCCCCAGCGCCTGCGGGTCGGTGCCCGTCCAGTCGAAGTATGCCTGGTCGCCCTCGCGCCAGATCGTCAGCTTCATCTTGAACGGCCCGTTGCCCAAACCATCGTCGTCGACATAGTCTTCGAAGTCCTGTGGCTCCTCCGGCAGGTTCTGCACGATCAGCTGCTGCATGGCCCGGTAGGTGCGGTCGAGCAACGCCTGGCAGGCGGCCAGGTAGGTGTCCTTGCCGAAGCGCTCGCACAGCTCCAGCACCCGCTTCTCGGCGGTGCGGCACGAAGCGACGATCGCCATCAGGTCGGCGCGGTTCATCTCCGGCTGGCGCACATTGTTGAGCATGATATCGAGCACCGCCCGGTTCAGTTTGCCGCGCTCGTAGAGCTTGACCGGCGGCAACCGCAGCCCCTCGCCGAAGATCGTCGTCGCGCCGGTCGGCAGCGAGCCAGGCAGCGGCCCGCCGACATCCTGGGCGTGGCCGAACATCGAGGCCCAGCCGATCAGTTCCACCTCGTCGCCCTGACCGTAAAAGATCGGCAGCAGCACCAGCAGGTCGTTCACATGGCTGATCGCCCCGCCGCACAGGTACGGGTCGGAGAGCAGGATGACATCGCCTGGCTCGATGCTTTGGTCCCAGGTGTCCATCAGGCCGGCGATGTACGAGCCGAACTGGCCGACGACCATGCGCCCGTGCGGGTCGGTGATCATGGGGAATTGGTCGTGCTGCTCGCGGATGACCGGGCTCATCGCGGTGCGGTACAGCACCGCGTCCATCTCGTAGCGGGTGTTCTTCAGCGCGTTCTCGATGATGTCGAGCGTGACCGGGTCGATCTCGATCTGCGGGATCGCAGCGGTGTTCACGTTTGCCATCGCATGCTCCTTGCCCGCTTCGCGGGCCGATGTCCGAAACGTTGAGCGTCAACGGGCGGCACGAAAGGAACGCTATGTCGAGCTTCACAACGCCCTGGCCCCAGTGGATGTTCGAGGGGCGTTTTCGGGCAAGGGCAGAGCAGTAACAGCGCCAGGAAAGCCTGAATCCTGACCCCTGACCCCTTGTCCCCGCGCTGTACGCGCTCGAGCCTCTATAGCGGTCGCGCGTGTGTTGTCGTGCCGCCTTCAGGCGGCGTCCGCGTACCGCCTGAAGGCGGCACGACGTTGATCGTTACGAATCAAATAGAACTGCTACAGCCCCGGCATGGTGCGCGCACTAGGCTCTATTGATCAACAGATTGTAGAAGCGATCCACGGTCGCCACGTGGTGCGGCAGCACGACCGTGGTCGAGTCCAGCTCGGTGATAATCGCCGGACCGTCGATGCGCATGCCGGGCTGCAGCTTGCCGCGG